>DHSB01000154.1:4644-7442 GCA_002408385.1 Myxococcales bacterium UBA5297
CATTGCCGAGACGATCTCCGCGCCACCAAATTGTCAGAGCAATGCAACGGCGAAACGTTCGGCTGGCTCGCTGCGAGCGGCCGGCGATCTGGCCGGTTTCCGAAGAGCTGGACGAAAGGTCTCCGGGCGGGAGGCGCTCGAGGCACGAGCAGGAGCGCGGGAGGTGCTGTCGTGGCGGAGGTCCAGAGGTCTGGAGGCACGCAGGGTGGCGGCGGCTTGGCCGATGTCATCGGGGTCATCCTCGACAAGGGAATCGTTATCGACGCCTGGGTGCGCGTCGCGGTGGTCGGCCTGGAGATCATCACCATCCAAGCACGCGTGGTGATCGCCTCGGTCGACACCTACCTGCGCTACGCGGACGCGGTCGCCGCGACGGCGACGGCCGCAACCCCGGCCTAAGGGTTTGAGAGCAGTTTGCAGGCGCTCGGGCGCGGGTGAACCCGAGCGCCGGCAGGCGATGCGGAGGTGACCGATGGCGAGGAAAGAGGAGGGCGGAACCTATCTGTACGCGGTCGTGCCCAAGGCCGCCGCTCCGGAGAAGCTCGGCGAGCTCTCCGGCGTCGAGGAGGGCAAGGTCTATGGCATCGAAGGCGGAGAGCTGACCGCGGTGGTCAGCGACGTGCCGACGCGCGAGGAGCTGCGCCCGGAGCGCCGGCTGCTCGCCGCTCACCAGCGGGTGCTCGACCAGGTGATCGATTCCAGCCCGGCGGTGCTGCCTGTCGCCTTCGGCACCGTCGCCGAGAGCGGCGCGGGGGTGCGCGAGCTGCTCGACCGCTACCAGGAGGACTTCTCGCAGCAGATGAAGCGGGTCGAAGGCAAGATCGAGATGGGCGTGCGCCTGACCTACCGCGCCTCCAAGCCCAACCTCTTCGAGTTCCTCATCGCCAGCAGCCCAGAGCTGCGCGCGGAGCGCGACCGGGCCGCCGAAAGCGGCCGGGAGCTGACTCGGGAGGAGAAGATCGACCTCGGCCAGAAGGTCGACGCGGTGCTCGGCTCGATGCGTGACGAGTACGCCGAGAGGCTCGTGCAGGCGCTGGGCGACTTCGGGATCGACAGCAAGCGCAACCCTCCGCGCAACGAGAGCGAGCTCGTCGATCTGGCCGTCCTGGTCCCCAAGGACAAGCGGGAGGAGTTCGAAGCGGCCGTCGAATCGGCGGCCGCGCTCTTCCCCGACACCTTCGTTCTCGAGCAGGTCGGGCCATTCCCGCCTTACGACTTCGTCGACATGCACCTGACGGCCCCGATGGCCGGCGAGGCATGAAGCAGGAGGGCCGGCGAGGCCTGAAGATGTGTCGAAGAATCCTTGGAGCGATGACCGGTCAGCCCGAGCCCCTCGGCAGGCTCGGGGCAGGCCGAAGTCGAGGGCCTCTCGACTCCGGCTTTCTCGTCCCTCGAGAGCCTACGCCCGGGTCCTCGCGACTTGGGCTCGAGGTGACCGCAGGGGGGGAGCCGGGTTGAGGGGGAGTACGCGACAGCCATGCTGATCATCGACGACCTCATCGCCGCGCCGTTCAAGGGCGTCTGGTGGGTCTTCAAGAAGATCCACCAGGCCACGATGGACGAGCTCGAGAGCCGCCAGCGCCAGACCCGCTCGGAGCTGAGCGAGCTGTACATGCAGCTCGAGACCGGGCGGATCACCGAGGCCGAGTTCGACGCGCGGGAGAAAGAGCTGCTCGACCGACTCGACGAGATCAAAAAGATGCGCGAGGGCCCTTCGCCTCCGGCGCCGCCCGGGGAGGAGCGATGAGCGGGCCGGGCTTCCTGTCGAGCGGGGAGCTGCGGCTGCTGCTCTTCGGCGGCAAGGGCGGGGTCGGCAAGACGACCTGCGCGGTGGCCGCCAGCCTCGCGCTCGCGCGGCGGTTTCCCGACAAGAGGCTCGTGCTCATCTCCACCGATCCTGCCCACTCGCTCCAGGACAGCCTGGCGCAGCGCCCGGTGCCCGCCAACCTCGAGGCTATCGAGCTCGACGCGCGGGAGCACCTCGAGTCCTTCCGCCGCCGGCACGGCGGGCACCTGAAGGTCATCGCCGACCGCGGAACCTTCCTCGACAGCGAGGACATCGACCGCTTCCTGTCGCTCTCGCTGCCCGGCATGGACGAGCTGTTCGGCTTCCTGGACCTCGCACGGCGGGCCCACGAGGCCAGCGGCGAGGAGTGCCTCGTCGTCGACACGGCGCCCAGCGGCCACACGCTGCGCCTGCTGGCGATGCCCGAATTGCTGAGGGGCTGGGTCGACGTGCTCGACACCTTGCTGGCCAAGCACCGCTACATGAAGCAGCTCTTCGCGCGGGCCTACCGGCCCGACGAGGTCGATGGCTTCCTCGACGAGCTGAGCGAGTCCATCTCCACGGCCGAGGATCTGCTGCACGACCGGCAGCGCTGCCGCTTCGTCCCGGTGATGATCGCCGAAGAGCTCAGCGTTCGAGAGACCGCAGCGCTGCTCGGCGAGCTGGCGCGCCTGGGGATAGCGGCCGACGAGCTCGTGGTGAACATGCTCGTGCCCGCGACCGGGTGCGCGGACTGCGCGGGGACGCGCCCGCAACAGACGCGCACCTTGAGCCGGCTGCCCAGCATCTTCCGGGGGCGCACGCTGTGGGGCGCGACGCTGCGGGCGACCGAGCTTCGCGGCCGGGAGCTCGAGTCGTTCTGGGACGAGGTCACGCCGCTCGAACCGCGGGCCTCCGTGGCCGCTCTCGAGATCCCGGAACCCGCGGCGCTCGCCGCCCATCCCGCGCCGCTGCCCCCGCCGACCTCGCGGCTGCTGCTCTTCGCGGGCAAGGGCGGGGTCGGCAAGACGAC
>DHSB01000154.1:7549-8126 GCA_002408385.1 Myxococcales bacterium UBA5297
AAGGGCGGGGTCGGCAAGACGACGCTGGCGTGCGCGACCGCGATACGGCTCGCCCGCGAGGCGCCACAGCGCCGCATCCTCCTCTTCTCGACCGACCCGGCGCACTCCCTCGCCGACTGCCTCGACAGGCCGGTCGGGCCGCAGATGACGGCGGTGACCGCAGGGCTGGTGGCCCTGGAGATGGACGCCGCCGCGGATCTCGAGGCGCTCAAGAGGCAGTACTGCCAGGAGATAGACGAGCTGTTCGGCGCGCTGCTCGGCAGCTTCGACGCGCCCTTCGACCGGGCGGTGATGGAGCGGCTCATCGAGTTGGCGCCGCCCGGGCTCGACGAGATCATGGCGGTGACGGACGCGATGGGCTTCCTCGCCGAGTACGAGCTGCTGATCCTCGACTCGGCGCCGACCGGGCACCTCGTGCGGCTGCTGGAGATGCCGCAGCTCGTCGATGACTGGCTCAAGGCCTTCTTCGAGCTCTTCCTCAAGTACCGGGAGGTCTTGCGGATGCCATCGATGGCCGAGCGCCTGGTCCAGCTCTCGAGAGAGCTGCACGGCTTCCGGGCGCTGCTGCGCGATCCGG
>DHSB01000154.1:8245-8438 GCA_002408385.1 Myxococcales bacterium UBA5297
CCGGGCGCTGCTGCGCGATCCGGCGAGGGCGGCGCTGTACGCGGTGAGCATCCCCACGCGCATGGCGCTCGAGGAGACCCGGGACCTGCTCTCGGCCTGCGGGCGCATCGGCGTCAGCGTGCCGGTGCTCTTCCTCAACCTGAGGACCCCGCCCAGCGAGTGTGAGTTTTGCGCCCGGCGCGCAGGCCAGGAG
>DHSB01000197.1:0-30108 GCA_002408385.1 Myxococcales bacterium UBA5297
CCGACGGCTGATCCTCGGCCCTGAAAAATCCCCAGGCGCGTTCCGACGGCCGATCCACCCGGCGATATCGACAGCCGCCGGCAACCCGAAACCGAAAAGCGCTCGAGCCGCCGGCCTGAGCCACTTCGAGATCCGGGGGGCAGGGCTCCCGTTCTTCGTCCGCGCCCCTGCCAGCAAAGGCACACTACGCCTCTGCAGGCGGCGGGCGCAGCATCGCCTTCAACCGGCAGATCGACTCGACCATCGGCGCATCGGCCTGATGTCTGAGCGTCACGCCGGTCCTGGAGAGCACCAGCCCGTAGTCGTCGGAGTCGGGGAACGGCGTGATCCAGAACGGCACGTGCGCGACCCGCCGGCGCAGCGGCTCAAGGAATGCCTCGCTCAGCCCGGGGAAGCTCGCGCCCAGCTTGAGCGCACGAACGAGCACCAACCCCAACCCGTCCTCGACGTCCGGGCGCACGACGACCGCGTCGAAGTCCCGCCGCAGCGCGAAGAGCAGCCCGGCCACGCACGGCACGGTCCCCACCAAGCAGCCCCGCTCCTCGAAGTCGACGCGCATCGAGGCGCGCAGCCCCGCCATCGAGAGCACGTGGCGCGGCTGCGGCTCGCCGAAGAACACCTCCCACGGCAGCTCGTCGGAGCGGTCAATCTCCAGCCGAGCGAGGAGGGACGCGAGCATCCTCGAATACTACTGGCCAAGCGCTCGCATTGTCAGGTGATGGCCAGGCTGCGGCGCGAGCCTCCCGGTGAACCTGGCTGCCAGAGGCTCAGCGCGCGACGGCGCTCTGCCCGCCGCCCGCCACCTCCAAGCCCTCGGGCGTGTGCGTCTCGAAGAAGCGCAAGATCTCCGGCCAGACCTCGAGCTTGGCCCGGTCGGCCATCACCAGGTCCCCGTGGGCGTAGTCGAACCGAAAGCCGTTCTCCTCACCGGCGATGAAAAACTCCTTGGGTCCGCCGAGCAGCTCGTAGCCCGCCTTCACCGAGGCGACCGGGGCGATCTTGTCGAGCTTGGCGGCAATGACGAGCACCGGCGCGCGCACGGTGCGCAGGCGCGCGGTGTAGTCGACCTTGCCGTCGGCCGAGGACATGTGGTTCTGCGAGATCCACAAGTCGAGCTGGGCGATCACGTCGCGCGAGCAGTAGTCGACGCCGGTGGCCATGAAGCGCTTCCAGGTCGTCACGCTGACGTTCTGCGCGTTGCGGCCCACGCGCTCTATCGGGCCCTCGATCTCGCCGTGCAGCGGCGCGAACACGTGGGCTATCTCCGGCGCCGGCACCGTCGGGCCGAGCGAGGTGCCCAGCCGCGCGATGGACCGGCCCGACTCGCGCTCGATCTTGCCGACTCCGTGGAAGTGAGCCGAAGCGCCGAGGGTCACCACGGCGTTTACGTCCTCGGGCCGCTCGGCAACGTAGATGTAGGCGAGGTGGCCGCCCATGCTGTGGCCGACCAGGTCCACCTTGGGCGCTCCGGTCCGCCTGCGGATCGCCTCGATCGCCGCCGGCATGTCCTGCAGGACGTAGGTGTCGGCGCTATAGCGCAGCGAGCGCCCCGCCTGCGGATCGGGCTGGTCCGAGTAGCGCGTCCCCCTCAGGTTGAGCAGGTAGGTGTCGCGCCCCCGCGACGCGAGCCAGCGGGCGAGGCTGTGCTCGGCATCGATGTCGAGGATGCGCCCGTTGTTGAAGACCCCGTGGCACAGCAAGACCGGCAGGCCGCGCGGCCTCTCGGGGCGATAGCGGATAATCCCGAGCCGCCAGCCATCGGCGGTCGTCGCGTCGAAGAGCTCGGCCTCGGGCGGGAGAGGCTCGCGATAGAGCCGGCCGAGCACGCAGCCCGCTCCCAGCCCGAGCGCCAAGACGGCGAGAGCGGCGCGCAGTCGGCGCGTGGGCCGGGCGCGGCTCACCTGCGCTCCTTGACGAAGGCGAGGATGGGCGCCCAGACGTCGCGCGGGGCCTCCGAGCCAAGCAGCATCCCGAGGTGCCCGTACTCGAGACGGGCGCCCTCGAGCGGATTGAGGACCAGGACCTCGACACGCTCGCGGCCGAGGCTGTCGACCAGCGGCGTGGCAAACTCCGGATGGATCCAGTTGTCGCGCGGCGCGATGACCAGCAGGCTGCGGCCCCGATAGCGCGCGATGCTCTCTCGCACGTCCTCGCCGCCGACCACGATGCGCTTCTCGCGCGCGAAGCGGAGCAGATCCTCGATCAGCGCGCGGGGCAGCGGCGCCAGGAGGGAGAGGCGCATCGCGCGCAGCGGCGCGGCGGCGAGGCCCTCGTCGTTGGCGACCATCACCTCGAACCACGAGCGGTCTTCGAACAAGGGGCGCCGCGAGGCGAGCCGCAGATCGAGCATGGACGGCAGGCGCTCGAGTCGGGAGACGAGCTCGGCCATCGGGCGGTTGGGCAGATCGAGCGTCGCCGCCGCCTGCAGGCCGATGAACCCGGCGACCTGCCTGGAGTGGCGGCTCGCGAGCAGGCCCGCGAGCGTTCCGCCCAGGCCCCAGCCGCCGACAAAGATGCTCGCGCGCCCGGCGAGCGCGCGGGCGAAGGCGGCCTCGCAGTCGTTCTCGAGCAGCGTCTCGAAGTCGAAGCTCGCCGGCCAGTCCGAGGCTCCCGCTCCGCGGTACTCGAGCACGAAGACCTCGACGCCGTACCAGGCGAGATAGCGGGCGAGCCCCCGCCGGTCGAAGTCGTAGGCCCGCCGTGTCGTGCCCACCTCGGGCAGCAGCAGCAGCGCGGGCCGCGGGCCGAGGCCGGGCTCGGGAACGTAGTGGTAGAGCGTCGCCCGGGTGCCGTCCGCGGTCGGCAGCGGCTCTCGAGAGATGCCCGGCCTCTCGGCGCGCGCGCCGGCCGCGGCCAAGCTCGCCAGGAGGAGCACGCTCAGAGCTGTCGGGGGCAGGGGCCTCACGGGCGCAATCTTCGACGGAAAGATCGGCGAAGTCGATCTTGCGACCAGCGCCTCCCCGCGGCGGCATTGGGGGCGCGCCCCGCCTTCGGAAACCGGCTGGCGCGCGGGGGCGAGAGCGTGTCTGGCGAGGCCGACGGCGCTCTCGAGCCCGCGGCGCGCGCAACGCTCCCTCGCGCGCCGCCTTGGCCCCGGGGCCAAGGCCGAATGGCCCCCGAAGTCGCGGGCCCGCAAAGCGAAAGGGCAGCCCGAAGGCTGCCCGTTCGCTTCCGCGCGCAGGTGGGGGCGGCTCTACGCGCTTATCTCTTCGAGCCCGTGGCAGCGCTTGTACTTCTTGCCGCTGCCGCAGGGGCACGGGTCGTTCGGGCGCACCTTGGGGGTGCTGCGCTGGATGGTCTGCTGCTTGCCGGGCGCCGGAGCGCCGCCGGCCTGGACAGCGCCGCGGCCCTCGGTCATCTTCGGCAGGCGCTTCTTGGACAGGTCGAATTCGCCGGCGATGGAGCCGCGGGCCTCGCGGGCCGCCTCTCCCTGCTCGGCCTCCTCGGCGGCCCTTGCCTGGAGTTGGGCGCGCAGGATGGTGCTGACCACGTTGGTGTTGATGGCCTGCATCATCTGCTGGAACATCGAATAGCCCTCTTTCTTGTACTCCTGCTTCGGGTCCTTCTGGCCGTAGCCACGCAGGCCGATGCCCTGGCGCAAATGGTCCATCGCCAGCAGGTGGTCTTTCCAGAGGGCGTCGATGGTCGAGAGGTTGATGTACTGCTCGAAGCGCCGGAAGGTGTCGGCGCCCACCTCCTGCTCCTTGGCCTCGTAGCGCTTGAAGAGCACGTTCCAGATCTGCTCCTCGAGGTCCTCGCGGCCCGAGTAGCTGCCGTCGACGACCTTCATCGACAGGCCGAACTGCTCCTTGAGCGCGTGCTCGAGGCCTGGCAGGTCCCAGCCGGTCGGGTTGCGGGTAGCCGCGTAGGCGTCGCAGGCCGAGAGGATCGCCTCCTCGAGCAGATCGAGGATCCGCTCGCGCGCGTCGGCCCAGGTGACCGTGGTCTCCAGGCGGATCTTCTTCTTCTTGTTCTTCGGGTCCTCCTCGAACTCGATGAGCGGGAAGCCCGCGCCGGCGGCGAGCACCCGGCGGCGCAGCTTGTAGATGCTGCGGCGCTGCTGGTTCATCACGTCGTCGTACTCGAGCAGGTTCTTGCGGATGTCGAAGTTGTGGCCCTCGACCTTCTTCTGGGCCCCTTCGATGGACTTGGAGAGCCAGCGATGCTCGATGGGCTCGCCGTCCTGCATGCCCAAGGTCTCCATCAGCCCCTTGATGCGGTCGGAGCCGAAGATGCGCATCAGGTCGTCTTCGAGCGACATGTAGAAGCGGCTGGCGCCCGGGTCGCCCTGGCGGCCGGCGCGGCCGCGAAGCTGGTTGTCGATGCGCCGGCTCTCGTGGCGCTCGGTGCCCAGGATGAACAGGCCTCCCAGCTTGATGACCTCCTCGTGCTCCTGGGCGCACTGCTTCTGGTACTTGACCAGCGCGAGCTCCAGGTCGAGCCGGTGCTTCTCGAGCGCCGCCTGGTGGGCCTTGAGCTGCTCGGGGGTCGGGGCCTCGTCGGTGTCGAGCTCGGGGGCAGGGCCGACATCCTTCTTGGCGAGGAACTCGGGGTGGCCGCCGAGGACGATGTCGGTGCCGCGGCCGGCCATGTTGGTGGCGATGGTGACCGACTTGAGGCGCCCGGCCTGGGCGACGATGTCGGCCTCGCGGGCGTGCTGCTTGGCGTTGAGCACGTCGTGGGGGATGCCGCGCTTGTGGAGGATGGAGGCGATGGCCTCGCTCTTGGCGACCGAGACCGTGCCGACGAGCACCGGCTGGCCGCGGTTGTAGAGGCTCTCGATCTCGTCGGCGGCCGCCTTGAACTTCTCGCGCTCGGTCTTGTAGACCACGTCCTCGTAGTCCTGGCGGATCATCGGCTTGTTGGTGGGGATCACCAGCACGTCGAGGTCGTAGATTTTGGCGAACTCCTCAGCCTCGGTGTCGGCGGTGCCGGTCATGCCGGAGAGCTTGGAGTACATGCGAAAGTAGTTCTGGAAGGAGATGGTGGCGAGCGTCTGGGTCTCGCTCTCGATGACCACCCCTTCCTTGGCCTCGATGGCCTGGTGCAGACCGTCGGACCAGCGCCGGCCCGGCAGGGTGCGGCCGGTGTGCTCGTCGATGATGAGCACCTGGCCTTCCTTGATCATGTAGTGCACGTCGCGCTTGAACAGCGTGTGGGCGCGCAGCGCCTGCTCGACGTGGTGCAGGGTCTCGACCTCTTCGGGCGCGTAGAGGTTCCCGATGCCCAGGCGCTTCTCGATCTTCTCGACCCCCTCGTCGGTCGGCAGCGCCGAGCGCGACTTCTCGTCGAGCACATAGTCCTGGTCGGGCATCAGCCCGTGCATGACCCGGTCGATCTTGTAGTAGCGCTCGGTCGACTCCTCGGACGGGCCGCTGATGATGAGCGGGGTGCGCGCCTCGTCGATGAGGATCGAGTCGACCTCGTCGACGACGGCGAAGTTCAGCTCGCGCTGCACGTAGTCCTGCAGGCGAAACTTCATGTTGTCGCGCAGGTAGTCGAAGCCGAACTCGTTGTTCTGGCCGTAGGTGATGTCCGAGCGGTAGGCGACCTGGCGCTCGCGGTCGGTCAGGTCGTGGACGATGCAGCCGACGCTCAGGCCGCAGAACTTGTGGAGGCGCCCCATCCACTCACTGTCGCGGCGGGCGAGGTAGTCGTTGACGGTGACCACGTGGACGCCGCGGCCCGAGAGCGCGTTGAGGTAGCTGGGCAGGGTGGCGGTGAGGGTCTTGCCTTCACCGGTGCGCATCTCGGCGATCTTGCCCGAGTGCAGCACCATGCCGCCGATCATCTGCACGTCGAAGTGGCGCTGGCCAAGCACCCTCTTGCCCGCCTCGCGCACCAGGGCGAAGGCCTCGGGCAGGATGTCGTCGAGCGCGCGGCCCTTCTGGACCTGCTCCTTCCACTCGGCGGTCTTGCGCGGGAAGTCCTCGTCCTTGAGGGCCAGCATCTGTGGCTCGAGCTCGTTGATGCGCGCGACGATGGGCCGCATGCGCTTGAGCTCGCGCTCGTTCTTGGTGCCGACGATCTTCCTGACGACCTGTTTGATCATGTGCCTGCCTGTCTGGGTAGAAAGCCCCGCGCTCCGCTGCCGGGCGCACGGCGGCGCGCCCGCTGTTCCTCTCGACGTTGCGGACGCCTGGCCGAGAGCACTTGACGGATGTCGACGGGGTTGACCTCCGAAAGAGGGCTCGGAAATGTAACACCCCAGTCCCCCCCTATCTACTCCAAACCCGCCGCGCAGCCACCAGCGAAAGGTGGCGGTCCGACTGACCCAACACCGCGAAGAGACGGGAGGATTCCGCAAGCGAAGGCCCAGGGTCACCGGCGGGGGGCGGGCCGTGCGCAGCAGGCCCACAAACCGATGCGCCCCCGCCGGAGGACCGGAAGGGGCGACAAGAGGCTGCTCGGACCGGCGCGGGCGGCCGACGGCTACTCGAGGATGAACTTGCGGGGGTTCTCGGGGACGCCGTTGACCCGGACCTCGTAGTGGAGGTGGGGGCCGGTCGAGCGCCCGGTGTTGCCGAGCAGGCCGACCTGGTCGCCTCGCTTGACCCGGTCGCCGACCTTGACCTCGATGTCGGCCATGTGGGCGAAGCGCGTCTTGACCCCGTAGCCGTGGTCGAGCACAAGCACCTTGCCGTACCCGCCCTCGACCCCGGCGAAGATGACCAAGCCGTCGGAGGGCGAGACAATCGGGGTGCTGTGTGCGGCGGCGATGTCGAGCCCCTTGTGCATGATGCGCTCGGCGGTAAACGGGTCGAGCCGGTGGCCAAAGTCGCTGGTGACCCAGCCGCGCACGGGCCAGACCGAGGGGGTCGAGGCGAGAAGCGACTTCTGGTCCTCGAAGTAGGCTTGAAGCTCCTGCAGGCTCGCCTCCTGGCGGGCCGCCTCGGCCGAGAGGGCGTCGAGCTTGCTGCGCAGCGCGGCCGGGTCTTCGGGCTCGCCAAGCATCACCCGGGCCGAGGGGCTGTCGCGATCGTCCGCGTCGACCATGCCGACCGGGCCGATGGCCAAGTGGCGCTCGGGGTCGGAGAGCAGGGTGATCGCGCGCAGGCGCTGGTCGAAGCGCTCGACCCGGTCGAGCGTGCTGCCGATGTGGGCGATGCGCTCGCGGATGCGCTTCAGATCGCTGCGGAGCTGGACGTTCTCGTCACGCAGGATCTTGTTCTCGGTAATCTCCCCGACGACCTGGAAGTAGTGGACCGTCGCCGCGATGGCTCCCAGCAGCAGCACTGCGAACACCACCGCCGAACGGGTAAGGATCCAGAGCGGGACGCGCAGCTTGCGCGTCTTGGGAGAGTCATCGGGAACGATGAGGACGGTGTAGTACTTTTTGCTCAAGTCTCGACCTCAGTCATTCGTGAACGACCTGCAGGCGGCCGTCCCCCGGGATGTCCACAGTAGAACAGCGGGCAGGCAGGCTGTCGAAATCGCGTACCATTCCTCTGTCCCGAGGGTCAAGGCCTATCGCCTGGACGACACTCGAGCGAGCGCCTGCGTCCCTGCGCGGCGAAAGCGGTCCGAAGAGGTGCTCCGCCGCCGTTGCGATCGTTGCGATTTCAGCAAGGTCGCCCCCGTTTCCTTGCCGGAGGAGCGACACGCCTGTCGCCTCCTCGCCTGCCAAGCCTCTAACCGAAACGTTGACAGCCATGAGCCCGTCCGCAACCTTGGCGACAATAAGGACGCTACTGATGGGGGAGCGCGCGGTGTGGCCGCCCGCCGAGGCAGCCGAGCTGCCCTGGCTTGCTCGCAGGGAGCCTGAGCCTCTGCCTGCGACAAGGCTCTCGAGGCAGCGCTCGGCAACCTCGTCGGCCTTCGCTCGTTGGAGCAGCTCCTTGGCACAGGCACGGCGTCCTCGTTCTGCCCGACGCGACCCGACCGCTCCCCCAGAGCCTGACCGAGCAACTAATCGATCATATAGACGCGCCCCTGGTCGGCGTGCGCATAGCCAACCAGCCCCATTGACGCTCGCAGCGCAGCCTGATCGGCCGCCACCTCAAGAAGCTGCCATCCAAGCTCTCGGCATGCGGCCCAGGGAACGCCTGAGCGCGGCCCTCGACTCGTGCTCGCTGCAGAACGCGGCGGTCATGCCCTTCGGCGCGCGGCTCATGCCGGACATCGACGCCGCGTCTCGCCGCTCGGGCTCCGAAGGACGGCGTGCCAGGCCTCGTTTGACCGGTCCGAGAAGCGGCCCCTAGAATCGGGCCTTCTTTCGCCGCAGCCAGCGCATGAACAGGAGGAACCGATGGCGGAGGACCACGGCACACCCATCGTCAAGCTCGAGCTTAAGCGTGTCGACCTGCAGGAGTGGGTGAAGATAGACGAGATGCTGGGGCTCGCGCCGCTCTTCGCGGCGATGGGACCGGCTTCGACTTCCCTTCTTCTGTCGAAGGCGAGCACCCGCCGCTTCCAGCCGGACGAACCGGTTTTTCAAGAGGGCACGCCTGGAAACAGCCTCTTTATGATCCTGCGGGGCGAGGTGACGCTCGGACGAGGAAAGGGCGACAAAGCGGTCGAGATCTGCACCGCGCGCAAGAGCGATTTCTTTGGCGAGGGCGAGGTGCTCGGCCCCGAGGTCAACCGCAGCTACAGCGCGACCGCGGTCGGGCAGGCCGACCTCGCCGAGTTCGGCTACGCCGACATCTACGCGATGTGCAAGAAGCACTTCCAGGTCTACGGCCTGCTGCGCGAGACGCGTGACGCGCGCGCCAAGACCAACGACGACCTCAACGACTTTCTCGACCGCTGGTAATCGCGGCGGAGCGCAAGTATGCCTCTCGATCAGTACAGCCAGGACGACGACGGTTTCTCGGGCGACACCAAGCGCCGCAAGGACTTCGACTGCCCCGAGTGCAACGCAAACAATCCGTATGACGAGGGTTTTGCTCCCGGCGACGAGGTCCGCTGCTTCTACTGCGGAATGGAGTTCAAGGTCGAGCTCAGCGCCGAGGGGCGCTGGAGGTTCCGCGAGATCTAGGTGACGGTCGAGAGTCGACAGGCTGGGCGTCGCCCGGAACCGAAGCTATCGGTCGGAGGGTGGGAGGGCGCAAGGGCAATGCGCCCGTCCGGAAATTGAGCACCCGCTCCGCCGACACGAAGGTCGACCCTCGGGAATTGACCCAAGCGATCGGTCGCAGGATTGGGCCGCGGCCGGCACCCGGTGGCGCGGGCCCCTTCTTGCGGGCTATCCGCCCAAACTGCGCCCAGGACCGCCTACTCGGTGCGACCTTGGCCCGAAGATCGCCGTGCCGACTCGCACGAGGGTCGCGCCCTCCTCTATCGCTACCTCGTAGTCCGTGCTCATTCCCATCGAGAGCACCGTCAGGCCCAGCTTTTCGGCAAGCTCGCGCAGGCGGACGAAGTACGGCCTCGAGTGCTCCGGGTCATCGCTAAACGGCGGGATGCACATCAGCCCGTCGAGCCGAAGCCCGCCCATGGCGCGCACCTGCCCGACGAAAGACTCCACCTCGCCCTCGGGCACCCCGCCCTTCTGCTCCTCGCCGAGGTTCACCTCCACCAACACCGGGAGGAGGCGGCCGACGGCGGCGGCCCGCTTGTCGAGCTCGCGGGCAAGGCCGAGATCGTCGAGCGACTCCATCATCGAGGCGAGCGGGGCGACATACTTCGCCTTGTTCCGCTGGAGCCGCCCGATGAAGTGGAGCTGCAGGTCGGGCAGGTCGGCGAGGAGGTTGGCCTTGTCGCGCAGCTCCTGGGCGTAGTTCTCGCCGAAGAGCCGCTGGCCCGCCTCGTAGGCCTCGCGCACCGCTTCGGCCGGCTGCGTCTTGGAGACGGCGACCAGCCGGACGGCCCCAGGTGCGCGGCCAGCCCGCGCGGCGGCGGTCTCTATCCGCTCACGCACCTTCTGGAGATTCTCGCGAATGCTCACTGTTCGGCCTCCCACGGCAGCAGCAGCCCCGCCTTGGAGACGAGCACCAGCGTCTCGGCCAGCGGCAGCCCGACGACGTTGGAGAAGCTGCCCTCGATGGACTCGACGAGCATTCCGCCCCGCTCCTGGATGGCATAGCCGCCAGCCTTGTCGGACGGCTCGCCGGTGGCCACGTACCAGCGCGCCTGTGCTTCGGAGACCGGCGCGAAGCGCACGCGGGTGGCGACCGCGGCCTCGTGCTGCCCGCCGGGGCCGAGCGCGCAGACGCCGGTGATGACCTGGTGCTCCTCGCCCGAGAGCGACCGCAGCATCCTCAGTGCGTCCTCGGCGCCGCGGGGCTTGCCGAACAGATGCCGCCCGAGGACAACCGCGGTGTCCGCGGCGAGCACGACCCTCCCCGGATGCCGTGGCGAGACTGCGTGCGCCTTCTTGCGCGCCACGCGCAGGACGAAGTCGCGCGCCGTCTCGCCAGGCAGGTCGCCTTCGTCGACGCGAGGCGCGTCGACGACCAACACAAGGCCCGCCTGCGCGAGCAGCAACTTGCGACGCGGCGAGCTGGAGGCGAGCACGAGGGTGTTCTTCGAGCGGTTCATGGGCGGGCGTGTAGCGCGCCGTGGGGGCGGCGCGCAAGCGAAGAGGGCGCCGGCATGCGCCGGCGCCCTCGGGTGCTTCATGGCAAGCCCCTCGAGGGCCCGCATCGAGACGCGACTCTAACCGGTCCCGACCTCGGTCTGATCGAGCAGGCTGCCCGGGCCGAGCAGGGCCTGGTTCTTCTCGATGTCGGCCTTCTCCTTGAGCGACTTGAGGTAGCCGTCGATGACCTCGCCGATCTTCCGGTCCCGCGCCTTGCCGCGGTACTCGTCCATCTTCGCCGCAAGCTCGCTCAGGTCGGCGCGCTGGCGCGCCTTGAGGGTGACGGCGATGAAGTTGCCGTTGATCTCGTAGACCTTGTCGGCGACCGGCTTCTTCTCGTCGAGAGCCAGGGCATCAGCGGTGAGCGCCGCGTCGACGCCGATGCGCGGGATGTAGTCGCCGGTCGGCGAGAAGGGCCCGGTGGCCTCGACCTGCGGCTTTGCCCCGCCGATCTCAAAGCGCATCGCCTGCTGGGGCTCGTCCTTCTTCTCCTCGGCGGGCCAGAGCTCCTCGAGCTTCTTGCCCTCCTTGACCTGCGCCAGGGTCTCCTCGGCCTTCTTCTTGGCGAGCGCCTTGGTGGCATCCTGCAGCAGAAGCTCGCTGGCGAGCTCGCGCTTGGCATCGTCGAGCGAGCGCTTCTCCTCGGGGAGCACCTCTTCGACCTTGATGAGGTGCAGGCCGAAGCGGGTACGAACCAACTCGGACACCTGGCCCGCCTCGAGGGCGAAGGCCGCCTTCTCGAAGGCCGGATCCATCGTGCCCGGGCCGAAGACGCCCAGATCGCCGCCCTTCTCCTTGCTGCCCGGATCCTGGCTGTGCTCCTTGGCGAGCGCGGCGAAGTCGGCGCCGCCCGAGACCTGCTGCCTCAGGTCGTTCAGCTTCTCGGTCGCCGCTTCGACGTCGGCCTCGGCGGCCTTCTCGTCGAGCTTGACGAGGAGGTGCCTGGCCTTGACGCGCTTGGGCTTGTTGAAGCGGAAGCTGTTGGCCTTGTAGTGCTCCTCGACCCTGGCCAGGTCGACCTTGAGCAGCTCGTCGACCTGGGCCTCGGTCGGCTCCCCGGCCTCGGCCTTGAAGGCGTGGGGCGAGAAGCGCACGAAGCTCAGGTCGAGCTTCTCGCGCTCGCGGGTGTACTCGGCGCGCACCTCGTCCTCGGAGACCTTGGCCGCGCCCGAGAGGCTGCCGAGCATCTTCTGGGCGAGCAGGTCGCGGCGCAGGTCCTGCTCGAACTGCGAGGTGGTCGTCCCGAGCTGCCGCTCGATGATGAGCTTGTACTGCTCCGGGTCGAACTCGCCGTCGACCTGGAAGGCGGCCATCCCGTAGATCTCGCCGGCCAGCTCCTCGTCGGAAACGGTGATGCCGTTGTCGGCGGCCGCCTGGGCGAGCAGCTCGCGCTCGATAAGCTGGTCGAGCACCTTGTCCTTGAGCCCGATGCTCGCGGCGAGCTCCTCGTTGAACGAGCCGCCGGCCCGCGCCTGGTAGTCGCGGTAGATGCGGCCGTAGGTCTGCTCGAAGTCAGCGACGGAGATCGTCTTGCCGTTGACCGTCGCGGCGGCCCCCCCCCCGCTTACCAGTGCACCGGAGCGGCAACCGTCCGAGCCGGGCCCGAACGAGAAGACGAAGACGACGATGATGATCCCGAAAAAGACGTAGATGAGCGCGGACTTGGAATTCTTCCGCAGGGTGTCCAGCATCTGGGGCCTCTCCTTTTGGGCCGTCTTGACACGAGCGCCGGCCTGGGGCTTCTAGCAACCACCAAGAGTCGACGATCGTTCCCTTCCCGGGGGCTTGTCGGATGCCTCAAGAAAGCTTGACACCCTAGAGAGGCGACTGAGAAAATGCAAGTGAAATAAGCGCCTTGCGCAGGTTGACCCCGGGGCCGACGGTCCGTGGAGCGGGCGGTCCGAAAACCGGGGCGAAATTTATGGGCGGGTCGCAGTCTACCCGACACAAGACAGGCCCCGGGCCGTGACGGTCACGGCCAGACGAGCGAGACGGCGTGCTGGGTTTCATCAGACGATATCGGGACCTCCTGGCGATCGGCGCGCTGCTCGCCGTGCCGTTGATCACCTACCTTGCGCACGCCAAGCGCGGCCGCGACCTGAACGGACTCGACCGCGCGGTGCTCTGGGCGACCGCCCCCATCGAGCGGGCGATCACCAGCGTGGTTGGCGGGGCCATCGACCGCCAGCAGAGCTGGTTCGCGCTGCGCGGGGTGCGCGAAGAGAACCTCGAGCTGCGGCGCGAGAACCTGCGGCTCAAGGGCGAGGTCGCCCGGCTGGCCGAGTCCCAGGAGGAGAACGCGCGGCTGCGCCGCCTGCTCGGATTTGCCGAGGCGGCCCCCGCGCCGATGCTCGTCGCGCCGGTCGTCGGCGAGAGCCCGGTGCTCAACCTGCTTACCCTCAAGGTCGGCAAGGGCACCCGCGACGGAGTCGCCAAGGGCATGGCCGTGCTGGCCAGCGAAGGGATAGTCGGCCGGGTGCTCAACGCCGGGCCGACCAGCGCCGACGTGTTGTTGCTCTCCGACTCGAACTTCGCGGTGCCCGTACGCGTTCAGCGTTCGCGGGCGCGCGCCAAGGTGCTGGGCCAGGGCGCACTCAATCGCCCGGCGCTCGTGCAGGCGCAGCGCACCGAGGACATCGAGGAGGGCGACATCCTCGTCACCTCCGGCACCGACGGCGTCTTCCCCAAGGGCCTTGTCGTCGGGCGGGTCGCCGGGGTCGAGCGGCCCAACCACGGCATGTTCCTGAGCGCCGAGGTCGCCCCGGCGGTCGACCTCGCCTATCCCGACTCGCGGCTCGAAGAGGTCTTCGTGCTCACCGGGCTCCCGGGCCGCCAGGACTTTCCGGAGGCCTCGCTGCCCGCGCGCTGACACGCGCGCGGGGGAACAAGACGCATCCTGGTCGGTTGAGTTGGCGCAACTTCAGCTTGCAGGCAGGCGGCTACACTCCATGAAGGTGGTCCTCATCTCGCTCGCATGTCTTGCGTTGGTCGCGGTCGAGTGCGCGCTGCTGCGGCCGCTCGGCATCTCGGTCGCGCGGGCCGACGTCCACGTCGTCTTCGTGCTCTTCTTCGCCCTGCGCTGCCAGACGCTCGAGGGGGCGCTCGGGGCCTTTGCCGCAGGCTACTTCGTCGACGTGCTCAGCGGGCAGCCGAGCGGCCTGTATGTCTTCACCTCGGTGCTCACCTTCCTGCTCGCGCGCCTGCTGGCCCCCTTTGTCGACGTGCGCTCGGTCAAGGGCTTCGTGCCCCTCGCGGCAGTCATCGACCTGCTGCATACCTTGGCCGCCATCGGGCTGCTGTCGCTCGCCTCGCCCTCGACGCGGCTCGGCCCGCTCTTCTCGGCGATGTGGCCGACCGCGGGGCTGACGATGCTCGCCGCGCTGCTCATCTGGCCGCTGCTCAAGTCGATAGAGGGCCTCTTCAAGAAGCCCGAGCGCGGGCTGCTGCTGTGAGCCGGAGAGGGCGCCCCCGATGCCGATGATCGTTGGCAAGCAGCAGGGCGGACGCGACCTTCGCTCGCGCATCCTGCTCGCCGGTGCGCTGATGAGCGCGCTGATGCTCGTGCTCGCCGGCCGGCTCTACCACCTGCAGATCACCCGCGGCGAGGAGTTCACGGCCAAGAGCTTCGACAACTTCGTCAAGGAGACCCGCGTCCCGGCCGACCGCGGGATGATGCTCGACAACCGCGGGCGCATCCTCGTCGACAACCGGCCCAGCTACAACGTCACCCTCACCCCGGCCTTCTGCCAGCCGAGCGGCGCGCCCAAGGGCTACTGCCTCGACGAGATCCTCCCGAAGCTGGCGACCTACCTGTCGCTCACCTCCGACGAGGTCGAGCGGGTGCGCGAGCAGTACCGCAAGGCGCGGGGCCTGAAGCGCTTTCGCGACTTCACCGTCAAGCTCGACGTCGATCTCGACGCGCTCGACCGCCTCGAGGCCAACCGGCTCGAGCTGGCCGGCATCGACGTCGTCGCCGCCCCTCACCGCCACTACCGCTACGGGGCGCTCGCCGCGCACGTGCTCGGTTACATGAACGAGGTGACGGGCGAGGAGCTCGACGGGTTCGAGAAGAAGGGCATCGAAGGCTATGTCCTCGGCGACTACATCGGCCGCCGCGGCGTCGAGCGGCGCTTCGAGAGCGACCTGCGCGGGGTCGACGGGTGGCGCAAGACCATCGTCGATGCGAAGGGGCGCAAGATCCGCGGTTCGAGCCACCTGCTCGGCGACCTGGACAGGCTCACCCCGCCCAGCTCGGGCCACAACCTGGTGCTCTCGCTCAACCTGCCGCTGCAGCAGGCGGCCGAGAAGGCCTTCGAGGCGGCGGCCGCGGGCGCGCTCGTCGCGGTCGACGTCAACACCGGCTTCGTGCTCGCGATGGTCAGCAAGCCCGCCTACGACCCGAACAAGCTGACCGGGCGCATCACCCGGGCCGAGCTGCGCGCGATCAGCGAGGACCCGCTCGAGCCGTTGATCTTCCGCGTCGCCCAGGAGCACTACCACCCCGGCTCGACCTGGAAGGTGGTCACCGCGCTTGCCGGCTTGAAGACCGGCACGCATGGGGCCCACAACTCGGTCTTCTGCAACGGAGGCTACTCGCTCGGCCGGCGCCGCTGGCGCTGTTGGCGCGACGCGGGCCATGGGACGGTCGACCTCCACCACGCCCTGAAGCACAGTTGCGACACCTTCTTCTACGCAATGAGCGACCGGATGGGCATCGACGCCATCGCCGAGATGGCGACCGAGCTGGGCTTCGGGCGCGTGCCCGGGCTCGACCTTTCGCCCGAGGTGCCGGGCATCGTGCCCTCGACCACCTATCACGACCGCGTCACCCCCGGCGGCTACACCAAGGGCTTGGCACTCAACACCTCCATCGGCCAGGGCGACGTGAACGTCTCGCCGATCCAACTGGCGATGGCCTACGCCGCCATCGCCAACGACGGCACGCTCTACCGTCCCCAGGTCGTGCGACGCATCGAGGACCCGGACGGCAAGCTTGTCCGCGCCCTCGAGCCGCAAGTCGTCCACAAGCTCGACGTCAAGCCCGAGCACCTCGCGCTGGTCGGCGCGGGGCTCAACGCGGTGATGAACGAGCCGGGCGGCACCGCCTACTACCGGCGCCTCAAGGACGTCGCGGTCGCCGGAAAGACGGGCACCGCGCAGGTCGTCAAGCTCGGCTCGACGCGCATCAAGGCCAATCAGATGACCTTCTTCCAGCGCGACCACGCCTGGTTTGCCGCCTACGCGCCGTTCGAGCAGCCCGAGGTGGCCGTCGTGGTGCTCAACGAGCACGGAGGCTCGGGCAGCTCGGACGCGGCTCCCATCGCCATGGCGGTCGTCCGCGAGTACTTCCGCATCAAGGCCGAAGAAGAGGCGGCGCGAAACACGCCCCCGCCGGAGCCGGCGCCCAAGGCCACCCCCTCGGCAAGCCCGCCGGCGAGCGACCCGCTGCCCGCGCTCGATTCGGGAACGACGCGCGAGGCCTCGCGGGCCACCAAGGAGAGCGCACCGTGGACCTAGTCGCGCCGGGCCGGAGCACCGCGCGCCAGCTCTGGCGCAACATCCCCTGGCACATCCTCGCGCTCGCCCTGCTCATCGCCGCGCTCGGCGTCTGGAACCTCGCCTCCGCGTCGCGGGCCGCCTACGCGCCGATTTGGAAGTCGCAGATCTACTGGCTGCTCATCGGGCTCGGGGCCTGCGCGGGCACGATGCTGCTCGACTACCGCTACCTGCTCAAGCTCGCCTACCCGATCTACGGCGTCGTCGTGCTGCTGCTGGTCGCCGTGCTCGTCCGAGGGCACGCGGCGATGGGCGCGCAGCGCTGGCTCGACCTGGGGCCGGTCCACCTGCAGCCTTCGGAGTTGATGAAGTTGGCGATCATCCTGGTCGTCGCCCGCTTCTTCCACGAAGACCCGCACACCAAAGAAGGCTATTCGCTCCTTCAGCTCTGGCTGCCCGCGCTGCTGCTGGCGGTGCCGGTGGCCCTGGTGATGAAGCAGCCCGACCTGGGCACCTCGATGATGATCGCCGCGGTCGCCGGCAGCATCATCCTCGTCGCCAAGGTGCGGTGGAGATCGCTCTTGGTCCTGGCCGCGGGCTTCGTGGCGAGCGCGGTCTTCGCCTGGGCCTACCTGCTCAAGCCCTACCAGAAGAAGCGCGTGCTCGCCTTCCTCGATCCCGAGGGCGACGTGCTCGGCGCGGGCTACCACGCCAGCCAGTCGCTCATCGCCGTCGGCAGCGGCCAGGCCTCGGGCAAGGGCTGGGGCCACGGGACCCAGACCCAGCTCTCGTTCCTGCCCGAGCAGCACACCGACTTCGTCTTCTCGGTGTGGGGCGAGGAGCACGGCTTCGTCGGCGCCGTCGTGCTCATCGGCCTCTACCTGGTGCTCCTGGTGATGATGCTCGCGGTTGCCGCCTCGGCGCGCGAGAAGTTCGGCTCCTTTCTCGCGGTGGGCGTCGCGGCGATGGTCTTCTGGCACGTCTTCGTCAACATCGGCATGGTCACCGGGCTTCTGCCGGTGGTGGGCGTGACCCTGCCGCTGCTGAGCTACGGAGGCTCGTCAGTTCTGACGAACATGATAGGCCTGGGCCTGCTGATGAACGTGGCGATGCGCCGGCATCTGTTCTAGCGACAGTCGACGGTCGAGAGTCGACAGCGCGCTCTGCCCGCAACCTCAGAGCGATTGACCGTGGGCTGGCAGGGGCGCATCGCAATGCGCCCGTCGACGAATCGGGCAGATGCGTGGGCGATCCCGGCGGCCGACACGAAGGTCGGCCCTCCGAAGACCCAGCCTGCGAATCGGATTCGCCCGGCACGCGCTGTCGCTGCCTCCGGCCCGCCAAGCGGCCGCGACCGCGGCTTCAGACGACCTTCTCGATCGCCTCGATGAGCTTGGCCTTCGCAGGTGCGCCCACGACGATGTGGGCGACGTTGCCGTTCTTGAAGAAGAGCAGCGTCGGCAGCGCGGTGACGCCGTACTGCTGCGCACTCGCCTGCTCGTTCTCGACGTTGACCTTCACCACCTTCAGCTTGCCCTGGTAGGTCTTGGCCACCTCGTCGAGCGCCGGGGCCATCGCTTTGCACGGCCCGCACCAACTCGCCCAGAAGTCCACCAGCACCGGCTTGTCCGCCTCGAGAACCTCCTTCTGGAAGCTCGCATCGCCAATCTCGGTCACGAACTCGCTCGCCATGGGTGCGCTCACTCCTGCAGTGGATGGGAGCTGGCCATCTAAACCCGATCGCCTCCTCATGCAACCGTTTCCTTGGCCACCTTTCGCGCGCCCATTAGGCGCGCTTTCCGGCTCTCGCTCGCGCCCCCTGTCGCTCTGTCCGAAGGGGCAATCAACGCGGCTGCACGCTTGTCGGCGCCCGGTCTGTTGGGCATCGTGAGCCTGTGAGCTCCGCTTCGACCAGCGCCCAGGCCTCCTCAATGCCTGCCTCGCCCACCTGCCCCCTCCCCGCGCGACCCCGGCGCCCTTCGACAGGACTTGTCCTTGGCGCCTGGCCTCGCCTCACCATCGCCCTGGTCGCCCTGGCGCTCGCCGCGGCCTGTCCCTCGGCGAAGCCGACCCCGACCGCCGACCGCCGCTCGCCCTACGCGCTTGGCCTTCCCACGGCGCGGGGCGACTTCTACTCGCTCGAACAGCTTCGCGGGCGCGTCGCGCTGGTCACCTTTTTTGCCACGTGGTGCTTCCCCTGCATGCTCGAGGTCCCGAACCTTGTTGCGCTCCAGCGCGACTTCGGCGACCGGGGCTTTCAGGTCGTCGGAATCGGAATGGACCTCGAAGGCCGAAGGGTGCTCGAGCCGTTCGTCGAGAGCTACGGGGTCGGCTATCCGGTCCTCATCGCGGACGACGAGGTGCGCGCGGGCCGTTCACCCTTCGGCGCCATCAGGCAGTTGCCGACCACCTACGTGCTCGACCGCGAGGGCAAGGTGGCTGCGGCCTACACTGGCCCCGCGAACCCCCAGGGGCTCCGGGAGCTCGTCGGGCGCCTCGTCAAACAGGGCGGGTAGCCCGCCGTTCGCGCTTGTCCCCGGATGCAGCCTTGACCGTTCCCCTGCCGGCCGCCCGCAAGCCGCGTCGGTCGAATCAAGTCGGATGAAGACGGTGGCCGAAAGCCGCGCGCCTCGAAGACGCGGGTTGCGGGGACCTGGCCGCGTGTCGCGGTCTCGTTCGCCGGCCCGACCGGCCGATTTCTTGCCAGCCGAGCGGCCGCTGCTACGCTGCCTGTAGCACGCTGTTGTTGGTCGCTATTCCCCGGTCTGGCCCCCGATGACCCGCTCCCGGAAGTACACGCTGCTCGCGGCAGCAGTCGCGTTCGCGCTGGCCATCGTCTCGGCCGCCAGCTCGGGTGGGCTGCGCCGCAACAGCAAGCTGCGCGAAGAGATCGCCTCCTACGAGGCGAAGAACCAGGACCTGGCCGCTCGGAACACCTCGCTGCGCCTGGAGATCGAGGCCCTCTCCGGCGACAACCGCGCCCTCGAGCGCGCGGCCCGCGAGGACCTCGGGCTGGTGCGGCCAGACGAGGTGGTCTTCAACTTCGAGTACTGAGGCGCGCCCTTCGCGCCGAAGGAGTCGCTCCGTGCCAAGACCAGTGACGGCTCGCAACCCCGGCGGCGACCTCCCTCTCCAGGCCCGGAAGGCCTTCGCCTTCCTCATCCGCCTGCTGCCCGGGGTGTGCGCGGCGCTCAGCTTCGCGCTCGTGCTCACCGGCCGCCTGCGCGAGCTGAGCGCGGCCTCCTGGCGCGACACCGCGGCCGTCGGCCTGGTGGTCGCGGCGCTGGTCGCCACGCTCGCCCGCCGGGTGCGCCGCTCGACGGTGGGCATCCCCAGCACCTTCCGCGACGACCTGGAGATGGGCTCGCTGCTCATCGGCGCGGCCTATTTGATGGTGCAGATCCTCGGCGACGGCCTCTTCCCCGTCGTCTATCTGCTGATGGCCTTCCTCGTCGCCTTCCTGCCTCGCCGCACCGGCGCGGTGCTGCTCGCCATCACCCTGCTCTTCGACGCGGCGCACGTACTCGTCCCGGCCGACCGGCAACCGCTGGTCTTCCTCTCGCACTCGGCGTTCCTGGCGCTCTTTGCGGCGCTCTACCACACCGTGCTCGCGGCCCAGGTCGCCCGCGGTCGCGCCAGCGAGAAGGCGGCGGTCGACCGGCGCATCAAGGAGATGGAAGAGCGGGCCCGCGCCTATCGACTGGTCTCGAGCGGCACTGAGGCCGGAGGCGAGGAGGACCGCGAGGCCTGGCTGCTCGCCTCGGTCACCGAGATCGAGGGCGCGGTCGGCTCGGCGATCGAGGTCGCCGAGATCGCCCTCAAGACCCACACCTGCGCCGCCTTCGTGCTCACCAGCGACGACAAGGCGCTCAAGCTGCACGACTGCCGCTCGGCCTCCGACTTCCTCAAGCGCGAGGCCTTTCCCGCGGGCGAAGGTGTGCTCGGCGGCGTCCTCAAGCGGCGCGCCCCGGTGCGGCTGGCCGGCAACCTCAAGTGCATCAACTACTACGAGCAGACCCCCGCGGTGCGCAGCGTCATCGCCGTGCCGATCACCGAGAGCCGGGGCGTGGGCGCGGTGCGCGGCGTGCTCGTCGCCGACCGGCTCGAAGCCGAGCCCTTCGGCGAGGACGACGAGCGGCTGCTCGCGACCGTCGCCTCCGAGGTGCTGCGAGCCATCGAGGTCGAGCGGGTGCTCAACTACATCCGGCGCGCTCGCGACGAGAAGGACCGGCTCTACAAGGCCATCGAGGAGCTCAACGGCACCAGCAAGACCGCCGAGGCGGTCGCCGTCGCGCTCGACATGGCGCGTGCCATGGGCCGGCTCGACTTCGCGGCCCTCACCCTGGTCGAGGAGGAGAACGGCAAGCGACGCCACAAGGTGATGCAGGTCGCCGGCGTGGCCAGCGGCCGCGCGCTCGAGGGCGTCGAGTTCCCGGACAACACCGGCCTGGTCGCCAACGTGGTGCGCTACGGCGCGCCGCTGCCGGGCCGCGACGTGCGCCAGATGGATCGCCCGGTCGTCTTCGACGAGGAGACGCAACTCAAGGGGCTCGCCTCGCTCAAGATCGTGCCGCTGCGCGCCGGCGAGCGCATCCTCGGCACCCTCGTCGCCGGCACGCGCCGCAAGAACGCCTTCGACGAGGAGACGGTGCGCACCCTCGAGGTGCTCGCGATGCAGGGGGCGCAGTCGATCCTGCGGGCCAGCCTCTTCGAGCAGATGGAGCGGATGGCGACCACCGACGGCCTGACCGGCCTGTACAACCACCGCACCTTCCAGGCCCGCTGCGACGAGGCGCTGCTGCTCGCGCGGCGCTACGGCAAGAAGATGTCGCTGATGCTCACCGACATCGACCACTTCAAGAGCGTCAACGACACCTACGGCCACCCGATCGGCGACGTCGTGCTCAAGGGCGTCGCGAAGATTTTGCGCCAGACCGCGCGCGAGGCCGACGTCGTCTGCCGCTACGGCGGCGAAGAGTTCTGCGTGATCATGCCGGAGACCGACATGGCCGGCGCGAAGCACATCGCCGAGCGCATCCGCAAGGAGGTGCAGGCGGCGGTCTTCCAGACCGAGCTCGGGCCGCTCAAGGTGACCATGTCGCTGGGCGTCGCGACCTTCCCCGACAGCGGGGACGACAAGCAGGTGCTCATCGACAAGAGCGACCAGTGCCTCTATTACGCCAAACAGCACGGCCGCAATCAGAGCGTCACCGTCCTGGAGATGGAGTCGGGCGGCAAGCTGCAGGTGGCCGCGGCCGGCTGAGCCTCGAGGGCGCGTCGCCTCGCGCTCCGAGTCGTCTCGCGCTGGCGCGCTCTGCCGCTCCAACCTAAAGCGTCGGCTCCCGACGCGTAAGCGGCGGGAGCGGAGCTGAAGGGCCCGACTTGCGCTCGAGGTGACCGGGGAGGCGGGCCGGATTCCAGGAAGACCTCCCGACACCTCTTGAGCGGTCGGTGGGTGCTACCATCGGCCGCACACGCGTTCGCGGCCGGAGCGGCAGCCCTCGACCGCGTCGGCAGCTCCTCTGGAGGGGACCAGGACATGCGCGCATCGCTCTGCTCGATTGGGCGCCCGGACCGCGCGCCGCTTGCCGTGGTCCGGTCCGTTTTCGCGCTCCTGCTCGTCGCCCTCGGCTCGTCCTGCTCTCCGGATCGCTTCACCAGCAACGAGGGCGCGCTGTCCAGCGAGCCTTCGGCGATCGATTTCGGCCGCGTCCTCGTCGGAGCCGAGGCGCGAGCAGAGCTGCGGCTCCTCAACGCAGGCCGTTCCGGAATGACGGTCTTCGCGCGAGCCGAGACCGCCGCTGTCTCGGTCTCTCCGGCCCGTTTCGAGATCGCCGCCCAGGGCGAGGTTCGCCTCACCCTCACCTTCCAGCCCGCTGCGGCGGGAAAGCACTCGGGTTTCCTCGACTTCACCAGCGATGCGGGGGCACGTCTTCGCGTCCCAGTCGACGGCACCGGCGTCACCGAGGCGCTCGGCCTTCCCGAAGAGCTCCACTTCGGCCCCGTCCGCGTGGGCGAGAGCGCGCGGATGCTCCTGCCGGTGACGAGCCTCTCGAACCAGCCGCTTTCGGCCCGGCTCTCGATCGGCGGAGAGGACCGGACGGCTTTCTCCTCGTCCGAGCAGCGCATCGACCTTCCGCCCCGCGGCGGCGCGCAGGTCGAGCTGCAGATGACGCCGCACCGCGCAGGCGATTTGACTGCCTCTCTCGAGCTCGCCTTTTGCGGCGGATGTCCTTCAGCCCGCGTGACCCTGCGCGGACTCGGCCTGCGGTCCGCGCTCGTTCCAAGGCCCGAGCGGCTTGATTTCGGCAGCGTGCCGCCTGGGCTGTCGAGCTCTCGGGTGGTGTCCCTCGTCAACTTCGGCAACACGCCGGTACGGCTCTCCGGCGCGAACCTGGCGACTGCCGCCAACTTCCGATTCGATTCGACCCCGCTGCCCGCGCTCGTCCAGGCCGGCGCGAGCCTGGACATTCGCGTCACTTTCGCGCCGGCGGATCTCGGCAAGCGCGAATCGGCGCTCCGCTTCGTAGGCGACCAGGGCCACGTGCTCTTCGAGGTGCCGCTGTCGGGCAGAGGGGCGCGCCGAAAGGTGTCGGTCACTCCGGCGGCGCTCGATTTCGGGACGCTCGCCGTCGGGATGCCGGTGACCCGGCAGGTGGTCGTGAGGCCCGCGCCGGGCACCGGGTCGGTCGGCATCGTACAAGTGGCGGCGGCCGGGCTGGACGGAGCCTCGGCCTACCGCAGCATGTCGGCGTTGCTGCCGCACGACGTGGCGACTTCGCCGCTATGGATTTCCCTGACTCTCACCGCCGAGCTGGAATGCGCGCTCGCCGGCGAGCTCGTCATCGCGACGAACGACGCCGAGGAGCCGGAGGTCCGGGTCCCGATCGTCGGACGAGCCGTCGCCACCCCGGCCTGCGAGCTGGAGCTTCGTCCGACCGAGCTGAGGTTCGGGCTCGTTCACGCTGGGAGTCGGGCGGTGCGCGCCGTCGACCTGGTGAACGTCGGCAGCGGCGCCTGCCTCGTCGCCGGAGCGCAGCTCGCTCCCGACGGCGCCGGAACCTTCGCCCTCGTCGAGGCCCTTGACGCAGAGATCGCCCCTGGCGACGCCCGGTCGTTCTCGGTGTCGTACGCGCCGGAGGTGGCCAGGGCCACGCTCGATCGCGGCCGGCTCCTCTTCTCCCAGTCCGGCCTCGCCGATTTGCGCGCGGTGCCTGTGAGCGGGATGGCGACCGAGCTGGACCTCTGGGCCGAGCCCGGGGTCGTCGAATTTGGCGCGGTGCGCCTCGGAGAGGTTGAGCGCCGCTCGCTGCTGCTCGGCAACCGCGGAGCGGTCGAAGTCGAGATCGATCAAGCGGGCCTGACGCGGGCCTCGTCGGACCGCTTCACCGTGCTCTCGCCTTCGGTCGGCACGCTGCACCCGGGCCTTCCCATCAGCATCGGGCTCGAGTTCGGGCCGGTGGCGCTCGGCAGGCATCGCGGCCAGGTCGAGCTCTGGGTGGTCGGCGAGCCCGAGCCGCTGCTCGTCGATCTGGAGGGGACCGGATCGGGCGAGCCATGCACGGAGGGCTGCGCCCGCCCTGTCGCCGCTTGCCCCTCTGCACAGGCAGCGCTGGTCGCCTCTACCGTGCTCCTCGAAGGAAGCGGGGCGCATCCGGAAGACGCGCCCTTGCACTGCGCCTGGCGAGTCGTCGAAGCCCCCGACGGCTCCCGTGCGGTCCCGGTCACGGCAGCCGGCTCGTGCGCCGCCACCTTCACCCCTGAGCTCGTCGGCCCTTACGCGCTGGCGCTGACCGTCACCGACCCGGCGGGCGCCAGCGACACCTGCACGACCGCTCTCACCGCTCGCGCTCCCGGAGGGCTCTGGGTCGAGCTCGTCTGGGACCTGCCGAGCGACGTCGACCTGCACCTGCTGCACCCGAGCGCAGGCCCGGCGCACGAGCGGTCTTCGTGGAGCCGGGCGCCGTTCGACTGCTACTTCGGGAACATGCAGCCTTCGTGGGACTTGCCCGGCCCGCGGGACGATCCCCGCCTCGACCGCGACGACGTCGCGCAGGTCGGCGCCGAAAACATCCAGATCCTCGAGCCGAGCCTCGCTCATCCCTACACGGTCGGGATCGCCTGGTTCGCCAACCACTTCGGCCACCCGGAGATGCGGGCGACCGCCAACATCTATTGCGGCGGCGAGCTCGCAGCGCGCGAGGCGGCGACACTTCACGAGGTCGGGGAGATCGCGGTGGTCGGCGAGGTCCGGCTCGATTCGCCGACGCGCTGCAGCTTCAGCGCCGGTGGCGCTCACCTGCTACCCGCGCACTGAAGACGCGTCGAAAAACCCTTCGAGCGACAACCGGTCCGCCCGAGCCCCTCGGCACGCTCGGGGCAGGCCGAAGTCGAGAGCCCCGACTTCGCTCGAGGTGACCGGAGGGGGCGAGCCGAGGTGAGGGGGGTTTGGCGACAGACCTCGAGGCCTGAGCGCGTCGAGCGGCGGGCTGCTCAGCGCTGCTCGGCCGGCGCTTCGGACTTCTCGACCTCGGCAATCCGCGGCAGATCCGCCTGTTCCAGCTCACGCGCCCTGCGCTCGGCGGCGCGCTTGCGCGCCTCCCACTCGACGCAGCGGAAGGTGCCCGTGACGCCTTTGCGGTTGCCGAGATCCGCGACAAAGGCCGGCAGGTATCCGCCCGGATCGACCTGGAAGCGATAGACGCCCCACGCCTTGCGCCCCTCGTCGCGCGGGGTCACCGTCCATCCACCGGAATTGACACGCACTCGCACGACACCAGTGCGCCTGGGGGCCTTGTCGGGGACGGCGTACCAGCGGTTGCTGAACCTGCCGATCCCTCCGGGCTCGAGCATCTCGTCGACGCGGACGCTGATCACGTAGTCGCGTGGTGAGACGACGGGCAGCTCCAGCAGCGTGTACGCAAGGCGACTTCCGTCCGGCTGCGGCTCGCCGACCCAGCGCGACTCGGTGATGTACTTCATGAAGCGCGCGTAGCCTTCGGTATCCATCAAGGCGGCCTGCACTTCGATGACCGGGGCGTCGATCTCGCCCTCGGCCCAGACCTCGCGGACGTCCGTGCCGGGGACGCTGCGCGTCTTCTCGACGATCGGGCCATCGGTCACGGTCGTCCATCCCTCGCCCGCGCGCGCCGGGGCGGCGAGGAGAAGCGCGAGAGCGCACGAGAGGTGGGCGGTGCGGGACATGAGCATGGAGCCCGGCTCGGTCGGTCTGGCTGTTCGGCCCTGGGGGATTCGTTGATACCACGACGATCGCCGCGCTCCGAAAAGCCCTCGCTCGATCGCTCGTAATCCTGGCGCCCGACCGACCGGCCCATCAGGCGCAAGCCGCTTCTGCGGGGCCCGGGGAGCGCCTACCGCACGCGGATCTGCTCGATGCGGACGGCGTCGCCGTAGAAGAAGTCCACGCCGAGGCAGCGTCGCCATCCTCGGGTCTTCGGGCGAGTGCGCTTGCGGCACAACTCCTCCCGGATGGCCGAATGGCGCCGGTCCGAGAAACCCGCGAGGTCGGTCGTCATGAAATCAATCTGACCTATCAGGCAAACACCACGCAGAGTTCCCGAGCTCCTTCCTGTCCTGCCACCGAACCTGGACCCGACCTGGGCCTATCCGGTCATCCCCGAGCGCAGCGGCGACCAGCGCGTGCCTCGGAGTCGATTCGTCGCTTTGCTCCCCAACTTCGACCCGGACGCAAGACACCGTCGCCTCGCCGATGAGCTCGCGCACGGGCTGACTGCTGCGAACCGCACCGAATGAGCTCAGGAGCCACCGATGCGGCCGCAAGCAGGTCCGCCTGCCGACGAATGCAGCCCCCAGGGCGAGCGCTCAAAAGCGTGCCGAGGCCACGTCTTAGCGGATTCGCCCCGCCCGCGGCGGCGCCGCGGTCCTCGGGTTTTCGGGCCAGGAGTGCTTCGGGTACTTGCGGCACAGCTCCTTGCGGATGGCCGGATAGTGCCGGTCCCAGAAACCCGCGAGGTCGGTCGTCACCTGCTGCGCGCGTCCATTCGGCGCCAGCAGGTGGAGCACGACGAAGACCCGCCCGCCGGCGACCGCGGGACCGGTGGCCATCCCGAAGAAGTCCTGCAGCCGCGACTCGAGCCAGGGCGGCTTGCCCGGCTCGTAGTGGATCTGCGCCTGCCGGCCGCCCGGCAATCGAATGCGCTCGGGCGCGAGCCGATCGAGCAGGGCGAGCTGCTGGTGCGTCAGCCGCGAGCGCAGCGTGTCGAGCAGCCCGGCCTCACGCAGCTCGGCGAAGCTGCGCCTGCCCTCGCACAGCTCGCGCAGCACCTCGCGCGCCTGCTCCTCGCCGAGCGCCGGGAGCCCCGCGTCGGGCGCGGCCTCGCGCACGAACTGGACCCTCGCGAGGAATCCGTCGAGCTCCTCTCCGGCGAAGGCGCGCGGTCCCTTGGCGAGCGCCGCCTCGGCGAGCAGGCGCGAAGCCGCCTCCGGTGCCGCCTTGGGCCCGCGGCTCTCCTCGATGACCAGCTCGTCGTAGAGCATCCGGCTGACCGCCTCGACCCGCCCGCCCGCCTCGTTCCAGAGCACCTCGTCGCTCTCGCGGACCCGCTCCGGGAAGAGATCGAGCAGCCAGTCCGGCTCTATCTCGCTCGCGACGCGGACCAGCGCCTCCTTCGCCCCGCCGCGGGTGCGCTCCTCGGCGTCTACGGCGACGAGGAACTCGGCCTCGCGCACGACGCTCGCGTCGGAGAGTCGGGCCGAGCCGCCACCGGCGAGCAGCAGCTCATCGCTCGGCTTTGAGCCTTCGCCCCGCCTGCGCCGCGCGACGCGATCGGGATAGCCGGCGAGGACGGCCATCAGCAGCGGCACCTCGTCCCTGCCCGGGCCGCCGCGGCTCGAAAGCCGCCGCTCGAGGCTGCGGCGCACGCGGTCGACCGCGTGGACGGCGCCGACGTCGAGCCCCAGCGAGCGCAAGGCGTCGTTGGAAAGGCCCTTGCGCTGCGCCTCGCGGAAGGCTTCGGCCGACTCGAGCAGGTCCGAGGACCCGCTCACCTTGGCCTGGGCCCGCGCGCCGAAGACGTTGCGCGCCTCGAGCCGGATCTCGCGCTCGCCGACCAGCGCCGCGAGTAGACAGCCGTCGGCGCCGCGCCCGCGCGCCTCGGCCTCGATCAGCAGGCGCGCCTGGCGCGGGTGGAGCGGGAAGCGCAGCATCCTCCGGCCGGTCTCGGTCAGCCTTCCCGCGCCGTCGGTCGCGCCCAACCGCTGCAGCAGCTCCTCGGCGGCACCAAGGGCCTGGGAGTTGGGCGCTTCGAACCAGTCGAACTCCGAGAGCTTCGCGACGCCCGCGCCGTGGATTACGAGCGCGGTCTCCGCGAGGTCGAGCCTGCGGATCTCGGGGGCCTCGTGCTCGGGCCGGGTGTCGAAGTCGTGGCGCGAGTAGAGCCTGAGGCAGCGGCCCGCGCGCACGCGGCCGGCGCGGCCGGCGCGCTGGACCGCCGAGGCCTTGGAGACGCGCGCGACCTGCAGGGTCGGCATCCCCGACCAGGCCGAATGGCCAGCGATTCGGGCAAGGCCGCTGTCGACCACGGCGACCACGCCCTCGATGGTCACCGAGGTCTCGGCGACGTTGGTCGAGAGGATGAGCTTGCGCCTTTCGCTCGGGCGCACCGCGAGGTCCTGCTCCTCGGCCGGCAGCTCGCCGTGGAGCGGGGTGACCAGCAGACCAGCCTTGCCGGCGATGGGCTCGCAGGCCTCGCGCGCCCTGCGGATCTCGGCGGCCCCGGGGAGGAAGACGAGCACGTCGCCGTCGAGCCCCTCGTCGACGAGCCGGCGCACCGCCGACGAGACCTGCAGCTCGAGCGGGCGGGTGTCGGGGAGCTTCTGGTGCTCGAGCTCGACCTCGAAGCGCCTGCCAGGCACCGAGAGCACCGGCGCGCCGCCGAGGAACTCGGCGACCGGCGCGGTGTCGAGGGTCGCGGACATCACCACGACCTTGAGATCCGGCCGCGAGGTGCGCTGCAGGCGTCGCAGCAGCGCGAGCGCGAGGTCGCCGTCGAGGTGGCGCTCGTGGAACTCGTCGAGGACGACGATGCCGGCATCGGCGAGGCGGGCATCGGCGAGCAGGCGGCGGGTGAGCACGCCCTCGGTCATGAAGCGCAGGCGGGTCTTCGGCCCGGCGACCTCCTCGAAGCGGACCTGGTAGCCGACCGTCTCGCCGAGCCTCTCGCCGCGCTCCTGGGCCACGCGGCGGGCGGCCAGGCGCGCCGCGAGCCTGCGGGGCTGGAGGACGAGCACGTCGCGCCCGCCGGCCAGGCCTCCCTCGAGCAGCGCCCAGGGCACGCGGGTCGTCTTGCCGGCGCCAGGCTCGGCCTGCAGCACGAGGCTACCGGAGGCGTGCAGGCGCTCGAGCACCTGCGGCAGGAATGGATCGATGGGCAGCGGCGTGATCATGGGGTCGAATGCGGCGCGCCTCCGGGCGCTCGACGCCAACTCGATTGATTCGGGAGAAGGCCGTCGTTATGGTGCCGCGCTCGCGAGGATAGACAGCATGGATCTCGACGTCGAATTCAACTTCTGCTGCGCCCACACCCTGCCCTTCTACGACGGCGCGTGTAGCCGCCTGCACGGCCATCACTACAGGCTCCTCGTCTCGATCAGCGGAAAGCCGGATCCGAAGTCCGGGATGATCATGGACTTCGAGGAGCTCAAAGGGATCGTCAACGAGCACGCGGTCGGCATCGTCGATCACCGCGACCTCAACGACTTCATGCCCAACCCCACGGCCGAGCACCTCATCGTGTTCTTCTGGGAGAAGCTGAAGCCGGTGCTCCCCGGGCTGCGCGAGCTGAGGCTCTACGAAACGCCGGAGTATTCGGTCGCGTACCGCGGCGAGTAGTTCGACGGCGCGGCTTCTTGCCACTTCTTATCGAAGGCTTTTCGCGAATGGTCGCCGCCGGGCAGAGTCCGCGTGACTCTTCCTGATGAGGGCGATTTGGGTCTTCGATGAGGCGGGAAGCGGTGGTCGGCGAGGCGGTGATCGGTCGGCGGCGAGGCAAGGCTCGCCTATCGGAGCATCGGCGGGGCTGAAGATCCGCCGAGAAAGCCTTCTCAGGCTCGCTTCAGCGCCTCTTCTCCATGCGCGCACGCAGGCCGCCGAGACGGCGGCGGTCCCACCTCGCGCGATACTCCGCTGGAGGCCACTGGGTCTGTCGGTGAGGCACCCGGCGCTCGGGGCTGTTCTCGGCCCCTGGCTCGACAGATCGAGCACCGGGTCGGCAGGCCTCCGGCGTCGTTGAGAGATTATCCTTGTGGGAGATGGTTGCTCCCTACCGCAAGCGTGGCGCAGGCCCGGCCGACCTCGAAGCGGTTCCCGAGAACATGGTCGGGGAGCTGCTTTCCGGGGAGCTTTGGGCACGCCCTCGTCCGGCCGCTCCCCACGTGGTCGCCGCCTCGTCGCTCGGAACGAAGCTCGGTGCGCCGTTCCAGTTCGGCGACGGCGGTCCGGGCGGCTGGTGGATCTTGCACGAGCCCGAGCTTCATCTCGGGCCGGACGTCCTCGTTCCCGACCTCGCCGGGTGGCGGCGCGAGCGCATGCCCGAACCTCCAGAGACCGGCGCCTTCACGCTCGGGCCCGACTGGATTTGCGAGGTGCTCTCGCCGTCGACGGAGGTCGTCGATCGGACGAGGAAGAGGCCAGTTTACCTGCGCGAGAAGGTCCGCCACCTCTGGCTCCTCGACCCCGTCGCTCGCAACCTCGAGGTGTTCGAGCGCGGCGACGGCAACTGGGTCCTTATCGGCTCGTACGCCGAAGACGCGCTCGTGCGCGCCCCGCCGTTCGAAGCGGTGGAGCTCGACCTGCTCGTCCTGTGGGGCAAGACGCGAGGCGGGTAGCGCGCCCTCCTGCTCGCTCTCGGGTGCAGCGTGGCGCGCCAGCGGTAACCTCGGCGGCTTTGGCAGTCGAAGGACCAGACTGCGACGCTCGAAAGACCGGGCTGCGATGGTCGAGGGACGGACTGCGACGCTCGAAAGACCGGGCTGCGACGGTCGAGGGACAGGACTGCGACGCTCGAAAGACCGGGCAGCAACCGTTTGAGCACCGGGTAGCAACCGTTGAA
>DHSB01000197.1:30308-40498 GCA_002408385.1 Myxococcales bacterium UBA5297
GCAACCGTTGAAGCACCGGCAGCAACGGCCGAAGCACCGGCAGCAACGGCCGAAGCACCGGGCAGCAGCCGTTGAAGGACCGGGCAGCAACCGTTGAAGCACCGGGTAGCAACCGTTGGAGGAGCCGGCAACAACCGTTGAAGGAACCGGCGGCAACCGTTGAAGCACCGGCAGCAACGGTTGAAGCCCACGCCGCCAAGGATTGCTGGACGTTCAACAACCGTAGGCTTCGGCTGCAGGAGCTATTGCTGCATCCTCAACAACGCGAGCATCGCCCAGCGGCTCACTCACCCAGGTAGCCTGACCACACCTCCTGCACCCGGCCGATCTGGTCGTACGAATAGCTCCCCCCGACGTTGCCGCAGTGGCTGGTGCCGGCGGCGACGGTCTCGGGGACGACCTTCACGTCGGTGGGGATGCCCTCGGCTTCGTAGAACGAGAGCGCCTCGAGCACGTCGGGGACCACGAAGTCCTTGTCCCCGTAGGTGAAGAAGAGCTTGGTCTCGCCGACGAGGGCCGGGTCGGTGCCGTCCCAAGCGAGCTCTCCGGCCCACGGCGCGTCTCCACCGCAGCTCAGCGCGTAGCCTCCCGGGAACCGGTCGCCGAAGAGCGGGTAGAAGCTCGCCGCCAGGAAGATCGAGCCGCCCGACGAGCCGCCGAACAGCACGGGGCTGTCCGCGATGTCCCAGCCGGCGCGGAGCACGTCGATCGCCTCGGCCAGCGCCTGCGCGTTCTCGCCTTCGTCGTCGAGGGCCGACTCGGGCACCGGCGTCTCGCCGTCGCAGGTGGTGTAGCTCGGCCTGAGCCACCAGGCGCACGCGTTGGGGGCGCGCGCCGCGACGTAGAGGATGCCCTGCGTCGTCGTCCACGGGGCGTGCTTCTTGATGGCGAGGCCGCTGTTGTACGGCCCGGCCCCGTCGCCGTGAAGGTAGACGGCCAGCTTCAGCGGCTTGTCCGCCGTGCCGGTCGGCTCGACGATCTTCAGCTCGACCCCGGCGACGCTCGCGACGCAGTAGGAGTAGCTGACCCCGCCGGTGCTCACGCTGCCGGTGCTCGCGCAGGCGATGCCGCCTTGGCCTTTGGAGCTGCCCTCCCCTTCGGCCTCTCCTGCGTCCGGTGTGCCGCCCGCGTCGGGCTCGCCGCCCGCGTCGAAAGGCACACCCGCGTCCGCGCCGGCATCTTTGGCGGCTCCGCCATCGGCATCGACCTGGGCGTCGGCGACATCCGGGTCCGAGGAAGAACAGGCAATCACGGGCATCACGAAGAAGAGGAGCAGGGCGACTCGAGTCATGGCGGCAGACATACCGCACCCGACGCGAGGCGAAAACGCGGACAGCCCTCGCCGCTCGCCGCGGCCGGACCGGACCACCGCCGCCGGTCGGCGGACGGGCTCTTCCGGGCCGAAGAGGAGGCGGCTCGAGGCACCAAAAACCCCCGTCAAAACACGCGCTTCTGCCTCTCGACGCCCACCGTCCCGCGGTTGACGCTCTAGCGAGCGCTTCGTAGGATGCCCGCTCTTTCAAAAGGAGCGGTGCAGATGAAGCGAATCGTCGAGTGCGTTCCGAACTTCAGCGAGGGCCGCAGGCCCGAGGTCGTCGATCAGATCGTCGCGGCGATCCAGGCGGTGCCGGGCGTGACCCTGCTCGACAAGGAGATGGACGCGAACCACAACCGCGCGGTCGTCACCTTCGTCGGCGACACCGAGCCGGTCGTCGAGGCTGCCTTTCGCGGCGCGCAGAAGGCCCGCGAGCTCATCGACCTGACCCAGCACACCGGCGAGCACCCGCGCATGGGCGCGATGGACGTCTGCCCGTTCATCCCCATCTCCGGGGTGAGCAACGAGGAGTGCATCGAGCTCGCCAAGCGGCTCGGCAAGCGGATGGCCGAGGAGCTCAGCATCCCGGTCTACCTCTACGAGCTCGCGGCGCAGAGCCCCGACCGCATCGACCTCGCCGCGGTGCGCAAGGGCCAGTTCGAAGGCATCCGCGAGGCGATCAAGACCGACCCGAATCGCAAGCCCGACTTCGGCCCGAGCGAGGTGCACCCGACCGCCGGCGCCACCGCGGTGGGCGCGCGCTTCCCGCTGGTCGCCTACAACGTCAACCTGAACACGCCCGATGTGGAGATCGCCAAGAAGATCGCCAAGGCGCTGCGCTTCCGCGACGGCGGCTTCCGCTACGCCAAGGCGATGGGCTTCATGATCGAGGAGAAGAACTGCGCCCAGGTCTCGATCAACATGACCAACTACACGGGCACCGGGCTGCACCGCGCCTTCGAGTTCGTCAAGCGCGAGGCCGAGCGCTACGGGGTCGGCGTGCGCGAGAGCGAGGTGATCGGCCTGGTCCCGCAACAGGCGCTCATCGACGCGGCCACCTGGTACCTGCAGGTCGACTCCTTCAAGAACGAGCAGATCCTCGAGAGCAAGCTGGTCGAGTCCGGCCAGAGCCTGACCGACTTCCTCGAGGAGATGGCCGCCCCGACCCCGACCCCGGGCGGCGGCTCGGCCTCGGCGCTCTCGGGCGCGGTGGGCGCTTCGCTGCTCGCGATGGTCGCCGGGCTGACCGCAGGCAAGAAGGGCTACGAGGCGGTCTCCGACGAGATGGCGCAGCGCAAGGCGACGCTGACCCCGATGCGCACGCAGTTCCACGCCTTCATCGACAAGGACGCCAAGGCCTTCGACATGGTGATGGCGGCCTTCAAGCTCCCGAAGAACACCGACGAGGAGAAGGCGGCCCGCTCGGCGGCGATCCAGGAGGCGACCAAGGGCGCCTGCGAGGTGCCGCTCGAGGTGATGTCGCTCGCGGTCGAGGCGCTCGAGCACGGGGTGGCCATCGCCGAGAAGGGCAACAAAAACTCGATCACCGATGCCGCCGTCGGCCTGATGCACCTGCAGACCGCGCTCAAGGGCGCCCACCTCAACGTCCAGATCAACCTGCCGTCGATCAAGGACGAGGCCTATCTCGCCGAGAAGAAGCGGCTCGCCGCCGAGCTGCTCGAGAAGGGCAACGGGCTCGCCGCGAAGACCGACGAGCTGGTGCAGAAGGGCATGGCCTGATCGCCCGCGCAGCTCATTGATTCTGAAGCCCCTCGCCCGATGGCGGTCGAGGGGCTTCTTGCTTCTGGGCGGCGCGAACCGGCAGCTCGCCGGCTCGGCCACAGTGCCGGCTTCCGGACAACCGCGCGGACGGCCGGCCTGAGCGGTTTCGGGCCCTCGCAAGGTCCCGAGAAGTGAGCGGGGAGCCACACGCCGGTTGAGTGATTCCGCTCACCCGCCTAGGATGTCCGGCTTCCAACTAGGAGGTCCTCACATGAAACGCTCGTTCTTCGCGCTCCTCGGCGCACTGGCTGCTCTCTCACTCGCCGGCTGTAGCGGAGCCGACTGCGGTCCGAATCAGAAAGACGTAGACGGCAAGTGCGTCTGCGAAACCGGCTTCAGCGATTGCGACGGCGACGCGAGCAACGGCTGCGAGAACCCCCTGCCCGGCTGCGCCTGCGTGCCGAGCTGCGAGGGCAAGGTCTGTGGCGCCGACGGCTGCGGCGGAAGCTGCGGCACCTGCACCTTCGGAACCTGCAACTCGAGCGGCCAGTGCGAGTGCACCCCGCAGTGTGGCGGCAAGACCTGCGGCCCGGACGGCTGCGGCGGGGTCTGCGGCACCTGCTCCAACGGCCAGTCGTGCAGCACGGCCAACCAGTGCATCACCACCGACCCGCTCACCTCCTGCACCGCGCCGGAGCCCCAGTACACCGGCACCTTCACCGCCGATCAGTTCTGCGAGGCTCGGGCGAAGGTCATCTGCGACCGCATGGCCCGCTGCTGCCTGCTCGGCGACGGGATGTACGACAAGTGCGTAGACTTCCAGACCGCGGACTGCGACGAGCAGGAGAAGATGGCCCGCATCCGCGCCGGGATCACCAACTTCGACGTCGCGAAGGCCAAGACCTGCCTCGACCTCGAAGCGCAGCGGGTCACCTGCGACGGCACGATGTACGAGCTGCTCGCGCCCGAGTGCGACAACTACAACCTGTTCCCCTTCGGCGAGCAGCCCCAAGACGCCCCCTGCTTCGACCGCAACGACTGCGCCAAGCTGCGCTGTGACCGCGGCATGGGCACCTGCGACCCGGCCGGCACGCCCGAGGCCGAGCGGACCAACCGCGGCGGCACCTGCCAGCCGTACCGGGTCGTCGGAGACACCTGCAACACCTCCGACCTGTACTGCAACCCGATGAAGCTCGGCACCTCCTCCCCGGCCAGCTACTGCGACGCGACGAGCGGCCTGTGCGTCGAGCGCGCCGCCAACGGCACCTCCTGCACCGGCAACTTCATGTGCAAGTCGGGCTTCTGCCAGAACGTCTGCACGGATCGCAAGGCCTTCGGCCAGCCGTGCGGAGTCGCCGACCAGTGCGCGGCCGGCCCGGACTGCGGCGGGACCTCGTGCGCTTGCACCGGCACCTGCGCGCGCCCCTTCACCGGCGGGGTCGGCGCGCTCTGCCGCCTGCCGAGCCAGTCGGTCTACGGCGCGGGCACCGAGTGCGACTACAAGACCACCTACTGCAAGGGCGCGACCCAGACCGAATTCGGCACCTGCACGGCCTTTACGGCGGCGGGCAGCCCCTGCGTCGAGAAGGAGGAGTGTGGTCCGACGGCCGCCTGCGCCGGCTCGCCCAAGGTCTGCACGCCGCTCAAGGATCCGGGCGAGAGCTGCACTCACTACAGCCAGTGCAAGAGCGGCCTGACCTGCAGCTCGCAGGTCTGCGTGACGCTCGGTGGCGACGGCGCCGTGTGCGCCAGCGACTACGACTGCCAGCGCTTCGGCCGCTGCAACACCTACACGGGCAAGTGCGAGCTCGCCCCGGGCACCGCCGGCGAGGCTTGCAGTGAGCTGATCGGGCCGGTGTGCGAAGAGGGCTACTGCGGCGTGACCGACAAGGTCTGCAAGGCGCTCCTCGGCGACGGGCAGCAGTGCAACAGTCTCAGCCGCGACTACGACGAGGCCTGCGGCTCGGGCGACTGCGAGAAGGTCGACTCTTCGACCTGGCTGTGCCGGCCGACCTGCATCTGGCAGTAGCGGTTCGCTGAGCGCTATGGCGCTCGAGATGGTGAAAGAGCCCCTCCTCCGTCAGTCGGAGGAGGGGCTTTCGCTTGTGGATGGAGGGCGGAGCTCCAGCTCCGCCGCGCGAACGAGCGACGCCGCTTGTGGATGGAGGGCGGGAGCTCCAGCTCCGCCGCGCGACCGCACGACGACGACGTTCGAGCTTCATCCTCCAGTCGATTGGGGAGCTTCGCGGCCTTGCCTGATCGCAGCCGATGGATGGAGGGCCGAGCTCCACGGCTCCAGGTCCCGGCCGCGCGACGCACGACGACGACGTTGGAGCTTCATCCTCGACTGCTCCCTTCGCCCGGCGCGACGCTCCGATCCGCCATGAAGAAAGCCCCTCCTCCGCACTGGAGAAGGGGCTCTCAGGCTTCGAGCTTCAGGCTCTGGGCTACTTGCGGACCTCGGACACCTTCCCATCAGCGAAGCGCACGATGAGCTTGCCGAAGCGGTTCTTCCAGTAGGTCCACTCGTTCGAGTCGAGGCTCGGGTTCGCGTGCTCCGGCGGGTAGCCGATGGCGAAGATGACGCCCTGCTTCGACATGCCCTCGATGGCCCGGCCCTCGCGGATGCCCTCCTGGTCGACCTTGCCGAGCTTGACCTTCGCATCGCACCGGGCGCCGAAGTACTTGGCGAGGTGGGTGTCGCGGTCTTCGCGCAGGGTCTCATGGAAGAGGTACTCGTACTCGCGGCCCGAATCGACCAGCGTGAACTTCATCGCCCTCTTGTTGATGGACTTGACGCGCACCTTCGTGCAGCGCGGTAGCAGCCCCTCGACCTGGTAGTTCACCGAGTAGAGCCGCTGGTTCTTCTCGTCCGGGTGCAGGTTGACGAGCGTGAAGAGCTCGGCTCCGGCGACGAAGCCTTCCTTGGGCGCGACGACTGGCTCGGGCGCCTTGAAGTTGTCGTTGCCCGCGGGCTCCGCGGAAGCGCTCGACCCCGAGCCGCTGCTCACCTTGCCGTCGACGAAGCGCACCGCGTTCTTCACGAAGCGGTTCTGCCAGTACATCCACTCGTTGGACTCGAGGTTGGGCGTGGCGTGCTCGGGCGGATAGCCGAGGGCGAGGATGACCCCTTCCCTGGTCATTCCGTCGTAGACCCTGCCGTCGCGGATGCCCTCCCGATCGATCTTGCTGAGCGACTTGACCTTCGCCTCCGGGCACTGCTCGCCGACGATCTTGGCGATGTGGGCGTCGATGCTGTCGCGCAGCGTCTTGTGGAACTCGTACTGGTACTCGCGCCCGCCCTCGACGAGCTTGAGCTTCATCCCCTTGCGGCTCATCGAGGTGATCTGGACCTTGGTGCACAGGGGCAGCAACGCGTCGAGCTGATAGTTCACCGACGAGAGCCGCAAGTTCTTCTCGTCCGGGTGCAGGTTGACGAGGGTGTAGAGCTCCTTGCCGGCGTAGTCGTTGCCGGCGTAGGCGGGGACCGAGAGCAACAGGGCGAAGCCCAACCCGAGGATCTTGTTCGCGTTCATGGCCTTGTCGTTGGTTGTGCGTCTTGCGACGCCTGTCGTTGGTTTGATTGCCCGCCCCAAGGCGGAGCCGCCGGCCGGCGCCTCCGAGCGCTTGAGTCGGGCGCCCTCCAAAGCTCCTGAAAAGCCGCGGCCAGACTAGGCGGGCGCGGTTCCGAGCGTCAATCGGGGGCGGCTCGACTCTCTGGACGTCTGTCCGACCAGGCCGGGTCTTGGCGATTTGCCCGATGGCGAGCCGGCGCACCGATCGCTGCAAGCCCGCGCCGGTCTCGCGAGCCCTTCCCTGGAGCCCGAAGCCGCCGGAGGCTCCGCGCACCGTGCGCGACCTGTTTCCTTCCACGACAACATCGGCAACGGCCTCGAGCCCCTCGCCCAAGCCCCAGCCCGCTCCTTGCCGCCGGCTGGGTGCGCGCGCCACGAAGCCGCTCAGAGCTGCCTCCAATGCGCCCGCTCGCGACTCGAACCTCTCTTCGCGAGGCCGACCGCTTGACTTGCTACTCAGAGGAAGGGTACTCGGCCGTGGTAACACGCCTTTCAATTCCCGTAGCACGACGGAGGACCCAGACATGTTCGAGCACCGACCCTTCGGCCCACTCCTGGCAGCAGCGTTCGTCCTCTCCAGCGCGGCTTGCGGCGGCGAGGAGCAAGCGCCCGCGCGCGTCTCTATCAAGAACGACTTCGCCAACCCGGAGATGGCGCGCAACCCGCCCTGGACGATCTGCAAAGCGGCCTTCCAGGGCGTCGACTTCGGCAAGATCGCCATCGACGCCACCAGCGAGGAGAAGGAGGTCGAGCCCGGCCTCGACTACGTGTTGATGGTCGCCGCTTGGGACGACCCCGACTGCGACCCGGCGCACGCGCTGCCCATCGCCAGCAAGAACGAGGAGGAGGTCGTCCCCGGCCAGAGGCGCACCATCGCCATCAACATGCCCAATCACCAAGGGCCCTGCCCGCCCGAAGGCGTCGCCCCGATTCCCGAAGCGGTCTACGAGCGCATCCGCGAGCGCTGGCCAGAGCTTGGCTTCAAGGCCTACGCCGAGCGCACCTTGAACCCGCAATGCGCGAAGTGATGCGTCCGGCCCCCGCGGTCGCTGCGCTGCTCGCCGGGCTCTCCGCGCTCAACGCCGGCTGCGACCTCGCCTATCCCGAGGTGATCGTGGTCAACAGCACGAGCCCCGAGGTGCTGCTGCGCAAGGTGAGCTTCAACGGCTGCCTCTGGGAGGGCGTGCTCGCCTACGGCGAGGCGACCAGCCCCGGGCGCTGTCTGGCCGGCGAGGACCGGGTCCATTTCGAGAAGCTCGACGCCCACGCCTACGCGCGCGAACAGGCCGCCGAAGGAGTGCTCGACGGCTGCGGCTGCGCGGGCTGCGAGCCGGCCCCTCCCGAGGAGCGTCCCGACCCGGAGCCGATCTGGTTCGCGTACCACTCGACCTCGACCCTTCCGGCCGAGTGGGGCGGCCTGCACCGCATCGAGATCCGGCTCGACGCCATCGAGCAGGACTTCGCGGTCCCCGGGCCGTACGGGCACTGATGAAGACCTCCGTGCGCACCGCGCTGCTCGCGTTCGCGCTCCTGCTCGCTGGCCCGGCGCGGTCGGCGGAAGTCGAGCCGGCGGAGGCCGGATCGGAAGCGAGCGAGAGCGTTGTCGAGGAGCCGCGAGCCGCGGAGCCCGATCCCGCCTTCCATTCGGTCGTCCGCGGCGCGAGGCCCGTCCTGCCCGACGCCACCGCGGGGGCGACGCAGATCGACGGCGCGCGGCTGCGGGCGAACACGCGCGCGAGCATGTTCGAGGCGCTCGCTCAAGAAGCCGGCGACGTCTACGTCCCGGGACGCGGCGGGCCGCACGGGGTGGCCAACGGCTCGTCGGGCGGCATCCACGTGCGCGGCCTGGGCGGCAGCCCCAACAGCCAAGTGCTCGTCGTCGAGGACGGCGTCCCCGACTACCAAGGCATCTTCGGCCACCCGCTGCCCGACGCCTTCGACGCCGCGCTCGTCGACGAGGTCGCGATCCTCAAGGGCGGCGACTCGGTGCTCTACGGCACCAACGCGATGGGCGGGGTGCTCGTCGTGCGCAGCCGCTGGCTCGAGGAGGACGGGCTCGAGCTGAGGCAGGACGCGAGTGCCGGCAGCTTCGGGACGATGACCGAGACCCTCTCGCTGCTCGGCCGCCGCGGCGGCCTCGACCTCGCGGGCTCGGTCCACCTGCTCGACACCGACGGCCACCGCGACGGCGCGGGCGGCGCCAACACGGTCGTGCACCTCGCCGCGCGCCAGCGTCTCCCGGGGCGGATGCGCCTGACCGTGCGCAACAAGCTGGTGCGGCTGAGCGGCGCGGATCCCGGCCCGGCGACCCATCCGCATCCGGACCACTGGTACGCGGTCTGGCGCGACGGGCTCTCGGCGCAGCTCGAGCTGAGGCGCGGGCTCTTTTCGCTGCGCCTGACGCCCTATCTCAACGCGGGCGACCACCGGCTCTACGACGGCTTTCACTCCCGTGACTACACCGGTGGGGCCATCGCCGAGGCCGCCGCGACGCTGCACCCGCTGGCCTCGCTCATCGTCGGAGCGGCCTTCGAGCGGGTTGACGGCCACGTCGAGGACCGGCGCGACGGCTCGCGGACGAACCTCGACGCGCTCTCGACCGGCGGGCTCTATCAACAGCTCACGCTGCGACCGGTGCGCGGCCTGACCGCGACGGTGGGCGCCCGCGAGCTGGCGACCAACTTCGACAGCTTGGTCTTCCTCTACAAGGCCGGGCTTCGCTGGGAGCCCCCCGGCGGCCTGAGGCTGCAGACCCGCGTCGCGCGCAACTACCGCCAGCCGACGCTGCGCGAGCTCTACCTGCCCTTCCCGACCGCCAACCCGGAGCTGCGGCCCGAGCTCGCCGTGAATTGGGACCTCGGCATCGGCTGGGAATCGGAGCGGGTCGAGGTCGGCGCGAGCCTGTACCGCACGTCGGCGCGGGACCTGATCAAGTACTTCGGCTCCTGGCCGACGGCCGAGGTCGTCAACATCGACCGGGTCGTCGTCTGGGGCGTCGAAGGGCACGCGCGGGTGCGCGCGATCGGGCCGTTCGCGCTGCGCGCTGCGGGCAACTGGCAGGACGTGGGCCGGTACACGAAGCAGAGTCCCGAGGCGAAGCTCGACTTCGGCCTCGAGAGCCGCCATCGGATCGGCGCGCACGAGCTCGAGGCGAGCCTGAGCGGCGAGTGGACGCACGGGCTGTACATGAACAACTACGGCCGCGATCCGCTGCCCGACCCCTTCTTCCTCGACGCCGCGCTTCGCCTGCGCTTGCAGGGAGTCGCCAAGGGGCTGGCCATCGAGCCCTACCTGACGCTGCGCAACCTGCTCAACGGCCGATACGCGTACGTGCAGGGCTACCCGATGCCGCCGTTCGGCGCGTTCGCGGGCCTGACGCTGCGCGCCGCGAGCGGCGACTGAGAGCCGGCGCGCGGGCCGCAAGGGGTGTCGGCCCCCCGGTCACCTCGAGCAGAGTCGGGGCCCTTCGACTTCGCTCAGGCATCAAAGTGTCGGCAGACCTCCTTGAACTCGGCCAACCTCCCGTTCACCCTGAGCGTAGGCCGAGCTTGCGAAGGCCGAAGTCGAAGGGCCCTTCG
>DHSB01000240.1 GCA_002408385.1 Myxococcales bacterium UBA5297
ATCAGGATGGCATCCACTCCCGGCGCGTCGGCAAACACCTTGCCGGTTACCGCGGGATATGCCGCGCCGGTCGCCCGTTTCTCAAGATAGCTGACGAATTCATCGGTCGTCGTCGCCGAATAGAGGTAGGTAAACGGAACCGACTTCGCGCTAAGAACGGCGAAACCCGTCGAGGCAACCGTATTCTCGTCGGGGTGAAGGACAAGCGCATGCGACCTTCGGTTTGGCCGGACACATGACCAAACCACATCGCCATGCCTTACGATCCGCCTCGCGCGACCAGGAGCCTGGGCAAAAACAAGGTCGGCGACCGCATCCACGCTTCCGGGGCTGACGGACGAAATGTCGATGTAACGGATCCGGCCGGGCGGATGCTTTGTGTCGACCTGCGCGGCATTTACATCAACGACTTCCGAAAGCGGCCGAACGCTCCATCCCTTCGGAATCCGCCCCATTGCCGACTCCACAAGCGGCACGTTCTCGTGCCCCGGGTAGCGGAAGTTCACGAACCACTCGCGGTAGAGCGCGCGGGCCATCTCGTCGAGCACGCGGATGCGGCGTTCGCAGTTCTCGATGAGGTCGTCGTAGGCAGAGAGGATGCCCGCGATGCGGCGCTGGGTTTCGATCGGAGGAAGCATGACCTCCAGATTGCGTGCCGCACCCACATTGAAATGCTGCTGTGCGACACCGACTAGATTGCCTGCTACGGCTGACTTACCCCAAGTCGAATTGAAAATTGAAGCCAAGTAGTGCGAATCGAGGGCCGGCGAAGGAGTGATAACCACCAAGTCGGCACAATTAGCCTCTATCAACGATTCTGGAATTACCGCCGCAACACCAGGGTAGCCGGTGCGGATGACAGCAACATCTCCGGGACGCAAGGCACACTTCTTCAGTCGCTCGTGAAATGCCGGGCGAACATACTTCACATCGTCGAGCCGAATCCTAAATGGCTCTATGTTCTGCGACCGCAAAAACGGAATGCCTCGGTCAACGTACTCTGAGGCCATCGGACCAACATGCCCCACGGTAATTCGAGTACAGACGGTTTCGAGCCTCACACGACGAGTGGTTTCCAATTCATTCTCCGACAATGCTCGCCGCGTTCTTCGCGATCACCTTCTCAAGCTTCCGCGCCTCCGCCGTCAGCGCCTCAAACTCCTCATTCAGCGCCGCAAACTGCGCCTTGAAATCTTCATCGCTCACCTCTTCGCCCGGCGCCACGCCGACATACCGCCCGGGATTGAGGCTCCAACCCTGCGCCTCGATCTCCTTGATGCTTGCCACCTTGCAGAGCCCCGGCACGTCCGCGTACTTGAGCTTCTTCCCGAAGACCTCGCGCAGCTTCTCTTCCGCCTCGCCGTCGCCGTAGGTCAGGTCGACTTCCTCGCCGCGATACATCCGCACGACGTTCGCCAGGAACCCGATCTGCCCTTCCGTCCAATCGCGATGCGCGCGGTCGATTTGGCGGTAGATGTTCCGCACATCGAGGAAGAGCACCTTGTCCTTGCGCTTCGTATGCGCCTTGCCCCGGTCGAGGAACCAAAGCGTGCACGGCAAGGTGACCGTGTAGAACATGTTCGACCCGACCGAGACCATCACGTCCACGGCGCCGGACTCGATGAGCTGCTTGCGGATCTCCTGCTCCGAGCTGCGCGCGTCGGAGGCCGAGTTGGCCATCACGAAGCCCGCGCGGCCGGTCGCGCTCAGCGCCGCGTAGAAGAGCTGGATCCAGAGGTAGTTGCCGTTGTCGGTCCTCGGCAGACCGAAGGGGAAGCGCCGGCCCGGACCAACCGAACCGCGCAGCCGGTCCTTGTCGACGTTGTTCACGTTGAAGGGCGGGTTCGCGAGCACGAAGTCGAAGCGGCCGACCAGGTTGTGCGGGTCGTCGTAGTAGCTGTTGATCTCGCCGCCGTGCCGGACGTCGCCCTCGAGCCCGTGCACCGCGAGATTCAGCCGGCAGAGCCGGCCGGTGTCGTCCACCTTCTCGACGCCGTGGATGGCGAGCGCGTTGTTGTTCTTCTTATGCTCGGCGACGAAGCGCGCGCTCTGCACGAACATGCCGCCCGAGCCGCACGCGGGATCGAGCACGCGTCCCTGGAACGGCTCGAGGATCTCGACGATCAGCTTGACGATGCTCGTCGGCGTGTAGAACTCGCCGCCGCCCTGCCCCTCGCTCATCGCGAACTCGCCGAGGAAGTACTCGTAGATCTTCCCGAACGAGTCGCCTTCGAGGTCCACCTTGATGGTCGAGAGGGTCTTCAGCAGCTCCTTGAGCAGGCGCGCGTTGAAGGTCTGGTAGGTCTTCGAGAGCACGCCGGAGAGCTGCGGGTTCTCGCGCTCGATGGCGCGCATCGCGTCGTCGACGGCCTGGCCGAGCGACTTCCCGTTCTTCCCGCCCTCGGGGTAGTCGAGCAGCATCGCGAACCGCGACTCGGGCGGGAGGAAGAGGACGCCGGACGCGTGGTAGGCGCTCGGGTCGTCGACCCGCGAGCCGCGACGGCCGGTCGCCGTCTTCTCCAGCTCGGCGCGCCGGACCGCGAATTTCGCGTCGGCGAAGCGCAGGAAGATGAGCCCGAGCACGGGCTGGGCGTACTGCGTCGATTTCAGGCTGCTATTCGCGCGCAGCTCGTCCGCGGCCTGCCACAGGCGCTTCTCGAGAACCGTCGTGGCGTCGTCCTTCTGCGACGGGGCAATCCAGTGCATGAGGTCTCTCTGAGGTGGTTGGTGCCGCGCCGACTGCCCGGCGTCCGCGAGGGCTCGCGGACGGCAGGGCAGCGCGCCCGAAGTGTAGCCTTCCGAACGGACCCGTGTCGCCCGCGGAGGGGGCCACTTCGGTCTCGTTTTCACGCTCAACGGAATCCTTCAATGACGCTGGACGACAGCGCCTCGAACCCGGTCCCTTGCCGCGCCTCGGAAGCCTTCCGCCGAGCCGCATCGCCCACGAGGCGCGACCCGCGGCACCGGCGTCTTGAACCAGACCAAGTAACCGGCACCGAACCCCGCGATGCCGCCGCGAGGCGTCGTTCCCGGCGGCAGCATCGAGGCGGTCAGGCGCCGCCGGCGAGCACGCTTCGCCGGAGCGAGAGGCGGCGAAATCCTCTGCAATCACAGGCGGTTACGCGCATCGTGCGCCGTCGTCCGAAAGGACGGTTACCTCGCTCGAAAGGACAGTTGCCTCGCTCGCAACGACGGTTCCCTCGCCCGACGGGACAGT
>DHSB01000098.1:0-2774 GCA_002408385.1 Myxococcales bacterium UBA5297
GCGCCGGCCCCGCCGCGCCGCGCACGGCCCGCGCGCGCAGCCCGCTCCTCGTAGTAGTGCCGGCTGCGGCTGACCGAAAAGCGACTGATGGTGATCGAGTGCGTCACCTTCGCCATCAGCGAGTCGCGATCGAGCAGCCACTCCGGCCGGTAGGTCGGCCCCACGCAGAGCCCCTCCTCGATGAGCTGCTGGATCAAGGGCGCGTCATCGACGCGCATCTTGCCGGCGAGGAAGGCCTCGAGCAGGCGCGGCTCGGGCATCGCGAGCGCGGCGCGCAGGAAGCTGTAGGCCCGGCAATAGCCGCGCTGATAGACCGCGTCCTTGGTGAACGGCGCCCCTCCGGTGAGCAGCCCGCCGCGGAAGACGCGCTCGGACATCTGCGCGGCCTTGTGCGGCCCGAACCGCTCGGCGAGGAAGCCGAAGACCTGCAGGTAGTCCGCGCCGCTCGCGGCCATGTCCACCGCCAGCGTGCGCGCACCGAGCTCGCGATAGCGATCGTCGCTGATGGTGCCGGTGAGAAACTCGCTCACCACGCCCCCGCCCTCCTGGCTCTCGGTGTGGCCGGGCAATCCGAGGCCGAGCACCGTCAAGACCGGCTGCCGAAAGCCGTTGAGGCTCGTCAGCACGTGCCACAGCCCCTCGTGGTGCGCGAGCGCCCGCGCCTGGCGCGGCGTGAAGCTCGCCCCCTTGCGAATCACCACCGTCCTCGGGCCGGCCGCCGCGTTGGCCGTCAGCCGGCTCGACTCGCGCACCCCGCAGGCCGAGCCGAGGTACGGGGCGACCAGCGCGCGCACGAGCTCGACGGCCTGCGCCGAGCCGAGCAGCGGCCCCACGGCGCTCGAGCGCGGCCGCCCGGCCCACAGCTCGGCGACCTTCAGATTGTCGACCTGGGGCTGCGCCGCGAACTGGTCGCGCGGATGCCCGTAGATCCGCACCGAGTGCTCGTAGAACGCCTTCTTCCCCCGCGCCGCGAGCATGCGGGCGAGGCCCGCCCCCTCGTCGCACTTGGCCCGCAGCAGCGCCTCGACCGGGTTGCGCCCGCGGATGCGGCGCCGCAGCGCGGCGAAGCTGCGCACGACCTCCTTCGGGTCGAAGTCGAGCGGCGGATAGGCGACCTCCGGCAACCGGCGGGCCTGCTGGGCGAAGAAGCGCGCGTGCACCCTCGGGCCCCAGCGCAGCAGGCTCAGGACTCTCAGGGGCTTGTGCAGAGTGACGATGTCGTCGCTCAGCCGGCGCAGGTAGCTCTTGGCGTCGGTCACGTCCCTTTCAATCTGCCGGGCGGCGCTTCTAATCCGCTCTTTCTCCGAATTCGCATCGCGGCCTCGCCCGACCGGCGGCCCGCTCGCACCTGCTCCGAGAGCGAAGGGAGGCGCCCGGAGATCACCGGCAATAACCTTGACGGCCTGCAGGTTTGGTGGAACAAGCTGCGCACTTTTCGCCACGGAACCTGGCCAATTCTGTCCGTCGGCGGCGTGGCGACGAAAAGGAGCCTCTCCCAAAATGAAAACCGCACTCTTCAGCGTCGCCGCGGCGGCCCTGGCCCTGTCTGCCTGCACCAAGGCGAGCCTTCCGGCGCCCAATGGCCAGCCTGCCACCGCCTCGGACAGCGTGGTGGCGACCTACGACGGCAAGCAGGTCACGATGACCGAGCTCGACGCCTTCCTCGCCAAGGACCTGTACGAGATGCGCCGCCAGGGCCTCGAGACGATGGTGCTGCGTCAGCTCGTCGAGAAAGAGGCCAAGAAGGCCGGCAAGGGCGAGGAGGAGTTCCTGCGCGCCATCGCCGAGAAAGCGACCCCCGCGACGAGCGACGAGGCCCTTCAGAAGATGTTCGAGGACCACAAGGAGGCCTTCGGCGGCCGCAGCTTCGACGAGGTCAAGCCCTTCCTGCAGGCCCGCGCCGGCCAAGAGCAGAGCCAGGCGGCCGTGATGGCCTACCTCAACGAGCTCAAGGCCAAGGCGAACCTGAAGATCGTCCTGCCCGAGCCGCGCATCAAGGTCGCCGCCGAGGGTCCGTCCAAGGGGCCGGCTGACGCCCCGGTCACCATCGTCGAGTTCTCCGACTTCCAGTGCCCGTTCTGCTCGCGGGCCGCGAAGACCGCTGACCAGGTCCTGGCCAACTACGCCGGCAAGGTGCGCCTGGTCTTCCGCGACTTCCCGCTTCCCTTCCACGACAAGGCTCCCAAGGCCTCCGAGGCCGGCCTGTGCGCCAACGACCAGGGCAAGTTCTGGGAGATGCACGACGAGATGTTCGGCGCCCAGGACAAGCTCGGCATCGACGACCTGAAGGCCGTCGCCAAGAAGCTCGGCCTCGACTCGGCCAAGTTCGACGAGTGCCTCGACTCGAACAAGTACGCCGCGCAGGTGAAGAAGAACATCGAGGACGGCAAGGAAGCCGGCATCTCGGGCACCCCGGCCTTCATCATCAACGGCCGGCTCATCTCCGGCGCGCAGCCTTACGAGGAGTTCCAGCGCGTCATCGACGAGGAGCTCGCCAAGAAGTAAGAGGCGCCTCATCGGCCGATTCAAAGGAAGGCGGAGCCCTCGGGCTCCGCCTTCTCTCTTTGGCCCGCCCTCCAGACGACCCGCCCACCGGCGAGCCCGGGTACCTCGAGCGTGCCAGCGGCGGGGGCGGAGTCGAAGGGCCCCTTGTATCTGAAGGCCTTCCCCCCGCTCACCTCGAGCCCCTCGGCAGGTTCGGGGCAGGCGAAGTCGAGAGGCCACCTCGACTCCGGTCTCCGCACGCCCGCGCGACGCCGGCACGAAGGCCGGCG
>DHSB01000098.1:2914-6699 GCA_002408385.1 Myxococcales bacterium UBA5297
CCGGCGCTCCGGTCTCCGCACGCCCGCACGAAGGCCTTGAGATTCGACACGGTTGCTCGACTTCGCCTGCCCCGAGCCCGGCCGCGGGGCTCGGGCTGACCAGTTATCGCTCGAAGGATTCTTCGACGCCTCTTCAACGACAGCCCACGAAGCGCACGGCCGCCCGCGTCTCGCGCAGCGCCCCTCCGATTTCCCCGAGCACGTAGTCGATGTCGTCGGCCGTGGTCGCGGCGCCCAGCGAGAAGCGCACCGCGCAGTGCGCCTGCTCGGCGCTCAGGCCCATCGCGAGCAGCGCGTACGAGGGCTCGGGGTTGCCCGACTTGCACGCCGAGCCGGACGAGAAGCAGACCCCGCGCCTGTCGAGCAGCAGCACGAGCGACTCGCCGCGGATCCCCGGCAGCGTCACGTTGAGCGTGTTGGCGAGCCGGTGCTCGGCGCACCCGTTCTCCTTCGCGTCGGGGACGAGCCGCCTCAGGCCTGCCGCGAGCCGCTCGCGCAGCGCGCCGAGGCGCTCGGTCTCGCCGTGATGCAGCCGGCGCTGCGCGAGCTCGCAGGCCTTGCCGAAGCCGACGATGCCCGCGACGTTCTCGGTCCCCGGCCGCAGTCCTCGCTCCTGCCCGCCGCCGTGCATCAGCGGCTCGAGCGCGAGGCCGCTTCGCACGTAGAGCGCTCCGACGCCCTTCGGCCCGTGGATCTTGTGGCTCGAGACCGAGAGCAGATCGACCCCGAGCTCCTCGACGTCGAGCGGCAGCCTCCCGAGCGCCTGGACCGCGTCGGTGTGGAAGAGCGCGCCGCGCGCCCTCGCGATGCGGGCGAGCTCGGCTATCGGCTGCACCGTCCCCACCTCGTTGTTCGCGGCCATCACGCTGACCAGGGTCGTCTCCGGGCGGATCGCCGCCTCGAGCGCGCGCGGGTCGACCCGTCCGGTGCCGTCGACCGGCAGCAAGGTGACCTCGAACCCGTGCTCCTCGAACGCGCGAAAGGTGGCGAGCACCGCCGGGTGCTCGACGGCGGTGGTGACGAGGTGGCGCCCGCGCTCGCGGCGCGCGGCGGCCGCGCCTTGGATGGCGAGGTTGTCGGCCTCGGTCCCGCTGCCGGTGAAGACGACCCGCCGCGCGGTGCAGTTGAGCACCGCGGCGACCTGCCGGCGCGCCGCCTCGACCTGCGAGCGCGCGCTGCTGCCCAGGGTGTGGATGCTCGAGGGGTTGCCCCACCCCTCGCGCAGAGGCGGCAGCATCGCCTCGAGCACCTCGGGGTCGAGCGGCGTGGTCGCGTTGTGGTCGAGGTAGACCCGCCGCGCCGGCGCTTCGGCAGCGAGCGCGACCGGCTCGCAGCTCGCGCCCGGCTCGTCCTCCCGCTCGACCCGCGCGACCCTCTCGCCGTCTTCGGCCTTCGCGACCTGGCAGAGCAGCGTCTTGTAGACCGGGAAGCCGGAGATCGGATCGTAGTGATCGAGGTTGGTGAGCTCGTTCACGTTGCACTCCTGCCAGGCCTTCGGGCCGAGCGGACCGCCGCCTCCCATGCTCGCGTCCACCGCCCCGCGCACGATCTCCTCGGTCACCCGCGCCCGGAACCCGAGCCTGCCGCGCGGGGTCTCGACCCAGACCTTGTCGCCGTTGCGGATCCCGCGCTCGCGGGCGTCGAGCGCGTTGAGCGTCACCGTCGGCTCGGGCTGCTTCTCGGCGAGGCCGGAGACCCCGTGGTGCTGGCTGCGAAAGTCGTGGTGCGTCCGCGCGCCGGAGTTGAAGACCAGCGGAAAGCGCCGGGCGAGATCCGGCCGCGCCAGCGGACCTTCGCGCGGCTCGGTGTAGACCGGCAGCGCGTCGTAGCCGTGCTCGGCGAGGACGGTCGAGGCCGCCTCGAGCTTGCCGGTCGGCGTGTCGAAGCCCGGCCTGCCGTCGGGCCGCAGCAGCCCCTTTTCCCACTTGCGGTACTGCATCATCACCGCCGGCACCTGCACGCTGCCGCCGGCCGCGCGAACCTGCTCGACGGTGAAGCCGGTGCCCTCGAGCGCGCGCTCGAGGATCTCCTCCTCGGTCTGCGGGTAGAGGTGCCCGTAGCCCAGGCGCCGGGCCAGCTCGGCGAGGATGAGCGCGTCGTTGCGCGCCTCGCCCACCGGCTCGAGCAGCCGCTCGCGGATCTTGAAGAGCGGGCCATAGCGCATGAACGAGGTGTTCTCGTAGCCGGTGGTCGCCGGGAGCACGAGGTCGGCGTAGGCCGAGTCGGCGGTGTGGTGGCGGTTGATGCAGACGAAGAGGTCGAGTGCCGCGAGCGTCTTGCGCCACAGCGCCGGGTCGGGCCAGGCGGTGATGAGCGAGCCGCCGAGGTTGATGAGCGCGCGGATGCGGTACGGCTCGCCCTCGAGCACCGACTTCGGCAGGGCGATGGCGTGCGATTCGCCGCGGTAGTGGCTGTAGACCGGGAAGCGGTCGCGCCCGAGCGCCTTGCGCACGTCGGGGTTGGGGACGAGGTGACGGCGGTTCTGCGGAAAGCTGCCCTCCTTCATTCGGAAGACGAGCCCGCCCGGGACGTCGAGCTGACCGGCGAGCGCCCAGAGCGTGAAGACCGCGCGGATCGCCTGCACCCCGCTGTCCGAGTATTCGAGCCCCGTGTACATGACCGGGCTCGCGCCGCGCGCCCCGGCGATGCGCCGCGCGAGCTGGCGGATCGTCTCGGCCGGCACGCCGGTGATGCCCTCGACGGTGTCGGGCCGGAAGTGCTGCACGAGCCCGCGCAGCTCGCCGAAACCGTGCATCCACTTCGCCGCGAAGGCCTCGTCGTGCAGCTCCTCCTCGAGCAGCACCTCGATCATCGCGAGCGCGAGCGCGCCGTCGGTCCCGGGCCGGATGGGGATCCACTCCGCGCCGGCGAGCCGCGCCGTGTCGTTGCGCCGCGGGTCGATGACCACCACCGAGGCCCCGCGCCCGCGCGCCCTCAGGATCCGCTCGTGCGCGAGCGGCGGCGAGTCGGTCGCGGGGTTGGCGCCCCAGACCACGATGAGCTCCGCCTGGTCGAGGTCGGTGTCCATCGTGTGGAACATGCCGCCCATCGTCACGTGCGGCGCGATCATCGCGAACGACACGTAGCAGAGCGCCCCGACGCCCAGCGTGTTCGGCGAGCCGAAGGGAAAGAGCACGCTCGAGGCCGAGGAGATCGCCACGTCGGCGGGCTGGAAGAGATCGCACAGCGCCATGTCGAAGCTGCCACGGCCGGTGTAGATCGCCGTCGCCTCCGCCCCGCTTTCGGACTTGATGCGCTGCAGGCGCTCGACGACCCGCTCGTAGGCCTCGTCCCAGGAGACGCGCGCGAATCTGTAACTGCCCTTCGGCCCGACCCGCGCGAGCGGGTGGCGCAGCCGGTCGGGGTCGTAGACGACCTGCGGCGAGTGCCGCCCGATGGTGCAGATCATCCCGAGCGGACTCTCGGGGTCCGGCTCCACGCCTTGAAGCTGCCCGTCCTCGAGTCGGGCTCGCACGAAGCATCCGGCCGGGCAGATCCCGCAGAGGCCTGCTTTCGTTTCGCTTGTCGGTCGCGCCATCGCGTCCCTCGTCAGCAATGATGGGGCCGGATCTACGCGCCGCGCCGCGCCGCGACAGCCTCGGCGATTGTCGGACTGCGGCAAGCGAACGGTTTTTGACTGTGCCGGCGCGGAGCGACGCCTGCCTTTTTCGACGCCTCCCCCTTTTGGGGGGCGGAACGACGATCGATCGTCCTTGGCGCCGCTCGGGAGCGGATCGAGCAACGATCGATCGTCCCTGGCGGCGCTCGGGAGCGGACCGAACAAC
>DHSB01000098.1:6944-14465 GCA_002408385.1 Myxococcales bacterium UBA5297
GGCGCCGCTCGGGAGCGGATCGAGCAACGATCGATCGTCCTCGGCGCCGCTCGGGAGCGGATCGAGCGACGATCGATCGTCTCTGGCGCCGCTCGGGAGCGGGCCCACGTGCCAGGCACCGCCCCCTCCGCCTGCTCTCGCCCCGGTCCTGGGCGGCGGGCGCGACCATTCCGCACCTCGGTCGACGGGCCCGCGAGGACTCCGGGACAGCCGTCTCCTCGGGAACACCTGGGCCGGCGTGACAAACCCGCAGGAGCGGTGCTACTCACACATCTGCAATGGGGACGGTGGGGATGGCGGGGATCCGGGCAGGCTCGCGCGAGCGCATGGGGGCTGGTGCGCGGCTGCCCTCTACACAAACCAGGAGAAGGATGATGGCTCGCGAATACAGCGCAGAGTCGATGGTGAATCTGCCGAACACCACCGCCGCGCGCGCAGTCGCATTGGGGGAAGCGATCATCACGGTGGCCGACGGCGTGACGCTGCCGCCGGTGCTCGAGAGGCATCGGGAATCCACGCGAAGCGAGCTGGCCGCGCTCAAGGCCGTGCTCCGCCCCACCAAGCCGGACGACGACGCCAAAGCGTACGAGCTCGATAGACAGCTCGATGCCGCCTGGAGCGGGCTCTTCGACGTCGTGACCGGATGGACCAAGCTACCGCCGGCGATCCCGCAGTCGGCCAAGGCGAAGACGCTCCACGCGCTCCTCTTCGGCGACGGGCTGAGGTTCACGTTGTTCGACCACCGCACGGAATGGGCCCAGTCGGAGACGCTCCTCAAGATCCTTTCCGAGGAGCAGAACGCCGCGCTCGTCCGGGACCTCGGCGCACAGTCCCTCGTCGAGGCGGTGCGCGAGGCGCACCGGCTCTACGGGCAGAGGCTGGGGATCACCAGCGTGCGCGCGCCCGACGAGAAGCCCGAGCTGCGGTCGCGCTCCTTGAGCTTCTCCCGCGCCCTGCGCCGCTTCGTTCTCCAGGTCGCCGCCTACGGCGAGAGCGGCGAGCCGGACTCCGAGCAGCTTGCCGACAAGCTCCTCCGGCCGCTGGTCGAGTGGCGCTCGCCGCGCCCGAGCCCGAAGCCGAGCCCGACCCCGGAGGTCGTGCCCACGTCGGACTGACCGCGGCCCGCGCCCCACTCGCGCCGAGCGTAGCCTTCCAACTAACCGAGACAGGCCGAGGCGCCCTCGACTTCGGCCTCGCTAGCTCGGCTTACGCTCGGGCTGCCCGGACCTCGCTTCGGCCACCGTGTCCGTCCGGCCACTATCCTGTGCTCAACGCTCGCACCGAGGGCGGCACGGCCGAACTTCGAAGGTAGGGCTGAATCCGGAGGGCCCTTCGACTCCGCTCCCGCCGCAAAAGCGGCGGGAGCTACGCTCAGGGTGACCGGAGACAGGCCTTCGACTCGGCTCCGGGTGACCGGTGCAAACCTGATCGATCAGAAGCCGTGAGCCGCGCCATCAATCCGGAGGGGCACCATGAACGAGAGACACTGGTTCACCAGCGAGTCGGTCGCCGAGGGCCATCCCGACAAGGTCGCCGATCGCATCTCCGACGAGATCCTCGACGCCTGCCTCGCGACGAACCCCGAGGCGCGGGTGGCCATCGAGACCCTGGTGACCGACGGCCTGTGCGTGGTCGCCGGCGAGGTGCGCGGCGCCTCGCCCGACTACGAGGCCTGCGCCCGGCGCGCCATCCGCGACATCGGGTATCGCAGCGGCCGCTTCTCCGACCAGGTTCCGGTCCAGGTCCACGTCCACGAGCAGTCCAAGGAGATCGCCCTCGGGGTCGACGCGACCGAGCACAAGGAGGAAGGCGCCGGGGACCAGGGCGTGATCTTCGGGTTCGCCTGCGACGAGACGCCCGAGCTGATGCCCGCGCCGCTGCACTACGCCCACCGCATCGTCGAGGCGCTCGCGAAGGAGCGGCACGCCGGCAACGACCGGCTGGGCCCCGACGGCAAGTCGCAGGTGACGGTCGAGTACGAAGGCGCCCGGCCGGTGCGCGCCGACGCGGTCGTCGTCTCGCAGATGCACGCGGCCAGCCTCTCGCGCGAGGAGCTGAGCGCGCTCGTCCTGGCCCTGGTCAAGAGGGTCCTGCCCGAGGGCTGGTTCGACGAGCGCACGCGCTTCTTCCTGAACCCTGCCGGCAGCTTCGTCGAGGGCGGGCCGGCGGTCGACACCGGGGTGACCGGCCGGAAGATCGTCGTCGACACCTACGGCGGCGCGGCGCCCCACGGCGGCGGCGCGTTCTCCGGGAAGGACCCGACCAAGGTCGACCGCTCGGCTGCCTACGCCGCCCGGCACCTCGCCAAGAACGTAATCGCCGCCGGGCTCGCCTCGCGCTGCCTCATCCAAGTCTCGTACGCCATCGGAGTCAGCGAGCCCATCTCGCTGCGCGTCGACTGCCAGGGCACCGGGCGCATCCCCGACGTGCAGCTCGCGGCCGCCCTCTGCGAAATCGCCCCGATGGCCCCGCGCAAGATCCGCGAGCGTCTCGGGCTCAACCGCGCCCTCTACGCGCGCACCGCCGCCTACGGCCACTTCGGCCGCGCGCCGCAGGCCGACGGGGGCTTCTCGTGGGAGCGGCTCGATCTCGTCGACGAGCTGAAGCGACTCGGTTGAGCGGGCTTCGCGTGAGCCGGCGTGACAGAGCGTCGAGAGAACACCCGTTCGCCCCGCGGGTAGGCCGAGCTTGCGAGGCCGAAGTCGAGCGGCCTCTCGACTCCGCCTCCCTCATTCCTCGGGAGGCGACGCTCGAGGTGAGCGGGGTGGAGGGCGGAGTCAAAGAAGGACGCAGTCTTCAGGGCACCACGCAGCAAGAGGAAGGAGTCGAGGGGTGAGCAAAGAGACGATTCGAGAGGTGGCCGCCGCCATCGAGGAGGCCGAGGCGCTGATCATCACCGCGGGCGCGGGGATGGGCGTCGACTCGGGGCTGCCCGACTTTCGCGGTCGCGAGGGTTTCTGGCGCGCCTATCCGAAGCTGAAGGCGATGCGCCTGGACTTCGAGAGCATCGCCACCCCGGCCTGGTTCGACGAAGACGCCGAGCTCGCCTGGGGTTTCTACGGCCACCGGCTCGAGCTGTATCGGCGCACCGTGCCGCACGAGGGCTTCTCGATTCTTCTCGAGCTCGCGCGGCACAAGGCGTGCGGCGCCTTCGTGGTCACCTCGAACGTCGACGGGCAGTTCCAGAAGGCGGGCTTCGACCCCGAGCGCGTGCTCGAGGTCCACGGGACCATCCACCAGAACCAATGCAGCGCGCGCTGCGAACCCGTCCTGTTCGATACGCCCGCGGCGATGGAGATCGACGAGTGCGAGCTGCGCGCCCGCCCGCCCCTGCCGGCCTGCCCGCGCTGCGGCGCGGTCGCTCGCCCGAACATCCTGATGTTCAACGACTTCGACTGGGTCGAGCGGCGCACCGAGGCCCAACGAGCGTGCTTCCACCGCTGGCTGCGCGAGGTCGGGGCAAGCTCGACCGTCATCGTCGAGCTCGGCGCCGGCCGGGCGGTCAGCACCATCCGTCACATCTCCGAGCGGCTCGCGGGCTCGGCAAGCATGAGGCTCGTGCGCATCAACCCGCGCGATGTCGACGTGCCCGAAGGCCACTTCGCGCTCGCCCAGGGCGCGTTGCCGGCGCTCCGGGCGATCGCCCAGCGCCTGTCCGGCTGAAGGCGCGTCGAAGAGCCCTTCGACCGGCAAACCGGGGGCTCGTCTGCTTTGCCCGACGTCGAAACGAAGTGCCGTGCCGACGCGAGGAAGTTGCTTTCCCATCGGCGCACCTTCGGTCGACCCTGCCGCGGCCCCGCGTGCGCCGCGCCGGCGCTGCTCCCTCGGGCCTCTTCGCGATGGGTCGGCCGGCACCGGACTTGCTGTCACTTGAGGTCGGGCAACGGGTCGCTGGCGGAGAGCCTGCCGAGCGCAGGTACGGCGGCGGCGACGGGGGGGAGGTGCCCACCCGCTGCGATGGCGGGTGGACGCCTTGGTGGAGCCTGGGGAGGGGCTGGCGATCGACGTGCAGTCCAACCGATCGCCAGGACCGGCAGGAGCCACCGCTGGCACCCGTTGCCCGCTTTTCTCGTTCAGGGAGAGAGCCCGGGCCTTCGGGGCCTTGGGGGTCGCGGCGTGCTCATCGACATCGAAGGGATAGACGGCAGCGGCAAGACCACCATCTCCACCCGCCTCGAGGCACGGCTGCGCCAGCTCGGCCACCCGGTCGTCCACGCCGGCGAGCTCGGGGCGGCCGGCCACACCATCGAGCGCGCCATCGGGCGGGAAGGCTTTCGGCTCTCAGAGCGCTCGGAGCTGCTGCTGCTCGCCGCGCGCGAGGCGCAGCGCGTCGAGACGCTCATCCGCCCCGCGCTCGAGCGCGGCGCCTGGGTCATCACCGACCGCTACCTCTATTCGCTGCTCGCGACCGCGCGCCAGGCCTGGGGGCTTGACGACGCGAGCCTGCCGCAGGCGCTCGAGTTCGCCGTCGGCGGGCTGCTGCCCGAGGTGGTCGTGCTGCTCGACGTCGAGCCCGCCATCGCCCGGGCCCGCAGGCGCTGCCGGGGGATCGCCAGCGGCGAGTGCGCGCCGACCGGCCACTTTGCCCAGGCGGGCTCGGGCCTGCTCGACCGGGTCGACCGAGAGCTCAAGGCCTTCGCCCGCGCCGATCCGGCGCGCTGGATCGTGCTCGACAACACCTGGACCTCGCTCGAGGAGGCCGAAGAGAAGCTGCTCGAGCTGCTGCTCGCGCGCATCGAGCACCCGGCGATCGCCTCTGGCCCGGTGGCGCCGGCCGCCCGTCCGCGGCTGCCCTCGACGCGTCCGGACGACGAGGCCGCGGTGCGCAAGGTGCTGCTCGAGGCCTGTGACGAGCTGTCGCGCCACGAGCCGCCGGTGGCCGCGCACCTGCTGTACGGCCTGTCCGGCCCCGACGCCGACGAGCGCCGGCTCAAGCTCGCCTTCGTCGCCCCCGGGGTCATCGCGAGCGGGCTGACCGGGCTCGCCGGCGAGGGCCCGCTGGCGCTGCGCCACGCGCTCAAGGCGCTCGAGCCCCGGCACGTCGCGCTCAGCCTGTGCGGCCTGGCCGACGACGAGTCGGACCGGCTGCGGGTCGAGCTGATCGGACAGGCGCCCGCCGAGGTGGCGGCGAGCCTCGAGGGGCTCGCGAGCCCGCGGGCCTTCGAGCTGCGCGAAGAGCTGCGCGGCCGGGCGCCCTCGCAGGTCGCGGCGAGCCTCGCGGGCGACGACACAGAGCGCGCCTGGGAGCTGCGCGGGGGACTCCAGACGGTCGCGAGTCCCGAGTCGCTCGCCGCGAGCCTGACGGGGCTGGGAAGCGAGCGCGCCTGGAGCTTGCGCGAGGAGCTGCTCGAGCAGGTGCCGCTGGCGGTGCTCGCGAGCCTGCGCGGGGTCGGCGGCGAGGCGGCGCATCGGGTGCGCGAGAAGCACCTGCGCTGGGCCCCGCGAGCGGTGCTCGAGTCGCTGTTGGGCGTCGACGACGAGGCGGCTTGGCGCGTTCGCGAAGCACACGGCGAGCGGATGCGCGAGGCGCTCGAGAGCGCCCGGGGGCTCGACTGTGAACGGGCCTGGGGGCTGCGCGCGCGCCTCGGGTCGGTCTGGCCGGGGGCCTGCGCCTCGTCGCTCGAGGGGCTCGTCGGCGGCGCCCGCGGCAGGGAGCTGCTCTTCGAGTTGCTCGCGCGCTTTCCGGCGCACCTCGAGCTGCTGCGCACCGCGGCGTTCGTCCTCGACCCGGCGCGCCGGCAGACGACGCCGGGCGGACCGGAGATCCAGCAGGCGGGTTGATGGTGCGTCGTCGAGGCCCTTGCGGCCTGCCCCCGCTCACCTCGAGCGTAGCCTCCCGAGGAACGAGGGAGGCAGAGTCGACAAGGCCCCGACTTTGCCTCGCAGGCTCGGCCCACGTCTTCGGGGTGACCGGGCAGCGGGCCGGGTTCGCGCTTGCGCCCGCAGCGGGCCCGTGCAGACTGCACGGGCCATGAAGCGCGACGAACGGAAGAACAAGCCTTCGCCCGCTCGCGAGAGCAAGCGGCCGCTGCGCATGAACCTGGTGCGCGCCGCGGTCCTCGAGGTCTACGCGGCGGCGCGCAGCGAGGGGCAGCTCGCCGACCGCGCCCTCGACCGAGTGCTGCGGCGCGAACGCGCCCTGTTCAGCGGGGAGCGGCGCGCGGTGGGCGAGGCGGTCTTCGGGTTGCTGCGCCAGGAGCGCCGGCTCGACTTCGCGTTGTTCGGCGGCGACCCGCCGCGGCCGGCTCCTTCCTTCTTATATGCGGCCCGGCTCGCGGCCCTCGAGGTGGCCGAGGGCGCCGCCCCGGCGACGAGCGCGAGCGCCCTCGGCCTGCCGGCGAGCTTGGTCCCGAGGCTCGAGCGCGTTCGCGAGCCGCTCCCGGCCGGCCTCTCGCCCATGGAGCGCGTGGCGCTCGAGGGGTCGCTGCCTGACTTCCTCGCCGAGCGGCTCGTCGCGGATCTCGGCGCCGAGAGCGCGCTCGGCTTCGCCCGGGCGGTCTCGACCCGCGCCCCGCTCACGCTTCGGGTCAACACGCTCAAGACGAGTCGCGACGCGCTCATCCAGAGGCTCGCGAAGGAAGGCCTCGCCGCCAAGCCCACCCGCCTCTCGCCGCTCGGGCTCCAGGTCGAGGAGCGGCTCAACGTCTTCGCCCTTCCGTCGTTCAAAGAGGGGCTCTTCGAGGTCCAGGACGAGGGCAGCCAGCTCCTCTCCCTCATCGTCGGAGCGCAGCCTGGCGAGCGGGTCGCCGACACCTGCGCGGGCGCCGGCGGCAAGACGCTCGGGCTGGCCGCGCAGATGGGCAACAAGGGCGAGCTGTGGGCGCTCGATGTCGGCCCGGAGCGGCTCGAGGAGCTCTCGAAGCGCGCCCGCCGCGCCGGGGTTTACAACGTGCGCGTCAAGCCCATCCCCGGCGACGCGACGGCAGACCGGGCGCTGAAGAGCCTCGCGGGCAGGCTCGATCGCGTCCTCGTCGACGCGCCGTGCACGGGCCTGGGCGCGCTGCGGCGCAGCCCCGACGCGCGCTACCGTTTCGAGCCCGAGGACTTCGCGCGCCACGCGGCCCGCCAGCGCGAGCTGCTCGAGCGCTTCTCCAGGCTCGTGCGCCCCGGCGGAAGGCTCGTCTATGCGACCTGCAGCGTGGCACGCGAGGAGAACCAGGCGGTCGTCGAGGCGTTCCTGGCGGCGGAGCCGGGCTTTCGCGTCGTGCCGGTTCGCGAGGCGCTGCCGCCCGAGGCGCGAGAGGAGCTGGAGGGGCCGTACCTCGTGCTCCTGCCTCAGGTCCACGGGACGGACGGCTTCTTCGCCGCGGTGCTCGAGCGGGTCGGGTAGGGGCCTCGCGGGCGCAGGCATCCCTTCGTCCGACGGCCGCCGGGACGATCGGCGCTCCCCTTCTCGTCCGCGTCCTTTCTGCGCCACGCAGCCGCCCGAGACGGCGGGCAGTCGCCGCCTCGCGCGGCAGTCGAGGACCGCGGGAGGGACCCGCGCCGCGCGCCGGGTTGACCTGAGGTCGGGGTCGTCGG
>DHSB01000098.1:14596-15318 GCA_002408385.1 Myxococcales bacterium UBA5297
GGTCGTCGCGCGGCGCGCGCCGGTCACTTCTGCCCGGGCGCGCGTTGTGCTAGCGCAACGCCATCCGACTCTCGCTCGAGGTCTTCCATGCCCGCCAAGCCACTCCCCGCGCGCCAGCGAACCGTCCGCAAGCCCGCTGCCCGCAAGGCAGCGCCCAAAGCGCACGCCCTGCCGACGCTCCCGCGTATCGAGCCCGCGCCCGCGCCGCTGCTGCCGGTGACGACCGTCGAGCGGCTGCTCGGACTCGCCAAGGAGCGCGGCGCCGAGCTCGCCGAGGTCTACGTGGAGAAGGCGACGACCACCGCGGTCGTGCTCGACGAGAGAAGGATCAAGAGCGCGCAGGTCGGCTGTGTCGAGGGCGTCGGCATCCGCGCCGTCAGCGGCGCGAAGGTCGGCTACGCCTACTCGGATGATCTGGACGACGAGGCGCTCGATCGCACCGCGCGCACCGCGGCGCTCATCGCCTCGAGCGGCGGCTACGCGCAACCGGTCAAGGTCTCGCGGGTGCCGGTGCCCAAGTACTACGCGGTCACCCCCGCGCTCGAGACCGTGGAGATCGCCCGCAAGGCCGCGCTGCTTGAGCGCGCCGAGCGCGCCGCCCGCGCAGCCGACAAGCGAGTCACGCAGGTGATGGGCAGCTACGTCGACTCGACCAAGCGTATCGTCGTCGCCAACAGCGACGGCCGCTACGCCGAGGACACACAGGACCTGTGCCGCATGCT
>DHSB01000098.1:15440-18050 GCA_002408385.1 Myxococcales bacterium UBA5297
CCGTCTCGGTGGTCGCCGTCGCCAAGGACGGCGAGCGGCGCACCGGCAGCCATGGCGGCGGCGGGCGGGTCCCCTTCACGCACTTCGACCTCTTCTCGCCCGAGCAGATCGCCCGCGAGGCGGTGCGCCAGGCGGTCGCCACCTTCGGCGCGGTCGACGCTCCGGCCGGCCCGCAAACCGTGGTGCTCGCGCCGGGCTGGAGCGGGGTGCTGCTCCACGAGGCGGTCGGCCACGGGCTGGAGGCCGACTTCATCCGCAAGGGCACGAGCCTCTTCACCGGCAAGCTCGGCGAGCAGGTCGCCAGCGACAAGGTCACCGTCATCGACGACGCCACGATGGCCAACGCCCGCGGCTCGGTGAACGTCGACGACGAGGGCAACCCCGGCCAGTACAAGGTCCTCATCGAGAAGGGCGTGCTGCGCGGCTACATGTACGACGCGCTCAACGCCAAGCTGATGGGCGCGAAGACGACCGGCAGCGGGCGGCGCCAGAGCTTCCGGCACGCGCCGCTGCCGCGGATGACCAACACCCTCCTCGCCCCCGGCGACGCGACGCCCGAGGAGATCGTGCGCTCGGTCAAGCTCGGCCTCTACGCGGCGCAGCTCGGCGGCGGGCAGGTCGACATCACCAACGGCAACTTCGTCTTCGAGGTGAGCGAGGCCTACCTCATCGAGGACGGCAGGCTCACCGCGCCGGTCAAGGACGCGACCCTCATCGGCGTCGGGCCCGAGGTGCTCAAGCACGTCTCGATGGTCGGCTGCGACCCGAAGCCCGACCCGGGCATCGGCACCTGCGGCAAGGGCGGCCAGAGCGTGCCGGTCGGCGTGGGCCTGCCCACCGTGCGCATCGACGGGGTGACGGTCGGCGGCACCAAGGTCGCGGCCAGGACGATGGTTTGAGGCTGCGGGTGAAGGCGATGAACTACGAGGCGATCGCGAAGAAGGTGGTCGAGCGGGCAAAGCGCCGGGGCGCCAAGCAGGCCGAGGCCTGGCTTGAGGTCGACCGGGAGAGCTCGGTCAAGGTGCGCGACGGCGAGGTCGAGGACCTGACGCAGGCGACCTCCAAGGGGCTCGGGCTCCGGGTGCTCGTCGAGGGCAGGCTCGGCTTCACCTACACGAGCGCGCTGGGCGAGGGACGCGTCGAGGAGATCGTCGACCGCGCCGTCGCCGTCGCCAAGGTGTCGGCGCCGGACGAGAACAACGGCTTCCCGACGAAGGCAGAGCTCAAGGAGCGCTCCGGCGGCATGGAGCTGTTCGATCCGCAGGTCGCCGAGGTCTCGGGCGACTGGCGCATCGCGATGGCCCGCGAGATGGAGCGGGCAGCCAGGGAGGTCGACCCGCGCATCAAGGCCTTCGAGGCGGTGAGCGCGGGCGACAACGTGGGCGAGGTCTGGTTCTGCTCGAGCGAGGGGGTCTGCGACTCCTACCGCTCCACCTCGATCTTCCTGTGGGCCGCGCCCGTGGCGGCGGAGGGCGACCAGCTTCAGACGAGCTATTGGCTCGACTACAAGCGCTTTCTCTCCCAGCTCGAGCCGGCCGAGGCGATAGGCCGCAAGGCCGCCGAGCGCGCGGTGCGGATGCTCGGGGCGCGCAAGGTAAAGACGCAGCGCGTCCCGGTGGTGCTCGACCCGCAGATGGCGGCCTCGTTCATCGGCGGCATCGCCGGGGCGGTCAACGGGGACCTGGTCCACAAGAAAGCGAGCTTCCTGCACGGCAGGCTCGGCGAGCGGATCGCTCCCGAGACCATCACCGTCGTCGACGACGGCCTGCTCGCGCACGGCCTGGGCACGAGCCCGTTCGACGGCGAGGGCGTGCCGACCCGCCGAACTCCGGTGATCGAGAAGGGCGTGCTCGCGAGCTACCTCTACGACAGCTTTACCGCGCGCAAGGCCGGCGTGAAGACGACGGGCAACGCCGCGCGGGGCTACGCGAGCCTGCCGCGCATCGGGCTCAACAACTTCTACCTCCAGCCCGGCGAGCTCTCGCCCGAGGAGCTCATCGCCGGGGTGAAGCAGGGCTTCTACGTCACCGCGATGCTCGGGCGCGGGGCCAACGCGGTCACCGGCGACTACTCGCGCGGCGCCAACGGCATCTGGATAGAGAACGGCGAGCTCACCTACCCGGTCCAGGAGGTCACGGTCGCGGGGAACATGCTCGAGATGCTCGAGTCGATCGACGGCGTCGGCAACGACCTCGAGCTGCGCGGCAGCGTCGCGGCGCCCACCCTGCGGTTCGCCGAGCTGGCCGTCAGCGGGAGCTGAAGAGACGTCGAGGGGTCCTCTTTCGACTCCGTGCGGCTTTCCTGAGCGCAGCTCCGTAGCTCCCGACGCGCGAGCGGAGTCGACGAAGCTTCGGCCTCGCAGGCTCGGGCTTTCGCTCGTAACCAGCAGCCCTGCCAGTTCAAGGTCACAGCCGGCCAAGGGACCGGTAACGAGCTCGGGATGAGCGGGGGAGATTCGCGACAACTCTTTGGTTCCGGTCCCCCGAGACGCCAGCACGAAGGCTGGCGCTCCGGCCTTCCCAACACCCCTGTCAGTCCAAAGTCACCGCCGGTGAAGCACCGGCGAAGAGCTCGAGCTGGCCCTCGACCTCGGCCTCGCAAGCTCGGCCT
>DHSB01000098.1:18190-23616 GCA_002408385.1 Myxococcales bacterium UBA5297
CAAGCTCGGCCTACGCTCGGGCTGACCGGGGGGCGGGCGCCACCGCAAGCAGCGCGCTCCATCGCTGCTCCGCTTTCGCCTCGAGAGCCTCCGGCTGGCGGAGAGGCTCTCGGTCTTTCTGCCGTCGGATGAAGGGCGGTGTCTGACACTTCTGTCGCGGTCGCTTTGGCGAACGCGGCGGACCCGGGGCGCCCAAGCCGCGGAAAGCCGGGCAATCCTTCTCTGGCTTGTCGGTTGCAGCCGGTGTAGCGCAGCTCACACCGGAGGGTTCGAATGAGACTGCGACGCCTTGCGCCCCTGCTGCTCACCCTGTCGCTGGCCGCGAGCGGATGCGCCGACGCCAATGACGCGTCCGAAATGGCGGGCCCCGGCACCCCGACGATCGGCGACGAGACCTACACGCCACCGAGCGGCGAAGAGGCCGAGAATCCCGGAGGCATCCAGGCGGGAACCCTGACCGCCGGCGCCTGGGACGACAACCTCAACTTCGACTTCTTCCTCGGCTACTTGGAGCGGCTCGAGCGGCAGCAGCTCGCGGGCCTGCCTCGCGTCCCGCGCGCCGACCGGCTCGTCATCGACATCAAGGAAGGCGCCGGACGCGCGGCCGCCGGCGCCGAGGTCACGGTGATCCACCGCGGCCAGGAGCTCTTCCGCGGCCCGACCGGCGCCGACGGGCGGGTCTACTACTTCCCGGCTTGGGATCAGGTCGCGCAGGGCGACGAGCTCGAGATCGTCGCGAGCTCAGGCAGCGCGCGCGCCTCGACGACAGCGCGGGCCGGCGCCTCCTCGGCGGTCGTGACCCTCGCCGACGCGCGCGTCGAAGAGGTCCTCGGGCTCGACGTCGCGCTGGTGCTCGACACCACCGGGAGCATGGGCGACGAGCTCGACTACCTGAAGGCCGAGGTCGAAGGGATCTCGGCCGCCATCCACGCGCGCTACCCGACGGTCGATCAGCGCTGGGCGCTGGTCGTCTACCGCGACCACGGCGATGAGTACCTCGTGCGCAGCTACGACTTCAGCGATCTGCAGACCTTCCGGACCATGCTCCGCGGCCAGAGCTACGGCGGGGGTGGGGATCTGCCGGAGGCGCCGGAGGTGGCCCTCGACGAGGCGATGCGACTCTCCTGGCGCGGAGGCGCGACCGCGCGACTGCTCTTCCACGTCGCCGACGCCCCGCATCACGTCGGGCGAGAGGGCGCGCTGCTCGAGGGCGTCCGCCTGGCGCGCAGCAAGGGCGTTCGCATCTACCCGGTCGCCGCCAGCGGCGTCGACGAGCTCGCCGAAGCGACGATGCGCTCCGAGGCCCAGCTCACTGGCGGGCGCTATCTCTTCCTCACCGACGACAGCGGGGTCGGCGGCGCGCACAAAGAGCCGTCTCTCCCCTGCTATCTCGTCACCAGGCTCGACAAGGCGATGGTGCGCATGGTCGCGATGGAGGTCTCGGGCCGCCGCCTCGAGCCGGAGCCGGCCGACATTCTCCGCACCGGGGGCAATCCGCAGGACGGGCGCTGCACGCTCGACGATGGGGAGCAGGTCGAGGTGCTCTGAGCCAGCCCTTGCAGGCGAGAGCTCGCACGGGGCGGTCCGCGAGGGCCGCCCTTCTTCGTCTCTTGGACTGCCCGATGGCTGCGGCGCCACCTGCCCTGCGCGCGCGCCGAGCTTGGCGAACGCGAACCGAACCCTCTGGTCTCGGCCCTCCCGACCTGCCGCAGAAGCGCTCGCCGTGCGATGGGAGGAGCCGATCGTGCGCCCGTCCGGTGCCTCGCTTGTCAGCCGTGCGGCGACTCGCTTACACTTCGCGGTCTCAAATCACAGGCGGGCGGCGCCCGTGCACGCGTGGGGACTAGAATATGGCGCGCAATTTTCAGGTGTTTTTGTATTCCCTCGGGCTGGTGTTCTTGTCGGCGTCTTGTGGCGATAGCGAGGAGCCGGGGAAGGGGGGCGACGCCGGGCTCGTTGAGATCTGCGACAACGGCAAGGACGACGACGGCGACATGAAGACCGACTGCGCCGACCCGGACTGCCGCGACGCGCCCGAGTGCACCGCCATCGCCGAAATCTGCAACAACCACGAGGACGACGACGGCGACGGCAAGATCGACTGCGCCGACCCCGACTGCGCCGACGACCCGAGCTGCGTCGCGGTCGAGAACTGCATCAACACCGTCGACGATGACGGCGACGGGCTCATCGACTGCGCCGATCCCGACTGCGCGAGCAAGCCGGTCTGCGCGGCCTTCGAGAACTGCACCGACAGCATCGACAACGACGACAACGGCCTGACCGACTGCTTCGACCCCGCCTGTTTCACCGACCAGGCCTGCATGGGCACCGAGGTCTGCGACAACGGGATGGACGACAACAGCAACGGCGACGTCGACTGCGCCGACCGCGACTGTGCCACCTCGCAGGCCTGTACGCTCGGCGAGAACACCGAGGACGCCTGTCTCGACGGCATGGACAACGACGGGGACGGCAAGACCGACTGCGACGACGGCGAGTGCAAAGTCTTCGCCGTCTGCGCGCCGACGACCGAGTCCAACTGCGTCGACGACAAGGACGACGACTTCGACGGGCTGACCGACTGCCAGGACCCGGACTGCCAGGACAAACCGGTCTGCGGCACGGCCGAGAACTGCGAAGACGGCATCGACAACGACGCGGACGGCCTGGTCGACTGCGCCGACCCCGACTGCACGGCCCACGCGGCCTGTCAGGTCGAGACCAACTGCGCCGACATGATCGACAACGACAACGACGGCAAGACCGACTGCCTCGACTCCGACTGCGCCAACGACCCGGCCTGCAAGGAGACCAACTGCACCGACGGGCTGGACAACGACCACGACGGCAGCATCGACTGCTTCGACACCGACTGCGCCCTCGACCCGACCTGCAACCGCGAGACGAACTGCGTCGACGGCCTGGACAACGACGGCGACGGCTACTTCGACTGCCAGGACACCGACTGCGCGGCCGACCCGGCCTGCGAGCAGCAGCAGACCGAGATCTGCGACAACGGCGTCGACGACGACGGCGACACCCTGGTCGACTGCGACGATGACGACTGCATGGCGGTCTGCATGGACGTCTGCGCGAACTGCGGCGCCGGCGACTGGGTGATGATGGGCACCTGCGCGCTGCTCGGCTGCGGCGACGGCTGCAAATGTAGCTGGGGCGCGAAGAAGGAGGCGAGCTGCGGCGACGGCTACGACAACGACGGCGACGGGCTGGTCGACTGCGACGACACCGACTGCATGGACCCGGTCGGCAGCGGCCTGTTCCCGCAGCCAAAGTTCACCGAGCTCTGCCCGGCCGAGGGCGTCATCGGAAGCTGCACCGACGGCAATGACGACGATGGCGACGGCGACGCCGACTGTGCCGACTCCGATTGCGCCTACGATCCCGCCTGCGTCGTCGCCCCGTAACCGGCCTCCCAAGCCTGCGCATACTGTGAAGCGGCGCGCTGGCGACGGCGCGCCGCTTCTTTTTTGCCCTTGGCCAAGGCGCCGCCCGCGGCCGGCCGCGGCGCGGCGCCGACCCGGCCGGAATGCTTGCGCCGCTCGCTCGGTTGTTGGAACGTGGCCCGCCAGTGGCGGGGCGGGCAGCGCTTTTCGGCTCGCCGGCACACTTACTCCCCGAGGTTTCGAGGCTCCCAGTTGACTTCGCTCGGTCCAGACCGCCTTGCCGCCGCAGCCCGCCGCGCCAGCCGCGGCCCAAGGGCGAGAAGCGGCGTCAGGGCCGGCGGTCGAACGCGCCTGCCGTCCGCCAGAGTCGCGCTCGTGCCGCCGCGCGCTGTCTCGACTCGCGAACGCCGCATCGGCACGGTGCGGCCGCATCGAGAAGCCGCCTACAGGTCCATCCCATGACTACCGACGCTCCTCCTGTTTCGCCGCCCGAGCCCTCGCGCGACGCGCCCCTGGTTCTGCTCGTCGATGACGACCGGGCCAACGTCGACTCGCTCTGCCGGATCTTCGCCAAGGAGGGCCTGCGCACCCGGGCAGCCCACAACGGCACCGACGCGCTCGAGGCGCTGCGCCGCGAGCCGGTCCAGGTGCTCGTCACCGACCTGATGATGCCCGGGATGAGCGGCACCGAGCTGTTGCGGGCCGCCAAGACCGTCTCGCCCGAGACCGAGGTCGTGCTCATCACCGCCTACGGCACCGTCGAGGCCGCGGTCGAGGCGATGAAGGAGGGCGCCTACGACTTCATCACCAAGCCGCTCAAGCGCCACGCCATCGTCAAGGTCGTGCGCCAGGCGCTCGAGCGCTATTCGCTGGTCGCCGAGAACCGGGCCCTCAAGGCTCGGCTGGCCGAGTTCTCGGCTGGTGGCCGGCGGGCGATCATCGGCCAGAGCCCCGCCTTCCGGGCGGTGATGGACACGCTGCTGCAGGCCGCGCCCTCGACGGCGACCGTGCTTCTGCTGGGCGAGAGCGGCACGGGCAAGGAGCTGTTCGCCCGCGCGCTGCACGAGAGCTCGAGCCGCGCCTGCGGCGCCTTCGTCCCCATCAACTGCGCGGCCATCCCCGAGACCATCCTCGAGAGCGAGCTGTTCGGCTACGAGCGCGGGGCCTTCACCGGCGCCATCGCGCGCAAAGAGGGCCGCTTCGAGCGCGCCAGCGGCGGCACGCTGTTCCTCGACGAGGTCGGGGAGATGAGCCCGTCGGTGCAGGTGAAGCTCTTGCGCGTGCTGCAGGAGGGCGAGATCGAGCGGCTGGGCGGCAACGGGCCCATCAAGGTCGACGTGCGGATAGTCGCCGGCACCAACAAGGACCTGCGCAAGTTGGTCGACGAGGGCCGCTTCCGCGACGACCTCTACTACCGGCTCAACGTCGTGCAGATCTCGCTGCCGTCGCTGCGCGAGCGGCGCGAGGACATCCCGCTGCTCGCCGACCACTTCCTGCGTATGTACGCCGGCAAGAACCAGAAGCCGATGGCCGGCTTCTCCCACGCGGCGCTCGACAGGCTGGAGGGCTACGCCTGGCCGGGCAACGTGCGCGAGCTCGAGAACGCAGTCGAGCGCGCGGTCGTGCTCTCGCGCAGCTCGACGATCGAGCTCGACGACCTTCCCGAGAGCGTTCGCGGAGGCCCGCTCGGCTCCGACCGGCACATCCTCATCCCGGTGGGCACGCCGATGGAGGAGATCGAGCTGAAGGTCATTCACGAGACGCTGCGGCACACCAAGGGCGATAAGACCCTCGCGGCGAAGCTGCTCGGAATCGCCGCGCGGACGATCTACCGCAAGCTCGGTCGCCAGGAGTAGGACGGCGACGGGTAAGGTCGCAAGGCGCGCGGCGCGTCGCCCGCCAACTTGCGACGGTCGCAAGTTGGCCAGGAGCCCGGGCCCCAGACTTCCTGCGAGTCTCTTCGAGCGATTTGGGCCAGGCCGCCGCCCCCCGGTCGTCCCGAGCGTAGAGGCGACCAGC
>DHSB01000098.1:23763-27881 GCA_002408385.1 Myxococcales bacterium UBA5297
TCGGAGTCGAGGCACGCGCGGGTAAGGCCATCTCGGTGAGTTGCCGCAGATCCCAAATCGGCCGCGAAATCGAGGTATGGCTGCAAACGCTTCGATTTCGCGTGGTTGCCAACTCCTGACCTGGACCTTGCACGAACTCTGGGGCCCGCCCGCCGGGCCGCTGGAGCGCTCGATTCGGCGCTCGTTTCGAGCCCGATCGGCCCGGGAAGGCCCCTGCGCGGCCCGTGGAGCGATTCTGGCCCGTCAGGCTTGCCCTAATCGGCTCGCTCGGCGTGACGGCCTCCTGAGGCCCGGGACAGCGCCTGAGGGGCCGCTCTGGAGCGCCTCGTCTCGTGCCTCGCAACAGCTTGATTTGCGTCCCTTTTTTGCCGCGTCCACGCGCCGCCCCGCCGGGACCGCGCGGGGCTTCGAGCGCGAGGGCTGCTGCGCGCTTCTGCTTCGTCGCTTTGTCCCTCGACCCTCCCGCGCCTTTGACAAAATGTCCGAGAGCGCGCGAAGCGTGTGGAACCCGCGCCGACCCCACTCATTTTCCCCCGTGTTTTCCCCGACTTGCAGTTCAGCAACGGCGCGCCCCTTCTCGGCACGGCTCTTGCCTGACATGGTTTCGAAAGCGAACAACCGGACGCGCCCGCTCGGGGAGCAAGGACGTTTTCGGGGATGTTTCGGCCCTCTCGACGGTTGGTCCGGGCCGACGAGTGACTGCCGGCAGCGGCGGGCGGTCGTCGAACAGGTGGCAGGCACGCAAGCAGCGGAGCGCGACAACAGATGGAACTGCTCTTCCGCAAATACTTCTGGGTGGTGAACCTGACGTTCCTGCTGCTGGCCGCCTGGCTGTTGGCCAAGACGGTCAACGTCTTCGTCGCCGGCCGGCTCACCCCGCCTCCGGCTCTCGGGCAGCAGAGGTCCTCGAGCCACTCGGCCCGCCAGGCTCAGAGGGCGCGGCTGTCGCCCGAGGCGCTCTCCAAGCTGACCGGGCTCGAGTTGCCCAAGCCCGAGCCCGAGGTCGTCGAGGGGATCGACGACAAGCCCGCCCTGCCCGACCTCGACAGCCAGGACCCGGTCAAGACCGGCCTCAGGGTGCGGCTGACCGGCACGATGGTCGCCAACCTGCCCGAGTGGTCGATGGCGAACATCGAGGACCTGACGGCCAACACGACCACCGTCTACATGATCGGCGACACCATCCAGAGCGCCGAGATCATCGCCATCGAGCGCTGGCGGGTTTTCATCAACAACAACGGGCGCAAGGAGTACATCGACAACGAGGCCGGCGACGGCTCGAGCCCGCTGCCGGTCGCCTCGGCGGCCAAGCACACCGCGGTCGCCGCCAACACCTCGGCCCCGCCCTCCTCGACCGTGGGCAGCGGCATCCGCGCGCTGAGCGACGACACCTTCGAGGTCCCCAAGGACGAGATCACCAAGGCGATGTCCAACCTCAACGACATCGCCATGCAGGCGCGCATCGTGCCGGCCTTCAAGGACGGGCAGGCCACCGGGTTCAAGCTCTTCTCCATCCGGCCCAACTCGCTCTACTCGAAGATCGGCATCCAGAACGGCGACGTGATTCGCCGCATCAACGGCTACGAGATCAACAGCCCGGACAAGGCCCTCGAGGTCTACTCCAAGCTCAAGGAATCGAGCCGCATCGAGATCGAGCTCGAGCGCGGCGGCAGTCCCGTCCGCAAGACCTACAACGTGCGGTAGCGCGCGCCACTAGAGGCACGTCGCGCCGCCCCAGTGAACCCCAAGACCATGCACCTTTCGCTTCGATCGACCCTCGCCGCCGCGCTCGCCGCGGCTCTCCTCTCGGGCACCGCACTGGCCCAGCCCGTCAAGGTCAAGCTGCCCAAGGGCGCGCCGCAGACCCAGCGCGAGCCGCCCGCCGAGTTGAAGGTCGAGGACAAGCAGGGCCTCGACCGCAAGAGCCTCAAGTCGAAGGGCCGCTTCATGCTCGACTTCGACAAGGTCGACATCGACAAGCTCGTCCAGACCATCTCGGACATGACCGGCAAGCTGTTCATCCTCCCGGACAACATCCGCGGCAAGATCACCATCATCGGCCCCGAGCACGGCAAGGTGGGGGTCACCGCCGAGGAGGCCTACGCGGCCTTCCTGTCGGCCCTCGACTCCAACGGCCTGACGCTCTACCCGGCCGGCAAGTACATGAAGATCGTCGAGAAGCGCGCCGGCAAGCAGTCGAACATCCCGACGATGCTCGAGGAGGGCGAGCCCTACACCCTCAACGAGCAGATGATGACCAAGCTGTTTCGCCTCAACTACGTCGAGGCCGAGCCGGTGCGCGCGGTCATCCAGCAGCTCGTCTCCCGCGACGGCGACACCATCGCCTTCCCGCCCGACGCGATCATCGTCAACGACATCGGCCTGAACATGCACCGGCTCGAGCGCATCATCGCGCGGCTCGACCAGCCCGCCTCGTCCAACGAGATCCGCGTGGTGCAGATCCAGTACGCGGCCGCCACCGACGTCGCCGAGAAGATCCGCTCGGTCTTCGAGGAGAAGCAGCGCCAGCCCGGCCAGCGCTCCGGGGCGGCCATCGCCGGCCGGCGCCCGAACCCCAAGGCCCCCCCCGCCGCCCCCTCCGCCGGGTCGGCCAACGCCAAGTCGAGCGAGGACCCGGCCAGCCTCTCGCAGCTCATCGCCGACGAGCGCACCAACAAGCTGATCATCGTCGCCAACGACAAGGCCTTCGAGCGCATCGAGATGCTGCTGACGCACCTCGACACCCCGGTGCCCGGCGAGGGCCAGGTGCACGTCTACTACCTCGAGAACGCCAACGCCGAGGAGCTCGCCTCGACCCTCGCCTCGCTCACCCAGGGCATCAACCGCCCCTCCGGCCCGCGTCCGCCGACCCCGGCTGCCGCCGGGGCCAAGACCCCGCCGACGGTGGCCGACCTGTTCTCGGGCGAGATGAAGATCACCGCCGACAAGGGCACCAACTCCCTGGTCATCGTCGCCAACAACACCGACTACCGAAACTTGGTCAAGGTGATCGAGCAGCTCGACATCGCCCGCCGCCAGGTCTTCGTCGAGGCGGTGATCATGGAGGTCAACCTCAAGAACACCAACGACTTCGGCATCTCGCTGCACGGTGGCGCGCCCGCCTCGCTCGACGGTGAGGCCGGCGACGAGTCGGTCGCGGTGCTCGGCAGCCAGATCGGCAACAGCCGCTCGCTCTCCGGCATCCTCTCGCTCGCCCAGCTCGGCGGCTTCTTGGCCGGCCTGCAGGGCCCGCTGCTCGAGAGCTTCCCCATCCCGGCCTTCTCCATCGTGATGCAGGCGCTGCAGAAGAGCTCGGACGTCAACGTGCTCTCCACCCCGCACATTTTGACCAGCGACAACGAGGAGGCGGAGATCACCGTGGGCCAGAACGTGCCCTTCCAGGCCGGCGTCACCTCCTCGCTGCTCGGCTCGGGGCTCGGCTCGACCGCCGCGGGCGCGGCCGGCTTGAACTCCGCGGCCCTCGGCGGGCTGCTCGGCGGCTACGGCGGGCTCATCGCGCCCATCCAGCGCACCAACGTCGAGCTGAAGCTGAAGATCAAGCCGCAGATCAACGAGAGCGACTTCATCCGCCTGCAGATCGAGGAGCAGACCGAGGAGATCGCCGAGCGCGACCCGCAGCTTGGGCCGACCACCGCCAAGCGCTCGGCCAAGACCACCATCGTCGCCCGCGACCAGCAGACCGTGGTCATCGGCGGCCTGATCCAGGAGCGCACGGTCAAGTCGGTCGAGAAGACCCCGCTGCTCGGCGACATCCCGGTCGTCGGCCGGCTGTTCCGCTCGACGAGCACCGAGAAGATGAAGACCAACCTGCTGCTCTTCCTCACCCCGTACATCGTGCGCGACCAGGCCGACTTCCGGCGCATCTTCGAGCGCAAGCTCAAGGAGCGCCAGGAGTTCGTCGAGCAGTTCTACGGCCGCCAGCCCGGCTACAACGTCCCCATCGACTACGCCCGCAAGGCCGGCCCGCTCGCCACGATGTTCAAGGCGCAGGACGAGGCCAAGCGCAAGGCCGAGAACGGCGGCCCCGGCGCCCCGGACGAGAGGCTCATCCTCCCGGGCTCGCGCCCGACCCGCGGCTCCGAGGGCTCCGAGGGCTC
>DHSB01000098.1:28053-38902 GCA_002408385.1 Myxococcales bacterium UBA5297
AGGGCTCCGAGGGCTCCGAGGGCGGCGCCGAAGGCGGCGACGGCCCCGGGCAGGCCGCCCCGTCCACCCCGGTGCCCGGCGGGGACGAAGGCCCCTCGCCCGCTCCTTTCGAGACCCCTGCGCCCCCCGAGGTCCACGAGCCGCCGGCCGACGCCGACTAGCACCTCCCGGCACGCGCGCACGCATCGGGTCGGGCCCTTTGAGGCTGCGGCCGTTGGGAACAAGATGGCACTCGACTCTACAGATCCCCTCCTCGAGAGCGGCCAGCCCCGCGAGCGCACGATGCTCGTCTCGAACGCGCCCGCCTACCTGTGCGGCCGTCCGGTCGGCGAGATCCTCGTCCACCTCGGGCACACCACCCCCGAGAAGATCGAGGAGGCGCTCCAGATTCAGAAGGAGAAGGGCGGCCGGCTCGGCGCCGTGCTGGTCGGCCTCAAGGCGGTCACCGAGGAGCAGGTGCTCGAGGCGCTCGGCGCCCAGCTCGACCTGCCGTTGCTGCGCGAGATCCGCGGCGAGCAGCTCGACCTCGAGCTGGTGCGCAAGGTCCCCATCAACTTCGCCAAGCAGGCCCGCCTGCTGCCGCTGCGGCTCGAGGGCGAATTGGCCGCCGTGGCCATCAACGACCCGCTCGACACCGCGGCGCTCGACTACGCCCGCGCGCTGCTCGGCGCGCCGGTCGAGCCGCGCCTGGCGACCGAGACGGTGCTCATCGACGCGATCAACGCCGCCTACGACCGTGCCCTGCAAGAGGGCGGCAAGATGCTCGAGAACCTCGACGAGAGCGCGGGCGACGACCTCGCGCACGAGCTCGAGGAGCTGCCCGACCTCATCGACACCACCGGCGACGAGGCGCCGATCATCAAGCTGGTCAACTCGCTTCTGAAGCGGGCGGTCAAGGAGCGGGTCAGCGACATCCACATCGAGCCCTATGAGCGCGAGGTGGTGGTGCGCTTTCGCAAGGACGGCGTGCTCCACGAGATCATCAAGCCGCCCAAGCGCTACCAGAAGGCGATTGCGAGCCGCGTCAAGATCATGGGCCAGCTCAACATCGCCGAGACGCGCCTGCCGCAGGACGGCCGCATCCGCATCAAGATCGCCGGCAAGGACATCGACATCCGCCTCTCGACCATCCCGACCGCGCACGGCGAGCGCATCGTGATGCGTCTGCTCGACAAGAGCGCGGTGCTGCTCAACCTCGAGGACTTGGGGTTCGAGGGCCGGCAGCTCAAGGCGATGGAGGGGCTCATCAACAAGAGCCACGGCATCCTGCTGGTCACCGGCCCGACCGGCTCGGGCAAGACGACCACGCTCTACGCGGCGCTCTCGCGCATCAACACCCCCGACCTGAACATCCTCACCGCCGAGGACCCGGTCGAGTACCAGCTCCAGGGCATCGGCCAGACTCCGGTCAACGCGAAGATCGGCCTCACCTTCGCCTCGGCGCTCCGCTCGTTCCTGCGCCAGGACCCCGACGTGATCATGGTCGGCGAGATCCGCGACCTGGAGACCGCGGAGATCGCCATCCAGGCCTCGCTCACCGGCCACCTGGTCTTCTCGACCGTGCACACCAACGACGCCCCCGGGGCGATCACCCGCCTGGTCGACATGGGCGTCGAGCCCTTCCTGGTCGCCAGCTCCCTGGTCGGCATCCTCGCCCAGCGCCTGGTGCGCCAGGTCTGCCCGACGTGCCGGGTGGCCTACGAGCCGTCGGAGGAGGAGATGGGCGAGATCGGCTTCACGCTGCGCGAGCTGCACGCGACGGGCACCCGGCACATCTACAAGGCCGGCGAGGGCTGCGAGCTGTGCGAGCAGACCGGCTACAAGGGCCGCACCGCCATCTACGAGCTGATGCACATCGACGACGAGGTGCGCCAGCTCATCCTCAAGAACGTGGACTCGAACACCATCAAGAAGAAGGCGATGGAGCACGGCATGCGCACGCTGATCCAGGACGGCGCGCGCAAGGTGGCCCAGGGCCTGACGACCACCTCCGAGGTCCTCTGGGTCGCCCAGCAGGACGTGGGCTAGGGGCAACAGCGCCCGGCCGGCGCGTTGAGCGCGGGGCGCGAAGGGTGAAGCCGAAGCGATGCCAGTCTTCGAATACAAAGGCCTGACGGAGGCCGGCAAGAACATCCGCGGCGTGCGCGACGCGGACAGCCCCAAGACCCTGCGCGCGCTGCTGCGCAAGGAAGGCATCTTCCTCACCGAGGTGGTCGCCGAGAAGGAGGCGGCCGGCGGCGCGGCCAGCTCGGCCATCAAGGGGCGCGAGGTCAACGTCAAGAAGCTGGTCGGCGGGCGCATCAGCTCCTCGGACGTCGCGGTGATGACCCGGCAGCTCGCCGTGCTCGTCGGCGCCGGGGTCGCCCTGGTCGAGGCGCTCAGCGCCCTGCAGGAGCAGGTCGACCACGACCGGCTCAAGCTCATCGTCAGCCAGGTGAAGACCCGGGTGAACGAGGGCGCCTCGCTCGCCGACGCGATGGCCCTGCACCCGAAGGTCTTCTCGACGCTCTACGTGAACATGATCCGCGCCGGCGAGCACTCGGGCGCGCTCGACGTGGTGCTGGTGCGCCTGGCCGACTTCACCGAGAGCCAGGCGCGGCTGCGCAACAAGATCGTCGGCACCATGATCTACCCGGCGCTGATGCTCGTCGTCGGCATCCTGATCATGGCGGTGCTCTTCACCGTGGTGGTGCCGAACGTCACCAAGATCTTCGAGAACAACAAGATGACGCTGCCGGTGATGACCCGGATGCTCATCGCCATCTCGAATTTCGCCAGCCATTACTGGTGGCTGCTGCTGCTGGGGCTCGTGGTGGCGGTCTGGGCCTTCTTCGCGTGGAAGAAGACGCCCAAGGGCCGCGCCAAGTGGGACCGCCTGCTGCTCAAGGCGCCGGTCTTCGGCAAGCTGGTGCGGATGATCGCCGTCGCGCGCTTCTCGCGCACCCTGGCCACGCTCTTGAAGAGCGGCGTGCCGCTGCTCGGCGCGCTCGACATCGTCAAGAACATCGTCAACAACACGGTGCTCTCCGAGGTGATCGACTCCTCGCGCGACTCTATCCGCGAGGGCGAGTCGATCGCCGCGCCGCTCAAGCGCTCGGGTGAGTTCCCGCCGCTCGTCTACCACATGATCGCCATCGGCGAGCGCTCCGGGCAGCTCGAGGAGATGCTGGTCAGCGTCGCCGACGCCTACGACGACCAGGTCGAGGTGAGCGTGAGCGCCCTGACCGCGCTGCTCGAGCCGGTGATGATCGTCGGCATGGGCGGGGCGGTCGCCTTCATCGTCTTCTCGATCCTCATGCCGATCCTGCAGATGAACACGATGGTGCACGGATGAGCGCCACGACGCTCTCATCGTCTTCCGACCGGCTGGTGCGCGGCGGCGCGCTCGCGGCGCTGCTCTCGCTCGCGCTCGCCCTGCTCCTGCTCGGCCTCTCCCTCTATCGACCCGCGACCGCGGCGGCCGGACCCGCCAACGCCGCTGCAGCTTTGGATTCGCAGTCTGAATGGACGGACTCTTCGGTCCGCTAAAGGAGCATCCGATGACCATGTTCAGCCGTTCCCGGAAGATGGCCTCCCGCGCCGCGCGGCGCGGCATGACCCTGCTCGAGATCATGGTGACCATCACCATCATCGGAGTGGTGATGGGCGCGGTGGCCGTCGCCGTCATCCCGCAGCTCAACCAGGCGAAGATCGACACCACCAAGAACAGCATCCGCGGCGGCGTCGAGCCGGCGCTCAAGCTCTACTACACGCGCCACGGCAAATACCCCGACACCGGCTCGGGCCTGCAGATCCTGGTCACCGAGCGCATGCTCGACCAGGTGCCCAAGGACGGCTGGGGCAACGACTTCGTCTATCTGAACGAGGGCAGCAAATACAAAATCGTCAGCTACGGCGCCGACGGCGCGCCCGGCGGCGACGCCGACGACGCCGACATCAGCAGCGACACCATGAACGAGAAGAAGTAGGCGCGCAGGGCAGCGCGCCCTGCCCCGAACCCGCGCGCAAACCCCGATCGAGATCGACCTTGCTCAGACCCTCGCCAGCCCTTCGCCCCCGCCCCCGCCGCGCTCCGCGCGCGCGGGCCGGCAGGCGTGCGGCCGAGCGGGGGCTGACGCTCATCGAGATCACGATCGCCCTGCTCATCGTCGGCCTGCTCGTCTTCGTCGCCGTCCCCTCCATCGAAGCGCTCGCCGGGGTGCGCGCCCGCGAGGAGGCCGGCCGCATCTCGGGCGCGGTCCGCTACATGTACGGGCACTCCGCGCTCATCGGGAAGGTCTGCCGGCTCGTCTTCGACATCGACGGCCGCGCCTGGTGGGCCGAGTGCACGCAGGACCGCTTCACCGTCGGGGCCGAGCCGGAGCGCTCGCGCGACGGCAAGCCCGTCGTCGAAGAGACCCGGCCGCGGACCTGGACGGCGAACACCAGCGCCAGCCTCATCGACGAGGGCAAGGCGCTGCAGGCCGAGATAGAGAAGGAGGCCGAGTTCTCCAGCTTCAAGAGCGACGAGGTCGAGCAGCGCAGCCTGCCCAACGGCGCCAACCTCGAGGTCTGGGTCTCGCACCAGACCGAGCGCTACACCTCGGGCAAGGCCTACCTCTACTTCTTCCCGCAGGGCCACACCGAGAAGGCGCACATCTACGTCAAGAGCGACGGCGACGACGTCTACACGCTGGTCGTCTCGCCCCTCAACGGCAAGGTCAAGGTCGTCCCCGAGGAGCTCGACGACCCGCGCCGGTGAAAAGCATGAACCGCCTCGACTCCAAGAGCCGCAGCACCGACCGCGCGGCCCGGGGTGCGCCCGGCGGCTTCACCCTGCTCGAGGTGATGATCGCCATGGCGATCCTCTCGGTCTCGCTGGTCGCGCTGGCGGGCATCAACTCGGGCGCGATGAACATGCACTCGTACGCCAAGCGCCTGACCGTGGCGACGATGCTCGCCCGCGGGAAGATGGCCGACCTCGAGCAGAAGCTCCAGTCCGAGGGCCTGCCGACCGACGACGACCTCGAGGAGGGCAACTTCGAGGAAGAGGGCTATCCGCAGTTCCGCTGGCAGGCGCAGATCATCCGCCCGAAGACCGAGGAGATCAGCGTCGACAACCTGATGGCGATGACCGGGATGGGGCTCACCGGCGGCGACGCGGAGGGCGGGGGCGATCCCTTGGGCTCGCTCGGCGCGCTCGCCGAGCAGTTCGTCGGCGATCCGTCCGCGCTCAGCGGCACGCTCGGCTCACTGACCGGGGGCGCGGCCGGCGCCGCCGGGCTCGCCGGCGCTGCCGCGGGCGCGGGCGACATGCTCGGCGGCGTGATGCAGTCGCAGCTCCAGCGCATGCTCGACGATCTGGGCAAGTCGATGCGCGAGGTGCGCCTGACCGTCTCCTGGGGCGAGGGGGAGAACATCGATCAGTTCACCGTGGTCTCCCACGTCGTCAGCCTCGGCGCGGGGACCGACCAGGCCCAGTCCGACGTCGTCGCCCAGCAGGCGGCCAAGGCCTTGGAGGAGGCGGCGCAGGGCGGGACCGGCAACCTGCCGATCATGCCCGGGACGACCGGCTTTCCGCGGTCCGGCGGGCCCACGGGCGGCAATCCGTTTCTTAAGAACCTCGGCGGCAACTCGGGCAGCCGCCCGGGCCAGCTCCCGCCCGGCCTCAGAGGCGGCGGTCTGCCCGGTGGGCCCGGCCGAATCGGAGGCAGGAAATGAGAGCCTCCCGTGGCTTCACCCTCGCCGAGGTGATGATCGCCGTCGCGGTCACCGCGATGATCGGCTCGCTCGTCTGGACCAGCTTCGCCTCGGGCTTCAAGGCCAAGGAGATGGTCGAGGCCGAGGCCGAGATCTATCGCGAGCTGCGGGTGGGGATGGGCCGGCTGGTGCGCGAGATCTCGATGGCCTTCATCTCCGCCAACTACGACCCCGAGCGCTTTCGCGACAACCAGGACCGCCCGACCTTCTTCGACGGCCAGTCCGACGAGATCTCCTTCTCGATGCTCGGCCACCAGCGCCTGACCCGCGACGCCAAGGAGTCCGACCAGTCGATCGTCTTCTACAGGGTCGAGCGCGACCCGGACGAGAAGGGCGTCGAGTCGCTGCGCCGCTGCGAGAAGCCGGTCATCGACGACGAGCCGGACCAGTGCGAGGGCTGGGAGACGCTGCTCAGCGACGTCGAGAAGCTCGAGCTCCGGTACTGGGACAACAAGCGCAACGAGTGGGTCAACGAGTGGAGCACCCGCGGCAACGACCACCCGAACCAGCTCCCCGACCGCGTGCTCATCGAGGTGACCAAGAAGAACGAGCTGGGCAAGCCGCAGAAGTTCGTCACGCAGGCGCGCATCAACCTGGTGACGCCCCTGGGGATGTAGATGAGCCTCGAGTCGATAAAGAAGGCGCTGCGACGCCCGGTCTTCGGCTCGACCTCGCCGAAGAAGCGCGCGCGCGAGCGCGGCGTGGCGATGCTGCTGGTCATCACCTCCATCGCCATCCTCACCGCCGTCGCGGTCGACTTCCAATACAACTCCAGCGTCGACCTGCAGCTCGCGGCCAACGCCCGCGACGAGCTGCGCGCCGAGTACCTGGCCCGCTCCGCGGTCAACATCTCGCGCCTGGTCCTCGTCTTCCAGAAGCAGCTCGACGGCCAGGCGAACCTGGCCGGCCCGATGCTCGAGCAGCTCGGCCTGGGCGGCGGGGGCGGCGGGCTCAACATCCGGCTCTGGGAGATAGTGCCGGTCGACTGCGGCCTGCTCACGATGATCCTCGGCGCCGCGCAGCCAAGCGCCCCGCCCGCGCCGGTCTACGGCGAGAATGGCGAGCCGGTCGCCCTGCCGCTGTTCGGCGACTTCCCCGGCGGCTGCAACGCGACCATCGAGGACGAAGAGAGCAAGCTCAATGTCAACCGCCTCAACATGCCCGGCCTCTCCAGCCGGCCTCCGATGGAGCAGGCGCTCGCGGCGCTGGCCGACCCGCGCTTCGAGTTCGTCTTCGACAAGACCGACGCCCACGGGGTGAAGATGACCTCGCAGGAGGTGCTCATCGCCCTGCACGACTGGATCGACGAGCGCGACACCCAGGCGACGCTCGACGTGGGCGGGATGACCATCGAGGCCTTCCCCGACGGCTTCGGCGACGAGAACCGCCACTACTCGTCGAGCTATCCGCACCGCTACAAGGCCAAGAACGCGCCCTTCGACACCCTCGACGAGCTCTACCAGGTCGACGGGGTCTCGGACCTGTTCATGGCCGCCTTCCGCGACCGGCTGACCGTCTACCCGGACAAGAACAAGCTGCTCAACATCAACACCAACGACACCCGGCAGATGGTCGCCAACATCGCCGCGGTCACCGCCATCCCCAACGACCCCAAGCTCTACGACGGCATCACCCTGCCGCTCATCCTCAGCGAGATAGCGCTGGCCAAGTCGTTCAGCTTCTTCGGCCTGAGCACCACGCAGTTCCTCCAGATCATCGAGAAGAACGGCATCGCGGTGAAGGACGAGATCAAGGCGGGCGGGGCCAAGAACAACAAATGGATTAGCGACAAGAGCGAGACGTTCACCATCAAGGCGATGGGCCAGGCCGGCAACGTGGAGAAGACGGTCACCGCGGTCGTCCGGCACGACAACGCCCTCGGCAAGGTCCTCTACTTCCGCCAGGAGTAGGCGGGCGCTTCAGCCCGCGACGGCCCACGGAGGCCAGGAAAGAAAACGACGCATGGCACGCATCCTCGGATTGGACATCGGCGCCCGCTCGGTCAAAGCGCTCCTGCTGGAATCGACCTTCCGCGGCTTCACGGTGCGCTCCTTCACCGAAGCCCGCCTCGACGAAGAGACCGGGCTCAAGGGCGCGCTCGCCTCGCTGCAGGCCAACAAGCATTTGGCCGCCGACCAGGTCGTCGTCGCGGTCCCCGGCTGCGGGGTCGCCACGCAGGTGCTCACCCTGCCCTTCGCCGACGCGCGGCGCATCGAGGCGACCATCGGCTTCGAGGTCGAGGGCCAGCTCCCTTACGACCTGTCGGAGGTCGTCTTCGACTACCAGCCCTTGAGCTCGAAGGACGGCAAGACCGAGGTGCTCGTCGGCACCGTGCGCAAAGAGGTGCTGACCGAGCTGCTTGAGACCCTGCGCGAGGCGGGCGTCGATCCGCGCGTGGTGACCACCCCGGCCATCGTCTACCAGAACGTCTTCGCCGCCGGCCACGGCGCTGCCTCTTCGCCCGGCTCGGCGAGCGCGCCCGGCGCGAGCGGCGCGGCCGAGGGCGTCGAGGCGATCATCGACCTGGGCCACGAGCGCACCTCGGTCTGCATCGGCCACGCGGGCGGCGGCCTCGAGTACGCGCGCACCTTCGGCGGCGGCGGGCGCGAGCTGACCCGCGCGGTCGCCAACGAGTTCAAGGTCTCGCTCACCGACGCCGAGGTCTGGAAGGAGACCGAGGGCGACGTGACCTTGGGCCCGGACACCGCCCCGGAGATGGAGCGGGCGGCCGCGGCCCTCTTGCGCGGGCTCGCCCCGATCATCCGCGAGATCCGCTCGACCCTGCGCGCCCACCAAGCCCGGTTCCGCAAGCCGCTCACCGGCTGCTGGCTCACCGGCGGCACCTCCCGGCTCAAGGGGCTCGCGGCGCTCTTGTCGCGCGAGCTAGGGGTCGAGGTCCGCGAGCTCGACGCCCTGCCCGGCAACGGAGGCTCGCCGGTGCCCGCCGAGTCGCGGGCGACCGCCGGGCAGGCCTTCGCGCTGGCGATGCGCGGCCACGGCATGGCGCGCGCGGGCCGCTTCAACCTGCGCAAGGGCGAGTTCGCCTTCAAGGGCGACCTCGACTACCTGCGCGGCAAGGTCTCGCGCCTGGCCGCCTTCGCCGCGGTCCTCGCGCTGCTCGCCGGCGGCTTTGCGTTCAGCCAGCTCCACGTGCTCGGCAAGCGCGAGAAGGCGCTCGACGACGCGATGTGCGAGATGACGACGCGGGTGCTCGGCCAGTGCCAGCGCCAGTACGAGGTCGCGCTCAACATGCTCAAGGGCACCGGCTCGGCGGCCGCCTCGCTGCCGGCCCTCTCGGCGCTCGACCTGTTCGCCGAGCTGACCAACCGGGCCGAGAAGACCAAGGTCAAGGTCAACGAGGTCGAGGTCCAGCTCGAGCGCATCCGCCTGAGGGGCGAGACCGAGAGCTTCGACGGGGTCGATCAGCTCGTCGGCGCCCTGGGCGAGTACCCGTGCTTCGACGAGATCAAGCGCGGCCGCGTGCAGAAGAGCCGGGACGGCACCAAGGTCGAGTTCGACCTGGACATCCACGTCAACTGCGCGAAGACGGCGGCGCCGCAGGAGGGTGCATAACCCATGAACCGCATCCGACAGCTCCTCTCCGAGGCCACCAACGCCTTCGGGCGGCTCTCGGCGCGCGAGCGCACGCTGGTGGCCTTGGCCATCGGCGCGGTGCTCGCCTTTGCCGTCTTCGTCAGCAGCTTCTCGTTCTCCAAGGCCGTCTCCGCGCGCAACTCGCGCATCAAGACCAAGATCGGGCAGCTCCAGGAGGCCAGCGCCCTGACGGCCACCTACCGGCAGGCCGAGACCCAGCGCGCGGATCTCGAGCGGCGCCTCAAGGCCAACAACACCCGGCTCTTCACCCATGTCGACGAGCTGTCGAAGAAGCTCGGCGTGGAGATCGGCGGCATCACCGACAAGGGCACCCAGCCACTGGCGGGCAAGATCGTCGAGTCCGCGGTGGAGGTGACCTTCACCCGCACCACGCTCGACAAGCTCATCAAGTTCATCAGCGCGGTCGAGGGCCAGACCGGGCTCGTCAAGGTGACCAAGCTGCAGATAAGGCCCCGCACGGATCAGCCGGTGATCGACGCCTGGCTCGTCGTTGCCACCTATTCGCACGAATCGTAAGGCCCGATGAACCCCACGACCCGCAACCGACTCAAGAAGCTCATCGGCTACCCGGCGTTCTTCGCGTTCGCCTTGCTGCTGATGCTCTACCTGACCTTCCCGTACGACGCGCTGACGCAGACTGCCCGCTCGCAGGCCAAGGAGGCGGGCATCGAGCTCGAGATAGGCAAGCTTGGCCCCGGCCTCCTGGGCTTCAAGGCGAGCCGCATCTCGTTGAAGATGCCCAAGCAGCCCGAGCAGACCAAGGAGCCCGAGCCGCTCTTCATCGACTCGGTGAGCGTGCGGCCCTCGCTGCTGCCGGTGGGCGCCAAGTTCAGCGCCGCGCTCTTCGGCGGCTCGCTCGAGGGCAACTACGGCATGCTCGGCGCGCCGAAGGTCAAGCTGCGCGCCAAGGGCCTCAACCTCCTGCGCAGCAACGCCAAGGAGGCGATCGGCCTCGACCTCGACGGCACGCTCAACGCGGTGGTCGACCTGAAGGTCAATCCGGCCGACCACTCGAAGACCGAGGGCCGCATCGCCCTGCTCGGTGACGGCCTGGCCGTCAACGGCGGCACCGTCGCGCACTACGACCTGCCGAAGGTCGACTTGGGCAGGCTCGAGGCCGAGTTGAAGCTCGAGGGGGGCAAGGCGAACGTCGCGACCTTCCGCGTCAACGGCAAGGACCTCGAGGCGAGCCTCGAGGGCGAGATCACCCTGGCGGCCAAGGCGATGCTCTCGCAGCTCAAGCTGCAGCTTCAGTTCAAGCCGGCCGAGGAGTTCCTGCGCCGCAACTCACTCATCCAGACCGGCCTGAACTTCGCGATGTCCAAGGACAACAAGGGCTTCTACGGCGGCAGCGTCTCCGGCGTGCTCGGCAAGCCGAGGTTCCAGGCGAAGCGGTAACGGCCCGGAGCGCCGGCCTTCGTGCCGGCGTCGTGCGGGCGTTCCCTCCCGAGGAACGAGGGAGGCGAAGTCGAGAGGCCCCTCGACTTCGGCCTCG
>DHSB01000098.1:39057-49756 GCA_002408385.1 Myxococcales bacterium UBA5297
TACGCTCGGGGTGACCGGGGGGCGGCCAGCGCTCCGAGACTTAGCCCGCCGCGCGCGTCCTGCAGGGCCGCAGCAGGTAGACGATCTCCTCGCCCATGAAGCTCGAGACGCTCTCCTGCTTCACCTTCGCCGCGTCGTGCGAGGCCTGGGCGCAGTCTACGGTTCCGTCCGTCTCGAAGTTGTTCTCGGTCACCACCCGGCAGTGCCCGCCGTCGGCGACGTCGGGGCCCTGGTGGTTGACGATGATCAGGTCGCCGGGCTCAGCCCGGCGCATGATGTCCTCGATGGCCGCCTTCTTCGCATCGTAGTCGAGCCCCTCGAGCTTCACCTCGCCGAGGTTGTCGAAGAAGCGCTTGGCGCCCTTCGCGTACTTCGGCAGATCGACCGCGACCGGATACCAGCCCTTGCCGTCCCCGCTGTAGGTCGCCGGCTGGAAACCGGCCTGATAGAGCACGTCCATCGCGAAGAGGTTGCACTTCCAGCGTCCCTTTGCGCCGAGGCTGCGGTCGTCGGGCCTGCTGTTGCCTGGGATTCCCGGGTTGCAGCTCTTCCAAGAGCCCTCGACCCCGTAGCTCTGGCCGAGCCGATCGATGCGCTCGAGCGCGGCCTCGGCGATCTCCTCGCCCGTCGGCCCCTTGGTCGTGCTCTGGAACGAGGCCTCCACGGCGGCCAGCACGCTGCCGGCGGCGGTCCGCTTGCCCGAGGCGTCGAGGTCGATGAGGCTGCGCGCCGAGCCGTCGCGATCAAAGTTGTCGGCGTGGCGAAACAGCGCCTCCAGCTCCCCGCGCCCCGAGACCTTGCCGTCGCCGTTCAGGTCGGCCTTGGCCACCTTGTCGACGCTCGAGCCCGCGGCCGCGAGCTGCTGCTTGGCACCCTCGTCCTTGCGCAGCTTGTCGAGGCTCAGGCTCTGGTTGGCGTGGGCGTCGACGTAGCTCTGCCGATTGATCTTCGTCATCTGGCCTCCCCCGGGGCGGCGCTGGGTGCCGCTTGGTAGTCGCAACACGCACATTATCCACTGAGAGCGCCGAGAGTTGCCCAGCGGGCCTCTGACGATCCGTCGAGGAATCCTCCTCAGCCTTCCTTCAGCCCCTCTTCTTCATGCCCGCCCGAAGACCGCCGAGACGGCGGTGGTCCCCGCCTCGCGCGATACTCCGCAGGAGAATCCCGACGACTCTTGACAGCTCCCGCAGCGAGCGGGAGCTGCGCTCGAGGGTGAGCGCAGGCTTGGGGCAGGACGCGGGCGGCGGCGACGACAGCTCTGCAGACCCTTTCGACGTGAAAGGTTTCGCCGCCCGCTCGCACGCACGAATACCGGCTTGCGATGGCGCTGCCTTAGCGCGAGGGTAGGCGATGAAGCGGCCAAGCAGGGCCATCGACGGGCCGGGGTCAGCGGCAGCAGGCGACGGCTGACCCGAACACCAGCCTGCGAAGAAGGAAGAGGGACATGCGCACGCGCCTGTGGGTGATTCTCTCGGTGGCGCTGACCGGCTGCTTCTGCGAGCAGCCGCTGTTGCGCTCGGCATCGGCCGCCATCGACACCGAGTCCCTCGACTTCGGCCGGGTCTTCGTCGGTGGACGGCATCGGCTCGAGGTGCCGGTCGTCAACCAGGGGCGCGCCCAGCTCCAGGTAATCGTCGACGAGATCTCCCCGAGCTTTCGCGCCGAACCGGCCAAGCTCGTCGTCGAGCCCGGAGACACCGCCCACCTCACCTTCCTCTTCGAGCCGCAGCGACTCGGCGAGCACGCGGGCATCGCCAAGCTCTCCGGCGGCGCGGAGCTCATCGAGATTAGGCTCGACGGCGAGGGCGTCGCCAAGGCGCTCGACGTCCTTGAGGAGCTCGACTTCGGCCCGGTCTTCGTCGGCGACACCCGCACCCTCGAGCTGACTGTCGCCAACGCCGTGGACCTGCCGCTCAGCGTGGTGGCGGCGCCCGGCGGTGAGGACGGCTTCGCGTTTCGAGTCGAGCCGGCGAGCCTCGAGCTTCCGGTCCGCGAGTCCGGCAGGCTGGCCGTGACCTTCAACCCGCCCATCCGCGCGCGCTACGAAGCCGAGCTGGTTCTCGAGACCTGCCCGACCTGTCCGCGGATCCGCGTCAGGCTCACCGGAGTCGGCGCCGTCGTGCTGGTTCGGGCCAACCCCGACGCGGTCGACTTCGGGCTCGTTTCGCTGGGGCGCACGCGCACCCTCCCGCTGCTGCTCGAGAACGTCGGCGACGTCCCGGCGTTCCTCGGCTCGGCCGATCTGCTCGAGGGAGCAGGCCCGGGATTCTCGCTGGGGGCCAGCGCGCTCCCGCGCGAGGTGCCCGCCGGCGAAGCGGTGGCGCTCGAGGTCTCGTTCTCGCCCGGCCAGGCGCGCCCTCCGCAGACCGGAGAGGTGCGCGTCTTCGGTCTCTCGGGCGAGCCCTTGTTCGACGTGCCGCTGACGGGCCGTGGCGGCGGTCCGGATCTGGTCGTCAGTCCGGGCGCGATCGACTTCGGCGTGGTGCCGGCGGGCGCGACGGCGACGCGGTTGGCTCACGTCTCGAACCTCGGCGACCGGGACGAGGTCGACGTCCTCTCGGTGCGCATCGAGGGCCCTGACGCCGGCCGTTTCAGCGCGGAGCCGCAAGGCTCGCTGCCCGCCGATGTGCGCCTGTGGGACCTGGCCATCGAGGTCGGGTTCACCGCGCCGAGCACGGGCAGCTTCGCGGCCGAGCTGATCGTCGTCTCGACCGACAGCGACACGCCCGAGCTCAAGGTCGCCTTGAGCGCCGAGACGGTCGTGCCTACGCCCTGCGCGCTCGAGGCGAGACCCGAACACCTACGCTTTGGCCTGGTCCAGACGCTGATCACCTACGAGCGGCGGGCCGAGCTGGTGAACGTCGGCGCGACCCCGTGCCTGGTCTGGGACCTTGGCATCCACCCCACTCTCTCGCAGCTCTTCAGCCTGCCGAACCCGCCGCAGTCGGCACTCCTCGCCCCCGGCGAAGCGCTCGAGGTCGAGGTCGCGTTCCGTTCCGAGTACGCCACCCCGTCGCTGGTCGAAGGAGCGCTCGTCTATCGCGGCGGAGTCGAGGAGGCGAGAACGGTGCGGCTGAGCGCCCTGGCGAGCTCGGCCCTGCTCGTGGCGGTTCCCAACCCGGTCGACTTCGGCCAGGCACCCCTCGGCTTCGCGCCGATGCGCTCCTTCGAGGTGCGCAACCGCGGCGGCGCCGGCGTCGTCATCGAGCGCCTGAGCTTCAGCCTGGATTCAGCCCCGGAGATCACCTTCTTCTATTCGCCCACCGGCGGCCCGCTCGGTCCCGGCCAGGCCAGGAAGTTTCGCATCCTCTACTCGCCGACGAGCCTCGGGGTTCACCGCGGGCAGGTCGAGGTCTGGTTCGAGTCGCTACCGGAGGCGCTGCTCGTCGACGCGGTCGGCGAGGCCATCGACGGCCCGTGCGGTGAGCTTTGCGAGCCGCCGGTTGCCACCTGTCCCGGACCGCAGGTCGTGACGGTCAACAACTCGGTCAGGCTGGCCGGCGCCGGGTCACATCCGAGCGGGATGCCGGTGACCTGTGAGTGGTCGGTGGTCGGGCGGCCGACCGGCTCCTCGGAGACTCCGAGGCCGGCGAACTCCTGCACCACGACCTTCATCCCGGACATCGTCGGGGACTACCTGCTCGAGCTGCTGGTGACCGACGAGAACGGGCGCACCGCGGTCTGCGCCACGCCGATAGAGGCGCAACCCTACGGCGGCCTCTGGGTCGAGACGTACTGGGATCTGCCCGGCGACATCGACCTGCACCTGCTGCATCCGAGCGGCGGCGATCCGAACCTCTCCTCCTCGTGGATGAGCCGCCCCTGGGACTGCTACTACAGCAACATGACCCCGTCCTGGGACGGGGCGGGGACCGCCGACGACCCGAGCCTCGATCGCGACGACATCCCCGGGACCGGGCCCGAGAACATCCGCATCGACGCGCCCGTGGCCGGTCATCGCTACTCGGTCGGAGTCCACTGGTACTCGAACGCGAACCAGCACCCGAGCGTCGCGGTGACCACCAACGTCTACTGCGCCGGGCAGCTCATCCACACCGAGCTGACGAACACCGGCAGCGTGAAGGACCTCGTGGTCCTCGGCGAAGTCGAGTTCACCGGCCCGGGCTCCTGCGTCTGGAGGACGAACGGGACGGTGCTGCAGCGCTGAGCGACGGTCGAGGGTCGACGGCTTCGCCCGGGACCTACGCGATAGGTCGCAGGTTGGTAGGGGCGCATGGCAATGCGCCCGTCGACGAACCGGGCAGATGCGCCGGCGATCGTTGGTAGGGGCGCATGGCAATGCGCCCGTCCACGAATCGGGCAGATGCGCCGGCGATCGCGGAGGCCGGCGATCGCGGAAGCCGGCCTTCCCGAAAGGCCGGCCCTCCGAAACCCTGCCTCGCTACTTCTCGCTGACCATCGCGGGAGGGGCCTCCCGGCCCCAGTGGGCAATCTCGTCGCGTATCTGGGCAAAGATGATGTCGTCGAGGTTGTTGCTCGACACCGAGCCGGTCACGCCGTGGCGTTCGGCGCTCGCCGCGGTCGAGCCGTACTCGATGAAGATGAACTTGCCGCGGGTGAGCTGTGCGACCTGGCGAAAGACCAAGGTCCCAAGCCCGTCGAGGCCGCTGGCGGCCACCGAGTGGATGCGGATGCCTTGCGCCAGGGCGGCCAGCGCGCTCTGCCCGTAGGGCACGTCGCCCTCGTAGTCCATGTGCGGAGGCGCGTCGCCGATGAGGAAGGCCACCTTCGCCGCCCCCTCGCGCCAGTCGAGCCGCGTCAGCTCGGCGAGCGCCTGGTTGACCGATTCGGGGCCGTCGCCGCCGCCGGCGGCGCCGGCGGCGCCGACCTGCTGCAACGCCTTGCCGAACGCCTCGAGGTCGGAGGTGAACGGATGGGTGCTGGTGACGTAGAGGTCGCCGAGGTCGCGAAAGAGCACCGCGCCGTAGCGCAGGTCGAACTCCTGGTCGAGCCCGACGAGCTTCCGGGTCACCGCCGCGAGCGTCTCCTTGATGCGCTGGATCTCGTCGCCCATCGACCCGGTCGTGTCGATGGCGAAGACGACGTCGAGGGCGAGCCTGCTCGAGCCGCGCTCGGTCGGGAGCGCCACGACGAGATCGGCCGCGCCGGTCCAGTCAGCGCGTGCCCGCGCCTCGCCCTGCGCCACCTGCACCACGAGGCGCTCCGAGAGCTGCGTCGCGCCGAGCCGGGCCGCCGCGGCCCGCGAATAGAAGGGCAGCCGGCCATCGCCATAGGTCGTGCCGGCCCACAGCAGCTTGTCGTGCTCGAGGTCGACCACCTGCACGAGAGCGGCAGGTACCGGCTTGCCCGACGAGTCGACGACCTTGAGCCAGCGCCGGTCGCGCACGCCTACCAGGTCGCAGGATTGGGCGAGGTTTGGCTTGTCCGACCAGGTCGAAAGGAAGCGGAGGAAGGCGTCGAAGTCCGCGTTGTCGTCGGTCGAGCCGGCCCGCAGCGGGTTCGCGGCCGGCGCACCTTCGGCGAACCTCTTGGCCCTCGACGCAACGCCCACTCGCCCCTCGGCCATCGGCGCCGGCGCGGACGGCGCCGCGGCCATTCCGACGCTGTCGAGAAGCGCCCTCGACCTGCGCACCGCCCCTGCCGAGGACGGGACGGCGCCCATCGCCTTGATGCCGGCATTGCCCCCTCCGGCGCGGCGAAGCTCCCAGGGCCCGTCGGTGGTCCGCTCGACCTTCTGCCCCTTGAGCTCGGGGCTGGAGCCCACGGCGAACGCTTCGCGCCCGTCATCGGAGTCGACCGCGACGCCGCTGGCCGCGGGAGCCCCGGAGTCTGGCGCTGGGAGAGCCTGCGACCCGGCGTCTGTAGGCTCGGACACGGCCGCATCGGAGGCGAACGACGACGATTTGGTGCAACCGGAGAGCAACACGAGTGCGAGCCCAACTGTCACACAGCGTGCAATCATGACGATTCCTCGAAGGTCGAGGCCGCGGCGAGCGCGGCGGTTGATTGCGCTATTGAACGATCCTCATGAGGAAACGATCTGGCGCGCTGCCGCTCGGTTCCAAGGCTGCTGAGCGGGCGGGAATTCCGGCACTTAGCGCCCTTTGGCTCCGACCCGCGCCGGCGAGCTCGAGCGGGCAATGCCGAGCCCGGGCCTGAGTGAAAGGGCAAGGCGGGCAAGAGCGGCCGCCCCCGCACAGCCCGTGTCACCATCCCCATTACCGAACGCCGTCCGATGCGATACCCTACCGGCCTTCTTCCGCCGGCGCCCCACTCGAATTTCTCGCCGACCACGCCGGCCGTGACGCGCGAGGCCCCCATGTCCAAGAGCATCAAGCCGCAGACCCTGATCTTCTCCAAAGGCTACGACCCCCACCTCTCCGAAGGCGCGGCGTTTCCGCCGGTCTTCCGCACCTCCACCTTCCTGTTCAAGAACGCGCAGGAGGGCAAGCGTGCCTTCGAGATCGCCTACGGCCTCTCGCCGAAGAAAGAGGGCGAGATCCCGGCGCTCATCTACACCCGCGTCAACAACCCCAACGTCGAGATGGTCGAGGACCGCGTGGTCGCCTGGGACGGGATGGAGTCCGCAGCGCTCTTCGCCTCGGGCATGGGCGCCATCGCCTCGACCTGCCTCACCTTCCTGCGGCCGGGCGACACGCTGCTCTTCTCCGACCCGGTCTACGGCGGCACCGAGGCGCTCTTCCGCCACGTGCTGCCGCAGTTCCAGATCAAGACCGTGCCCTTCGCCGCGGGCGCGACCAAGGCCGAAATCGAGAAGCTCGCCTCCGATCAGCGCAACGTCCGCGTGGTCTACATGGAGAGCCCGGCCAACCCGACCATCGTCCTCAACGACTTGCAGGCAGGCCGCGAGGTGGCCGACGCGCTCTCGACGCCGGAGCGCAAGGTGCTCTTGATGGTCGACAACACGTTCATGGGCCCGATCTTCTCGCAGCCCAAGAAGTTCGGCGCCGACGTGGTGCTCTACTCGGCGACCAAGTTCATCGGCGGCCACTCCGACCTCGTCGCGGGCGTGGCGATGGGCTCGCAGCAGCTCATCGATCAGATCAAGGTGACCCGCACCCTGCTCGGCTCCAACTCGGACCCGGAGACCGCCTGGCTCATCCTGCGCAGCCTGGGGACGCTGCAGATCCGCATGGAGAAGCAGCAGGAGAACGCCCGCAAGATCGTCGATTTGCTGCGCGAGCACCCGAAGGTCGAGCGCGTCGCCTACCCCGGTCTGCCGGAGATGGGCGAGCGGCAGGTCGAGCTCTTCCGCAAGCAGTCGACCGGTCCGGGCAGCCTCATCAGCTTCTGCGTCAAGGGCGGGGAGGCCGAGGCCTTCCGCGTGCTCGACGCGGTCCGCGAGTTCAAGCTCGCCGTGAGCCTGGGCGGCGTCGAGACGCTCATCGAGCACCCGGGCACGATGACGCACTCGGACATGACCAAGGACGAGCAGGCCCGCGCCGGCATCACCGAGAACATGATCCGCATCTCGGTCGGCCTCGAGGACGTCGACGACCTCGTCGAGGATCTCAGGAAGGCGCTGGATCTCGTCTGAGCCTCGGCGTCCATCCGAGACGAGAAGGCGCAAGAGCCTCGGGGCCGGCGACGGCCTCGGGGCTCTTCGTTTCATCGGCCGCTGGTTGGTCGGGGCGCATAGTGATGCGCCCGTCGAGGAATCGGGCAGAGGCGCGTGCCGATTCGAGGGTTCCCGACGGCCGGCACACAGGCCGCCGAGACGGCGGCCCTGCCCGCCTCAATCGACGGCGGCCCTGCCCGCCTCAATCGACGGCGGCGCTCCCCGCCTCAATCGACGGCGGCCCTCCCCGACTCAAACGGCGGCGGCGCTCCCCGCCTCGCGCGATACACCGGCCGCTGGTTGGTAGGGATGCGCCCGTCGAGGAGCTCGACGGATCTTCAAGCCGTGCGCCGCAGCTCTTGCTGCGAGCAAGCATCCAGCCTGTAGAGCACGTGTGGCGTGCTCGCGTAGACGATCTCGCGCTCGAAGACGAAGCCACACTTCTCCATGACCCGTCGCGACGGTCGGTTCTCGGGGACGGTGTACGAGACGAGCCTCGCGAACCCGAGGGTCTCGAAGCCGACTCGGACGAGCTGCTCGGCGATCTCAGTGGCGAGGGCGCGGCCCCAGAAGGCCGGCACGAGCGCATACATGATCTCGACATTCAGCTCCCCGCCGGCCTTCGTCCTCAGCAGCCCGCCGTAGCCGACATACCGGCCGGACTCGCGCTCGAAGAAGCCCCAGGTGCCAAAGCCGTGGGCCTCCGAATGGTCCAGCATCCGGCCGAGGAGTGTGCGCACCTCGTCATCGGTGCGAAGGCCGCCGACGGTGCTCGAGGCCTGTTCGTCCTGCAGGACCGCCGCGAGGAGCGGCTCGTCGCCCGGGCGCAACGGCCGCCCCACCAGCCGCGCCGTTTCGATAGTGCCTATCTCGCTCCTCGCCATCCGAAACCCCGAAATCCGCGCCGCCGTCGAGCTCGGCAGCGCCCTTGGCGACCGAGGCTTGTCGCTTCGGCCTCCCGACTGTCCTGTTGGTCTCTGGCGCCCGCTTGGTCCATGCACCCGCCTGCCACACCGCCCGAGCACACGCTGGACCGACCGGCTCCGCTACCAGCGAAGACCGACGCCGCTCCTCCGGATCGAGGACGTTTGCGGTGGGCCGAATGTTCCGAAAACCGTGCTCGCCAGCGGGCTTGGGGCCCGCTTCCATTCCCCTCGCATGACGCGGTCGCGGCCTGGCGCCGCTGCGCCGGCAGCCCGCCAAGACTCGATGCTGGAGCGGCTGTCCAGCTTCGTTCGACGGCGCGCTCATCGAGCGCCTGATACGCGGGCGACTCTTTACACGTCCCTCGCCTGCCGCTCGGGCAACCAAGCCAACCTCGCCCCCGCGCCGGTGATTTGTGGCCCTGCCCGCCCCCCTCTGGCAGCATCGACGGCCTCATGACCACCGCGAACGAAGCTGCCCCGAACCTGCCGGCCCGCATCGGCCGAGCGGTCGTCGACACCGCCCGCGAATACCGCGACGGCCTCAAGCACCTCAAGCGCTGTCCCCGCGAGATCTGGATCGCCTACGCGATCAAGGTGCTGGAAGCCCTCTGCTACTTCTCGTCGGTGCTCGTCCTGATGCCCTTCCTCATCGCCGACATGGGCATGGGCGACGTAAAGGCGGGCACGGTCTTCGGAATCTTCTCGGCCTCGATGTCCTTCTTCTCGCTGTTCGTCGGCTTTGTCGCCGACTCGCTGGGGATCAAGAAGGCGCTGCTGACCGGCCTGGTCATCGCCCTGGTCGGCCGGGTCGCCATCAGCTTCTCGACGAGCCCCTGGATAGTCTACCCCGGGCTCTTCTTCCTCTCGGTCGGCTTCGCCTACATGATTCCGCTCATCGCGGCGTCGGTGAAGCTCTTCTCCACCAAGAAGGCGCAGAAGTTCGCTTACTCCTGGTACTACGTGGTCATGAACGTCGGCTCGCTCATCGCGGGCCTGACGCTCGATTCTCTGCGCGCCTTCTTCACCCAGCCCATCCAGCTCACCCTGCTCGGGGCGAGCGTCTCGATAAGGCCGCTGCAGGTCGTCTTCCTCGTCGGCGTCGCCGCCACCCTCGTTTCGCTGACGCTCGTGACCTTCTTCGTACGCTCCAAGATCCCGGCCGAAGAGCTCGAAGAGGAGCCTGCGCCCGCGGCCAAGAGCGAGGGCGGGGCCAAGGCTCAACCCGAGGAGCGCAAGTCCGCCTTCACGATCATGAAGGAGGTGACCACCGAGAAGGTCTTCTGGATCTTCATCGCCTTCATCTTCCTGCTCGTCCTCGTGAAGATGATCTTTCAGTACAACCACTCGCTCTACCCCGTTTACATGGAGCGAATCGGCCTGAAGACGTGGACGGGCAAGCTGTACGCCATCAACCCCGCGCTCATCATCCTGCTCGTGCCGGTGGTCACCGCGGCGACGTCGAAGATGAAGTCCTACAACGTCATCCTGCTGGGGACCTTCGTGAGCGCGGGCTCGGTCTTCTTCCTCGGGCTCGGCGAGAGCATCGCGCTCATCGTGCTCTTCCAGGTCATGCTCTCGCTGGGCGAGGCGCTCTGGTCGCCGCGGCTGTACGACTACACCGCGTCCATCGCGCCCAAGGGCAAGGAGGCGTCGTACATGGCGCTCTCGAAGGTGCCCATGTTCTTCGCCAAGGTCGGCGCGGGACCGGCTTCGGGTCTCCTGCTCGCGCAGCTTTGCCCGGCCGAAGGCGCGCGCAACACCGAGTTGATGTGGATCATCATCGGCGCTTCGACGCTCGTCTCGCCAGTGACCCTCGTGCTCGGGCGCCGCTGGCTCGACGTCGAGAGCCGCCGGAGAGCGCAAGAGGCCGCAGGACCGACGAGCGCGCCGGCTACAGGCTGAGCAGGCGGGCGGCCGTCGAGAAGAACGCGCGCCCTGCCGTGAAAGCCCCTCCCCTCTTCGGTCTGCCCGTCGGTCTGCCTCTTCCTTGAACGCGCGCCCTACCGTGAAAGCCCGCTCCCCTCGGGCGCGCTGATGAGGTCGAGACGAGCACAAGTGGCGTTCGCGCGCCCGAGGGAGAGGGGGTTTGAGGACCTACCGGCAAAGTTTGACCAGATTGGCAAGAATCTGCGGCCTGAAGTCTGACGTCTGGGGCCTGACGGCCGCCCCCGATCTCCCGGATTCCTCTTGGTTCCGGCTCGGCCGGCTTGGG
>DHSB01000098.1:49893-68528 GCA_002408385.1 Myxococcales bacterium UBA5297
GGCTCGGCCGGCTTGGGGGTGGGCAGCATCGCCTCGGACCTCGCGCCAGAACGATGCCCGCCTGCTGGTACGAGTCGCCGCTCAGCACCAGGCCCAAAACGACGAGCGAGAGATGGTGAAGCAAAGCCGAGCTCTGCCCCGCGGGCCCGCGGACTCGGCGTTCGCCACCACTGTCCTTGATTCGGACCCTCCGTCCGTCGTTCTGCGCGCCGGTTGTTCTCACCCAGGACTCATCGGGCAAAGCCCCGGCGAGAGGCTCGGGGGGACCAGGGCCCGATCCTCGCGACTTCGCTCGAGGTGACCGGAGGGCGGCCGGCCGAGCTCAGGGAGCTTTCGCGACACCCCTCGAGGCCAATCTCGGCTGCCCCCTGGTTCCTCGGCGGCTCAAGGAGCGAGCGGGCCCAGCTTTCCGCTCGGGATCCGCTCGAAGATCTCGCACTCCTTGGCGATGCGCCCCGGTGTCGGCAGCGTGCCGACCTGGACCTTCGAGCAGTCGGCCTTGCCGAGCGCGACCCGGCAGTTCTCCAATTCGCCCCGCGAGAAGGGCGCATTCCCGGTGATGCCCATGCAGGCCGAGGTGAACTGGGAGCAGTCGGAAACATCTCCGGCGAGCGCCGGCTGGCAGCGCTTGATCGCCTCGCAGGTGGCCACCGCATGGACGCGGCAGACGTCGAGGAGTGTCAGCGGCCGCGCATCGACCTCCTTGTCCGCCTGCGTGCGCTTCTGTTGGAGGTCGCGCTCGATCTTGTGGAGCTCGGCGAGCCGCTCGGTATCGGCCGCCCTCGCCTGCTTTGCTCTCTCCACGCCCGACTGAGCCGCGGCCCGATGAGGGCTACCCTCCGGGACGCTCTCGTAGAGGTTCTCGGCGAGCAGCAGATCGCCCTCTTTGAAGGCGAGGTCGGCCCGCAGCATCTTGGCCTTGTCGTTGGCGGGATCGAGGACGACGGCCCTCTCGAGCGCCTTGGCGGCAGCGGCGTTCTGGTCGAGCTTCTGGCCGAGCTCTCCGGCGAGCAGCCACGCGGCCGACGTCTCGTGAAATGCGGCCGACCGCTCTGCCAGCGAGAGGGCGAGCACCGGGTCGCTCCCCTCGAGACCGTGCCCGGCCGCCAGCAGGGCCTTGCCGATGGACTCCCTGTCCTTCGCCGCGTACTGCGCCGGGTCAACCGCCGAGTACTTCAAGTAGAGATCGTCCCAGGCCTTGGCCTCGGCGAGCTTCGCTGCCTCGGCGGCGGGAGGAGCGGCGGAGAGCAGGACGAGAAGGACGTGAGCGAGCATGGCGAACCTCGTTGCGGCCGTGGAACGAACAAGAAAGCACGCAGACCTCCTCGCGCCAACCCCGTCGCGCCGATCATGAGGCTTGCCGCCGTGTGCCCCGCCGGGCGAGCGCCCGGTGAATCTCGCCGCGCGGGCCCCGGTCGAAGCGGCGTACCGACGAGGCGCCAGAGGCCGAAAGGCGCAAGCGAGGGCGCCATGAAGCGCTACGAGACCCCGAAGCCCGAATCGATGAGCAAGGCCGCCCGGTTGTTCGGACTGCTCGACGTCAACGGCCGCAGCCGCCTGCTGGCGGGCTCGGTCCGCCGCACCCTGCAGCCCGGCGAGACGGTCTGCCGCGAGGGCGAGGTCGGCACCGAGCTCTTCGTCCTCCTCAGCGGCACCGTGAGCGTCTCGGTGGACGACTTCGGCACCCCGCGCCGCGTCGCCAGGCTGCACGCCGGCCAGTTCTTCGGCGAGATGGCCGCGCTGACCAACGGGCTGCGCACCGCCACGGTGACCGTCGAGAAGCAGTCCGACCTGCTCTGCATCCGCCGCGAGTGCCTGCTCGAGCTGCTCGGCGACTTCCCGAAGCTGCGCACCGTGCTCGGGCACGTAGGCGTCGTGCGCACCGAGAAGACCTTCGCGAGGCTCTCTCTCGCCGCCTGAGCGGGGCGAGGGTTGCTCGAGTTTCGCGCGCCTGAGCTCCCCGCTCATCCCGAGCCCACGCCCGGTCACCCCGAGCCCCTCGACAGGCTCGGGGCAGGCGAAGTCGAGGGGGCAGCGGGAGCCTCGAAGTCGAGGGATTCGCGGGGTCGAGCACAAGCCAAGTCAGCCTTCCGCTCATCCCCAGCGAAGAGAGGCGATCCTCGCGTCCCTCGCTGACTTCGCGAAGGTCGAGGCTGAACTCCCAGGTCAGGTTCCGAATCGCGTCATCGCCCCGGGGAGCATCTGAGCGTCCGCGGAGAATCTTTTCTTCGCAACCGGACACTGAGTTGCTTCATTTCGGACAAAAAGAACCGCCGTCCGACTAAAAGCACCTCCCCACCAAACTTTCTTGTCCGCCAGGAAGCGATCGAAGCTTCCCTCGGCTGCTTATTCTTCCGCAGGGAAGCATCCGACCCTCCTTCGCGCGACTTGCAACTCATTTCGGGACCCAAACGTCCAGATCCCGGAACCCTAGACTCATCTCCGAAGCCAATCCTCGTCCCTCGCCGGTGAAAAATGACGGCCATTTGACCGATCTTGAACTCATTTTTGCCCCCCATAAGAGCCGTGGACATTGTTTTCCATCCATGGCCGAATTGCACCCGGCTGAAGGGGACCAGGAAACAATCTATAAGCAACGCATCCGCGTCTTCGGGCAGCCGCAATCCCAACCAACCCGGCCAAATGCCGAAACAAGGTGAGCAAATGCCCGAATCCACCAATCCGACGACGACCACCGCTGGCGACCCTCAAGAGACCGCATCGACCACGCCCACGAAAGGTGTCGACTTCTCTGCCGAGACCACCTTCTTCCTGGCCTCCGCCGCCGACATCGACCCCAAGGACATCCGCGTCTGCCGCGCCGACACCGACCTGGTGGCGTCGAACGTCCGCCGGGGAGTCAACTCCATCGCGCAGGAAGACGTCCTCGCGCGCATTCGCGTCGAGCTGCCGACCGCCGACCTCGGCCCGCTGCTCGAGCTCGACCGGCTGGGCGAGACCGTCGCCTTCGCCGCCCGCAACGTGACGGCGCAGCCGAAGTCGGAGGAGCTGGTCACGAAGACGGTCCGGGGCCGCAAGGTTCGCAAGGTCCTCTTCAGCCAGATCGAGACCTTCATCGGGACCGGTGAGATCGCCAGGGAAGAGCTCGCCAAGATGCGCAAGGGCAACGGCATCCTCGACGTCGCCAACGACCTGATCGACAGCGTTGCCCTGCTGGAGAAGTACGAGCCGGTCTTGGGCGGCAGGTTGTCGGTGACCCCGGAGATGCTCACCGAGGGCCAGGAGCTCGGGCGTTGGCTGCGCCAGACCGTCGAGCCGAGCGTGTCGCCCAAGCTCGACAGCGGCAAGAAGAACGAGACCACTGAGGTCCGCGACCGGCTCTGGACCCTGCTCCAGCGCCGCCACCGGGAGCTGCGGCGCATCGGCGCCTGGCTCTGGCCCGAGGAGGTCGATAAGCGGGTGCCGCCGCTCCTCGCCCGGCAGAGGAAGCGCAAGAGCAAGGAGAAGGAGGAGGCGCCCGTCGATGGGACGGGGGGCGGTCCGATCGGCGCGTAAGACGGCGGCAGGCGGTGGCGGCGGGCTGCGCCTCAGGTGATTGGGAGCGGTTTGGAGGGCCCTGGGGCTTTTGCCTGGGGCCCTTGGTTCCTGTGCTCTGGCCGAAGGAGCGTTGGTTGGCTTTCCCCCTGTGGAACCGGGCCTCTCGCATTTGGAAGGTCCTGAACGCTCGAGGAGCTCAATCGCCGGCACCTCCGCACCTCACCTGATTCCTCGTACCCCTCGCCTACCCTCATGTGCACGCTCAGTCTCACCTAGGGCCCGACGAGGCCTGAAGGCTTCCGACTGGCCTGCAGAGGAAGAACGCGCCGAAGTCTACTGCCGTCAAGTCGCAATCCGCCCGTCGAGGAACACGACAAGCAGCCCCTCTCGATGTGCTATTCCTGACAAGCTGGTGGCCAATCTCGGCGGCTACCGCGCAGGCGACCGAGGGGCGCTCATGAGGCTGCTTGGCAACACAGGAACCGAGCGGGTCATCGACCTCGTCAGCGCGGCGCTCCTCCCCGGAGCGCGGCTCGACGGAGTGAGCCCCTCGTTCTCCCTCTTCGCCTTCAGCGCACTCGCCGATGGACTGGCGCGCACCGAGCGCACCCGCCTCGTGCTTCCCGGCCCCGGAGCTGATCTCGGTCTTCTGGGCGGCCCCAAAGACCGTGCTGCGCGCAACCGCCTGCAGACACGTTGGCTGGCGGGACGGTGTGCGCGCTGGCTTCGCGAAAGGGCCGAGCTGCGCGCTTCACAAGCGACCATCCCCCAGGGCGCCCTCTTGGTACGCGATGGAAGCGACGCTGGACGCCTTGCCGTCCTTGGCTCGCTCGCACTGACAACTCAGGGTCTCGGCGTTGCGCCTGGCAACCCGCTTGCTCTCATCCAAGCGAGCGAATCGGCAGAAGAAGCCAACCGGCTTTGTGCTTGGTTCGACACTCAATGGGCGGCGCAGGCAGCAAGCCCCGGAGATCCCAGTGGGCTGCTCACAGCGCTCGACGACCTGGCCGCTCACCGAGCGCCGGCGAGCATCTATGCCCTCATCCTCCATCACCTCTTCGGCGCCAGCGGGCAGCAGCTCGACGAAGATCGAGTCGTCAACCCGGCGACCGGCATTCGCAACACGTTGGTTTGGAAGAAGCTCTTCAAGTTCCAGCGGGACGGGGTCGTCGGCGCCATCGACAAGCTGAACCGCTTCGGCGGCTGCATCGTGGCCGACAGCGTCGGCCTCGGAAAGACCTTCGAGGCGCTCGCCGTCGTCAAGTACCACGAGCTTCGCAACGACCGCGTTCTGGTCCTCTGCCCGAAGCGGCTGCGCGACAACTGGACGCTCTACAAGGGCAACGACCGCCGCAACCCGCTCGCCCGCGACCGCTTCAATTACGACGTCCTCAACCACACCGATCTGTCACGTGACGAGGGGCTTTCGGGCGACATCGACCTCGCGCACGTCAACTGGGGCAACTACGACCTCGTGGTCATCGACGAGTCGCACAACTTCCGCAACAAGAAGACCCCCCGCGCGGGCAGCGAGACCCGGTACGACCGGCTGATGCGGCAAATCATCCGGGAAGGCGTCAAGACCCGCGTCTTGATGCTCTCTGCCACTCCGGTCAACAACCGAATGGCTGACCTGCGCAACCAGATCGCTTTCGCTACTGAGGGTGACGACACCGCTCTGAGCGCCCACGGCATCGCCAGCATCGACAGCACGACCCGTCTCGCGCAGAAGCAGTTCAACCGCTGGCTCGAGCTCGAAGAGGCCGAGCGCACGCCGACCCGGCTCATCGAGATGCTCGGGTTCGACTACTTCACCCTGCTTGATCACCTCACCATCGCCCGCTCGCGTAAGCACATCGAGAAGTACTACGGCACCGTCGAAACCGGCCGGTTCCCCGACCGGCTCGCACCGATGAACCTGAAGCCGGACATCGATCTGAGCGGTGGTTTTCGGTCCATCCGAGAAATCAACCACGAGATTCGACGGCTCAACCTGGCGGCCTACGCTCCCCTGCGCTACGTGGTGCCACACCGGCAGGCGGCTTATGACACGAAATACAGCACCGAGATTCGCGGCGGCGAGGGCTATTTCCGCCAAGCCGATCGTGAAGAGAGCCTGATCCATCTGCTGCGGATCAATGTCCTCAAGCGGCTCGAGAGTGGGATCCACTCGTTCGCGCTGACGCTCGAACGTCAGCTCAACGACGTCGAGCGGCTGCTCGCACGCATCGAGGCGATGAGCGGCGACAAGGGCGAGATCGAGCAACTCGACCTCGCCGACCTCGACCTGGAAGACCCCGCTTTCGAGTCGCTCGTCGTCGGCCGCAAGGTCAAGGTCCTGCTGCAGGACGTGGACCTCATCCGCTGGAAGCAGGACTTGATTGAGGACCGCAACCGGCTGGCGACGCTGCTGGCGGCCGCGCGTGAAGTGAGCCCTGAGCGCGACGCCAAGCTCGCCGAGCTTCGCCGGATGCTCGAGCACAAATGTCGCCACCCGATCAATTCCGGCAACCGCAAGGCCATCGTCTTCACAGCCTTCGCGGACACCGCGGAATATCTCTACGCGCAGCTCGCGCCCTGGGCGAAGCGGAGGCTGGGCGTAGAGACCGCGCTGGTGACCGGCAGCGGCCGCAACCAGAGCACGCTGCCCGACCTGCGCAAGGACCTCGGCACCATCCTCACCGCCTTCGCGCCACGGGCAAAGGAGCGGCCCGAGGATCTCTTAGGTGAAGGCGAGCTCGACCTGCTCATCGCCACCGACTGCATCTCCGAGGGCCAGAACCTGCAGGACTGCGACACCCTCATCAACTACGACATCCACTGGAATCCGGTGCGGATAATCCAGCGGTTCGGGCGCATCGACCGCATCGGCTCGCCCAACGAGCGCATCCAACTCGTCAACTTCTGGCCCAACATGGAGCTCGAGGAGTACATCAACCTCGAGCAGCGGGTGAGCGGCAAGATGGTGCTGCTCGACATCTCGGCGACCGGCGAGGAGAACCTCATCGAGAGACAGTCCGGCAACCAGATGAACGATCTGGAGTACCGGCGTAAACAGCTTCTCAAGCTGCAGGACGCGGTCATTGACCTCGAGGACCTCTCGAGCGGCGTCTCGATCGCCGACCTGACGCTCACCGACTTTCGCATCGACCTCGCCGACTACGCCAAGGCACATCCCGGCGCGCTCGAGACGCTTCCGTTGGGTGCCTATGCGGTCACGACCACTCCAGAGGCCGAGATCTCGCCTGGCGTCATCTTCTGCTTGCGTGCGGAGGCCGAGGCCCCCGAGAGAACCCGAGAGCCTGGTTACCCGCTGGCGCCGCACTTCCTCGTGCATGTCGGCGAGGATGGCGCCGTGCTGTTGGCGCACGTGCAGGCCAAGAAGATCCTCGACCGACTCAAGCGCATCTGCGTCGGACGTGAGCTCCCCGATGCCCAGGCTTGCGCCCGGTTCGACAAGGCGACCCGCTACGGTGAGGAGATGCGCGCGGCGCAGCGCTGCCTCTCAGCGGCGATAGCCAGCGTCGCCGGAAAGAGCGAGGAACGCGCGGTCGAGAGCCTCTTCTCCCCGGGGGGCACTCACGCGATGAAGGGCGAATTCGCCGGAAACGCCGACTTCGAGGTCGTGGCCTTCCTCATCGTGCAACCGGGCGACGAGGCATGACCCCGCTGGAGGTCATCACCGCGCTGGCCTTGCCGCCGGCGACGCGGGTCAATAGGCGCGTGCCGAAAAAGGTACTCGTCGACAAGGGCGCGCCCACCGCGTCGGACAAGCGCCAAATCAACGAAGGCGTCGAGGAACTGCTCTGGATTGCCATGCTCAAGCCGGCGGCGGTTGGCGTTCCCGAGTTCCGAGACGACGCTCGCGAGTACCTGGAAATAGCCGTTTTGAGCCTGAGCCTTCGCCCAGCGGCTCGCGCCTCGAGACTGGTTGAGCTGGTGCACCGCGCCATTCCCTACCCCGTCGTCCTCCTCACGAGCCAAGCGGCCGCGCTCAGTCTCTCCTTGGCGCACAAGCGCCGGGCCCAGAATGACGCGACGCGTACCGTGCTCGAAGAAGACCCTGTCGCCGTCGAGCTGCAAGACGAAGCGTTCGCCTCCGAAATCGCTCGTCCCTTCCTCGATTCGGTCGCGCTGGACCGGCTGCCTGGAACCTCGCTCCACGCGCTCTACCAAGGCTGGATGGATGCCCTGGGCGCGCTGCAGATAGCCGCGATCACCGGTCACTATTGCCCCGCGCAGGGTGCCGAGCATGCGGCGATACGCCGTGAGGCGCTGCGCGAATGCTTCCGCTTGGAGAACGAAATCGCCACCCTGCGAGCGACTGCCTCCCGTGAGAAGCAGATAGCTCGCCAGGTCGAGCTCAACCTCGAGATCAAGCGCCTGAACACCGCACGCGACGCCGCGCGCGCCAGGCTGTAGCAGCAACGGAGAAGCCCGATGACGCTCAAGAAGATCACCGCCGGCGCGCCGGAGACCCAATCCGCCGACCTGGTGGGCGAGAACGTAGAGACGCTCAAGGCGCTCTTCCCCGAGGCGTTGGTCGAGGGGAAGGTCGACTTCGACGTGCTCAAGCAGCTTCTCGGCGGGCAAGTGGACGAGCGTGAAGAGAAGTTCGGGCTCAATTGGCATGGGAAACGGCGGGCGCGTCAGCTCGCGCTGACGCCTTCGACCGGAACCCTGAGGCCGTGCCCCGAAGAGAGCGTGGACTGGGAGACCACCCAGAACCTGATGATCGAAGGCGATAACCTCGAGGTCCTCAAGCTGCTGCAGAAGAGCTACGCGGGAAAGGTGAAGCTCATCTACATCGACCCGCCCTACAACACCGGAAAGGACTTCGTTTACCCGGACGACTTCCAGGACAACATCCGCAACTACCTAGAGATTACCGGGCAGGTCGACGGCGAAGGGAGAACGCTCTCGACAAACACCGAGGCCTCGGGTCGGTTTCATACCGACTGGCTGAATATGATGTATCCGCGACTCAAGCTGGCACGGAACCTCTTGCGCGAAGATGGAATCATCTTCATCACGATCGGCGATAACGAACTACACTCGCTCAAGTCAATCACCGAAGACATTTTTGGCGAGGACAACCACGTCGCGACATTCATTTGGGAGAAGCGCACAAACAGGGAAAACAGGAAGCTTGTTTCGTCGCGCCACGATTATGTCTTGTGCTTCTGCAAGAACGCCTCGAGCAATCCCTCCGCGCTTGCACTGCTTCCGATGACCGACGACGCACTTGCCCGCTATAAGAATCCAGACAACGATCCTCGAGGACTGTGGAAATCAGACCCAGCGACGGCACAGGCTGGCCATGCGACAAAGAGCCAGTTCTACACACTAATCGCTCCAAATGGAAGAAAGCACGAGCCTCCGAGCGGCAGATGCTGGCTTTATTCAGCAGATGCGATGAAGACCGCAATTGCGGAAGGCCGAATCTGGTTTGGCGAGGATGGAAACAATGTTCCACGAATCAAGACCTATCTTACAAGCAAGGAGAGAGGCCTAAACGCTGAAAGCATTTGGTTTGCTGAGCAAACATCCACCAACGAAAGCGCCAAGAACGACCTCAAGGCGCTCTTCGATGGCATCGCCGTTTTCGACACACCAAAGCCAACTGAACTGATCGCACAGATGCTCCGGCTTGCGTCACCCGAGGGCATCGTTCTCGATTTTTTTGCTGGCTCCGGAACCACCGGTCACGCGGTGATGGCACAAACGGCTACGGATCAGAAACCAAGATGCTTCATCTGCGTCCAGCTTCCAGAGCCTTTGTCTCTTGACGACGAAGCCACCAGGGCTGCAGCAGATTTTTGCAATAGCCATGGATTGCCGCGGCTCATTTCTGAACTAACTAAGGAACGCCTTCGACGCGCAGCAAGAAAGGTTCGCATAGACAATCCATTATTCGCCGGCGACCTTGGCTTCCGCGTCTTCAAGCTCGACTCCTCGAACATCCGCACCTGGGAGCCGAGGCGTGACGACCTCGGCCAGACGCTCATCGACAACCTCGAGCACCTGAAGTCCGGGAGAACCGAGCAGGACATCCTCTACGAGCTGCTTCTCAAGCTCGGCCTCGATCTCTGCGTGCCGATCGAGCAGAAATCCATCGCCGGCAAGACGGTACACAGCATCGGCGGCGGCGTGCTGTTCGCCTGCCTCGGCGACAAGATCGGCGTGAAAGACGTCGAGCCCCTCGCTCTCGGGATCGTTGAATGGCGCAAGGCGCTCGCGCCCGCGGGTGAGTCCACCTGCGTGCTTCGCGACAGCGCCTTTGCCAACGACGTGGCCAAGACCAACCTCGCCGCGATTCTCGAGCAGCACGGAATCGAAAAGGTGCGGAGCCTCTAGACGTCCGAGCTTTCCGCTCACTCGACGACCGCTTCCTCGATTACAGGAAAGACTGCCTTGAAGAAGATTACTGCCGGAGCGCCTGAAAGCCGTTCCGCCGACGTCGCGTTTTCCAACCTCGAAGCCCTGCGCAAGCTCTTTCCGGACGCTTTCGTGGAGGGGAAGCTCGATCTCGAAGCGCTTGGTCAATTGGTCGGACACTGCGTGGCGCCGGGCGAGGAGAAGTACGGCCTCGGCTGGCACGGAAAGAAGAATGCGCGTCAGCTCGCCCTCGCGCCTTCGACGGGGACGCTTCGCCCTTGTCCGGAGCAGAGCCTCGACTGGGAGCGCACGCAGAACCTGATGATCGAGGGTGACAACCTCGAAGTCCTCAAGCTGCTCCAGAAGAGCTACGCGGGGAAGGTCACGCTCATTTACATCGACCCGCCGTACAACACGGGCAACGACTTCGTCTATCCGGACGACTATCACGACAACATCAAGAACTACCTGTCCGTCACGGGGCAGGTCGACGTGGCCGGCCGCAAGCTCTCCACCAATACCGAGGCCTCAGGCCGGTTCCACACCGACTGGCTCAATCTGATGTACCCGAGGCTCAAGCTCGCCCGGAGCCTGCTCGCCCCTGACGGCTTCATCGTCATCTCCATCGACGACGTGGAGCTCGGCAACCTGCGCATTGTCTGCGACGAGATCTTTGGAGGCGAGAACTTCATCGGCCCGGTCGTGCGCAACACGAATAGCTCGAAAAACCAGAGCCAGTTCCTCTCCGTCAGCCACGACTACGCGCTGTTCTATGCCCGCGACATCGAGGCCCTGGGGGCGAAGGCGCAGGCCTGTGGGCCTTGGGAAGTCCGCAAGAACAACCTCGATGCGTTCCTGAAGCAACTCGACCAGCTTCGCGCTGCCGGGCTGTCACCCGAGGAGATGACCGAGGAGCTCAAGGAGCTCGTGAAGCGACCGCGCTTCATCGACTTCGTGAACTACTGGAACTTCGACGACCACCCCGAGCGCGGCGTCTACCGCAAAGGCGATCTCGGCGGGGTCAAGAACGGCAATATGACGCCGCTCATGAACCCCTTGACCGGCAAGCCGGATCCAGTCCCGCCGGGCGGCTTTCGCTTCGATTCGAAGAAGCTCGCCGAGCTCATCGCCGATGGCCGGGTTCACTTCCACACCGATGGAAGCCTCCCGACCATCAAGCGCTATCTCAAGGAGAACCTGACTTCGCGTCCGAAGAGCATCATGAGCGACGACCAGCGTCCGGACCACGGCCTGCTGAAGCGCTACAGCGTGCCGTTCGACAATCCGAAGCAGCTCGCCTTCATGGAGCGAATAGTCGGAATCGCCGACAAGGACGCGCTGGTGCTCGACTTCTTCGCCGGCTCGGGGACGACGGGCCATGCGGTCATGCAGCTCAACGCGCAGGACGGCGGCAAGCGCCGCTTCATCCTCGTTCAGCTCCCCGAGCCGACCGAGGCGAAGGACTTCGAGCACCTCGCGCAGATGACCGAGCGGCGCCTCGCCAAGGCGTCCGAGGAGATTCGCAACGCGGCCCCGCTCAACCGGTCGATAGACCTCGGCTTCCGGGTCTTCAAGCTCGACTCTTCGAACATCCGCGCCTGGGAGCCGGTTCGCGAGGCTCTCGGCCAAACGCTGCTCGAGAACCTCGAACACATCAAGTCCGGTCGAGCAGAGCAGGACCTGCTCTACGAATTGCTCCTCAAACTGGGGCTCGACCTCTGTGTGCCCATCGAGAAGAAGCCGATAGCCGGCAAGACCGTGCACAGCATCGGCGCGGGCGTGCTCTTCGCCTGCCTCGGCGACAAGGTCGCTGTAAAGGACGCCGAGCCGCTCGCCCTGGGGATCGCCGAGTGGCGCGATGCGCTGGCACCCGCGGGCGAATCAACTTGCGTCTTTCGCGACAGCGCCTTCGCCAACGATGTCGCAAAGACCAACCTCACCGCCGTCCTCGAGCAGCACGGGATCGCAAAGGTGCGGAGCATTTGAGCGCACGAGAGCCGCAGGAGCGAGCGACTCCTGCGTAGTTGAACGGAGCCACACCAGATGAGGAAGAGACGAGCAACCGCTCGTAGGGAAGAAGGCTTTCTGCCCGTCTAGAGGCGGCAATGGGCAACTTGAACGACGTGCAGGAGCAGTTGCGCGCGGACTACCAGAAGGTTACGGGCGAGGAACCGCTGACCGCCTCGGCAAGCTTGGTGCGCGCGGCGGAGAAGATCCCCCTGAGCCATCGGTCGGGCAGGCCAAAGGAGCTCCTGGCAGAGATCGTAGCCGCCCGTGCAACTCTCCAGCCTGAACACGACGCTGCGCGGAAAGAGCTCGGGACCGACGGCTGTGTCTTCCTTTGGTTGGGGCCATCCAGGTATTTGGCGCCCCCGTTGGTGTTGTTCTTTCGCGATGGTTTTGACGAGCGCAACGCCGACGCCTGTCTGGTCGCGCCTTGGGACACGAAAGGGCTCCTCCGCCATCAAGCGCTCGGGCGCAGGCTGGAGCCCCCGGAGGCCAGAGCAGAGGTCGCGCGCTATTCGCTTCCACCCTTCGAGGCACGCCAATTCCTCAGCGATGTCCTCGCTTGCTGCTATTCGAGTGCAGGCTCCTCCGCCTATGTCGCTGGAGACCGACCTCTTTCCTGCTTTCCGGGACGCAACTGCATCCCCTTCACGAGCACGGCCTCATACGAAGAGACTCCCGCCTACACCTTCGAGGCGCGAATTCACAAACCGCTGCCCTTCGCTCAGGAGCTCGACGCCATCGTGCTTGATCCGCTGGCGCTGTGGGGAGCCACGATGAGCAAGGAGTTGCTCACGCTCAGGAGGTGGTGCCGCGCCAACGAAGTCGCCCTCACCGAGCTCGACAACCAGGAGACCATGCAGCAAGTGGTCGTCCGCAAGACGAACGAGCTGTTGATGTCGCGAGGTGGCGCATGACCAGGCGAATGCTTTCCGAGCTCGTCGCAATAGGCGTGGCTGAAGCCGACTCGCCGCCCGTGCCATGGCGGTCGGTCCCGCTGGTATTCCAGATTGGCTGGCAGCCCGGGCATCACTTCTGGCCCAACTGCGCGACACGAGCGCGAATGGAGGGTTTTGATGCCCCTGAATCGGTTTTCGAGCGCCATGTCGAGGAAGGCCTCGCGACAAGACTAAGGGCGCCGTTTCCTTTGAAACCCGGCCAGGTGCTCGTTTGCGCCCAGCCCGGAGAGTATTCGGTGCGTTCCGAGGACGAGGTCGCCCTCGAGCGTGGCCGTCTCTGGAAGGCCAAGCTCGCCGAGACGCTCGAGGCAGCCGCGGCCGGCGACTGGGAAGCCGCCGAAGAGAGCCTCGAGCGGGCCCGCCTGGCTGAAGAAAGGGTGCCGGTCTCGACGGTCTTCCGGCTCGGATTGGCCAACGACCTCCCGGTCTCGGATCCTTGGCGCGAAGAAGCCGTCGAGTCCTTCTGCGAAGAGGCCCTGTATCAAGAGCTCGACCGAGTCCGAGAATCGCTCGAATGGGAAGCGCTCCCCCATCGCGACCTTCGCGAGCGCTGGTACTACGCGGCTCGAACTGCCGCGGACAGATGCTCGACCCCACCTTCGCTCGAGGAGCTCTTGCCCGTGCCAGGCGAGTATGACGAGCGTGCGGTCAGGTTGCTACTCGCGTTACGAACGCGGGGGCTCATGCGACTGGCGAGCTTGCCGTCATTGCTCCTATCAAGAATCACCTCCGGTGAGCCAACAGCCATCGACCAGGCCATCGGACGGCTCTCGAAAGTGCTCGGCTGCAGCTCTCCGACCGAGCTTCTCGAGAGCCTCGACGCTTTCATCCACGCCGAGAAGCCGCAGGACGAGGTGTTCTTCGAGCAGTTGCGCGCGCAGCTCTCGGCGCGCACCCGAGAGTCTGACTACTACCGACATGCGCGTTTGCTGGCGAGGTTGGAGCAGACCATCGGAGAGACGGCGCGTTCGCAGATCTGGAGGCGCGCGGCGGCGCAGCTCAACTCGGTCACGCTTGCACCCTGGCTCGCTCCCTGGCGAAAGGGCGAAGAGGCAGCCAAGCTCGTTCGCGAATGCTTCGCCCGCGGCCCGACGACGATCTCGCGGCTGAAGGAGAGCCTCGAGCGAAGCTTGGGGCTCCGGGTCTTTGCGACCTGCCTTCCCAGCGAAAGCTATGACGCTTGCCACGTGTCGGACCGGTCGATAGCTCCCGCGTCCTATGTGGATACGCGCCGCGCGGGAAAAGGCTCACTGGTTCGATTCTCACTTGCCCAGGCGCTGGGAATCCTCGCGCTCATGCCACGCTTTCGTGGCGCGACACTCTGCCGCGGCCCACAGCCGGAAGCCGAGCGCGAGGTGGTCAGCGACGAAGAGCGCGCCGCACGCGCGTTTGCCGCCTATTTCATTGCCCCTCGGCAGGCGGTCCAAGCCGAGACCGCAAACCTGGCCCTCGAGACCGTCCACGGCTATCGCACCGCGGTCATGCGCACGATGAGCTTCGGGCTGAGCGCGTACGCGAGCTTTCCTCATGTCGCCAACTGCAACAATCGTCCAGTTCCCTGGCCTTGGATGAGCGAGGTTTTTGGGACTGGCCTGGGCGAGGCGGGCGACGAGGAATGGGAGGCGGACCGGGTTCCGGTACCCGAGCTGCCTGCCGGACTTCCCGTTCGACTCGAGCGCGCCGACGGGTTCGCATCGCTCCTTGCGCGCGCAGAGCGGCTGGGCGCCCTTCCCGAAGGCTTGGAGCCGACCGCGCTACTCGGCGACAGCTCGAATGCGACCCGAGATTGGTTCCAGGAGAGGCTCGAGGAGCAGGCGCGCTCTAATCACTAATCACTCGCGAGCCGTCTTCGGTCGATCGATTCGCCCGCGCTCATTGCCGGGCCACCTCACGCAAATGCGAGACGCCATATGAAGCTGCAATTCGAATCCGACCTCGAATACCAGAAGGATGCCGTCAAGGCGGTCTGCGACCTCTTTCGGGGTCAGGAGATCTGCCGAACCGAATTCACGGTCAGCCGCGATTTCGGCGCGCAGGGCAACATGGCCTTTACGCAGAACGAGCTTGGCATCGGCAATCGTTTGACGCTGCTTGACGACGAGGTGTTGAAGAACCTGGGCGAAATCCAGCTAGCGAACGGACTTGCGCCCACCTCGGTGCTCGCATCGGGCGACTTTACGGTCGAAATGGAGACCGGTACCGGAAAGACCTACGTCTACCTGCGCACAGCCTTCGAGCTGAACCGGCGCTACGGTTTCACCAAGTTCGTCGTGGTCGTCCCCTCGGTCGCCATCAAGGAGGGAGTCTACAAGACGCTCCAGATCACCTCCGACCACTTCAGGTCTCTCTACGCAAACGTGCCCTTCGACTACTTCCTCTACGATTCGGCCAAGCTCGGCCAGGTGCGCAACTTCGCGACCAGCCCGAACATCCAGGTCATGGTCGTGACCGTCGGGGCGATCAACAAGAAGGACGTGAACAACCTCTACAAAGACAGCGAGAAGACCGGCGGCGAGAAGCCCATCGACCTCATCCGCGCGACGCGCCCTATCCTCATCGTCGACGAGCCGCAGAGCGTCGACGGAGGCCTCGAGGGACGAGGCAAGGAAGCGCTTGGGAAGATGAACCCCCTCTGCACGCTTCGATACTCGGCAACGCACGCCGACAAGCACCACATGGTCTACCGGCTCGATGCCGTCGATGCCTACGAACGTAAGCTCGTCAAGCAGATCGAGGTCGCCTCCGCGACGGTCGAGAACGCGCACAACAAGCCCTTCGTGCGGCTGCTCTCGGTGAGCAACAGGCGCGGAGGGATCAGCGCCAAGCTCGAGCTCGACGTCAGAGGTGCCTCCGGAACGACCCGGCGCAAGGAAGTTGCTGTCCGCGTCAGCGAGGACCTCGAGCAGACGACAGGGCGCGAGCTCTACCGCGACTGCAGGCTCACCGAGATTCAGACGGCGAAGGGCGCCGAGCGCGTCGCGCTGCATGTCCCCGGCGGCGAGCACTACCTCAAGCCCGGCGAAACCTACGGAGACGTCGAGCCGCTCGCAGTACAGCGGCAGATGATTCGCCGCACGATAAAGGAGCACCTCGACAAAGAGCTGAGACTGCGGCCCCAAGGCATCAAGGTGCTCAGTCTCTTCTTCATCGACAGCGTCGAGAAATACCGCCGCTACGACGCCGACGGCCTGCCGGTGAAGGGCGAATACGCACAGCTCTTCGAAGAGGAATACGAGCGGGCCGTCCGGCTTCCGGCCTACAACACGCTCTTCAAGGAAGTCGACCTGCGGCACGCCGCGAGCGAGGTTCACGGCGGCTATTTCTCAATCGACAAGAAAAAGGTCGGCGGCAAGACGATCGAGGTGCTCAAGGACACCCGTGGAGACACCAAAGTCGACGCGGACACCTACAACTTGATCATGAAAGACAAGGAGCGGCTGCTCAGCCTCGAGACCCCGCTCAAGTTCATCTTCTCCCACTCGGCGCTGCGCGAAGGCTGGGACAACCCCAACGTCTTCCAGATCTGCGCCTTGAGGGACATCCGGACCGAGCGCGAGCGAAGGCAGACCATCGGCCGTGGCCTGCGGCTTTGTGTCAACCAGAAGGGCGAGCGGGTCCGGGGATTCGACACCAATACGCTCACCGTGGTCGCCACCGAAAGCTACGAGCAGTTTGCCGAAGGCCTGCAGAAGGAAATCGAGGCCGAGACCGGGATTCGCTTCGGCGTCGTCGAGCTTCACCAGTTTGCGGCCATCTCGATTCCAGGGAAGAGCGGCGAGGCCGAGCCGCTGGGGTTCGAGCGCTCGAGGATGGTCTGGGAACACCTTCGGGAGAAGAAGTACATCGATGCCAAGGGAAGAGTGCAGGATGCTCTGCGCCGCGCTCTCGACGACGGAACGCTCTCCGTTCCCGACGAGCTGCGCGCCCAACGCGAAAAGATCGGTGACGTGCTGCGCAAGCTCGCCGGCCGGCTCGCAATCAAGAACGCGGACGAACGTCGGCCGGTCCGCCCCCGGCAGGCCATCCTGCACGGCCCCGAATTCAAGGCGCTTTGGGATCGCATCAAGCACAAGACCACCTACCGAGTGCAATTCGACAACGAGAAACTCGTCCAGGACTGCATCGAGGCAGTGCGCGAGGCGCCGCCCATTACCCAGACAAGGCTGCAATGGCGCAAGGCTGACCTGGCCATAGGAAAGGCTGGCGTCGAGGTCACCGAACGGGAAGGAGCGAGTACGGTTGTGCTCGACGAGGGCGACATCGCCCTACCCGACCTTCTCACCGACTTGCAGGATCGCACTCAGCTCACTCGGCGCACGATAGTCGAGGTGCTCACCAAGTGCGGCCGACTCGACGACTTCAAGCGCAATCCCCAGCAGTTCATCGAGCTGGTCGGCGAGGCGATCAACCGATGCAAGCGCCTAGCGATCGTCGACGGAATCAAATACCAGCGGCTCGGCGACCAGGAGTATTACGCGCAGGAGCTCTTCGAGCAGAAGGAGCTGACGGGCTACCTGAAGAACATGCTGGTGGAGACGAAGAAGTCGGTCTACGAAGACGTGGTCTACGACTCGCCCACCGAGGCCCACTTCGCCGACCAGATGGAGAAGAACGAAGCGGTGAAGGTCTATGCCAAGCTGCCCGGGTGGTTCGAGGTCCCGACGCCTCTCGGCAAGTACAACCCGGACTGGGCGGTCTTGATCGATACCGAAGAGGGCGAGCGGCTCTATTTCGTTGTGGAGACCAAGGGCGGGCTCTTTGCCGACGATCTGCGCGATATCGAGCGCGGCAAGGTCGAATGCGGGAAGGCGCACTTCGAAGCCCTGCGGGCGAGCGAGACGCCGGCGGAGTATGTCGTGGCTCACTCTCTGGAGGACGTTCTGAGTCGGCAGCGACCGAACCGCTAAGGGCGGCGAGCTACGTGAGGCATCCCGGATTCGGCATCAGATCATGGACTGTCTGATAGCGCTCCAAACAGCCCGATGTCCGTTATCTTGGGAGTTTGACCAAGTAGTGCCATGACTCTCGACTCCTGGGGCGTGACGTATGAGCAAGCCGACGCGCGAACAGCTCGACGAGGTCTTCAACGCACCTGCATCTCGAGCTTCAACAGTGCAGGACTCGACGACGTCACGCGACCAGCGGGACACCTGCTGGGGTGAACGCATCAAGCACAACGTGCGAGCCGTAGCCGGCGAGCAATCCCGCGAGAGTTCCTGCTCCGAGTCGGCATAGGAACTCAACCAGCGCATGCCAGTAGCGCTCAAGCGGCGTTCCAGCCGAGGCTCGGAGCGCGACTTGACGTCCCGCTTCGGCGCGGAGATGGCCCTGCCAGTCCCCCAGCGCAGCCACCGCTGCCCGTCCCGCTGCCACGACCGGGACCACGCCGTGCGCGAGGGCTCGGTGACCTGGATAGAGTGGCGGATCGAAGACGTCCGGCAATCGTGCGCCGAGATTGCCGCCCAGCAGGCCCCCGAGCACTTCGAGGACGAAATACTCGGGGGTCTGCTGCTGGGCCTTCGTGAGCGCGTAGCCACCTCCGACCACCGTACCAATGGGCGCGATGCGTTGTTCCGTTTGACATGGACTCCTCCGTTGGATGGAAGGTCTGTTCCTCATTTCGGAACGAGCATTGGAAGCAGAACTGCGAGATCAATGAGGTGATCGAGCAGGTCGCCTGACCTTCCGCGCGCGATAACGGCCTGAAGGGGCCGCTCGCCATATTCATTTGGGCGAATCAGACGTCGATATGGTGTGTCCAGCGAGGCAAGAGGGAGTGGATGCCATCCTGAT
>DHSB01000102.1:0-614 GCA_002408385.1 Myxococcales bacterium UBA5297
CGGCGAGCAGTCCGGCCGTCGCCCCGCCGGCGCCCGTTGCGGCAAGCCCCGCGCCCGCCGAGCGCAAGCCCGAGGAGAAGCCCGCCGAGCCGCCCAAGGAGTCCGCCCGCTCGATCCGCGTCGCGGTCGACGCCCTCGACCTGCTCGGGGCGCTCGCCGGAGACCTGCTCGTCGAGGGCGCGCGCTCGAGCCTGCGCGCCCAGGAGCTCGCCGGCCTCGTCCAGCGCGTCAACCGCATGGGCGATCGCTTCCTCGCGCTGGCCGACCTCTTCGCCTCGCGGCTGCCGGCGCTGGGCGCCGAGACCGAGGCCATCGAGGCCGACCTGCACCTGCTGCGCGACGACACCTTCCGCTTCGTGCGCAAGAACGCCGACGGGGTCAACGCCCTGCGCAACCACCTCGGACGGCTCGCCGAGAAGGTCGCCGAGGCGCGCCTGGTGCCGCTGTCGACGGTCTTCACCGCCTTCCCGCGCGCGGTGCGCGACATCGCCCGCCAGCAGGGCAAGGAGGTCGAGCTCGTCATCAGCAACGTCGAGGTGGGCGTCGATCGCGGCCTGCTCGGCGAGGTGCGCGACGCGATGGTCCACGTGCTGCGCAACGCGGTCGACCACGGC
>DHSB01000102.1:724-41133 GCA_002408385.1 Myxococcales bacterium UBA5297
TGCGCAACGCGGTCGACCACGGCATCGAGAGCCCCGAGGAGCGCGAGCGGCGCCGCAAGCCGCGCAAGGGCACCATCTCGGTCAGCGTGCACGCCGACGGCGACATGCTCGACCTCGAGGTGCGCGACGACGGGCGGGGCATCGACCTTGGCCGCCTCAAGGAGGCCGCGGTCGCGCGCGGGGTGATCTCCCCGGCCCAGGCCGCGGCGCTCTCCGAGCGCGAGGCCATCGACCTCATCTTCCTGCCCGGCTTCTCGACCCGCGACGAGGTGACCGATCTCTCGGGGCGCGGCGTCGGGATGAGCGTGGTGCGCAAGAAGGTCGAAGCGCTCGGCGGCTCGGTCTCGGTGACCACGCGCCAGGGGTACGGGACCCGCTTCAGCGTGCGGCTGCCGCAGTCGATGGCCCTGATGCGCGTGCTGCTCGTGCGCCTGGGCAACGACATCTACGGCCTGCCGGCGGCCGACGTGCAGGCCGTCGGCCGGGCGCGGCCCGAGGACCGCTTCACGGTCGCCGGGCGCGAAGCGGTCGAGTTTCGCAACCGCCCGACCACCCTCGTCGAGCTCGCCCCGCTGCTGCGCCTCAAGCCCGGCCCGCGGCGCGAGGCGCCGCCGCTGGTCTTCGTCGAGCACGGCGACGACCGGGCGGCGTTCGCCGTCGACGGCTTTCTCGACGAGCGCGAGGTGGCGGTCAAGCCCTGCGGCGGCGAGTTTCTCAAGGGCGCCCCGTGCGTCGCCGGCGCGGCCGCGCTCGAGGACGGGAGGGTCGCAGTCCTGCTGCACGTGCCCGACCTCATCCTCGAGATCCGCAAGAGCTCCGGGCGCCACCTGGCGACCCAGGCCGCGAAGGAGAAGCGCCTGCGGGTGCTGCTCGTCGACGACTCGCCCATCGCGCGGGCGACCGAGTCGGCCATCGTGCGCGCCCTCGGCCACCAGGTCGACGAGGCCATCGACGGCGAGGACGGCCTGGGCAAGCTTGCGCTGGGGACCTACGACCTGGTCCTCACCGACGTGCAGATGCCGACGATGGACGGCATCGAGTTTACCCGGCGCATCAAGGCCGACCCGGCAACCGCGCGCCTGCCGGTGGTCATCCTCTCCTCGCTCGCCGCGCCCGAGGACAAGCGCCGCGGGCTCGACGCGGGGGCCGACGCCTACCTCATCAAGGGTGAGCTGTCCGCGGAGACCATCGCCCAGACCATCGGGCGCCTCATCTCGTGATCGACCGCGAGGGCGACGGCGGCCGACAGCAAGGGGGAGCGAAGATGCAGCGAGCGCTCGGACCGATTCGCGTGCTGTTGATGGCCGAAGACGAAGGCCTGCGGACGTTGCTCTCCCGCTCGTTGGGCGGCGCCGGAATGCGGGTGGTGGAGGCGGTCGCGCACGCGGGGGCGGCGACGCGCGCCTGCGGTGAGCTCTCGCCCGACGTGGTGGTCGTCGACTCGACCGTGAAGGTTGCCGAGGGGTTCGCCGCGGTCCAGGACATCATGGCGTTTCGCCCCACGCCCATCCTGGTGCTCAGCGATGCGCCCGAGGGTCAGGAGGCCTTCGAGGCGCTGGCGCTCGGGGCGCTCGACGTGATGCGCCGCCCGGACCCGGGCGCGAGCCCCGAGCACCTCGCCGAGCTCGCAGGCCGGCTGCGGCTGCTCTCGGGCGTCCAGGTCATCACCCATGTGCGCGGCCGCCGTTCGCGCAAGCGGACCCCGGACCCCTGCGACGGCGCGCCGATAGTGGGGATCGCCGCCTCGCTCGGCGGCCCGCGGGCGCTCGCCGTGCTGCTCAAAGGCCTGCCGCGCGATCTGGCGGTGCCCATCTGCCTCGTCCAGCACATCTCTTCCGGCTTTTCGCAAGGGCTCGCCTCCTGGCTCGCCTCGGAGTCTGGGCTGCCGGTCAAGGAGGCCGGGCACGGCGAGCCGCTGGCCGCCGGCCGGGTCTACGTCGCCCCGACCGGAGCCCACCTGACCGTGGGCGCGCGCGACGAGATCGTCCTGGACCGCGGGCCGGCGATCGACGGGTTCCGGCCCTCGGCGACCGCGATGCTCGCCTCGCTGGCGCGCCGCTACGGGCGCCGGGCGATAGGCGTGGTGCTCACCGGCATGGGGCGCGACGGGGCCGACGGGCTCGCGGCCATCCGCGCCGCGGGCGGTCGCACCCTCGCCCAGGACGAGGCGACCTCGGTCGTCTACGGCATGCCGCGCGCGGCCGTCGAGGCGGGCGGAGTCGAGCGCGTGCTCGCGCTCGAAGAGATCGCCGAGGCGATCGTCGGGCTGGTGCGCCAGACGAACCGGACCTGGGGGAGCGGATGAGGCAGGCCGACATCCCCGAGGCGGCGGTCGCGCGGTTGGCCAAGCTGCTGCTGGAGCGTATCGGGCTGCGGCCCGCCACCGAGGCGCAGATAGGCCTGAGGCTGGCGCTGCGGGCACGGCTCGAGGCCCTCGGCTGCGAGGACCCCTACGCCTACGTCGAGTGGCTCGAAGGGGGCAACGAGGTCGAGCTGCGCGCGCTCTTGCCGCTGGTGACGGTGGGCAAGACCGACTTCTTCCGCGACTCGAATCAGTTTCGGGCGCTGCGCGCCCGGGTCTTCCCGGAGCTCATCATGCTGGCGCGCCAGGAGATGCGCCCGGTGCGGATCTGGTCGGCGGGCTGCGCGACCGGTGAGGAGCCGTATTCGCTGGCGATGCTCGCGGCCGAGCTCGGGGTCGAGCCTCAGGGGATCGATCTGCTGGCGACTGACGTGAACCCGGTCGCCGTCGAGCGGGCACGCGCCGGGCGCTTCGGCGCGCGCCGCTTCGCGACGGTCTCCGAGCACCTCGTGCGCCGCTTCTTCGAGGCGGACCACGACAGCTTCGTCGCCCGCCCCGAGCTGCAGGCCTACGTGCGCTTCGAGGTCCACAACCTGGCCGGGACCTGCTTCCCCAGGCCTCGCGACGGCGGGTGCTGGGACGCCATCCTGTGCCGCAACGTCATCATCTACTTCGACCGCCCGACGACCAGCCGGGCCATCGGGCGCTTCTTCGACGGGCTGCGCGAGGGCGGCTACCTGTGCCTGGGCTACTCGGAGTCGCTCTACCGGATCAGCGGCGCTTTCGAGCTCGTCGAGCTCGAGGGCTCGTTCCTGTACCGCAAGCCCGTGGCGCGCCCGCTGGTGATGAGCGAGCCGCGGCCGAGCCTCGAGGACACGGTGGCGCGGCTACGAAAGGCGGTCGACGAGCACCGCAAGCGCGCGATGACGCCGCCGGGGCCGCCGCCCGCGGTCCTGGCCCCGAAGCTTGCCGCCCCGGAGAAGCCGGCCTCCAGTCGAGCCCCCGAGCTCGATGTGGCCAACCCCCTGCAGCAGGTCGCGCGGTTGCTCGAGGGTGGCGAATTCGAGGCCGCGCTGCTCACCCTCGACAAGGCGCTCGTCCAGTTCTCGGGCAGCCTCGCGCTGCTGATTACGCGGGGCAACCTGCTGACGGTCATGGGTCGGCAGAAGGAGGCCCGCCAGGTCTACCGCGACGCCCTGACGATGGAGCCGCTGTGTGCCGAGGCCCACCTGTTCCTCGGCATCGCCTGCTACGAGGCGGGCGGCGAGCTCGACGGCGAAGCGGCTCAGGAGCTCTCGCGGGCCATCTTCCTCGACCCGAGCCTGGGCCTTGCGCACTACTACGCAGGCCGCACCGCGGAGCGGCAGGCCGACTTCGCGAGCGCACGGCGCGCCTATCGCAACGCGGTCAACGTCTGCCAGGGCAAGAGCAGTTGGACTCCGCTGCTCGGCCACTTTCCGGACCTGCCCTCCGACCCCGGAGTCATCGCCCGCGCGGCAGGCTACGCGCTGGCCGGGCTCGAGGAGCTGTGAAGGGCCGCAAACGCGGTTGACGCCCAGACTGCCGCCGTCGGGGCCTCAGCCGAAGCTGCGGTCTGACCGGCGGGGCTGGGGCAGCCGAGTGCCCGGCGGCCCGTGCACCTACTCCGCGGGCATCGGGCCCAAGCCGTGTCGAAGAACCTCCTTCGAGCGACACCGCTCAGCCCGAGCGCAGCCCAGGGCCCGTTCGACCTCAACCTCGCAAGCTCGGCCCGACGCTCGGGGCGATAAGGGGCGAGGGGGCGGGCCGAGTCGAACCCGAGCCTCAGGGGGGGACTGCGCGATGCCCGGTTCAGACAAGCACGATGCGCGAGCGCAGGGAAGGAGGCTGAGCCCGCGCCTCCAGAATTCCAATTCTGCAGAGCCCGTGCAGCAGTGCGAGAGCCTCCCGCTCGTTCAGGTCGCTGAGAACCGTGAGGTCTTCGACGCTCTTCGAGCCGTCGGCGTGGGCAAGCAGCAGCGCCTCCTTGTCGCCGAGTTGCAGCTCGTGGAGCTGGTAGGGCGGATCGGCGGTGGGGAAGAAGCGCTGCTGCGCGTCGACCAGCTCGCGCAGCCGCACGAGGCTATAGGTGGTGCGGATGCCCTCGAGAATCAGCGGCCCGGGGGAGATGGAGACCTGGATCAGGTCGGGGCGCGGACTGGCCCGCAGCACGAATTGGTACTCGCCCTCGGTCCAATCGAAGGCGGACCAGATGAGCTCCTTGATCTGCTGCACGACGAGCTCGGCGCGTTCTTCCTCGGTCAGCAGGCCGAGCGCGACCATCGCCTCGCCGTTGCGCAAGCCGGCACGGCGCGCTTCGGCCTGGACGAAGGCGAGCTTTTCGGCAGGCAGCCGGCCCTTGCGAACAGCAAAGCGCGCGAAGCGCTCGGAGCTGAGGTTGGAGGCGGCGAAGACGGGTCGGCCGCCGTGGACGGCTATCACCTTGACGATTTCGTTCCGCCTCAGCCGCAGCTCGCCAGTCTGCTGGCCCTGATAGAGCGCCGTCAGCAGCCGGGGGAGGGAGGTGACGGCGAGGCTGCCGGTCCTCTTGAAAGAGGCGGCAGCCCGCTCGGCGCGGGTCGGCAGCCGCTCGGCGGGACGCCACACGTCCCGACCCGAGAAAGGCAGCTCGGTCGCCGTTTCGTCACCCGCGGGTGCGCCCGCGCGCTGAAGACGCGGCGAAGAATCCTTCGAGCGACAACCGTTCCGCCCGAGCCCCTCGGCAGGCTCGGGGCAGGCCGCAGTCGAGGGCCGTTCGACTGCGCCTCCCTCGTTCCTTGGGAGGCTACGCTCGCGGTGAGCGGGGCGCGGGCCGCGGTCAGGGCGCTCTCGCGACACCTGGTGTGCGCCGCTGAGCCGGGCCTCAGAGCGTGGATGGGCTCGCTCGACCTCTCCGGCACGAGGCGCCGGGGGGGGCTGGGCCTTCGGCACGCCCGCAGGCTCTTGAGGTTCGACGGCGGGCGCGAGGGCGCCCGTGCGGCCCTCCTCGACGCTTTGAGGCAGGGGTTGCGCGGGCTGTGCGGCCTCCTCCTCGCTTGAAGGTGATGACCCGGAAGGAACGGGAGCGTTCGGAGCTTCGGCTTGCCCTCCGCCCGCTTCTCCGCGGCTTCCCAGAAAGGTCGGGGCCTCGGGTGGCGCGCCTGGCTCTCGGGCCTCGTCCACAACCGAAGGAGGCTCGAGCGCTTGCGCAGGGGGCGCCCGACTCCCGGCGGGCATCTCGACGAGCAGCGCGGCGTCGGGCGCCGCAGCGGCCGCGGCGCTGCCGCGGTCACCGAGCGGGCCAGGGCAGAGCGTCTCGTTCGCAGGCTTCTCCCCCGAAGGTACTTCGAGGGCTGGCGCGGCCGGCTTGAGCACCCCCGGCTGCGGCGAGGCAATGGCAGCAGGAAAGGGGGCTGCTGGCGGCTCGTCGGGAGGCAGGGCACCGCGGTCCTCGAAGTCCGAGGGCTCGCGTGCTTCGGGCAGGTTCGCCCGGACGCCGGAAGCCTCACGGGCGAGCAGCTCCTCGTGCAGCGAGGTGACCGCGACGCCATCGATCGTCCCCGAGACGCCCGCGTCCACGGAAAGCCCGAGCTCGTCTTGCGGCTCCTCCTCGACCGAGGCCGGCGCCTGCGCGGGTTCGGCGGCCGACTCGAGCCCGGGGTCGGCAGAGCAGGCCGAGGCGAAGATGCCCGTCGTCTCGGCGGAGGTGACCATCTCGTCGAGCGAGGGGATCTCCTCCTCGTTCTCCGGCAGGTCCCCGTCGTCGTCGAGCCGCAGCTCCTCGAGCGCCTCCGCGCCGGCCGCCGGCGCCAGCGGCTCGGATACCGACAGAAGGCCCGCGAGCCGCTCCATCAGATCGCGAGCGGCGAACGGCTTCTCGAAGAACCCCTTGGCTCCGTAGACCTCCATCGCCTCTCGGACGAGTCCCTCGCCGCAGAAGACCCCGCTCATCGCGAAGCAAGGCACACCGCGCCCGCTCAGCTCTCGGAGCAGGTCGTGGCCGCGGATATCGGGCAGCAGCAGGTCGACGAGTGCCGCGTCGGGCCGGGCACCCTCGATCTTTGCGAACGCCTCCTGCCCGGTGTGGGCGAGCAGGGTGGCGAAGCCATGGGCGTCGGCGACGACGGCGAGCAGGTTGGCGAGCTCCACGTTGTCATCGACGATGAGTAAGGTCCGCATCGGTTTCCACGTTCACGCTGCGAGAGGCGGCGAGGATAACGCATGGCCTCCAGGGCGCAAAAGGTCAGGGGCCAGACAGCAATCGGTTTTGCACGGCCAGGTGGCGCAGCCGCGGGCCGGGAGATAGCATCGCGCGCATGCTTCTTGGCGAGTTGCTCCAAAACGAGGGCATCCTCCGTCCTCACCAAATCGAGGAGGCCCTGGCCGCGCAGGTGATCCACGGCGGTCGCCTGGGCACCAACCTGGTCGAGCTGCAGCACCTCACCGAGGAGCAGCTCGCCCGCGGCCTGGGAAAGCAGCATGGCGTCGCCGCGGCCTGGGGCGAGATTGTCCCCGGGGCCGACGCGCTCGCGCTCGTCGACCTCAACTACGCCGACGACAAGGACGTTCTGCCGGCGCGCGTCGAGGGCAACCGGCTCTACCTGCTGGTCATCAACCCGGACGACATCGCGACCCGCGACCACGTCGCGCAGGTGGCGGGCAAGCGCGTCGTGCCGGTGGTCGTCCCCGAGTTCCGGATGGCGCAGCTCCAGCGCCGCTACTGCAGGGCGTTTCGGCCGGTGCGCGAGGTGGACATCGAGGCGCTGCGTCGGCGCTGGCACGGCCAGCAGAAGCCGGTTTGCGAGGTCGCGGAGCTGACGAGCGAAGAGGAATTTCAAGAGCTCTACGCCGCGGCGCTGCGCGGCGGGGCCCATGCGGACGAGGAGGAGCAGCTCGAGGAGGCGCTCATCATCGAAGAGCTGCCGGAGGTCGAGGATCCCCTCCTCGAGCCGCTCACCGACTTGTCCGTCGAGCCGGCGCCCGAAGAGCTGCCGACCATCGAGCTGGAGCTGGTCGAGGAGCCCGAACCGCTGCGGCCGGCGCCACGAGCCAGCCCCGAGGAGATCGAGCGGCGCCGCCAGCAAGACCGAAAGGCGCGCGAGGAGCGGCCCGAGGACTCGCGCCCCATCTCCTTCTCGGAGGCGCAGAAGGCGCTGGCGGCGATCAGCGACCGCGACGACATCGCGCGGATCGTGCTGCGGTTTGCGGCCGGCAAGTTCTCGCGGGCGCTGCTGCTGAGCATCAAGGCCGACTTCGCCATCGGCTGGCACGGGGCCGGACGCGGGCTCGCAAAGCAGGTCGCCCCGACCGTGGCGGTGCCGTTGAAGAACCCCTCGGCCTTCAAGCTGGTGCGCGACAGCCGCAGCCACTTCCTGGGACCGCTGCGGCGCGACTTCGCGACTACGACCTTCATGCGGTCTCTAGGTGGCGACGAGCCGCGCACCGCGGTGCTGATGCCCATCCTGGCTGCCGGCCGGGTCGTCAACATTCTCTACGGCGACAACGGGCCGGGGCAGTTCGCCTCGCCGGACGTCGGCGAGCTGCTCATCCTCGCGCAGAGGGTGGGGCGCTCGTACGAGCAGATGATCGCGGCCCGCAAGGCGACGCTTCGGGCGAAGCAGCGCCCGGTCGGTTGAGCAGCCATCTTTTCGCCCGAGCGCGCGTTGACTGGCCAGGGATGCGTGCCTGCGTTTGCCGCGGGGCCGGGCGGCGCGCCGACGGCCGATCGAGCCCAAGCTCAAGCCCGGCCGTTTTCTTGCCTTGCATTCAGGCGGTCGTAACCTCTCGCTACAGGTCGCAACACGCGCCGCCTGTGGAGGAAACGATGATCAACCAGCGCCAAAGCCGACGCGCACCGCTCGATGTCTACCTGAACAAGTTCATCAAAGGCGTGCCCTTCATGGTGCGAGCCCGAGACATCAGCACCGAGGGCATCTACCTGACCCAGCTCATCGAGCCGGAGAACGGCGACGACAAGGTCGGCATCCAGTTCAGCCTGCCGGGGACGAAGGAGGTCATCTACGCCGAGGGACGCATCGTGCGCGAGAGCGACAACGGGCGGGGCTCGGGGCACGGAATCCGCTTCACGTTGCTGACCGATCACCACCGCCGGCTCATCGAGCGGTACGTCAGCCAGCACGATAGCCAGGCGGCCTGAGCTCGCCGCGGCGCGCGCCGCCTTGAGCGGCCCGCCTATGCCGAGTAGAGATATCCGCGTTTCGGGCCGCGTCGGGTTCGCCGCTCGGCCCTGTCGTGAGCCGAGTCACAGACGACCGGACTGCCCTTGGAGCATGAGCCGAAGCGCTTGACGCTGCCTTGACTCGCGACGGTCCGGCGATGTTTTCCGCGAGTAGCCGTCTGGTAGCGGCCGGGAGGACGGACAATGAAGAACGCCCTAGCAGCAATTCTCCTGATTCCGGCGATCGCCTTTGCCGCGGAGCGAGCGGATTCGGGCAAGCAGGCCCGCCCGTTCATCCCCGGGGTGAACTGGGAATCGCGGACCATCCGCGCCACCGGCAAGGGGGCCCCCAGCCTCAAGGCGCCCTCGATCGCCGCGGCGCGCATCGGCGCCGAGAAGGCGGCGGAGATGGACGCGCTGCGCAACATCCTGCAGACGGTCCAAGGCGTACAGCTCAACTCCGAGACGCGCGTGGGCGAGGCGCTCTCCTCGAACGGCGAGCTCAAGTCGAAGGTCGAGGGGACGGCCAGGGGCTTTCGGCGCGTCGACACCCGCTTCTTCAGCGACGGCGGCGTCGAGATCGACGTCGAGATGAGCATCGAGGACCTGCTCGCCGACGTGTTGCCGGCGCAAGAAGAGCCGCAAAAGGTAACCATTCCTACAAAGGGCGAGCTCCAGAGCACGGGCCTGGTCGTCGACGCCAAGAGCCTCAACCCGACGCCGGCGCTCTCCCCGCGCCTGCTCGACGAGTCGGGCAAGGTCGTCTACGAAGCCGCCTTCGTCACCCGGGAGGCGCTCAAGGCAAATGGCATCGCGGGCTACCTGAAGAGCGTCGAGCAGGCAAGGCAGAGCGCGCGGGTGGGCCAGAAGCCCAGGCTGGTCAAGGCGCTGCGCCTTGCTGGTCCCAGCGATCTCGTCATCAGCGACGCCGACGCCTCGCGCCTGCGCGACCCCGAGGGCAACGCCAGCTTCCTCGCCGAGGGGCGAGTCATCATCGTCGTCGACTAGCCAGCCTTCGAGCCAGTCTCTCATCAAGGAGCCCGGGCCCATGAAAAGATTCCTTCTCGCTGCTCTCTTGGCCTTCGTCCTCGGCGCCAGCGGCGCCTTTGCGGCCGAACAGGACCCGGCGAAGGTCGTCACGGTCAAGGGCGAGGCCGCCATCAACAACGATCTTGCGGCGGCCAAGGAGCGCGCCAAAGAGGCCGCGCTGCGCGAGGCGGTCAACCAGGTCGTCGGCGCCACCGTCACCAGCGTCTCGGAGATGCAGGACTACACGCTGGTGCGCGACATCGTCTTCAGCCAGACCGCCGGCTACGTCTCTGAATACAACCTCGTCTCCGAGCAGGTCGACCAGGAGTACGACCTGGTCACCGCCACTTACCAGGTGAAGGTGGCGAAGGGCGAGATCGACAAGGATGCCGCGGCGATCGCCGCGTTGATGGCGATGAAGAAGCAGAATTCCATCCACCTGATGGTCAGGGACGTTTCCACCGAGACGGTGGGCGAGGGAAGCGCGAAATCCACACTGGCGATCTCCCACGGCGTGTTCGAGGGAGAATTGCGGAATTCGCTGAAGAAGGATGGTTTCTTCGTGGCCGACGCGAACTTGAACCTCGCTTCGGGCAAGCTCAAGTCCGACGGGCCGTTCCAGGCGGTCAACAACCCCCAGGAAGCGCGCGAACTGGGCATCACCCTCGGCGTCCAACTGGTGGTCTACGGGACTGTGGTCGTTACCAACAGCGTTGAAAAGGTGTACGAGCAGGAGCTGCACGCAGCCGTTCTGCGCGCCTCCTTGGTGGCCGTGGCGCCGGATTCCGGCGAGGTCATCGCCGACTACGTCGGCAGCACGAGCGCGTCGGCCCATACCATGCCGCAGGCAGCCAACCGCGTCGTCGCCCAGGCCGCGGCGGCCGCATCCAAGGAGCTTCGCACCGAGATCTACTCCGCGTGGCGCAAGCAGGTGACCGGAGCCCAGACCGTCATCGTGGAGCTCAGCGGCGTCAACTTCGGAGACTTCAACGCCTTTAAGGATTTGTTGGAGGCCGACGTTCGTGGGGTCAAGGGGGTCAACGCCAACGGGTTCAAGGCTGGAGTCGGGCGCTTCGACGTGAAGCTGGTGGGCGGCAGTGCTGAGCTCGCCAAGTTCCTGGCGGGCAAGCGCCTCCGGGGCAAGACCCTGGACGTCGACACGCTCACCCCGAACACGATCGGGTTGGTGCTCGAGAAGTGAGAGCGCTTGGCCTCATGGTCGCGGTGGCGCTTCTCGGCTGCACTGGCAAGCATTCGGCGATAGAGCGTGCCCTCGCCGATCACGCGGAGGACTTGCAGTCGGCCTCGACAACCCGCCCCGAGCTGCGGCTTGACTGCGCGCCGGCCGACGCGGAGGTCCTTCTCGACGGGGTGACGCAGGGAACGTGTGCGGATTTCGCGGGCCGCGGGCTGATGCTCGACGACGCTGCGCATCAGGTCGAGGTGCGCAAGCCGGGCTTCAGCCCGTTCTTCACCGCGGTGCAGGCGGGCCGGGCGCGCGCGGCGATGAGGGTCGAGCTCAGGCCGGCCCAGTAGGCTTCGCGAAAAAGCAAAAGGAGGGACCGAATGAGCAAGCTCACCCCCATCCTCATGGTCGTCATGCTTTCGACAACGGCCTTCGCGGCAACAGGCGAGGTCACCTTTCTCGAGGGCAAGGCGACGCGAACCGCTCCCCAGGGCGCAAAGGCCGCGCTCAAGCTGAAGGGGCAGGTCGCCAAGGGCGACCTCATCGAGACCGCCGCTGGCGCCCGGCTCGAGCTCACCCTTCCCGACAAGAGCATCGTGCGGCTGGGCCCCTCCTCGAAGCTGCGGCTCGATGAGGCGGCCTTCAGCGACGAGGGGCGCGACTTCAAGGCGACGCTGCTGCTTGGCAAGGTCTGGTCGAAGGTGACCGGGGTCTTCGGTGCGCAGCGCAACTTCGAGGTGCGCACCGAGCGCGCGGTCGCCGGCGTGCGCGGAACCATCTTCCAAGTCGACGCCCAGAAGACCAAGGCCGTGCTCGTCAAGGTCTACGCCGGCACGGTCGCCGTCGGCGGGGTCACCGCCGCCTCGGCGCCCGCGCCAAAGGGCGAGCGGGTCCAGGTCGCTGGCCCGCAGCCGGTCTCACGCCAGCAGTGGGAGAAGCTCGTCTCGGCGATGATGCAGGTGCGAGTCGGCGCGAACGGCGTCCCCGAAGAGCCGACCCGCTTCGCAGAAGAGGACGTGACCAAGGACGCGTGGGCCCAGTGGAACCGGGAGCGCGACGCAGCTCTCGAGTAGGCGCCCGTTTCTTTGGCGACTTGCCGCGGCATCCGACCCCGGTCGGGTGCCGCTTGGTCTTTGGGCGCCGCGGGCGGCGTGGCTGGCGAACGTCCGCTCGTTTTGCCGGAAGGTGACTATCGTTCAGGGACCGGGCACCGCCTGGCACGTGTCAGAGGCCCTTGGATGGATCACGAGTTGCGCCACTCGCACCCGATGCGCCAGCTCCCCGCGGCCATGCTCAGGGCGAGGGGACAGGACGCGGTCTTGACGCTGCCGAATGCGCTCTCGGCGCTGCGGCTTCTGCTCATCGTGCCGTTTCTGGCCCTCTACCTTGGCGGGCACCTGTTGCCGGCGGTCGTCGTCTTCGCCATCGCCTCCGGCAGCGACGCGCTCGACGGGCTGCTCGCCCGCCTGCTGCATCAACGCAGTCGGCTGGGCGCCGTGCTCGATCCGATTGCCGACAAGCTGCTCGGGCTTGCCGCGCTCGTGGCGCTCGTACTGCACGACCGGCTGCCGGTCTGGCTTCTCGGAGTCAGCGTGCTACGCGACGGGGTGGTGTTTGCCATCGCCCTCGTCTCGCGCCTGCAGCACTTCGAGCTCGCGGCGCAACCGAGTCGGGTTGGCAAGTACGCTACTTTCTTCACAAATACGGCCGTCATCCTTGCTCTGGCCTGGGAGATCTCCTACGCTCCGGTGCTGGCCGGCTACGTCTTCGCCGTGGCGATGGTCGCCGCGGAATGCCTGGTCGGCGCCGCGGCGCACTACGCTTGGCGCTTCGCGGCCCCACCGCGCCTCGCCTGAGCCGGCCGGGGAGGCTCCCATCGCAAGGCAGAAGAGAAGAAGGAACCCCGCGCCGTCCCCTCCCTGCCCTAAACCGACCGGCGTGACCCCTGGCCAGGCGGTGAGCGTGGCGGCGAGCGCACCGCCCGCTTTGTTGCGCGCGTCTGCGGACGAGGAGGCGGCCGCCGGCCTGAGCGAGCACGAGGCGAGGCGCGCCGATCTCGTCTGGGCGGCCGGCCTGACGCTCGGCTTCGTCCTGGTGCTGGTGCTGCTCAACGTCTCCAGGACCGCGGCCCTGCCCGTGCTCGTCGCCCTGTTCATCGCCTACGCCCTCGATCCGATCATCGACTGGTTCGAGGCGCGCAAGCTGTCGCGCACCCTGGGCATCGTCGTGCTCGTGGCCGGCGTGCTCGTCGGGCTCGCCGGCTTTTTGCTCTACCTGGTCCCGGCGATGTGGGCCGAGCTGCAGAAGGTCCCCGAGTTCCTGCGCGACATCGCGCAGAAGGCGCTCCCGCGCATCGAGGGTGTCGTCGGCCAGAGACTGCCCGACAACGTTCGCGACGCGGCCGCAGCGCTCGGCCAGCAGGGTGGAGGAGTTGCCGAGAAGGCCCTGCCCAAGATCGCCGAGGTCGCGCTCGGTGCCCTCGGCGGCACCGCGAGCCTGCTGGTGGCCGTCGTCGGCCTGCTCGTCATTCCGGTGCTCACCTTCTATATGCTGCGCGACTATGACCGCCTCGTCGCCTGGGCTCGTGGCCTTCTGCCACGTCGCTACGAGCGGCTGGCGTCGGCCCGTTTTGCCGAGGTCGACTCGGTGCTCAGCTCGTTTATCCGCGGCCAGCTCACCGTCGGGGCGATCCTCACCTGCATCTACAGCGCGGGCCTGTCTGCGGCCCGGCTCGATCTGGCGTTCGTCATCGGCGCGGTCGCCGGCTTCGGGAACATGATCCCCTACGTCGGCCCCGCGATAGGCTTCGGCCTCGCCGGACTCTCGCTCGCGGTGAGCTGGCAGGGGCCGTGGCAGATCGCCGCCGTCGCCGCGACCTTCGCCATCGGCATGGGGGCCGAGGGGCTGTTCATCACCCCGCGCATCCTCGGCGAGAAGGTGGGCCTGTCCGCCCTCGCGGTGATGGTCGCCATCCTCGTCTTCGGTGAGCTCTTCGGCTTCGTCGGCATCCTGCTCGCCGTCCCGGTCACCGCGGTGATGAAGGTCGTCTTTCGCGTCGTGTTGATGCGCTATCGCCGCTCGAAGCTCTTCCAGGGGACCGCATGAACGCGACGCTCGGCCTTGCGCTGATTCTGCTCTCCCAGGCTCCGGCACGTCCGGAGGTGCTCTTTGCCGAGGCTCCGCCGATCGAGGTTTGGGTCAGCGAGGACTGGCCCGTCGAGTCCCTGAGCGCGCTCGCGCGCCTGCCGGGCACCTCGGTCGGACTGCGTACCCGGTCGAACATGCTGCGCCCCGAGCTTGCCGGCGCGGTCGCCCGCGGCAGCTTCCTCGTCGAGCTGTCGCCGCGGCTCGTGCAGGCCCACGTCGACCAGTTTCGCCGGCTCACCCGGTCGCACTTGGTGATCGCCTTGCCCGAAAACCCAGGCGAGGAGCTGCGCTCGCGCCTGTCGTACCTCGGGCCACAACCGCTGCGCTTCCTTGCAGGCCGGCTCGACGCGGCCCGCGCGAGCTGGCTCGCGGGCTTCAAGAACGTCGAGGTCGAGCTCGACCTGCGCTCCCGAGTCCCTGACCAGGAGGAGCTTGGCCTGTTCGTCGGTCTGGCTCGGGCCCGCCGCGTGGTGCGGCTGCGCTCGAGCGATCCGCCGGAAATCCTCGAGGGGCTGCGACTCGCCAAGCCCGTGCGCGTGGTCATCGAGGCCGACGGCGAGCCGATCGCCGCGCCGATGCTCGCGGCGCTGGCGCGCCTCGACTGCGCGGTGCGAATCCGGCTCGCCGCCGGCGCCTCTGCCGACGAGCTGCTGCGGTTTGCTCACCTGGGCAGGGTCTCGTTCGAGGTTTGGCTCGGCGACAACGCCCCCTCCGAGCTGCGCGGGCTCGAAGAGCTGCTGCGCTCGGTGTCGCTCGAGTCTCGGGCGCTTCCCGTCTCGGCGCCCGCGCCCCAAGGGGAGGGGAAGAGGCAGCAGGGAGCGGCTGTTAAGAAAAATGCGCTTGGAGGCGCTTCTTCGCTTGACAGACCCGGGGAGGCTCAGTAAAAACCGCCCGCGTTTTCGGACAGCGAAGGCCGGTAGCTCAGTGGTAGAGCACTACCTTGACACGGTAGGGGTCGGTGGTTCAATCCCACTCCGGCCTAACGAGGGTCCCCCGGGCAGGTGTTGCTCGGGGGATTTTTTCGTTTGGGCCTCGACTTCGAGGAGGAGCAGAGCATGGAGCAGATCACGGTGAGGCTGCCCGACGGCTCGGAAAGACAGGCGGCGCGCGGCACCTCGGTGCGTGAGTTCATCGCCGAGAAGATTGGCCCCGGGCTCGCCAAGGCCGCGGTGGTCGCCCGGCTCGACGGCGAGATGGTCGACTTGAGCCGGCCACTCGAGTCGGACACCCGGCTCGAGGTGCTCACCACCAAGAGCCCCGAGGCGCTGGAGATCGCCCGCCACGACGCGGCCCACGTGATGGCCAGCATCGTTCAGCGGCTCTACCCGGGGACGCAGGTCACCATCGGCCCGACGGTCGAGGACGGCTTCTACTACGACTTCTTCCGCGAGCAGCCCTTCACTCCCGAAGACCTCGAGAAGATAGAAAAGGCGGTCAACGAGGAGATCGCCCGGGACCTGCCGTTCGTGCGCTCGGAGGTCTCGGCCGAGGAGGCGCTCAAGCTCTTCGAGTCGAAGGGCGAGAGGTTCAAGGTCGAGATCATCCACGACATCGTCGCCAAGGGCGCCAAGACCCTGACGCTGTACACCCACGGCGACTGGGTCGACTTCTGCCTCGGGCCCCATGGCCCCTCGACCAAGAAGATCGGGGTCGTCAAGCTGCTCAACGTCGCCGGCGCCTATTGGCGGGGCGACCCGCGCAACCCGATGCTCCAGCGCATCTACGGCACGGCCTTCTTCGACAAGAAGGAGCTCGACGCCTATCTGACGCGCATCGAGGAGGCCAAGAAGCGCGACCACCGCAAGCTCGGCCCACAGCTTGGCCTCTTTGCCTTCCACGAGTACGCCCCGGGCTCGGCCTTCTGGCTGCCCAACGGCTCGACTCTGCTGCACACGCTGCACGAGGCGATGCGCAACCTCGTCCTCGACAACGGCTACCAAGAGGTCAAGACGCCCCAGCTCTTCAACAAGCGGCTGTGGGAGACGAGCGGTCACTGGGGCAAGTACCGCGAGAACATGTTCCTGGTCGTCGACAGCGAGACCGACCCGTCGCTGCCGCTCGAGGAGCGCTGTACGCAGTCGCTCAAGCCGATGAACTGCCCCTCGCACCACCTCATCTACCGGATGACCAAGCGCTCGTACCGCGAGCTGCCGGTCCGCTACTTCACCACCGACCCGCTCCACCGCAACGAGGCCTCGGGCACCTTGAGCGGCCTGACCCGCGTGCGCCAGTTCGCGCAGGACGACTCGCACATCTATCTGATGCAGCAGCAGATCACCGAGGAGGTCGGGGCCATCTTCAACCTGATGAAGCTGGTCTACGGCTCGGTGGGCTTGCCGTTCACCGCCAAGTTCTCGACCCGCCCCGAGATGCGCTTGGGCGAGGATGCGATGTGGGACAAGGCCGAGGGCTCGCTGCGCGAGGCGCTCGAGGCGACCAAGCTCGACTGGGAGCTCCAGCCCGGCGACGGCGCCTTCTATGGCCCGAAGATCGACTTCGACGTGACCGACTCGCTCGGGCGTAAATGGCAGCTTTGCACCATCCAGCTCGACTACGCCGCCCCCGAGCGCTTTGACCTGAGCTACATCGGCTCGGACAACAGCGAGCACCGCCCGGTCGTCATCCACCGCGCCATCTATGGCTCGTTCGAGCGCTTCGTCGCCATCCTCATCGAGCACTTCGGCGGCGCCTTCCCCGCGTGGCTTGCGCCGGTGCAGGCGCGGCTGGTCACGGTCGCCGAGCGCCACAACGCCTATGCCCGGCAGACCGGAGCGAGGCTGCGAAAGCTGGGCTTCCGGGTCGAGGTCGACGAGGCCAACGAGAAGCTCGGCGCCAAGATCCGCGACGCCCAGATCCAAAAGATCCCGTTCACCTGCGTGGTCGGCGACAAGGAGGTCGAGCAGGGCGGGGTCAGCCCGCGCCGCTACGCCGGCGAGGATCTCAAGCTGATGCCGCTCGAGAGCTTCGTCGCCTTGCTCGGCCAGGAGGCGGCGCTGCCGTACGGGGCCTGAGCGCAGCGCGCGCGGGCCCTCGCACCTCGTGGGAAGAGCAGGGGGGACGTTGACAGTTCTCCGAAGATCGGTATGTTGGCGGCGCTTTAGGGGCCTGAGGACCGACCGGTCGGGCGCTTGGAGCCCGACGAGAAGACAGTGCGCGCCGAGGGCGCGCCGAACCGGAGGTAACGCACATCGCTAGGGACGCAAGGACAAATCGCCGAATCCGTGCTCGGGAAGTTCGTGTGATCGGAGCCGAGGGCGAGCAGCTTGGAATTCTTTCCATTGATCAGGCCCTGGCGCGCGCGCAGGAGGCCGGGATGGACCTCGTCGAGGTCAGCCCGATGGCCAAGCCGCCAGTCTGCAAGATCATGGACTACGGCAAATTCAAGTACGAGGCCAAGAAGAAGGCGAACGAGGCCCGAAAGAAGCAAGTCGTAGTCCGGCTCAAAGAAGTCAAGCTGCGGCCGAAGACCGAGGAACACGACTACGAATTCAAGGTCAACAACATCCGCCGATTCCTCTCCGACGGTGACAAGGCCCGCGTGACTATCATGTTCCGCGGCCGGGAGATCACGCACAAGGATATCGGCCAGCGCATCCTCAGCGAGGTGATGACCGACTTGAAGGACATCGCGGTGATGGAGCAGGCACCGCGGATGGAAGGCCGGCAGATGTTCATGATCCTGGCGCCCAATCCCAAGCTGAAGGCCCAGGCGCAAGCCCAGGCGCGAGCCTCGGTCAAGCCCGAGCAGCCGCGCCCGCCCGCTCCAGCGCCCAAGCCGCCGGCCGAGGGCAAGCCCGCCGAGCCGGCTCCCGCGGCGGCCACCAAGCCGTAGTCGTAGCACTGCAGCACCAACACCGAAGGGAAGACGATGAGCTACAAGCTGAAGACCAAGAGCGGTGCGGCCAAGCGCTTCCAGGTCAAGAAGAGCGGCAAGGTCAAGTTCGCCAGGGCATATGCCCGGCACTCCTTCCTCTCCAAGAGCGGCAAGGTGAACCGGCGTCTGCGCGGCACCAGCCACCTGGAAGACATGGACGCGAAGAAGGTCAAGAAGGAGCTGTTCCCCTACGGCTAGAGTCGCCGCGAGGGAGCACCCCAGCAGCGCCCACGTTCCAAAAGCTCCCGAGACCTCGGGACACGTCGGGCGCGCAAGGAGAAGCAATGCGAGTCAGTAAGGGTTTCAAGGCGCGCAGGCGCCGCAACGCGATTCTCAAGTTGGCCAAGGGGTTCCGTGGCCGCCGCAAGAACTGCTACCGCCGGGCGAACCAGTCGGTCGAGCGCGCGCTCGACTTCGCCACCCGCGATCGCCGCCAGAAGCGGCGCGATTTCCGCCGGCTGTGGATCGTCCGCATCAACGCCGCCGCGCGCTTGAACGGGACCTCCTATTCCAAGCTCATCGCCGGGCTGACCAAGAACGGCGTGGCGGTCGACCGCAAGATCATGTCCGATCTGGCGATCTTCGATCCGGCCGGCTTTAGCGCCGTGGTCGCGGCCGCCAAGTAGCGATTCGAGGCGCGCCCCAGGGCAAGGGGCGCATCCAGAACAGCCACCAACAGGCCGCACGGATCTCGCAAAGAGACTCTGGCGGCCTGTTGTGTATCCGGGAGCCCCCGGCGCAGACGGGCTCATCGAGGAGCAGCCAGGGCCATGGGCAACAAAGAACAGGAAGCAATACCGCTTCCCGACGAGGTCCAAAAAGAGCTCGAGTCGGTTCGAGCAGCGGCCAGCGCCGATTTCCAGGCAGCCCCCGACACACAGGCGCTCGAGGCCGCGCGGGTCGCGCACCTCGGGATGAAGGGAGCGGTCACCAAGCTGTTCGATCGCATCCCTTCGCTTCCCAAGGAGCAGCGGCGCCTCTTCGGGCAGCAGGCCAACGCGCTGCGCGCCGAGCTCGAGAGGGCACTCGAGGAGCGCCAGAAGGGCCTCGAGCACGAGGCGCTCGAGCGCGAGCTCAAGGGCGAGCGGCTCGACGTGACGCTGCCAGGCCGCCGCCAACACCTCGGCCGGCGCCACCCGGTCAGCCGCACGATGGACGACATCTCGGCCATCTTCACGAGGCTGGGCTTCGAGGTCGCCCAGGGCCCGGAGATTGAGCACGACTTCTTCAACTTCGAGGCGCTCAACATCCCGCCCGACCATCCGGCCAGGGACATGCAGGACACCTTCTGGGTCCAGAAGGAGACTCTCGGGCCTGCGCCGGAGGGCTCGCAGGAGAGCTTCAAGGTCGACCCGGGCACCCTCGGTCAGCCGGGCCCGACCGAGGGCACGGTGGTGCTGCGCACCCATACCTCTCCGGTGCAGATCCGCACGATGCTCGGGCGAAAGCCGCCGGTGCGCATCATCGCCCCGGGCAAGGTCTATCGCTGCGACAGCGACGTGACGCACACCCCGATGTTCCACCAGGTCGAGGGCCTGCTCGTCGACAAGGGGGTCACCTTCGCCGAGCTCAAGGGCACCCTCGGAGCCTTCGTGCGCGCCCTCTTCGGCGTTGATACGAAGACCCGCTTTCGCCCCAGCTACTTTCCGTTCACCGAGCCGTCGGCCGAGATCGACATCTCGTGTGTCCACTGCAAGGGCGCGGGCTGCCGCATCTGCAAGCTGACCGGTTGGCTGGAGATCCTCGGCGCCGGCATGGTCCACCCGAACGTCTTCCGGGCCGTCGGCTACGACCCGGCGGAGGTGAGCGGGTTTGCCTTTGGCCTGGGCGTCGAGCGCATCGCGATGCTGCGCTATGGAGTCGATGACCTTCGCAGCTTCTTCGAGAACGACGCGCGCTTTCTCGAGCAGTTCTGACGGTCATCGAAGCGGGCGCGCCCAACCCCAAAGCCTGCCTCTGCGGATACGTCTTGAAGGAGCGTCGGCCCCGGCTCGGGGTCGGCGAAGAGCACGATGAAAATCAGCCTCAACTGGCTTTCCGACTATATCGAGCTGCCCGCCGATCCGAGCGAGCTCGCCGCGAAGCTGACGATGGCGGGCCTCGAGGTCGAGGGGATCGAACGGATGGGCGCCGAGCTCGAGGGCATAGTCGTCGCCCGGATCATCGAGAGCGAGCCCCATCCGAACGCGGAGAAGCTCTCGGTCACCAAGATCGACGCCGGGGGGGCGACGGCGCTGCAGGTCGTCTGCGGTGCGAAGAACTACAAGGTCGGCGACCTCGTCCCCCTCGCCACCGTCGGCACGACGATGGCCGCGGGCATGAAGATCGAAAAGGCGAAGCTGCGCGGCGTCGAGTCGTTCGGCATGCTCTGCTCCGCGAAGGAGCTCGGGCTCTCCGAGGACGCCTCGGGGCTGATGATCCTCGACCCCTCGCTCGAGCCCGGCACGCCCATCGCCCAGGCGCTCGGCGTCGAGGACGTCGTTTTCGAGGTCAACGTCACCCCGAACCGCGGCGACTGCCTCTCGCATATCGGCGTCGCCCGCGAGGTGGCCGCGCTCTCCGGCAAGCCGCTCAAGCTGCCCGACGTCTCGCTCGCCGAGACCGACGTGAGGGCCGACGACAAGGTCAAGGTGCGCATCGAGGATCCCGACCGCTGCCGGCGCTACGCGGCGCGGGTGCTCGAGGGCATCCAGATCGGCCCCTCGCCCGCGTGGATGCAGAACCGGCTGCGCGCGGTCGGGGTGCGCGCCATCTCCAATGCGGTCGACATCACCAACTACGTGCTCATGGAGTGCGGCCAGCCGCTGCACGCCTTCGACCTCGACCTCGTCGCCGGCGCCGAGATCATCGTGCGCCGCGCGAGCCCGGGCGAGAAGATGACGACCCTCGACGGCAAGGAGCGGGAGCTGTCGACCGAGGATCTGTGCATCTGTGATCTGAAGGGACCCTCGGCCCTCGCCGGCGTGATGGGCGCAGGCCACAGCGAGGTCTCCGACAAGACCGCGCGCGTGCTGCTCGAGAGCGCTTGGTTCGCGCCCGGACCCCTGCGGCGCACCGCGCGCCGACACGGCTTGCACACCGAGTCCTCGCACCGCTTCGAGCGCGGGGTCGATCCTCAGATGGTCGCCTTCGCTCAGGATCGGGCCGCGAGGCTGCTCGTCGAGCTCGCCGGAGCGCAGGTGCTGCGGGGGCGCGTCGACGCCTATCCCAGGCCGTACCAGCCCCGTTCGTTCGAGCTGAGGCTGGCGCGTGTCGGTGAGCTGCTCGGGATGGAGGTGCCCCCCGAGACCACGCGCAGCACGCTCGCGGGCCTCGGGTTCGGCCTCGAAGGGCAGGGCGAGACCGTCCGGGTCTCGGTCCCCTCGTGGCGCGCCGATGTCGAGGGCGAGGCCGACTGCGTCGAGGAGCTCGCGCGGACCCAAGGCTACGCGGGCATTCCGGCGGCGATGCCGCGGGGGGCCGCCGAGTTGCTCGCCGAGCCGAGCGAACGCGCCGTCGTCGCGCGCGTGCGCAGCGCGCTCGCGGCGTCGGGCTTCGACGAGGTGCTCAACTACTCTTTCGTCTCGGCAAAAGACCTCGAGACCCTCGCGCCGGGCCTCCAGCCGATAGCGCTGCAGAACCCCATCGCCGCCGACATGTCGGTGATGGCCACGACCCGGCTCGCGGGGCTTCTGGGCAACCTGAGGCACAGCCGCAATCGCCAGGTGGAGGACGTGCGGCTCTACGAGCTCGGCCGCGTCTACCTGCCCACGCAGGCCCGAGGCCAGCCGGCCGACGAGCCGCGGGTGCTCGCCGGGGTGATGTTCGGCGGGCGTGCGCCGCTCCAATGGGCCGCCGAGCGCGCGCCGGTCGACTTCTTCGATCTGAAGGGCGCGGTCGAGCGGATTCTCGAGTCGATCAACGCGCACGCGGTCGAGTTCCTCCCCGCGGCCGACGCTCGGATGCTGCATCCGCGCTCGGCCTGTGAGGTGCGCGCCGGGGGCAGACGGCTTGGCTTGCTCGGAGAGCTGCATCCCAGCGTGGCGGCGAAGCTCGATCTGCCGCGAGGCGTCTTCGTCTTCGAGCTTGTCGTCGAGCCCCTCGCCGCCGCGGCCGACCTCGTTCCCCAGTACCAGCCGGTCCCCAAGTACCCCGCGGTGCTGCGAGACATCGCCCTCGTCGTCGACGAGCAGGTCGCCGCGGCCGCCGTCGAGGCGCAGATTCGCTCGGCCGGCGAGCTTATCGAGGAGGCCATCCTCTTCGACGTCTACCGGGGCGAGGGCATCGGGCAGGGCAAGAAGAGCCTCGCCTTTGCGGTCCGCTACCGGGCCTCCGGGCGCACTCTGAGCGAAGAGCAGATCAACCAGGCACACGGAAAGGTCATCGAGCGCCTGTCGGCAAGCCTAGGCGCGGAGCTTCGGTCCTGACGGCTGTCGCGCGCTTTCCCTCGCGCGCGAAAACTCGATAGGATTTCGCGCGCTTCCAACCCGTAGACGAAAGGGACAGGGTCCATGTCTTTCAACGAAACGCCCGACTATTCGGCAGGAACCCCGCAGGCTGCGCCCCCGGTTGCGCAGGGCACCAACATCCTCGCCGTCCTCGGTCTGATTGCCGCGGTTGTCGGCCTTCTGACCTGCTGGGTGCCGTTCGTCGGCGTGCTCTTCTCGGTGGGCGGCCTCGTGCTCGCCATCCTCGGGAAGAAGAAGGCGACCCAGGGCGCGGGCGGCGCCGGGATCGCGCTCGGCGGCCTGATCGTGTCGATCATCGCGCTGCTGGTCTCGCTCGCGATCACCGCGTGCTCGGTGGCCTGTGGCATCGCCGCCAAGCAGGCGAGCGTCGAAATCGAGAAGAACAGCGCCGAGTGGGAGAAGTTCGGCAAGGAGATGGAGAAGGCGAGCAAGGACTTCGAGAAGGCCGCCAAGGAGATGGAGAAAGCCGCGCAGGAGGCCCAGAAGGCGCTGCCGGCGGCGATCGACGAGGGTGGGGCAGAAGAGGAGTAGCCTTCGGCGATGTGGCCCGTCTGGGCTCAGCTCGATCTCTTCGGTCGTCCGCTGCTGCTGACCGGCTACGGCGTCTTCGCAATCCTCGGCGCCGTGCTCGGCACGTACCTGAGCGTACGGACCGCACGGCGCCTTGGTTTTCCAGCGTTCGACGCCTTTGCCGCCTGTGCGCTCGCGGTCGCCTTCGGGCTGATTGGGGCGAAGGCGCTCTTCCTGACCGTCTCCATTCCGCGCATCCGCGCCGAGGGGTGGGGGCCCTTTCTAGGGCAGGGCGGGCTCGTCTGGTACGGAGGGCTCTTCGGTGGCGGGGCGGCGGCGCTCGTCTACCTCAAGGCATTTCGCCTCGACCTCGCGCGCTTCCTGGACCTTGCCACCCCAGGGCTGGCGGTCGGTCACGCCTTCGGACGAATCGGTTGCCTGATGGGCGGCTGCTGCCACGGCAAGCCGACCGCGCTCCCGTGGGGAGTGCGCTTCCCCGAGAGCCCGTTCTTCGGGGGCCCCGCGGGAGTGCCGCTCCACCCGGTGCAGCTCTACGAGGCGCTCGCCGAGCTCGCGCTCGCGGCCGTCGCCTGGAGGCTGGTCGGACGGGTGCGGAGAGGGACCGGCTTCGGGCTCTGGCTGCTCGGCTACGGGGCGGTCCGCCTCGTCATGGAGCTCGCCTTCCGGGACGACGACCGGGGAGCGGGGCTGTTCGGTCTGCCGCCGTCAGCGCTGCTCAGCCTGGCGGCCATCGGCGCGGGCGTCGCGCTGATAGCGAGGCGTTCAGCGGCGTCCAGTGGTTTGACAACGGAAACGAAAGTAGTTTGAATAGGTTAGCTCACCCACCCGGAACCGAGACGATGACCAAGGCCGATATCATCGAGAACATCTACGAGAAGGTTGGCTTCTCCAAGAAGGAGAGCGCCGAAATCGTGGAGATGGTGTTCGACACGATCAAGGAAACGCTGGAGCGCGGAGAGAAGATCAAGATCTCCGGCTTCGGCAACTTCATCGTCCGCGACAAGAAGTCGCGGGTCGGTCGCAACCCCCAGACCGGCAGAGAGATAGAGATTTCGGCGCGCCGGGTCCTGACCTTCCGCCCGAGCCAGGTGCTCAAGAATGCGCTCAATGGCATCGAGAGCACTCCGGAAGAGTTGGCGCGCGGCGACTGAATCGCGCCTCGGGTTCGCGGCCGCAATCATCGCCAACACGGTTGGATGGCCGCCATGAGGCTCCAGTCGCCCTCGCGCCTTGAGCCGGCGAGCCGAAAAGGGCCAGTCCGCTTGTTTGTTCTTGACAATGCAGCGGGGCCTCGGCATAAACCCCCGCCTTGCAAGCTGTTTCGGGGCGTAGCGCAGCCTGGTAGCGCACTTGCTTGGGGTGCAAGTGGTCGCTGGTTCAAATCCAGTCGCCCCGACCAAAGAAGGGCTCGGAATCGTTGAGGATTCCGGGCCCTTCTCCTTTTGGCGTGGGGTGCTCGGGGGCCACGACGAGGTAACGCTCGAGGAGGCCGGCGCGGTTGCCAGTCACCTCGGGCCGCGGGCGGTCCGGGCCTGCGGTGGGACGCATCGTCGAGCAGCTCGCCGGGGCGCCGGCGGGGCGGCAGTGAGTCGGTTGGCCCGCCGACGGCTCCTGCGCTGCCGTGAGTGCTGGCCCCTCAGGTCCGTCCGCCGATACCCCTGACGCCGCGGCGAGCGGGGACGCGAGCGACGGCGGCGTGAACGACGTGTCGACACTCAGGGGGCCGTGCCGGAAGCCGCATCCCACCTCGGGGGTCGATACCGACCCATTGGGGTGAGGGAACACCCCCGACCTTTCGCTTCCCGCGCCAAGCCGTTCGACATTGCGCGCCGCGCTCGACCGCCGGCGAAACGCCGCGTGACTTCAAGAGAAAGCGGCCGCTCGCGCGTGTCGCGGCGGCCGCCCTGATCCCTCCCCCGGGAAGTTGCTGGTGCAGAAGACATCGGTGTCGCTGGCGTTTCTGACCTCTGTTCCAAGTCCGTTACAAGAGGCGGGCCGCAGTCGCTGGGCGACAGGGCCGTACGAGCACTTCCTTGTGCAACCCTGCGAACCTTGATGGCTTTTTGCGAGTGGGCGGACAGCATCCGGTCCGCCTGCGCTGCGCTGGCCCCAGGGAAGAGTGACGAAAAGCGTCACGACTGGGGGATACGTCACGCCGGATCGCCTATCGCCCAGAGCAACAGCCCCGTCATCTGCCAGGGGCGCAGCCGGTTGTTCGGCTCGCTCGTCGCTGAGGTCGAGCGAGCTCTCGCGCACAAGGCCTGTCGCCAACCGAGGAGCGGATGGCCCCCCCCCGGTTGCTCTTCGCCCCGGCGGAGGGCAGAGCGGCGCTTCTGCCCCAGGCGTGACCCTGCGAGAGACGCCGCGGTTGCCACTCCCCATCGGCGAAGAATGCCTGCCACACGAGCCTTGCCCTTTCGCGTGACGGTGGAGGCGCTTGGTCCAACTTACGGGTTCGCCGGCTCGCGGCCCGACGGCGACGAAGGTGGCGCGGGCCGCGCGAATACCTCGCTCAGCGGACGCCGCCGCGCCGGCTTGGCGATGAGCTCAGTTGCCGGAGGCCCGGCAAGCAGCTTGGAAACCATCTCGAAGCCGAGCACGACGTAGACCGCGAGTACGAGCACGAGCACGACCCAGCCGGGGATGAGCCCCACGTGCATCATGGCGATGAAGCCGCTGGCCCCTTCGGCTCTCCGGTAGCCGACCGATAGCTTCACGAGCCACGCGACCAGCAGCACGCCGAGGTAGGCCGCGTACGCCCGCTTGACCCGCTGCCCAAGCGCGGCCCAGAACGAGATGAGCACCCGAGGGCCCTCGAGCAAAGTCGCCAGCTCACGCATCTGCGCCAGCTCGAAGGGCTCGTTGCGCAGCAGCGGAACGTAGAGCCCGATCTCGAGCAGGCGAATACGCGTCATGTAGGCATCCCACACCCGGTAGCGGCGCGCTTCGATGACCAGGAAGTTGATGACCAGGTACATGCCGACCAGAAAGACGGTGTGCGTGATTTCTGGGCTCCCCAGGCCCAGGGTCACCACCGCCGCGGTGGTGGTCAGCGCCCAGTTGGTGGTGGTGTCGAGCCGCGCGCGCCAGGCGTCGGCGCGCGCCATCTCGCCGCGGTAGAGGTGGGCGAGGTTGGCCGCCATTTTCTGTATGTCGAGCCTCGAATCGCCCGCCATGCCATTGATCTGCGCATCCCCGACGCTCGGGCCGCCGCTTGCGCTGAGCAGCCGTCAGGCTCTCCGCAACGGGCGCGGGGCGGGAGCTTTGCAGCGGGCGTCCGGATGGACTCCTGCGGCGTGCGGAGGGACTTGCGCAGCCAGGCGGCCAAGGACTGACGCGGTGCGGGAGGGTCCACCGGCTATTCGGTCGAAGCGACTGCGGAGGCGGTTTGCCGGCCCCTCTCCACATGCTCAAGCTAGCCGTACGGGTGCCGGGGGGGGGGGCAGTTGGTGGATGGGGTCCAGGCAGCGGCTCTGCTAGGCAGCTTTCTCGCCGAGAGCGCCGACCGCATTTCGCGACGAGCCAGCAAGGCGCTCAAGAACGAGCTTGTCCAAGGCCTGTCCTGGCAGCAAAGGCGCCGGGCCATCCCCTCCTACGTCCAGGAGCTCGGCTCGCTGCTGCTCGAGCGCGGTGAGGCCGCGCCGCGGCTCTGGGGCGAGGTGGTTCGCCCGCACGGAGCCTCCTACTTCGAGGCCCGCCGCGACCCCGGCGACCTCGTCCGCGAATTCCGGGTCCTCGAGCAGAGCGTCATCGAGGAGTGGGACCGCAAGAGGGGCCCGATGGACCGGGCGGTCCTGCAGCTATTGACCACCTGCATCGGTGAAGGCACCTCGGCCGCGGTGGCCGGCTATGTTCACCGGCTGCGCACCGAGCGGGTGGAGTTTCGCGAATCGGCGCTCATCGAGACGATCCTCTCCTACCTCGACGAGGGGATCCTGCTCATCGAGGCCGACGGGACCTTCTCGTACGCCACGCTGCCCGCCTACGAGCTGTTCGGCACCGAGCTGCACGCCGCGCTCGGCTCATCCTTGACCGACCCGGCGATGGAGCTGCTGCTGCAGAGGCTGCACGCGAGGACGGTCAGTAACGAGCCCATCGGGCCACAGGACTTGGCGCCGCTCGAGTCGCTGCGGGCCGGCGCGGGCCCTGGCGCCTCCTTCGTGCGCATCCACGAGGGCAGCGCCGAGCGCATCCTCGAGATCACCCCGCTGCCCATCTGGCAGGAGGGCAGTGCGGGCGAGAGGCTCCAGGACCTTCGCGGGGCCATCGTCACCGTGCGCGACCGCACCGAGAGCTACCGCAAGTCCGAGAGCCTGCGCCACGCCAACGAGCAGCTCGCCGAGCTGCACGCGCGGCTGCTGCACCGCTCGCGCTCGCAGGCGATGGGGGAGCTGGCCTCGGGGGCGGCCCACGCGCTGAACAACCTGCTCAACGCGATGAACCTGCGCCTGCGGCTGCTGCGCGAGTCGCCGACCCCCGCGCAGATCGACGCGCTCGAGCGCTCGATCGGCGACATCGCCGCCCTCGTCTCCAGGCTCCAGGAGTTCGCCGAGCGCCGGCCCGCGGGGGCCGCCGGCTCGACCGACCTCGACGCCATCGTCAGAGAGGCGCTCGCCCTGGCGCGCCCCGAAGCCCAGCGCACCGGCGAGGGCGAGGTGCGCCTGGTGACCGAGCTGCGCGCGCCCCCGCCGGTCCGCGCCAACACCTCGGCGCTGCGCGAGATGCTCGTCTCGCTGATGCTCTATGCCCACGAGCAGCTCGCCGCAGGCGGCGAGCTGCGCCTCTCGACCGAGCCGCTCGCCTCGGGCGGCGCCCGCTGCACGCTCGCCTACCAGACCACCGGCGGCGCACCGCCCCAGGCCGAAGCCTGGTTCGAGCCCTTCATGGGCGCCGAGGCCCCCGCGAGCATCGCTCTGGTGGCCGCCTCGGCTCGCGAACCGATGACCCATTGGGGCGGCGCCCTCGATGCGCGCTCGCTGCCAGACGGCGCGGAGTTCATCCTCACCTTCGCGCCCGTCGCGACCGAGGCCCCCAGGCCGGAGCCCATGATCATGACCACCCCGCTCACCCACCGGACCGTGCTGGTCGTCGACGACGACCCGGACAACGCGACGATGCTCGCCGAGGTCCTGGCGGCCGAAGGCCATGAGACCGACATGGCGACCACCGGCAAGGAGGCGCTCGCCAAGTGGCGCGAGCGCGAATTCGACGTCGCGCTGGTCGACCTGCTGATGCCCGACCTCTCCGGGACGCAGATCGCCGCCGAGCTGCTCAAGGTGCGCCCCGGCGCGCGCATCGCGTTGGTGACCGGCTGGGAACTCGACGCCGAGCAGCGCAAAGCGGCCCCCGTACACGCCATCTTCCGCAAACCGGTCGACCTGACGCGGCTGCTCGCCTTCCTCGGTCCGGTCGCACAGGAGCCGGCCCCGGCGCCCTGAAGAAGGGTCGAAGAATCCTCCTTCAGCCTACCGCTCACCCCGAAGCTCGTTGGGCGGTCCCTTGGCCGGCTGGGACCTTGCCGCTCGAAGCGAGCGCCACCACGACACCCCTCGCAACGCCGACCGCCCCCCGGCGCGGACAGGTGTAGACGAGGCAGCACGACCTCGGCTCGTGGCCGGTCGGCGGGCGTTACGCGCCTGGAAGCAGGAGGGGAGGCTGGCTACTATCGGCGCCCTTTCACCGCGATACCTCAGGGGAGATGCCGATGCCCGAGCTGCTCGTCGAACGGCACGAACACGTCGAGGTCTGGACGCTCAACCGCGAGGCCGCGCGCAACGCCATCAGCCGCGCGCTGCTGCGCGAGCTGAGCGACAACCTCGCCCGCGTCGACGGCGACCGGCAGGTGCGCGCCGTGGTGATCACCGGCTCAGGCGACCGCGCCTTCTGCGCCGGGGCCGATCTGCGCGAGCGCCAGACGATGAGCGAGGACGAGGTGCGTGCCTTTCTCCGTGAGCTGCGAGCGCTCTTCCGCGGCTTCGAGAAGAGCGACCGGGTCTTCGTCGCGGCGATCAACGGCGCGGCCCTCGGCGGCGGCGCCGAGCTCGCGCTCGCCTGTGACCTTCGGGTCTGCCGCGCCGAGGCAGTCCTCGGGCTGACCGAGGTGTCGCTCGGCATCATCCCCGGCGGCGGCGGGACCCAGCGGCTCGCCCGGCTCGTGGGCCCGGGGCGCGCGAAGGACCTCGTCCTCACCGCGCGGCGCCTCCGCGCCGACGAGGCCTATCGGTTCGGGCTCGTCAATCGGCTCGCCGAAGCGATCAGCGCGCGCGACGAGGCGTTCCAGCTCGCCGAGAGCATCGCCAAGCATGCGCCGATCGCGCTGGCGTGCGCCAAGCACGCCATCGACGAGGGCCTCGGCCTGACGCTCGACGAAGGGCTTGATGTCGAGCACCTCCACTACGAGCGCACGCTCGCGAGCCAGGATCGTCTCGAAGGGCTCGCGGCGTTCCTCGAGAAGCGCCCCCCGCTCTATCGCGGGGAGTAGGAAGGCGGGCCGACCCCCGAAAGCCCACCGACCACGGCTCGCAGGCTCAGCCCACCGACCTGGCACTCAGCGAGTCGGAATTCGGTGCCCATCGGCCCCCACTCGACGAGTCGAGATTCGGTGCCCACCCGCCGACTTCGCACTCATCGAGTGACGAATTGTCGCCTGGCGAGCCTTCCGGCCACTCATCGAGTCAGAAATTCGGTGCTCACCGCCGACTTCGCACTCATCGAGTCCCGAACTGTCGCCCGGCGGGCCTTCCGGCCACTCATCGAGTCAGAAATTCGGTGCTCACCGCCGATTTCGGCACTCGACGAGTGCCGAATCGTCGTCCGGCGAGCCTTCCGGCCACTCATCGAGTCGAAAACCGGTGTCCCCCCGCCGACTCTGGCACTCAACGAGTCACGCCCCGGTGCCCACCCGCCGACCCTGGCACTCAACGAGTCACGCCCCGGTGCCCACCCGCCGACCCTGGCACTCAGCGAGCGACGAATCCTCGCCTGGCGCCCTCCAGCTCGGGCGTTCGCCCCCTCGACGACCTCCGGGCCGGCCGGATGCCCTGGGCCCGAGACCGCGTCGGGCGGTCCGCCCGTTTCCCGGGCCGCCTTCGACTCCCCCGCGGCGCGCTGCCTACCAGCCCCCGACGCTCGACTCGATGACGGTGCGCGAGCCGCCCGCCGCGAAGACCGTCGCCGCGCTCGGCGCCGAGACCGTCTGCAAGGTCGCACCGGTCGGGCTGGTCTGCCGCGTCCAGGTGAGCCCTCCGTCGGTGGTCGCCAGCACGATGCCGTCGCCGACGATCCAGCCCCGGTTCGCGTCGGCGAAGGCGACGTCCTTGAGCACCAGGCTGGTGCCGCTCGCCACCGGCGCCCAGCCGCCCGCGTCGCGCCGCAGGATGGTCCCGCTCGAGCCGACGGCGATGGCGCGCGTCGAATCGAAGGCCCAGACCCCGAAGAGATCCGCGCTCACGCCCGAGGTCTCGGAGACCAGAGTCGCCCCGTCGTAGACGAGCAGAGCGCCGTCGTCGCCGACGATGAAGCCGCGCGAGCCGCTGACCGCCTTCACCGCGCGCAGGGCCTTGGTCGTCGGCGAGGGGAGCTGCTCGAAGGCGCCGCTGAACCCGTTCCAGCGCAGCACCTTGCCGTTGGTGCCGACGACGAGCCCGGTGTTGGCGTCCTTGAAGTGCAGCGCGCGCACGTTGATCGAGACTGGCGCCGAGACCTGCTCGAAGCTCTGCCCGTCGACGGTGCGCACGAGGAAACTCGAGCTGCCGCCTATCCAGCCGTGGGTCGCGTCCCAGAACGAGCAACCGTAGAGGTCCCGCGTCCCGCCGATCACCGAGGGATCGAGCGGCGAAAAGCTCGCCCCGCCGTCGGAGGTCTTGGCCGCGAAGCCCGAGTTGCCGACGAGGTAGCCGAGGCTCGCCGAGACGAAGCTCGCCGAGCGCACCTCTTGCCCGGACTGCGTCGGCCCGCCGGTGAAGCCGGGCGCGGTCTGGAAGCTCGCCCCCGAGTCGCTGCTGCGGAGCACGAGGCCGCCGTCGCCGACGGCGAAGGCCCGGCCTGTCCCGCGGACGAACACGATGCGCCGCAGCGACGGCCCCGGGGGCGAGTTGTGGTTCGCCCAGCTCGCCCCGCCGTCGCTCGTCTTGCGGATAGAGGCCAAGGCCGTCGTCGAGTCGCCCACCGTGTAGCCGGTCTGGGCGTCGGTGAAGGTGACGCTGAAGAGGGTTCGGGTGTTGCCGGTGTCGACCGAGCCCCACGTCCGGCCGCCGTCGGTGGTCTTGCGCATGGTGCCGCCGTCGCCGGCCGCGTAGCCGAGGCTCGCGTCGACGAACGACACCGCGCGCAATAGGGACGAGGCGCCCGAGCCGCTCTCCGTCCAGCTCGACCCCCCGTCCTCGCTGCGCAGGATCTTGCCGCCGGTCCCCACCCCGACGACGAGCTGGCCGGCGGCGTCGAGCACGGCGAGGTCGCGGACCGCCCAGGTGACGTTGGTGGTCACGCGGCTCCAGGTGGCCCCGCCGTCGACCGACTTGAGGACCATGCCGCTCGCGCCCGCGGCAAAGCCCGTCTGACCGGCGAAGCGCACCGCGTAGAGGTCCGCGCGCGTGCCCGATTCCACGCTCCACCAGCTCGCGCCGCCGTCGCCGGTCCGCACGATGACCCCGCCGGCGCCGACGGCAAGACCGTTGGCCGCATCGAGCATGGCGACCGAGGAGAGAAAGCCCGTCGCTCCGGTCGAGGACTGCGAAAACGAGGCGCCGCCGTCGAGCGTGCGCAGCGCGACTCCGGCCTCGCCGACGAACAGGCAGCGCTGGGAGTCGGCGCAGGCGACATCGAGGAGCGTCGCGCCCTGGGGCGTCGGGGTGAGGAAACGCCAGCTTCGCACCTCGATGACGCGGGTGGCCGACCAGGCCGAGAGGTTCCCGGAGCGATCGCGCGCGCGGACCCGGAAGTAGTAGCGCGCCGAGGCGAGCGGGGAGGGCACGAAGTAGAGGACGGCCGGCTCGGCCTGCTGGGCGATCTGCGAGAAGTCCTCGGTCGTCGACAGCTCGAGCGGGTAGGCCACGGCGCTGGAGGAGGCGCGCCAGGTGAGCGTCGGGGTCGTGTTCGAGACGAGCGAGGGCTCGGGCTGATCGACCGCGGGGACCGGCGGCGGCGTGAGATCGGTCTCGAAGGGGTGCGTGGCGATGGGGCCGACGTTGCCGGCGAGGTCGACCGCGCGCGCCGAGAAGACGTGGCCCCCCTCGCCGACCGGGACCTCGACGGGCGAAGCGCACGGCGCGAAGGTCTCGCGGTCGAGCGCGCACTCGAAGGTCGCGCCCGGCTCGTCGGCCGACAGCTCGAAGTGCGCCGGCGACTCGTTGGAGACGGGGGCCGGACCGTCCGTGATCGACGCCACGGGCGCGACCGTGTCGACCCTCCAGCGGGCCTCGGAGGAGTTGCCCACCTGGCCCTGAGCGTCGGTGGCGACGACGCCGAAGACGTGGGGGCCGTCGGTCAGGTTCGAGAAGCTCGAGGTGCCGAAGCAGGCCGCGGGCGGGGCTCCGTCGAGCGAGCAGCGCAAGGTGCAGCCCGGCTTGTTGGCGACGTAGGTGAGCAGCGCGGCGGGCTGGTTGGTGTGCTCTGGCGGCGCGGAGGTGAAGGTGACCACCGGCGCGAAGGCGTCGACAGTCCACTCGCGCCGGGCCGGCTGGAGCGAGCGGTTGCCGTAGGCGTCGATGGCCTGGACCTCGAAGGCGTGCGCGCCATCGGTGGTCACCTCGACCCGCTGCGGGCTCGCACACGGGGCGAAGGCGGCGCCGTCGAGGCTGCACTCGAAGGTGGCCGGCTCGTCGGCGGCGAAGAGGAAATCGGCGCTCGCCAGAGTCGAGATCGCCGGGGGGCCGAAGCTGATGGAGGCCACCGGGGGGGTGGTGTCGACGACGAAGGTGACGCTCGCCGGCGGGTCCTCCAGGTTGCCGGCCGGATCGCTCGCGCGGACCGAGAAGAGCTTCTCGCCGTCGCTCAGCCCGGTGAGCGGGAAGGGCGAAGAGCAGGGCGAGAAGAGCCCGTGGTCGAGGGCGCACTCGAAAGTCGCCGCGGGATCGTCGGCCGAGAAGGCGATGGTCCGGGAGGGCGCGCCGGTGTCGGGGACCGGGGCGAAGGCGGTTCGCGGGGCGCTCAGATCGACGGTGAAGCTTGCGGTCGCCGCAGTCGCATCGACGTTGCCCGCCGGGTCGACCGCGCGGACCGCGAAGGTGTGCGTGCCCTCGCGCAGGCTCAGCTCGAGCGGGCTCGAGCACCCGGCAAAGGGCGCCGAGTCGGCGCTGCACTCGAAGCTCGCCGAGGCGTCGTCCGACGAGAACCGGAAGGTGACCGGGTTCTGATTGGTGAGCGCCGGCGGCGCCTCGTCGAGCAGCGTCTCGGGCACGGTCGCGTCGACGACGAAGACCGCCTCGAGCGTCGTCGCGTTGCCGACCTCGTCGCGGGCGGCCAGGGAGAAGCGGTGCTCGCCGTCGGCCAGGCCCTCGTAGCTCGCCGACGACAGACAGGGAACGGGCGCCGCGCCGTCGAGGGCACAGGAGAAGCGGGCCGACTCGTCGGACTGGAACTCGAAGAGCGCCGAGCGCTGCTGCGAGAGCGCCGGAGGCTGCCGGGTGAAGGTGACCTGGGGGGCAGTGAAGTCGAGGGACAGCTCGGTCTGGGCCTCGGCGGCGTTGCCCGCCTTGTCGATTGCGCGGACGAGCACCGTCTGGAGGCCCTCGATCTCGCTGCCGCGCGTGCGATAGCCGCAGGTGACGTGGCCCTCGGCTCCGAGGACGCAGGGGATGGGGTTGCCCGCGACCACCGCCTCGGCCCTGCTCAGCGGCTCGTCGGCTCGGAAGGTGATTTCGACGTCCGCCTCCAGGCCCGCGCGCGGAGGGTTGACGACGAGCTTCGAGAGCACCGGCGGCCGCGAGTCGGCCGGGCTCCCGGGTGCGGTCTGATTGCCACAGGCGGCGGCAAGAGCGAGGGCGAGGGGCAACAGTCGGCGCATGGCGGCCTCGAGGGGATCGGAGTGGCGAGAAACGTCGATTATCGCATATCGGGTGGCACAGGTTGCCCCGGGGAAGCCCTGTCGGGCGGCGGGCGCAACTGCGCGAAGCGACTGGCGGTTTTGCACGATAGGCCCTCTCGAGCCGGTGGGCGAATTGCGGCACGAGGCGCGGCCTTGTCCGCGCACGCTTGCCGCGGGCCCGCGGGCGTGGCTGCTGCGGCCGCCGACGGCCGCGACGGCCGGGCCTCGAGCAGCCCATCGGCTCGCTTTCCGGGACGGCACAGCGGCGAAAGCTCGGCCGGTCATGCGAATCGAGGCCGGCAGGCCAGCGCGAGGACGAAGGGCCTCCCCTTCACGCCTCCCGTGCGCCTGCCTCTGGATTCCATCGCGAATACGCGCGGTTACGGGGCGGGCTGACTGCCGGCGACCCTCGCGCACGGCCCACGCAAGTCGTTGCGCCGGCTGCACGCTTGGATATATAGCTGCCCGCCGAACCGGGGTCGGACGGGCCACAGGGGGGCAGCCCGTGCTGAAGCGACCGCGGTTCGGAAACACGGGCGATCGGCGCGCCCTGGCTCGCCGGTTGCCAACACGTGCCCGACCCTAGGCCCGTATTTGGAGGAAGCAGCCGATGAACGATGCGTTGCCCGAGAGCCACCGAGAGCTTCAGCGAACCCTGCGCGGCTTCTGCGAGCAGAACGTCAGGTCCAAGGCGCGCGAGTGGGACCGCGACGAGCGGTTTCCCATCGAGGTCGTCCGCGAGCTCGGGCAGCTTGGGGTCCTGGGCATTCTGGCCGAAGAGAAGTACGGGGGCTCGCAGATGGGCGAGCTGGCGTTGGCGGTCGCCATCGAGGAGATCGGGCGCTATGACGGCGGGCTCGGGCTGTCGGTGGCCGCGCACAACGGCCTGGGCAGCACGCACCTGAGGGTCTTTGGCAACGAGGAGCAGAAGCGCCGCTACCTGCCCAAGCTGGCGACCGGCGAGTGGCTGGGCGCCTGGGCGCTGACCGAGCCGGACGCGGGGTCGGACGCCGCCGGGCTCAAGACGAAGGCGGTGCGGCGCGGCGACGGCTGGGTGCTCAATGGCGCCAAGCGCTTCATCACCCAGGGCACCGTGGCCGAGGTCTACGTCGTGCTCGCCTCGACCGATCCGGCGCGCAAGCAGAAGGGGCTCACCGCCTTCATCGTGGAGAAGGGGACCAAGGGGTTCAGCCAGGAGACCATCCACGGGAAGATGGGGATGCGCTCCTCGGACACCGCCGAGCTGATCCTCGAGGAGGTCGAGCTGCCGGATTCGCAGCGGCTCGGCGAGGTGAACCAAGGCTTCGTCAACGCGATGAGCGTGCTCGACGGCGGGCGGATCACCATCGCCGCGCTCGCGGTCGGCCTGCTGCGCGGCGCGCTCGAGGAGTCGCAGCGCTACGCCCGCGAGCGCCACGCGTTTGGCCAGCCCATCGGGCAGTTCCAGGCCATCGGCTTCATGCTCGCGGACATGGCGACCGAGCTGCACGCGGCGAGGCTGATGGTCCACCACGCGGCGAGGCTGTGCGACGAGGGCAAGCCGTTCGGCCGCGAGGCAGCGATGGCCAAGCTGTTCGCCTCCGAGGCGGCGACCCGCGCCGCCAACAAGGCGATCGAGATCCACGGCGGCTGCGGCTACACCCGTGAGTTCCCGGTCGAGCGCTACCTGCGCGACGCGAAGCTCTGCGAGATAGGCGAGGGGACCAGCGAGATCCAGCGCCTGGTCATCTCGCGGGAGCTGCTGCGCAAGTAGGCGGCCGTTCGGACCGGGGCTGCCCAAGAGGTATCGGGAGCTCTCTCCCTGGGCTCGGCCCGGCCCCCCGGTCACCTCGAGCGAAGTCGAGAGGCCCTTCGGCTCCGCTCCCGCCGCTCGCGCGTCGGGAGCTACGCTCAGGGTGAGCGGAAGCGAACGGAGTCGAAAAAGAATTCTCGACGCGCATCTTCAGCCGCCGATCGTTCGGCTCATCGAGTGGAAAAGGGGCGAGCCGGCGGCGCAATTCGACTCATCGAGTGGTGAAGGGGCGGGCGAGGCTTCGCCCCGTCACTCGATTGAGTCAGCAGCGCCCCGAACCCGCGCCCGAGCGCGCCGGTCCGCTCGGCGAGCGCAGAAGACCCCTTGGCGCAGGCGCCGTCCCGGAGTAGGGGAGAGCGGCGTAGCGCTGCTGCGCTCGATGCCGCGGCCGCCCAGGAGAACGAGTGATGAGGCCCATGGGCCCCCAAGACCTCAAGAGGCGTGACGAACAGCGCATCCACGAGTTGGAGAGCAGGCTCGGGGCGCGGTTTACCGATCCGAGGTCCGCGCTCGCGGCGCTCACTCACCGCAGCTTCGTCAATGAGCACAAGGACGAGGGGCGTGAGGACAACGAGCGGCTCGAGTTCCTCGGCGACGCGGTGCTCGACCTGGCGGTGAGCCACCGACTGATGGAGCGGCTGCCGCAGGCGCGCGAGGGCGATCTCTCGCGGCTGCGTGCGGCCATCGTCGACGAGGAGGGGCTCTCCAAGGTCGCCCGCGCCATCGGTCTCGGCAAGCTGCTGCTGCTCGGCAAGGGCGAGGAGATGAGCGGTGGGGCCGACAAGCCGTCGCTGCTCGCCAACGCGATCGAGGCGGTCTTCGCCGTGCTCTTCCTCGACGGCGGACTCGAGGCGGTCCTGCCGGTCGTCGATCGGCTCTTCGGGTCCGCGCTCGATCAGGCCTCGCGCGGCGCGCTCGGGCGCGACTTCAAGACCGCTCTCCAGGAGCTGACGCAAAGCCGCTTCAAGGTCTCGCCACACTACCGGCTGGTCTCCGAGGCGGGGCCCGACCACTCGAAGACCTTCGTCGTCGAGGTCGAGGTCGCCGGCTCGCCACTCGGGCGCGGCGAGGGGCGCAGCAAGAAGGACGCGGAGCAGACCGCGGCCCGGGAGGCGCTCGGGAAGCTGGCGGAGGACGCGGACGCCGGGCGCGCCGGCAGTGGCAAGCTCGACCGCTGAAGAGGCGGCGAAGAACCCTTCGAGCGGTTTCCGGTCAAGAGGTGTCGGGAAATCTCCTTGGCTCGGCCGGCCGTCCCTCCGGTCACCTCGAGCCGTAGCCTCCCGAAGGACGAGGGAGGCTCGGCCTACGCTCGGGGGGTCCTTCGACACCTCTTCTGGATTCGAGCCCCTCGCCAAGCTTGAGGCCGAAGGGCCCGACGACGCCCGCCTCGTTCCTCTGGGAGGCTGACGCTCGGGGTTGCGCGAGGGGGGCGGGCCGAGGTCAGGGAGGTCTCGCGACACCTCTGGAGGCCGCCTGCTCGAGTCGAGTCCGTCCGCCGTTTGGTCCTTGTCGGGGCTGGCCGGCCAGTCTAATGTTCGCCGCTCAAATCAGTCGGTTTTGCAGCGGAGGTCAGTTCATGCAGCGCATCCTCACGGTTCTGTTCGTCTCGACCCTGGCCCTGGCGGCCTGCAAGAGCGAGAAGCCCAGCCAGGCTCCGGTCGCGGAAAAGACGGAGAAGGTCACTACGCCGGCTCCGGCGGCAACCGCCCCAGCCGCGCCGAGCGCGCCAGAGGTCAAGCTGCCCGACGAGCTCTACGCCTCGCTCGAGACGAGCATGGGCACCATCGTCGTCAAGCTCTTCCCCAAGGACGCGCCGAAGACGGTGGCGAACTTCGTCGGCCTCGCCCGCGGCGAGAAGGAGTGGCACGACGCGAAGTCCGGCAAGAAGGTCAAGCGGCCGCTCTACGACGGCACCATCTTCCACCGCGTCATCCCCGACTTCATGGTCCAGGCCGGCGACCCGCTCGGCAACGGGACCGGCGGGCCGGGCTACCGCTTCGAGGACGAGTTCCAGAGCGGGCGCAGCTTCGACAAGCCCTGCCTGCTCGCGATGGCCAACGCGGGCCCGAACACCAACGGCAGCCAGTTCTTCATCACCGAGAAGCCGACCCAGTGGCTGAACAACCGGCACACGATCTTCGGCGAGGTGGTCCAAGGCTGCGAGCTGGTCGCCCAGATGGCCCGCGTGCCGCGCGGCCAGCGCGACCGGCCCGAGACCGACATCGTCCTGAAGGCCGTGGCGATCAGCGAAACCCTTCCGCAGTAGCTTGCCCGCCGGCTTTTTTCTTGCGGCGGCTGACACCCGAAGCCAAAGGGAGAACGAGATGGGGATGATGGACCAGGCCCGCGCGGGCAAGGAGCTCTACGCGACCTTCAAGACCACGATGGGCGACATCGAGGTCAAGCTCTTCGCCAAGGACGCGCCCAAGACGGTCGAGAACTTCGTCGGCCTCGCCACCGGCGAGAAGGAGTGGACCGACCCGAACACCGGCGAGAAGACCAACCGGCCGCTCTACGACGGCACCCTCTTCCACCGGGTGATCCCCGACTTTATGATCCAGGGCGGCGACCCGCTCGGTCGCGGCACCGGGGGCCCGGGCTACAAGTTCGCCGACGAGTTCCAGAGCGGACGCACCTTCGACAAGCCGGGCCTGCTCGCGATGGCCAACGCCGGTCCGAACACCAACGGCAGCCAGTTCTTCATCACCGAGATCCCGACGACCTGGCTCAACAACAAGCACACGATCTTCGGAGAGGTGATCAAGGGCTTTGACCTCGTCCCGAAGATAACCCGCGCCGGCAACGGCAAGGTCACCCTCGAGGCCGTCGTGATCAGCGAGTCGCGACCGGGCTAGCTTCGCCCGGTCGACTCGGTGCTCGGACAGGACCTGACAACTCGCTCGCCCGCACGGCGCCTGACCGCGCGGGCGTAGCTTTGGAATCGCATGGCTGAGCATCGCTCCGGCGTCGTCGCCATCATCGGCCGGCCCAACGTGGGCAAGTCGACCCTCCTCAACCGGCTGGCCGGCGAGAAGGTGGCCATCGTCTCGCCCAAGCCGCAGACGACCCGAAACCGGATCCTGGGCATCGTCACCCGGCCCGACTATCAGATCGCCGTCCTCGACACCCCCGGGGTGCACCGCGCCAAGGGCGGCCTCAACCGCTACATGGTCGAGACCGCGCTGTCGGCCATCGACGAGGTCGACGCGGTGCTCTTCGTCGTCGAGGCCTCGGTGCGCGGCGACGGCTCGGTCGAGGTGGGCGAGGGCAACCAGCTCATCATCGAGCGGCTCAAGAGGGCCTCGGTCCCGGTGGTGGTGGCCATCAACAAGATCGACACCATCGCCAAGCCGCTCTTGCTGCCGATGATGGAGGCCTACGGCAAGCTGCTGCCGGCGGCCGAGATCTTCCCCATCAGCGCGACCGAGGGCGAGGGCATCGCCCAGCTCGAGAAGGGCCTGGTCGCCCAACTCCCCGAGGGGCCGCAGCTCTTTCCCGCCGACATGATCACCGACCAGGTCGAGCGGGCCATCGTCGCCGAGCTGGTGCGCGAACAGATCCTGCGCTTCTGCCGCGAGGAGGTGCCGTACTCGACCGCGGTGCTCGTCGACCACTTCGACGAGAGCGAGCGCGAGCCGGCCAAGCTCGCGCCGGCCGGCAAGCTCGCCGGCCTGGTGCGCATCGACGCGACCATCTTCGTCGAGCGCGAGTCGCAGAAGGCCATCGTCATCGGCAAGGGCGGCCAGATGCTCAAGATGATCGGCGCGACGGCCCGCCAGGAGATAGAGCGACTGCTCGGCGCGCACGTCTACCTGTCGCTGCTCGTCAAGGTCGAACGGCGCTGGAGCGAGCGCCCGGACGTGCTGCGGCGCTTCGGCTACCACCGCCAGGGCTGAGCGGCCGGTCGACGAAAAACAAACCCTGCTCGCGGCCGGTTACATCCCTTTGCACCCGTCGCGACGGAGCCCTCGGGCGCCGTCGCCTCGCAATTCCGGAGCCGACGCTCCGCCGCCTACGACCTATGTCCGACCTCGAGACCCCGAACCTGCCCCAAGGCGCGGCCCGCCCGGTGATCGCCATCGTCGGCCGACCCAACGTGGGCAAGAGCACCCTGTTCAACCGCATCGTCGGCGGGCGGCGCGCGCTGGTCCAAGACGTGCCGGGCGTCACCCGCGACCGCAACTACGGCGACGGGGCCTGGAACGGCCGGCCCTTCACCATCGTCGACACCGGCGGCTTCCTGCCGCAGACCGAGGACAAGCTGCTGCGCCAGGTGCGCGACCAGGCGCGCCTCGCGGTCGAGGAGGCCCAGGTCGTCATCCTGGTCACCGACGGCATGGCCGGGCTGACTGCGGTCGACCAGGAGATCGCCGCGATGCTGCGGCGCAGCGGCAAGCCGGTCTTCGTCGCGGTCAACAAGATCGACAGCGCCAAGCGCGAGCAAGAGGGGTTTCTCGCCGACTTCTGGGCCCTGGGCCTCGAGGCGGTCTTCCCGACCAGCGCCGAGCACAGCCGCGGGGTGGGCGAGCTGATGGACGCGCTCGTCGCCAGCTTCCCCGAGGCGCCGCTGCCCGAGCCGGTCGACGAAGAGCTGTGCCGGGTGGCCATCGTCGGCCGGCCCAACGTGGGCAAGAGCACGCTCATCAACCGGCTGCTTGGCGAGGAGCGCTTCGTCGCCAGCGAGGTGCCGGGCACCACGACCGACTCGGTCGACACGCGCCTGACCTACAAGGGCCGCACCTTCGTGCTCACCGACACCGCGGGAATCCGGCGCAAGTCCAAGGTGGACGAGGCCATTGAGCGATACAGTGTGCTCCGCTCCTACATGGCGGTGGACCGCTCCGACGTCTGCGTCATTTTGCTGGACGCCACCGTGGGCTTTACCGAGCAGGATTCCAAAAT
>DHSB01000102.1:41147-41362 GCA_002408385.1 Myxococcales bacterium UBA5297
ACACCGCGGGAATCCGGCGCAAGCGCGCCATCGCCGCCCGGGTCGAGCAGTTCAGCGTGATGCGCGCGTTCCGCTCGATCGACCGCGCCGACGTCGTCATCCTGCTGCTCGACGCGACCGAGCCGGCGGTCGACCAGGACGCGAAGATCGCCGCGCTCGCCCTGGAAAAGGGCAAGGCGATGGTCGTCATGGTCAACAAGTGGGACCTGCTGCCC
>DHSB01000102.1:41515-41812 GCA_002408385.1 Myxococcales bacterium UBA5297
GGCCGCCGCCTTCCGCGACGAGCTGAAGCGCAGCATGCCGTTCGTCTCCTGGGCCCCGATAGTCTTTGGCTCGGCGCTCACCGGCGACCACGTCTTCCAGGCGCTCGAGAGGGCAGGGCAGGTCTTCGAGCACTACAGCGCCCGCCTCCCGACTCCCCAGCTCAACGAGTTCCTGCAGGCCGTGGTCGACGAGCACCCCGCGCCGCTCTACGGCGGCCACCCGGTGCGGCTCTTCTACATCGCCCAGACCGGCTCGCGGCCCCCGGTCTTCTCGGTCACCTGCAACAAGCCCGAGGG
>DHSB01000102.1:41942-42102 GCA_002408385.1 Myxococcales bacterium UBA5297
GTCACCGACGACTACAAGCGCTTCATCGTCAACCGCATGCGCGAGTCGTTCGGGCTCAAGGTGCCGGTGCGGCTCATCGCCAAGCGCAAGTCGAAGCGGGCCTTCGTGGCGAAGAAGCGCTGAAGAGGCGTCACACCAATCCTTCGAGCGAAGACCGCTC
>DHSB01000102.1:42293-43121 GCA_002408385.1 Myxococcales bacterium UBA5297
TCGAGGCCCCGCAGGCTGCGCCCTCGGTCGCCCGAACGCAGAAAGACGACCCGGGAGACTGGCGCTCGCGCGTGAGAGGGGGCGTGCGCCGAAGGTCAGGGGGGCCTCGCGACAGCGCTGCGAGAGATTCGCCACCGGACGAACCGACGGGAAAACCGCGCTTGCTCACGTTCGATGCGGCGGCGCCTGGAGTGCCCGGTGGCGTGCGCCTGTTCGTTTGACTGCAAATGCGGCCGCTTCTACAGTGGCGCCATGATCGTATGCCCCGTGTGTGAGCACCAGCAGAGCCAAGGAACCGCCTGCGATGTCTGCGGCAAGGCTCTCGTGGCGTCGCAGCCCATCAACGTAGCGCGCGAGGTCCTCCCCGAGCTCGAGAGCAACATCCTGCCGGGCGCCGATGCGAACGTCGTGATCGAGCGGATGGCCGAGATCGACGAGTACCGAGCGAGCCACGTACAGATCGCTTTCGAGCCGATGCCGGAGTTGGAGCGGACCGAGCACGCGGAGGTCGCGTTGGCCGCGGTCGAGCCCGTGCCGGACTTCGAGCGCACCAGCCACCCGGGCGACGGGCAACGAACCCCCGTCTCGGCCGTGCGGCGCTGCCGCTACTGCGGCCACACGCAGCAGACCGGTTTCCTGTGCGACGGCTGCGGCCTCAGGATGCCGGGGACGGAGATGGCCGGGAAGCCGGCAGCCCACGAGGAGCCGACGACCGTCGCCTGCCCGGACTGCGGGGTGACCGGCAGTATCAATTCCCGCTGTCTGGCCTGCGGGGCATACCTCAGGGCGCCCAGCATCTGAAGATGTGTCGAAGAGTCCTTCGAGCGA
>DHSB01000102.1:43268-51804 GCA_002408385.1 Myxococcales bacterium UBA5297
CGAGCGATAGCCGGTCAGCCCGAGCGTAGGCCGAGCTTGCGAGGCCGAAGTCGTGGGCCCCTCGGCTCCGCACCTTCATCGTTCCTCTGGGAGGCTGCGCGCGGGCCTCTCGACTTCGCTTTCCGGAGGTTGGCAAGCCCGAGGTTTGGGAAAGACCTCGAGCACAGGGAACGATTCGGGAGAGCGCGGCGTGATTCCTCCCGATCGCCCCTGCCCGGAAGCGACGCAACTGTTCCAGAGGACTTGGCGGGTTCGGGCTCCGCGATCGCCTGCAATCCGCGGAAACCGGTAGGCTGAATCGCTCATGGCGCTGCCGCCCGGACGCGGTCGCGCCGTCTCGAAGTGACCATGGACACTGCTTCATCCCCTGAGCTCGCTGAGCTCGAACAGCTCGGCCGCAAGCTCGAGACGCGCGCCTCGATCGTCTTCTTCGCGCGAGCCTTCGTGCTCTTCTGCATCAGCTTCGTCAGCCTCGGCGTCGCGTGGCGATTGCTCGCCGACTCGACCGGCCTGCCGCTGTTCTTCTGGCCGATAGCGGGAATCGGGCTGTTGTCGCTGGCCGGTTCGCTCTTCAGCGCGCGAAAGGGCCGCCAGCTCGTCGTCCGAGAGCGCCGCGAGTTCGCCCGGTACCAGGAGCTGAGGGCCAGGGCAGGGGTCGATCCTTGAAGGCCGCCCGTCGTGCGACCGGTCCCAGGCGCGCGCGCCAGACCGGCCTGAACCTTGGGTTACCCCGGCAAGTTCGGCTAGACTCCCGGCACTTTTTTTTCCGAAGAACGAGGGCGAGCGATGGGCGAAATCATCCGTTTCGTGAATAACTACGAGGACCTCTCGACCGACCGCGGCTACCAGTTCAAGTTCAACTGCGACCACTGCGGCAACGGCTACATGAGCTCCTTTCAGCCGTCGATGCTGGGGATGGCCTCGGGCCTGCTCAACGCGGCCTCGAGCATCTTCGGCGGCATCCTCGGCCGAGCCTCGGACAGCGCCTACCACGTCCAGCAGGCGGTCGGCGGAAAGGCGCACGACGAGGCGCTCAAGAAGGCGGTCGAGGAGATCAAGCACAAGTTCAAGCAGTGCACCAAGTGCGGCAAATGGGTCTGCCCGGACGTCTGCTGGAACGAGCGGCGCAACCTCTGCGAGGAGTGCGCTCCCGATCTCGGCGAGGCGACCGCATCGGCCCAGGCGCGCGCGGCCGTCGAGCAGATTGAGGAGAAGGCGCGCAGCACCAACCTCGTCGAGGAGGTCGACATGCGCGTCGAGGCGGTCGCCTCGTGCCCGTCGTGCGGCGCGCGCGCTGGGACCTCGAAGTTCTGCCCTGAGTGCGGGCAGCCCATCAACGCCAAGGACAAGTGCCCGAAGTGCGGCACGGAGATGCCCGCGTCGGTCAAGTTCTGCCCCGAGTGCGGCGAGCGCCGGCGACCGAAGCTCTGACCGCGACGGTCGAGAGTCGACAGCCGGGGCATGGCTCGGAACCTGAGCGACCGGCCGCATCGGCTTAGGGGCGCATAGCGATGCGCCCGTCGGGGAATCGAGCCCGCGCTCGGCCGGCAGGAAGGTCGGCCCTCCGAGGTCGTGCGCGGCCACGACGGACTCGGGGCCCGCGCTCAGCAGCGCCGGCCCCATTTTCCTGCAGCGAGGCACGCCATGCGCAACGAGAGCGCGCTGACGCCTGTCAAGGGTCGCTTCCGCCTTCTGGGGCCGGACGGCTCCGAGCTCGAGGCCTCTGAGGCCGTCTTCGAGGTCGGTCCGCAAGCGCTTCTGGTGCAGCCCCGGGAGGCTGCGCCGCTTCGCGTCGAATTCGCCGACGTCGACGGGCTCTCTTCGGCGGACTACGTCTCGACCCTCGTCCTCGAGAGCGGCGAGCGCGTCGAGGCCTCGATGCTCGGGCGGCGCTTCGGCGGGTACGCCGACGCGCTCGGGGCTTCGCTGCGCGATTACCAGGCGAAGGGCCTGCTGCTCGAGGAGCCATCGGGCGGCGAGTCGTTTGCGTGCGACCTCGAGCGCGACGGGCAGAACGGCGCTGCCGAGGCCCGGGTCTATGCGACCAGCCTCGCAGTCATCGCCCGGGAACAGACGCCTTTCTCGGTGCCCTTGGGCGAGGTGCGTTCGGTCTCATTCGACGAGGAGCGCTACGCCATCGACATCGAGACCGACGCCGGGCGGCTGTCGCTGCTGCGCCTGGGCAAGCGGTCCGAGCCCTGCCGCCGCCTGCTCGAGTCGCGCCTCGCGGAGCTGCGGAAGCGAACCGGAGAGGCCCTCGCGTTCCTGGTGCCAGGACTGCCGACGCTCGCCGCGCGCAGGCTTGCGCAGGCGCTGCCCGACGGTGTCCCCGCACAGCGGGCGCAGCTCGACGCCATCGCCCCACGGGTCTGGACGACCCTGGTCGAGTCGGCGGTCCGCGATCGGAAGCTGAAGGAATCGTTCGAGGCTCTGTCGGCCTTGTGCCCGGCCGACCAGATCGCCGCGGGCATCAAGGAGACGAACGCGCGCCAGGACGCCGACGGCGAGGAGGAGGAGCCCGAGGAACCGGAGGAGGCGCCGGAGGAGGAGGAGGCCGAGGAGAACCCCATGACCGGCCGCGTCGTCTGGTTCCTCTTTCCGATCATCTCGCCGGAGCGCTCGAAGCCGGGCAACGCGATCGCCGTCGAGGTAGCCAACCGGCAAGGGCGCGCCACGTACCTCTTTCGGATCGCGCCGCCGCAGGTCTACCGGGAGGCGAGCTGGGACGAGCTGCGGTCGCTGGCCCGCGACCGGATTCGCTCGGTCTCCCGCGCCCTGGTAGCGCTCACTTTCAAGCGCGAGCCCATCTTCCTCGCCGAGGACAAGCTGCGCAGCGGCCGTTATTCGCGATACCGGCTGGCGATGCGCCTGTCGGCGCCGCTCAAGTCGGCGCGCGCGACCTTCGTCGGTCGAGCGATACACGGGAAGGCGTGGCGCAGGCAGCTCGAGCAGGCCCTGGCGCGAGCGAACTCTTAGGAGCGGCGAGCCTAAGGACGCGCGGGCTCGAAGAGGTGGTGCGAAGACCCGCTTCCGGCGAGCGAAGCCGTGCCTCCCGCCGCGCGTGCGGCCGTTCAAGAGCGCAACACGGTGCCTGGGGGGGAGAGCGCGCCGATGCAGCGAGGACGCGCCGGAAGCGCGCCCTCGCAGGCATCCGGCGCTAGGCCAGCGACAGGCGCAAGCGCGTGCGCAGCTTGAGGTGATCGTCCGAAAGGATGAACGCCACCACCTCGAACATGTCGCGCCGCTTGCGCAGCGCGGCGACGATCTGTTCCGGCGAGTCGAGACGCACGCCGGTGATCGACGGGTCTTCACGCAGCATGAGCTGAAGGGCCGCGGAGATATCGCCGGCGAGCAGCAGGCCGGCACGGTCGGCGGACCAGTTGCAGGCCTGCAGCCAAGCCTTCAGGTCGATGCTCTTGCTCTCGGCGAGCTCGCGCGCGGCCGGCTCGAGCAGCTTGAGAGCCTTGCCGCTCATCGCCTTCTTGATCTTCTTGCTCGTCTCGGGGTCGGGGGTGCCGAGCCTGTCGAACTCCGGCAGCGCGATGCGCACCGCGTTGCCAATCAGGTCCGCGAGGCGGCCCGCCTCGAGCTTCTGCGCGAGGGCCATCTTGTTGCGCAGGTTGAAGGCGGCCCGGGCCAGCAGGAACTTCTGCTCGCGCTGGTTGTAGCGGCGCACGAACTCCGAGCCGATGACAATCGCCAGCGGATCGGTGTTGACGAGCGACAACTGGGCCCCGCGCTTGCTCAGGTAGACGTCGAACTTGTCGATTCCGAAGGCACTGCACGGCGCCTTTACCGCGCGATACAGGGCGTTGTCCGGCTTGAGCCGGTCCGAGCGACCGACCCCGAGGACATCGAGGCCGGGGTCGACGAGCTTGTGGAGCTGATCGCCGATGGCCCGCATGATGTCGGAGAGCGGGTGCCGGGCCGACGGGTGCTGCAGCACCAAGTCGAGCTGGTCGGCGCCGAGCACCTCGGTGGTGTCCTGGGGCACGCGGCCACGCGCCTCGGAGAACGAGGCGACCTCGGCCTCGGTGAGGGCCTTGCAGAACGAGAGCACGTGCCCGGCGCAGACCGCGCGGTCGAGCTGGCGCGAGTTCGCGTAGAGCCGATAGAGGATGTGGTAGCTCTCAAGGCGAAACGGGTCGACCTTGAGCAGGTTGCGGTGCTCCTCGATCGCCGCCGGGGCCGCTCCGGGGTCCTTCGCGAGCAGGTCGGCCAGCGCCGCGCGGGCCGGGACGCTCTCGGGCGACAGCTCCACGGCGAAGCGATAGTTCTGCACCGCCTTGATCCGGTCGCCCTGGCGCGCCCAGAGCTCGCCAGACCTCATCCGCAGGGTCAGCGCGCGGGGCCTGTCGCCCGCGGCCGCCGCGTCGATGGCCTGCTTCTCGAGCAGCCCGCTCAGCTCGTCGAGCTTGCCGAGCCTCTCGTAGAGCCCGGCGAGCTTGTCCATGATCGCCGCGTCACTCGGCGCGAGATCGAGCGCGCGCTTGTAGTGAGTCGCGGCGGCGGCGTGCTCCCCGAAGCCCTCCTCGGCGATGCAGGCGAAGGTGGCGAGGTGCCGCGAGAGCCGCTTGGGATCGGGGTCGGCCTCGACCAGGCGGCGATAGGCGTCGGCCGCACCGCTCCAGTTGCGCGTCGCGAGGTGGATGGTCCCCAGGCGCTCGAGGGCGTCGAGGTTTCTGGGGTCGACGCTCAGCGCGGTCTGCAGATGGGCCGTCGCCCGGCCCGGATCGCCCAGGTGGTCCTGGAGCAGGGCGCCGAGGCGGTGGTGGAGCGCGGCGAGCTCCCGCGGATCGCCGCCAAGCTCGATGCGGCGGTAGAAGGCCTGCGCGGCCTCTGCGTGCCGATTGGCCGCCAGGCACAGCTCCCCGTAGAGCAGCAGCGCGGGCGCGCTGTCAGGGGCGAGCGCAAGTGCCTGGTCGAGTGCCTCGAGGGCTTGCTGGCCATCCTTGACCTGGTTGGCGAAGACCTTGGCGGCGCTCAGGTACTCTTCGGCGGCGCCGGCCTGATCGCCGCTCCCGGCGCGCGAGCGCGCCCGGTTGAGGTGGAGCTCGGCGATCTGTTCGCCGCCGCCGCTCAGCGCAAGCAGAGACTCGAGCCGCTCGCCGGCCTGCTTGTCCAGCGGATCGCGGGCGAGGACCTCCTGATAGGCAGCGCGGGCCGCCGAGACGTCCTGAAGCTGCTCCTCGGCAAGCCGCCCCGCTGCGAGGAAGGCGGCGATCGCCGTGGTGGCGTCGCGCGCGGCCCTGCCCTCGGAGGTGAGCAGCTTGAAGACCTCGGCATGCTCGCCGCGGCGCACGAGCAGCCTTCGCGCGGCCGCCAACGCGGCGAGGTGAGCGGGCTCGGTCTCGAGCACTGCGCGATAGCAGCCCAAGGCACGCTCGAGGTGGCCGAGGCGCCACTCGTAGACCTCGCCCAGGCGAAGGCGCAGGGCGCCGAGCGACTCGGGGGCGCCGCCCGCCACGCGCCTCTCGAGCCAAACCGCGAGGTTCGTCCAGTCGCCGCTTTGCCGCAGGACGCGTTCGTAGGCGCCGGCGACGCGCGGATCATCCGGCGTAAGCTCGGCGGCCCGTCGCAACTCCGAGACCTCAGCCTGCAGCCCGGCGGCTTCACGGTCGCGAAGGGCGGCGAGGTGCATCGATGCCGCGGCGCGCGCGTCGCTGAGCGCCTCGGCGATTCGGGCGCGGATCTCCGCGCGGCGCGCTTTGTCCGGATGCAGGGTTTCGAGCTTTTTGAGCGCCATCAGGTGGTTCGGCTGCAGCGCGAGGATCTGCTCGTAGCAGCCTCCGGCCTGGGCGCTGTCCGCGAGGTGATCGGACCAGAGGACCGCGAGCTTCTCGAGGACGGCGACCTTCGCCTCGGGGGGCTCCGACACCTCGAGCTCGCGCTGGTGCAAGGAGACCAGGTCCTTGAAGGCGCCCTGGGCACCGTAGAGGCGCTCGAGCGCCCGGAAGGCAGGCATGTGGGCGGGCACGAGCGCGAGGGCCTCGAGATAGGTCTCGATCGCCAGATCGGTTCGCGACATCTCGTCCTCCCAGAGGGAGGCGACCTGGAAGAGGGTGTTCGCGCGCTCGTCGCAGTCCGAGCGAGCGGCGGCCTCAGCGCGCAGCGTATCGACCAGGTACTCCCAGTCCTTGCGCTCGCGGTAGATGCGCGACAGCGCGCGCATCGCCGGGAAGTGGTCGGGCGAGAGGGTGAGCACCTCCTGATAGGCGCCGATCGCGTCGTCGAGCCGGTCGAGCTTCTCCTCGAGCAGCTCGCCCGCCTTGAAGATGAGCCCGGCCGCCTGTTCGGGCGAAGGCGTCATCTCCGCCTCTTGGCGGTACATGTCGACCAGCTTCTCCCACTGGCCCGACTGCGCGTAGAGCTTGCCCAAGGCCTTGAGCGCGGGCAGGTAGGTAGCCGAGAGGCCGAGCAACTTCTGGTAGGTCGCGATAGCGCGGTCGCGATCTTTGAGCTTCTCCTCGAAGATCTCGGCGTTGGTGTGCAGCAACGAGATCATCTCCTTGGCATCGCTGGCGAGCGAGGCCTCGGTCTCATTGATGCGCAGCAGCTCTTCCCAGCGGTCCGCGCGCTCGCACAGGCGGGCGAGGTTGCGCAGGGTCGGCAGGTGATCGGCGACGACCTCGAGCACGCGCTGCAGCGTGGCGATGGCCGAATCGGTGTCCCCGCGGCGCTCCTCATGGATCGAGGCGATGTGCGTGAGCACCGAGACGATCTGGTCGCGGTTCTGGGTGTGCCGCAGATCGTGCTCGTGCAGGGCGACGAGCTCGTCCCACTGTGCGTTGCGCTCGAAGATGCGGATGAGCGCCTTCTGGGCCGGCAGGTAATCGGGCTGCAGGTCGAGGATCTGTCGATAGCAGGTCACCGCCTCGGCATCGCGCGAGAGGTTGACCTCGAGCAGCTCGGCCGCCTTGTAGAGGCGCGAGACCTTCTGCCGGGGGTCCTCGGTGGCCTCTATCTCGGCCGCCAGCACCTCGAGCAGCTCCTCCCAGCTCTGCTTGCGGTGGTAGAGCTTGCCAAGGCAGGCGACGGCCGAAGGGTGGGAGGGCGAGACCTCGAGCACCTTGCGGTAGCAGGCGATCGCCGCCTCCTCGTCGCCGAGCTTCTCCTCGGAGAGCGCGCCCAACCGCAGGTTGAGGGCGATGAGCTCGGCGGCGTCGGTCAGCTTCTCGACCCGCGCCCGCAGCACCCCGGCGAGCTCCTCCCAGCGGCAGGCGACCTCATAAACGCGAGCGAGCTCGTCGAGGATGATCGGGTCGTGCGGCGAGATCTTGCGCCCGGCCTCCAGCGCCGCGAGCGCGGCGTCCGGATGGCCCATCCGCTCGTGGACTCGGCTTATCCGGAAGAAGATGGGCGCAGAGCTCGCCCCTCCGCCCTCGGCCTCGGCCCGCAGCGCCGCGAGCATCTCCTCGGGTCGGCCTTCGCGCTCGGCCGAACGCTTGATCGCCGAGAGCACGCCCGGATCGCGCCGCTGAAGCTCGAAGGCGCGGCGATAGAGCTCCGAGGCCTCGGACGGCTGGCTCAGCGGGCCCTCGCAGAGCTGGGCAGCCGAGATGAGGTAGTGGCACTTGAGCCCGGGGTCGGCGATGGCCTCGGCCAGTCGCAGGAACACGTCCTTGAGGCGCGCGGTGTCGCCGCGCGCCGCGTAGGCGCTCTCGAGCGCCGAGAGCACGCCGATGTCGCCCGGGGCACGCTCGAGGCACTGCTCGAGGATGGCGAAGGCCTCGTCCGACCTGCCCAGCTTGTCCTCGAGCACCGCGGCCTTCTCGACCATCAGCGCCACCCGCTCCGACTCGCTCCGGGCCGCCGCGGCCTCGGCGTCGAGCAGTTGCGCGGCCATCTGCCAGTTGCCCACCTCGCCGAAGAGCCTGCGGGCAGCCTGGATATTGGGCACGAGCTTGGGCGCCAACCGGTAGGCGTTCTGGAAGCAGACGGCCGCGTTGCGCGCGTTCTTGAGGTGCTCGTTCCAGAGCAGGCCCATCTCGTAGTGCAGGACCGCGGCACCCGCGTCGTTGCCCAGCGCCCTCGCCTCGCGCTCGTAGACCGCGATGAGCTCCCGAACCTCGGCCTCCGAGGGAACGAGCGGCTCGCCGTCCGGCGGCGGGAAGTCGAGCGCGGCGCGGGCAAGCTCGACGGCCACCTCGAGTCGCGGCGTCGAGCGCTGAGGCGCGGCAGGCTCGGCGAGGTCGATGTCGATGTCGTCGGGTACGAGGTTCTTTTCGAGCTCAGTCATGTGAGACCTCGGAACCAGGGGCGAATCGTGCGCCTCAGGCAGCAGGGGCGAGCGATGGGGGCCGGTGGAAGTGCAAGGGGCCGGGCGATGCGCCCAGATGTCCGCAAGACGAATGCGTTTTCTACCACAGCGCTGCCGCGCTTTGAACACAACGGTCCCGGGAGACAGCGGCCGGTCGCGCTCTTTGGCGGTGGTCAGGCGGCCCCGCCGCGCGCGGCGCCGAAGGGGCCCCCGGCGAGCGATGGCCCGAGCGCAAAGCCGGGCCGCCCCCGCGCGCCGGCTTTGTGCCGCGCGCAT
>DHSB01000102.1:51940-52287 GCA_002408385.1 Myxococcales bacterium UBA5297
TTGCCGCGCGCAAACGGCCCGCGGGCCCCTGAGGAGGCAAGCAGACTCTGCCCGGTTGTGTGGAGGCGGGCAGACGGGCGCCGGCGCCGGCGCCTATAATCCTTCGCTGTGAACGGCACCGGCAGATACGAGTTGCTCGACCGAATCGCCAAGGGCGGAATGGCCGAGCTCTACCGCGCGCGGGCAGTCGGCGAGAGCGGGTTCGCCAAGCTACTGGCCATCAAGCGCATCCTTCCGCAGTGGGCCAACGACGGCGCCTTCGTGCGCATGCTCATCGACGAAGCGCGCATGGCCGCGAACCTGTCGCACCCGAACATCGTCCAGGTGTTCGAGCTCGCGCGCGATGA
>DHSB01000102.1:52441-69233 GCA_002408385.1 Myxococcales bacterium UBA5297
ATGACCAGGGCTACTTCATCGCGATGGAGCTGGTCGCCGGGCCCAACCTCTCGGCGCTGCTGCGCAGGCTCGGCGAGCAGGGTCGGCGCCTGCCGCAGGCCTGCAGCATCGACATCGCCATCCAGGCTCTGCAGGCGCTCGACTACGCGCACAAGATGACCGACGCTCAGGGGCACGCGCTCAACCTCGTGCACCGCGACGTCTCGCCCGAGAACCTCCTGCTGACCACCTCGGGCACGGTCAAGCTTGCCGACTTCGGGGTCGCCAAGGCGAAGAACCGCATGCACGAGACGCAGGTCGGCACGCTCAAGGGCAAGCTGCCCTACATGTCGCCCGAGCAGGTCCAGGGCGCGCAGGTCGACGGCCGCACCGACCTCTTCGCGGCCGGGCTCGTGCTCTGGGAGTGCCTGGCGGGCAGCCTGCGCTACGACGCGGAGAACGAATACGAGCTGATGCAGCAGGTCGCCGAGAACAGGAGCCGCTCGCTGGCCGAGCTCGGGGTGAAGGTCGCCCCCGAGGTCGAGTCGGCGCTCGGGCGCGCGCTCGCGCACCGGGTCGAGGACAGGTTCCAGACGGCGGGCGAATTTGCCCAGGAGCTGATGCGCTACCACCGCAGGGCCTTCCCGGACTACGTCCCCTCGCTGCTGGGCGATCTCGTCGCGAGCAGCTTCGCGGCCGAGCTCAGCGAGCTCTCGAGCAAGCTGCAGCGCCTGGAGGCCGGCCACGACGCGGCCATCGGCCTGGCCGGGGCGACGACCGAGCCCAAGGCCGAAGCTGGGCCACAGGCCCCACCGCCCGATGCCCGCCCGCGCGCGAAGCGAACGCGGCAAGCGCGGTCAGCTAGACCTGAGCCCGCTCGAACGAAACCCGTCGCCGCGCCCGAACAACATGAGGCCATCGACGCCGCGATCCGCGAGGCCGCCTCCGCCGAGCGCGCCGCGAAGAAGGAGGGCAAGGGGGTCGGCGCTCCCGTGCTCGTCATCTCGTTCCTGTTGGCGGGCGGCCTGGGCATCGGCGGGGTCATGGCCCTCGAACGGTTCTTCTTCGACGAGCCCTCGCCCGCGCCATCCGGCGACCAGGCGCCGGCCGCGCCGGGTGAAGCGGATCCAGCGCTGCCCTCTTTCGAGGAGCGCGACACCGCCGCTGCGCAGCCACCGGCAGGTGCCACCGAGGCCAGGGAGGTGCCGCGCCCGGCCCGTACCGAGCCGGCCAAGCGGCAGCGGGCCGAGAGCACGCCCTCCAGGCCGCCGAAGCCGACGGGAACGGGCTATCTCGACCTCGATTGCGAGCCCCAGTGCGAGGTGGTCATCGAGGGTCGAACCGTGGGCTTCTCGCCGCTGCGCGCGCATCCGGTCCCGGCCGGCCGCCAGCGGATCAAGGTGCAGAACCGGCTCATCAACCTGCACCGGTGGCTCACGCTCGAGATCGAGCCGGACAAGACCACGACCCGCAGCGTCAACCTCGTGCTCGATCGCTGATGATCAGGCGCCGGTGCGTGGGCAGGCAAGCCGAGCCCGCCGAGCCGCCGCATCGCCGCTCGCTGCGGCCAAAAGCCCGTCGAGCCAGGCCCGCGAGCGCCTCGATGAGTCGTTGAACGCTCCCGCGTGCTCGCGCAGCGCGTGATCGAGCGTCTCGAGGTGCTCGGCGAAGAAGGAGATCGGCGCGACGACGAGATCGCGCACGCTGCCGCTGGCGCCAAGCCTGGTGAGGGCGAGCTCGCTCGAGGGCGCCCGGCTCTGAAAGGCGAGGCTGTGCGTCAGAGGGGTCTCCAGGCGCGCGGCCACCGCGGCGATCGTCTGTCTAAGGTGCGCGGGGGACGGGTCGCCGCGATCGACCAGCTTGCGGGGCAGCCCGTGCGCGCTGAACAGCAGGTGCGCGCTGTGGCGCCGCTGCTCCGGGATGGCAGCGATGGCCTCGCCGATGCGCTCGGCCCAAGCCTCGACAGAGGCGGGGTCGGCCGGATAGCAACACACCTCGTGGACCGGCAGCTCGAGGCGGCGGGAGCGCAGGGCACGGTGAAGCGCGCGCAAAGCCGAGCCCGTGGTCGTTCGCGAGTGGTGTGGATACGACGGCAGGGCGACGAGCCGGAGCGGAGCGTCGCCGCGCGATGGCGTCGACCGCCTCCTCGATGAACGGGTGGCAGGCACGCATCCCGAGGTAGGTCTTTGAAGCCCGGGCCGAGCCGCGCGGCCTGTCGACGGGTCAGCTCGAGGAACGGCGAGCGGCCGCCGGGCCTCTCGTAGCTCTTCCGGGCGCCCGGGGCTCGCTTGCGGGCAAGGCGCCGCGCGAGCGCCGGCTGGTAGAGAAAGCGGAGCGGCAGTTGGACGAACGTCCGGTCCGAGAAGAGGTTGAAGAGAAACGGCTCGACCGCCTCGAGAGGCTGTCGGGGCCACCCCAGCTTCATCGTCAGCACCGCGGTTTCGAGCCGCTCACTCATCCGAGCCACAACCGGCGCTCTCGGCGCGCCGCCCGCTCGCCTCGGGCAGCTCGATGCCCACCTTCCTCAACAACGCGAGGGCGTTGGTCGTCGCCACCACCCCGGGGCGCATCGTGTAGTCGAAGGACATCTTGCCGTCCTCGATGCGGTCGGTGAAGTGGACGTTGCGGGCTTGCCCGCCGGTCTCCTGCTCGAGTGTGGTGAGGGCGAGGTCGTGGGTCGCGATCGCCCCGATCGCCCCGCGCCCGAGAAGCCTGCGGACGATGGCGCGCGAGGCTATCTGCCGCTCGGCCGTGTTGGTGCCCTGCATCACCTCGTCGAGCAGGAAGAGCACCGGGCCCTGGTCACAGGCGTCGAGAACGCCTTTGAGCCGCTCGATCTCGGCGTAGAAGTAGGAGAGGCCGCGGGCGAGCGAATCCTGGACACGCATGCTCGTGCGCACCGCGAGCGGCGAGAGCCTCAGCTTTCGGGCACAGACCGGCGCTCCGGCCAAGGCGAGCACCGCGTTGATGCCCAGCGTGCGCAGCAAGGTCGTCTTGCCGGCCATGTTCGACCCGGTGACGATGAGCGCGGCGCCGGGCGAGGGGAGGGCGAGGTCGTTGCAGACGCGCCGCGAGGAGGGCAGGAGCGGATGGCCGAGCCCCTCGGCCAACAGCCGGGCCTCGCCGTCGCGGACCTCGGGGAACGGGTAGCTCGGGTTGTCGAAGGAGAAGCCAGCCAGGCTCGAGAGCGCCTCGAGATCGGCGAGCCCGTCGAGCCAGCCCCGCAGGCGCGGGCCGCACCGCTCACGCCAGCGCTCGAGGGCCCCGGCCCAACCGAGATCCCAGAGCAGCAACACGTTGATGGGGATGTGGAACAGCGGCTGCTCTCGAAGCTGGATGAACGAGAGGGCACGCACCAAGCGCCTCATCTCGGTCGATGGCCTCGCGCCGGAGGCGGCGAGGCGCCCCTTGAGCTCGACGAGCGGCTTCGAGTCGAAGCGGGCGCGCTCGACGACGGAGAAGACGCCGCTGAAGGCGGCAAACCGCTCGCCCGGCGCGCTCAGCGCCCGGTACAGAGAGCCGGCGATTCTAGAGGCAAAGAAGGCGATCGCCGCCTGGGCCCCGAGGCCGGCGAACCACAGGCGCGCCGGCAGCAGGCCGAAGTCGCCCGCCAGGTAGAGAGCAAGGGTGAGGGGAGGGAGCGCGAAGGGCAGCCAGCGCGAAACCCTGGCGAAGCGCGCCGGGCGCTTGGATTCTGCCCAGGCGAGCATCCGGGCCGGGTCGGGCTTGGTCTCCGCGAGCATCCGGCCTTCGGCCTCGAGCTCCTCGCGAAGCTCGACGAGGGGCGCGAGCTCGGCGACCGCCTGCTGTCTGGAAGCGATCTCGCTCGAGGGCGCCCCTTGGCGCAACCAACCGGCCAGCCGCTCCTCACCCCAGCGCGTCGTCGTCGCGTCGAGCAGTTGAAACAGGGAGCTGCGCCCGAACAAGTCGAGGTCGTGCGCGTAGGGGTGCGAAGGGTCGTCGTAGGCCTCGCCAAGCTGCGGCAGCTCCGCCCATCGGTCCTCGAGGCGGGCCAGACCGCGCTCGTTGATCGCCAGCCGGTGGCGAGCGCGCTCTCCCGCGGAGAGGACCCGGTCGTGGGCGACGGCAGCCACCAGGAAGCCGAGCCCCAGCCCCAACGCCGCCCACAGGGCCGTCGCCGGCAGCTTGCCCCACCAGCCGAGCCCCGCGAGGGCGAGCGCGAGCAGGAACAGGGTCAGCCTGGTGTTCGCCAGCGCGAGGCTCCATCTCTCGAGTCGGGCGAGGGTCTTCCGGCAGCGCTCGGCGCGCCGCCGGTATTCGGCGAAGGGGTGGGAGTCGCTCGTCATGGCGGGCGAATCTAGCACCGGCGCCCCGGTGAACAACGCGCCGCTTGCCGTCGCCAGGCCCGCCGGCGCGTCGGCCGAAAATGGAACTTGCGCCCGGGTGAACATACGGGCCAAGCTGGCGGGCCGTGAGTGAGCTTGCCCCAGGTTTTCTCGTCGCCATGCCTCAGCTTGGCGATCCGAACTTCCAGCGCGCGGTCGTGTTGATCCTCGAGCACGCCGAGGGCGGCGCCATGGGCATCGTCATCAACCGCCCGGCACCCGTGTCGCTCTCGCAGGTCGCCCACGAACAGGGCTTTGCGACCGGCGCGGGCTACGAGAAGGCCCAGGTGTTCATCGGTGGCCCGGTCGAACCGGAGCGCGGCTTCGTGCTGCACGACCGCAAGGACCTTCCCGAAGCGATGCCCATCGTCGACGGGCTGTGGGTGTCGGGTTCGATAGAGAGTCTCAAGCTCTTGCTCCAGGGGCCGCCCGAGCGCTTCCGGCTCTGCCTCGGCTACGCGGGCTGGGGGCCCGGCCAGCTCGAGAGCGAGCTGCGCGAGGGCTCGTGGATCGCGGCAAGCGTCTCCCCAGAGCACGTCCTCTCGACCCCGCCGGGCCAGGCCTGGGAGGCGGTGATCCGCGGGATGGGCATCGACCCGGCGAGGCTGCAGCTCGGCGGGGGCCTGCACTGACGGTGGCGCCGTCGAACCCCCGGGGACGCTTTTCTTTCGGTGGCCAGCAACTCTATGCCGAAAGGTGCGACAATGCCCGCACACTGACCACAGCGCGCTGGTCATTTGCCAGCCGCGCCCGCCCCGACACGGGGGACAATTTCGGAGGCACACGATGAGGATTTCCGACAGCCGGCTCAGGGGCATCTACAACGACCTGCTCAAGAAGAGCGCCACCCTCGACGACAGCGCCGTCCCGCAGATCCTCGCCGCGGTCGGCGACAGCAGCCGGCTCTCCTTCAAGAACCTGCTCGCGCAGCTCAGCGCGCCGGGCCTGACCAAGCAGCAGCAGCTCGATCTGTGCCTCGGCGGCATGACGAACAACGAGAAGGGCGACATCTGCCAGATCCTCGACGAGGGCGAGGTCCCGATGTCGCCGACCGCGCGCAACTTCCTCGAAGCGCTCGTCGGCCGCAGCGCGCTGCAGGGCAACGACCCCCTGCAGATCATCGTCACCGGCGACCAGAAGAACGGCATCGCGGGCATCGCCGGCCCCAACGTGACCATCGAGGCCATCAACCTGAGCACCGCGCCCGGCAGCCGGCTGCACGTCGACGACACGATGGTCATCGGCCGGACCGACGAGTTCGGCCGGTTCATGGGCAGCATGGACGACGTCCAGGAGGGCGACATCATCCGCATGCGCGCCCGCGGCGCCGACGGCAAGGTCGGCGAGTGGGTGACCATGCGCGCCGGGGGCATCAGCGCCCAGGACACCCGCCACGCGGTCGTCGCCCTGTCGCGCGTCGGGCTTGCGGACGCGGGGGCCGGCAAGCTGAAGCTCGAGGCGGTCGAGAGCCGTCCGCTGACCGAGCCGGGCGCCCGGCTGCAACTGACCAACGAGCGCACCGGCGAGAAGACCGTCGTGACCGCCGACGAGAACGGCAAGCTCGCCGGCGCAGTCATGCTCAACGGCAAGCCGGGCGATGTCTTCAGCGTGGCGGCCACCGACGGACAGACCAACACCGACTTCGCCGTCGAGACCGGCAAGCTCATCGCCCCGGGCGGAGCGAGCGACAACCTCGTCGTCGACCTGCCCGACCCCGCGATGTGCAAGGACGAGCTCGACGCGAACGGCAACCCCAAGTTCGAGCTGAAGCGCTTCAGCGGCCCGCTGTTCCACAACGGCATCGCGCCCGGCGACGTCGAGCAAGGCTACATCGGCGACTGCTATTTTCCCGCCGCGATGGCCGCGCTCGCCCAGGCGCAGCCCGAAGTGATCGAGAACATGATCCGCGCCAACGGCGACGGCTCCTACACCGTCACCTTCAAGGAGCGTGACTGGCGTTCGGGCGGCTACAAGGACGTCGAGATCCAGCTCGACGGCGACCTATGGGCCCGGAGCTGGGGCTCGCCGATCTACGGCGCGAGCGGCGGCGACAAGTCGCAGAAGAAGATGGAGCTGTGGTGGCCGCTCATCGAGAAGGCCTACGCCATGTGGCAGGGCAGCTACGAGGCTATTGGCAACGGCGGCCTCTCCAGCGACATCTGGGAGGCCTGCATGGGCCGCGACGGCGCCCACAGCAGCGTCAAGTACATGAAGCCCGACAGCCTGTGGGCCGAGATCAAGGACGCGGTCGACAACAAGCTGCCGTGCGGCGCGGGGACCTATGGCGAAAGCCAGGAGGCGCTCTACACGAACAGCGGCATCTACGCCAACCATGCCTACTCGATCCTCGGCTACGAGGAGCGCGACGGGGAGCGGTTCGTGACGATGCGCAACCCCTGGGGGCAGAGCGAGCCGGCCGGCAACGGCCGTGACGACGGCATCTTCAAGGTGACGCTGGCCGACTTCCAGAAGTACTACCAGAGCTTCATGACCGTTCGCGACTAGCGAGCGAACGGCCCCCATCTCGATTTCTCCCGCGAGCGGCTCTTCGCCCGCGGGAGCCCGCCACACAAGGCGACTGTGAGGCAACTATGGCGCTGCCCCCCGAACCGATTGAAGAGGTCCTTCCGCAGGCCGCCCTGGTCGTCGAGGCCGAGGTCGAGAGCATCCTGTCGACCGGCCCGGCCCAGCCGCCGGTGCAGGCCAAGCCCGGAGCGACCGGAGCGCCCGGCCGAGACGCGCCCGATCAGACCGTCAAGCTCCGGGTCACCAAGGTCCACAAGGGGCCGGCCGGGTTGAGCGAGTTGGTCGTGCTCAAGCCGGTGGCCGGCTACGCCCTTCGCGCGGGGAACAAGGGACCGTTCTTGCTCGACGACGCCAAGCCGCATCCGGTCATCCTCGGCCGCTACGGCCCCGACACCTGGAACTTGGGAAGGGTGCTCGAGGGGCTCGGGGCGGCCAGGTAGCCGTTTTCAGCGCTGGGCAGAAGCCGTGGAGCCGGGCGTTGCGTCGCCCGGCTCGCTTTTTTTTCGCGAAGAAGCATGAAGATTCGCTGGCAGAGCGCGCCGGGCGACGACGAGTCGCGCTCGAGCAGGCAGGCCCGCGCGGCGGAGCGCCGGGCGCTGAAGGAGCTCGCGGCCGTTTATCGAGCCGTCGACGCGCTGCTCGCGCCGTTTACGTGCGATCGGAGCGCCGCATGCTGCCAGCTACAGCGGACCCGCCGCGAGCCGTTTCTGTTTTCCATCGAGCTCGTTCGCCTGCGCGACGGCCTCGAGCGGGCAGGACGCCCCTTTCCGGCCGAGAGAGCCGACGGAGGGTGCCGTCTGCTCGACAAGTCGGGCATGCGCTGTTCGGTCTACGGGGACCGGCCTTTCGGGTGCCGCACCTTTTTCTGCGAGAAGGGAAGGGGCCCGCGCTCGATGCCGAACCTGGAGATCAACCGCCTGTCAGCGCGCTTGACTCGATTGTCGGACGGGCTCGCCCTCAGCGTCAGCCCCCGGCAGCTTTCCGAGCTGCTCGCGGAAGCAGCCAACGGGGAAGGCGAGCACCGCTGACCCGAGGTGTCGAAAAGAGCCCGTCGAGCGCTGGACCGGTTGAGCCCAAGCCGTAGGTCTTTGGCAGGACCGCAAACCTGCGCGCGCGGGACGGCTCGCCTCTATTGCCGGGCGTAAAACAAGAGGCCCTCGCGCCCCCCCCCGGGGCGCAAGGGCCGACCGACAGCTCTCCCAGCCCCCCCCCGATGGCGCCTACAGGCGCGTGCGCGCGTCCGGGACGACTTCGAGGGCGAGGTCGCCGACGAGGGCGGCGAGCTCCTGCTTGAGCTTCTCCTTGGCGCGAATCTCGAGCTGCCTGGCACGCTCGCGAGAGAAGCCGAAGTGGCGGCCAAGCTCCTTGAGGGTCATCGGCTTGTCGCTCATCACCCGCTTTTCGATGATGAAGCGCTCGCGCTGATCGAGCCGCGAGAGCGCCACCTCGACGCGAGAGGTGACGATGGCCTGCTCCTCACGGTCGCCGAGCTCCTCGTCCTGCCCGATCGCCTTGGAGACGACGAAATCGACGTGGCTGTTGCCGCCGTCGTCGCCCATCGGCGCATCCAGGGAGAGATCGCGCCCCTCCATGCGCTGTTCCATCTCGGTGACCTCGGTGGGCTTGACCCGCAGCTTCTTGGCGATCTTGCGCGCGTCGGGCGCCCCTTCCTCAAAGCCGTTGAGCTTCTCGATTTCTCGCTTGGTGCGCGCCAGGGAGAAGAACAGCTTGCGCTGTGCCTGGGTGGTCCCCAGCTTCACGAGCGACCAGCTCTTGAGGATGTAGTTCTGGATGTAGGCGCGAATCCACCACACCGCGTAGGAGATGAGGCGAATGCCCTTGTCGGGGTCGAACTTCTGGACCGCCTTCATCAGGCCGATGTTGCCCTCCTGGATGAGGTCGGCCATGCGGATGCCGTAGGAGCGGTACTCGTAGGCGACCTTCACCACGAACCGGAGGTTCGAGGTGATGAGCGTGTGCGCGGCACGCCGGTCGTCGTCGGCGCGATAGCGGCGAGCGAGCACCTGCTCCTGCTCCTGGGTCAGCAGCGGAAACTGGTTGATCTCCGACAGGTACATCGCCAGGGAGCCTGAAGAGGTGGGCAGGGTGGAAAGCTGCATCTCGGTCTCCTTCGCGGTCCGGCCAACCGGCCGAGGGGCCAAGTGGCCGCAGGCCCGACTCGGCTTTCGATGCCGACCCGCCCTCAAGGCGGGTGGTCTGGCTCAAGACAAACGGCCAAGCTGGCGTAGCCATTGAGCAACCGCCGTGCCGCTGCTTACCCGCTCGATGGTTCGCGGCCTTGCGGGCGCGCCTATCGGACAGTCCCCCAAAGGGCAGTAAAAACTGCCGGTGCACCTGGGATCCGGGCCGGAAAAACAGGCAAGCCAAGTTCCTACCTGGGCCTTGCCGAGCGCCTGCTCGAGCCGAAGCGCCCCCCGTTTGGGCCTGCCCCAAGCGGGCGAGTGTACGAAATGATCGATCAGATCGTTCGCCCGCTTGGAATACTTCATCGCACCTGCTCCCACCGTCCGCGGCAGTCGCTCGGGATGGTGCGCCCTGAGGACCGGGTGCATAGCGTCCTGAAAAGGGAGTCCCGTCTTCGGAGACCAAATGCGGCCGATTTGGGGAGGCTCGATCAGCTTTGGACTGGTGAACATCCCGGTCAAGCTCTACCTGGCCGCCAAGAGCGAGCGGATAGGGTTTCGGATGCTGCACCGGGAGGACCAAGCGCCGGTGCAGTTTCGCCGCTTCTGCAGCGCCGAGGAGCGGGAGATCCCTTACGAGGAGATCGCGCGCGGGTTCGAGTACGAGAAGGGCCGCTACCTGTTGATCGAGGACGAGGACTTCGACCGGATAGAGCGGGCCGCCGCGCGCACCGTCGACATCCAGCAGTTCGTCGACCGCGACGAGATCAACCCGACCTTCTTCGAAACCCCGTACTTCCTCGAGCCCGCCCGCGGGGCCGAACGAGCCTACGCGCTGCTTCGCGATGCGCTCAGGCGCGCAAACAAGGTCGGCATCGCCCGCGTGGTGCTCAAGGAGCGCGAATACCTCGCCGCGGTCCACGTGGTCGGCAGCACGTTGATGATGTCGACGCTTCGATACGCGGCCGACCTGCGCGAACCGAGCGGCCTGAACATTCCTGCCGAAGGGGCGGAGCTTCCCGACAAGCAGCTCGACCTCGCGCTGATGCTCGTGGAGCAGTTGGCGGCGCCGTTCGAGCCCGAGGCGTTTCGGGACACCTACAACGAGCAGGTCAGCGCGATGATCCAGCAGAAGCTGGCGGGCGTACCGCCGCCCGAGCGCGCCGAGGCTCCTGGAGCGCCAGCCCAGGTGGTGGACCTCGTCGAGGTGCTCCAGCGGTCGATCAATCAAGCGAAGCAGCGCGCCGGGGCACGTTCCGAGCAACAGGAAACGGGCGAGCGAAGGGCTCCTGCGCAGGCCGTCGCTCGGACTGCACGGAGGCGAAGGAAGTAGGGGCCGGAGACGGGCGAACGCTCAGCAAATCCGAATGGTTGGCCAACTGCTCTCGCCGCGGGCACAGTTGACATAATGCATCTTATCGGACGTTAGGTTCTGCGCCCGCTGAGGTCGACGCTGGCGCTACGAGCTTTGCGAAACCCCGCCAGGCGACGGACGTGGCATCCTCTGGGCCCATGAGAATCGGCCTGCACCCCAAACCTCGGCGGTCCGCCGCCGCGCTGTGGTTCGCGTTTGCGTTTCTTGCCTGCAAGGCGCCTCCCGCCGATGCACCCGCGCCGGCTGAAGTCGACGCTGGCGCGACGAGCCTCGCGGACGCCGCAGCCATCGGCTCGAACGGCGAGTCCAGCGGTTTGACGGCGGACGCCGGCCATGCTGCCGGAGACGCCGCCGCGCCGCCCAAGCCCTTGAGGGTCGTCGCGCGCGCCGTCTTTGACGCAGCCTCCCGAGAGCTCGCCGTCGACGGGCTCAATCAGGTCATCGAGCCGCAGTCGCGCTTCGAGCTCGAGTTGCCGCGGTTGGCCGACGTTCGCGTTCGTCTCTTCGATGAGTCCGACCGCGCGATCGCCTCCCACGACCGCATGGTTGTCGGCGAAACGGTCCGTTATGCGATCCTGCCCGCCGAGCCCCTCGTCTCCGGGTCGCGGTACTCCTTGGTCATCGACGGCCTGAGAGCCGAGCTGGCGACCGACGACGACGGGCAGCAGTTTCGCGTCGTCCGCATCGAGCTCGCGACGAGTGGCGAGAAGCCGCCGCCTCCGCCAAAACCGACGAAGAAGCGCCGATCGAAGCGGCGCTGACGAAAGGCTCGGGCCACCGAACACCGGGAGAGCCGATTCGCCTGGCTGACCAGTCCGCATCGCCCGCGCGGTCTGGCCCAGCCTGCAAGGCCGGACAACGTCGATTTCCCGAATCCGGGATCCGAAAAGGCCTTCGAGCGAGCGTCTGACTTCGCCTCAAGAACGCCAGCAGCGCGAATCGCGCGCGCGCTGCCACCGCCGAAGCAAGCTGCCAGGGCCGGGCTGCCGAGGTTCGAAGGGTCGCGACTCGCGATGCCAGCCTGGTGGGCGTCACGCCTGCCGCGCCCGCCCCGGTGCCTTGCACACGGAGAGTCAGTAACCCTTTGGCGACAGCTCGTTGGGCACAGCCGGGTTCGCCGACGCGGGACGCCCCTTGACGAGCCCGGATCACGCGTTCGGCCGGCCCGGCAAGAGAGCTTCTGGCTCGACAATCGCAGCGGCACGGGCCGCGCCTCGTTCGCAATCCCCGTTCCCATCGCGTCCACGGCTCCTTGCAGAGGGCGGCAAAGACGGTCTCGTGCCTCCTCGGAGACTCGCGGAAGCGAAAACGCCGGCCTCGAGCTGGGGCGCAGCATCTGCCAAGACTCGAGAGCCATTCCGACGGCGGTTGCGAAGCGATCCGCGTTCGCCGGCCCGCGAGATCCGCTCCCTCAGTCCTTCAAAGATGCCGTTTCGCCCCTGAACAGGCGAGCTTACGAAGGTCGAAGGACGGCGATGCCGCGCGGGGCAACGCGAGCTCTCCCGCTGCCGACAGTGGATCCCATCACCGCCGTCGCTCGAAAGAAGCCGCGGTGCTGGGGGAACACGGCAGGCGGCCCGTCACCGCCCGGGACAGCTCAAAGGCCCTGGCGCAGGGCCGGCTCAAGAGGACTCCCGAGGCGCCAGCGCTTACACCACCCTGCCCGCTCAGCCCTCGCCGGAGAGCAGCCCGACGAAGGGCAGGTCAGCCTCGGAAAACGACAGCGACCGCAGCTCGCCGACGGGCGCGAAGCGCACCGCGTGGCCGTGAATCGGCTGCGGCTCGCCCGAGACTATCCGGCAGCGGTAGAGGAGCAGCTCGATGTCGAGGTCCTCATAGGAGTGGACGTTGCGGGCCTCGAGCGGCCCGACCTCCACCTCTATCCCCATCTCCTCGCGACACTCCCTCGCGAGCGCCGCGGCTTCGGTCTCGCCCTGCTCGACCTTGCCGCCGGGAAACTCCCAAAGCAGCTCCCGCGAGGTGCCCGGGCGCCGCTGCTGAACCAAGACCGAACCGCCCCGCCAGACCAGCGCGGCGACCACGCGCACGAATCGGCAGCTCACCGGACCGGGGCCTCGATGGCGAGGTTGTAGACGTAGCCGCGGTTCGACAGCACGAGCGTGTCGCCGCGCGCAGCCCGGGTCGCCGCGGCGTAGACGCCGTGTCCCGGGTCGAAGGCCTTGCGCAACTTGCCGTTGCGCGTGTCGAGGAACAACAGCGGGCCGCGCCCGGTCGCCGCGAGCAGCAGCGGGCCGTCGGCCACGGTCAGCCCGGTGACATAGCGCTCCTCGCCCATCGCCATCGTCCAGCGAGGCAGGCCGGTGTCGCCCGCGTGCGCCGAGATGAAGCCCGGGCCGCCCGCGAAGAGCCGCCCGTTGTTCGGGTCGATGGCGAGCGCGGTGATCCCCGGCTTCGCATACGTCCACACCGTGTCGCCGGTGGCCGCGTCGATGGCGTGCAGGCCGCTGCCGTAGGCGGCGAAGTAGGCCCTGCCCCAGTCGTCGATGACCGGGCTCGCGTCCACGTCGTTGAACCGCTCTTGGTTCGAGAGCTGCTTGGCCCACAGCAGGCCGCCGTCGGCGATGTCGAGCGCCACCGCATAGCCGTCGGCAAAGCCCGCGAGAACCCTGCCGTCGGCGACCGCGGGCCGCCCCGCGCCATGGAGGGTGAACAGGCCCGGCGCCTCGCGCCGGTACTGCCACTTCCAGTCGCCCTTTTCGGCGTCGATGGCCAGCAGCGTGTCGGAGCTCGTCATCACGAGCACCAGGCCGTCGGAGACCACAGGCCGGGTCTGCAGGGCATCGCCGGCCGAGTAGGTCCAGAGGGTCTTGCCGTCGGCCGCGTCGAGCGCGACCAGGTCGCCACGCGAGGTGCCAACGTACAGACGGCCTTCGGTCAAGGTGGGCCCCGCGTTGAAAGGGCCGCCGACCTCCGCATCCCACAGGTGGCGGCCGTCGGAGGCAAAGGCGTGCACCTTGCCGTCCGAGGTCGCCGCGTAGACCGCGCCGGTGGCCGGGTCGTACTCCGGCGAGGCCGGCTCGATGGGCTTGTAGGGCAGGCCCTCGGTTTCATCGGCCTTGGTCCACCAGAGGACCGAGAAGACCTTCTCGGAAGAGGCCGAAGCGCTCGTGACGCTGCCCGGGTTCGTCAGGAACGAGCCCATCCGAGCCTGCGCCTCGGCACAGCCGCCAAGCGCGAACCCGGCGAGCATGGCGGCGACGACTCGAGGACCCTGGCTACGGACATTCATCTGGGCTCGTCTCCGATCAGGCATAAGGCGGAGGGCTGCTCCCCTACTTCTTCTCGGCGACCTCGGCGGGCTGCGCCGCCGCCGGAGCGCGCACGCCGTCGGCGGCGAGCAGCGCCAGGCGCTCACCAGCCAGACGGGCAGCCGGGGCCTCCTTGAACTCGTCCTTCAGCTTCTGGAAGGCCTCGGCGGCCTCCAGCTTCTTGCCCTCGGCGGCGAGGATGCGCGCGCGGTGATAGGCGGCGCGGGCCTTGGTCGTCTCGCCGGCCGCCTCGCGGCTCATCTGACCGAACAGCTCGCTCGCCTTGGCCCAGTCCTTCTTGCCCTCGGCGATGTAGCCGCGGCCCTCGAGCGCGAGCACGCGCAGCGGATCGCCCGCGGAGGTCTTCGCGATGAACTGCTCGTACTCCTTGTCGGCCTCGTCGAGCTTGCCGAGCTGGAACTGGGCGTCGGCGAAGTAGTAGCCGGCCGTGCGCCCGGCCGTCGAACCCGGATGATCGGTGCGCACCTTGTCGAGCGCTGCGGCGAGCTTCTCGTATTTCTCTTGGTGACTCGCGAACTTCGGCGCGCTCGGATCACCCGAAGCGTCGAACGTGCCCTCGACTCCCTGTCGAGACAGCTCGAGCGCCTGGGCGAGCGCACCACCGGCGGCCGCCGCGCCCTTCTGATGCGAGCGCGAGAGCAGGCCGACGATGACGAACAGGCCGATGACGACGAGGACGCCGACGCCGATTGCCTTCTGGTTCTGCGCGGCCTTGTTCCAGAAGGCCGTGGTCGCTTTCAGGAACTTGTCTGGCTCGCGGATTTCCTTGCGAGTGAGCTTTTCGCTGGACACCGTGACTACTCCTTGGCCCGTGCAAGAGGTCGATACCTGGGCCTGGCAGTGAATTGGCGCGGACTCTAGGGGGGTTAGGCGCACGCGTCAACGGACTACGAAGCCTGCGTCACGGCCTACAACCGCGCTCGACCGCAAGTCATGCCGCAGCTTGACTTGCCCCCGTGGCCAGGCCGAGCATCCGCGCGTCCGAGTCGAAAGGAACCCGATGCCGCGAGGCGCCCTTCCCCCCCTGCTCGTCCTGCTTGCGCTGCTGGCGGCGCCCGCCCCGGTCGCTGCGCGCAGCTTCGACCTGGGGCTGCGCGGCGGGGTCGCCTCCCCGCGGGGCGAGGCGGTCTCGGCCGGCCCTTCGCTCGGCGTCGGCGCGAGCCTCGCCCTGGGCTCGCGCTACCGGGTCGTCTTCGGGCTCGATCAGTCGCGGCACGGCCTCGGGGGCGCGGGGGTCATCGACGCGACGACGGGCTGGCTCGGGGTCGAGGTCGCGCTCGACGAGCTGCCCATCGTGCCGTCGCTGTCGCTCGGTCCCGCGCTCCAGTTCGCCGCCCGGCGCGACCGCGACGCCTCGGCCCGGGTCCCCGCGGGCTTTGCCGCCCTGGGGCTGCGCGCTCTCGTCTGGCGAGGACTCCTCCTGGGCGCGCAGGTGCGCTACCTGAGCTCCGATTTCAGCGCCGAGGGCTTTCCCGCCTTCTCCTCGTTCGTCCTCGAGCTCGGCTGGGCGCTTTAGGCCTCGCGACTCCAACTGGCCGCGCGCGCCCCACCTCTCCATAGAGGCCCGCCAGACGGGCGCCCGCGCCAACCCGGGACACCTGGGAGAGCCTGCTTCGGCGCCAACGCGCGCGCCCCCCTGCCCTCGGGGCCCGGCGGCGCCCTCCGTCCGCCGCGCAAAGAGCGGCTCTGTGCTCAATGGATCGAGCGAGAGAGCAGTTACGCAGCCGCACGAGCCGCAGGGGCTTATGGCGCCTCCTGGCAGTACCCCTCGAAGCAGACCAGGCCCCCGCAGCAGTCCTCGTTCCCGGCGCAGAAGCCACCGAGATTGGTGCAGGCGCAGACGCCGTCGACGCAGTTGTAGGAGCAGCACGCTTCGTGGTTGCCGCACGGCTGGCCAATGTCGCCGCAGCAATAGATCGCGCGGTTGCACCTCAGCCCATCGCAGCAGTCGCTGCTCGAGGCGCACTCGTACCAGAGCTCGGAGCACTCGAAGTAGCAGTGGCCATAGTTGCAAATCCCCCGGCAGCACTCCTCGTCACCCGAGCAGCCCTGCCCGCTCGCCTTGCAGTTGGTGCAAAAGCCGCCGAGGCATTCGCCCAAGCAGCACTCGTTGGTTCCGCCGCAGCTCTCGCCGTCACCTTTGCAGGTGCACTGGCCGCCCTGGCAGAAGCCGAGCTCGCACTCTCCGCAGCTTCCGCCGCAGCCATCGTCGCCGCACTGCTTGCCGCCGCAATCGGCGCTACAGGCGATGCAGGCGCCCGCGCTGCTGCAGGCCTGGCTCGGGAGGCACGCGCCGCAAAGGCCACCGCAGCCGTCGTCGCCACAGGCCTTGCCGTCGCAGTCGGGAGTACAACCCTCGCAACGGCCCGCCGAGTTGCAGTGCTTGCCGTCGTCGCACTGGCCGCACGTGCCGCCGCAGCCGTCGGCGCCGCAGCTCTTGCCGGCACAGCGTGGCCGGCATTCGCAGAAGAACTGCGCGTTGCAGATCTCCGGGGAGGTGCAGGTCCCGCAGCTCCCGCCGCAGCCGTCGCTGCCACAGAGCTTGCCCGAGCAGTTGGCCGTACACGGGACGCATTGATAGCCCTGGCAGGCTGTCGACCCGGGGACGCAGCCGCCGCAGGAGCCGCCGCACCCGTCGTCGCCGCACGCCTTGCCCGCGCAGTTGGGCATGCACGGCGCGACGCACTGGCGCGTGTACGGGTCGCAAGCCCAGCCCGGGCTGCACTCTCCGCACGAGCCGCCGCACCCGTCGTCCCCGCACATCCTTCCATCGCAGGCCGGCTCGCACGGCGCCTGGCACTGACCGTCCTCGCACACCTCGCCTTCGGCGCAGCAGGCCGACTCGCACGGGTTGGCGCAGTCGTCGTCCTTCGAATCGGTCAGAAAACAGCCGGTCGTCGCCACGAGCGCGACCATCGCAAGCGCTAATCGATTCCTCATCATCCGATTCTCCGTGCGGTTCGAGGCGGCACTGAACTGTGCCCTACCTATCACGAGCCTGGGAAACCGAGATGGCTTGGTTTTCGGACTGCGAGCGCGCTCCTCGCCAGAGAATTCGCGGGCTTCCGGCCAACCCCGAATGGGGCTGATCCAAAACGGCCTATCTCCGAGACCGAATGCCCGATGTCGAAG
>DHSB01000102.1:69398-69631 GCA_002408385.1 Myxococcales bacterium UBA5297
CGGAAGCCCGATGTCGAAGACCGGATGCCCGGTGTCGGAGACCGAATGCCCGGTGTCGGAGACCGAATGCCCGGTGTCGGAGACCGAATGCCCGGTGTCGGAGACCGGAAGCCCGGTGTCGAAGACCGGAAGCCCGGTGTCGAAGACCGGAAGCCCGGTGTCAAAGACCCGATGCCCGATCTCGAAGACCGAATGCCCGATGTCGAAGACCGGAAGCCCGATGTCGAAGACCG
>DHSB01000102.1:69699-72304 GCA_002408385.1 Myxococcales bacterium UBA5297
CGGAGGCCACACAAAAGCTGTACGACCAGTACCGGCTGATGGCCTACAATCATCTGTTTGACGAAAAGCACCATCCGGACGGCTTCTATTCCAACTGAACGCGCAGGGACGGAACGGCGGGGCGNNCGGAAGCCCGATGTCGAAGACCGAATGCCCGATCTCGAAGACTGGCTGCTCGATCTCTTCGACAGGACGACAGCCCGAAGCCACAGGCGGTCACCTCCGCCTGACGCGAGCGATGCTCCGATTCGACCCGCCGATGCCACCCCGGGAGGCTGCGTCGGGCTCGACCGTCGATCCCGCGCCATCACCCGATGCGCGTCAGCTCCAGTCGCTCACCCCAGCGCTCTTCGATCGCTCGGCGCAGCCCCGCGTGCTCTGGCGCCTCGAGGTGCGGATCTTTTTCGACCAGCCTCAGCGCCTCCTCCCTCGCGATCTCCAGCAGATCGGCGTCGCGCGCGAAGTCGGCGACCAACAGGGGCGGCAGGCCCGACTGCCGGGTCCCGAGAAACTCGCCCGGCCCCCGGAGCCGCAGATCCTCGTCCGCGATGACGAACCCGTCGGTCGTCCGCTCCATCACCGCCAGCCTGGCGGTCGCGGCCTCGCCCTGCAGCGCGGCGACGAGCAGACACCAGGCCCGCCCTCCGCCTCGCCCTACCCTGCCCCGGAGCTGGTGGAGCTGCGAGAGCCCGAAGCGCTCGGCCGACTCGACCACCATCACCGTCGCGTTCGGCACGTCCACGCCGACCTCGATGACCGTCGTGGAGACGAGCACGTCGAGCTCGCGCGCCCGGAAGGCCGACATCACCGCGTCCTTCTCGTCGGCCTTCATCCGCCCGTGCAGCAGCCCGACGCGCCAGGACGAAAAGCGCGCGGTCAGCTCAGCCGCGCCCTCGGTCGCCGAGGCAAGGTCGAGCTTCTCGGACTCCTCGACCAGCGGATAGACGACGAAGGCCTGCCGGCCCTGAGCGACCTGCTCGGCGACGAGCCGATACGCCTCGTCGCGCTGCCGGCGCGGGAAGACCCGGGTTTCGACCGGAGTGCGCCCCGGCGGCAGCTCGTCGAGCACCGAGACGTCGAGATCGCCGTAGAGCGCCATCGCGAGGGTGCGCGGAATGGGCGTCGCGGTCATCACCAGGACGTCGGGGTGAACGCCCTTCTGGACGAGCGCGGCGCGCTGAAGGACGCCGAAGCGGTGCTGCTCGTCGACGATGACCAGGCCCAAGCGCCCGAAGGCGACGTCCTCTTGGAGCATCGCGTGCGTGCCGACCAGCAGGTCTATCTCCCCGCACGCGAGCGCCGCCTTGGCCGCCCTCTTCGCGCGCGTGGGCACGCTCGCGGTCAGCAGCGTCACGCTGCGGCCCCGCGCCTCGAACCAGCCGCTCAGGGTGCGCAGGTGCTGTTCGGCGAGAACCTCGGTGGGGGCGAGCAACGCCGCCTGGTAGCCGCCGCGGATGGCGAGCTCGGCGGCGACCCCGGCCACCGCCGTCTTGCCCGAGCCGACGTCGCCCTGCAGCAGGCGGTTCATCGGCGAGGGCCGGCCCATGTCCGCGGCGATCTCCCCGAGGGCGCGGCGCTGCGCCGCGGTCGGCGCGAACGGCAACAGCCCGAGCGCTTCGCCCAGCCGCTCCGGACCCGCGTCAAAGCCGATGCCGGGCAGCTCGTCGACCCCCCTGCGCCGCAGCGCCATCCCCAGCTCGATGAAGAAGAGCTCGTCGAAGGCGAGCCGCCGCTGCGCCGGCGCGGGGGCGCTCTCGGCGGCCAGCACCTCGGGCCCCGGGAGATGGGCGGCGCGCACCGCCCGCGCCAGCGGCGGCAGCCCCGCGCGCCGCAGGAACTCGGGGGGGACCGGGTCCTCGATCTCGTCGGCGAACCGATCGACGACCGCCCGGGCGAGGAGGCGAAAGCCGCGCTGCTCGCCCCGCTCGAGCCCGGGATAGACCGGGACGATCTCCCCGAGCCCCGCGGCCCGCCGGCCCTGCTCGTCGTCCGGCTCCATCTCGGGGTGGACGATCTCCCAGTGGCCGCCGAAGACCCGCACCTCTCCGGCGAAGAGCCAGCGCTGGCCGGGCTGGTAGCGGTCGCGCATCGACGGCCAGAACTTGTACCAGGTCGCCGCTATCGAGCCCTTGCCGTCGCTGAGCACCACCCGGAGCATCCGGCGCCGGCCGGTGAAGGGCTCTTGGATGCGGGTGACCTTCCCGGCCGAGAAGCCGCGCTCGCCGGGGCGAAGCTGGCCGATGGGGACGAGCCGGCGCCTGTCCTCATAGCTGCGCGGAAAGAAGAAGAGGACCTCGCCGACCTTGGACATGCCGCGCCGCTTGAGCGTCGAGGAGAGCCGGCCGCGCAGCGGCATCACCCCGTTGAGCGCGGTGGCGAGCGGTCCGCTGCGAGGAGAGACCGTCGGCAGGACGATGGCCTCGGCGTCCGGCTCGGCCTCGCTCTTGGGAGCGGCCTTGCGGCGGGGTGATTTCGGAGCCGCAGAGCGCGAGGTCGCCTTCGCCGCCGGCCTCCTCGCGGGGCTCGCGCTCTTCGCCAGCGCAGGCCCGGGCCCCGCCTCTGCCGACCTCGGCGCGCTCTTGCCCGCGCCCGCGGCCGGGCCCGC
>DHSB01000071.1:0-2543 GCA_002408385.1 Myxococcales bacterium UBA5297
CTGCGCCCCGGTCCCAGCCTGGGGCCGCTCGCCCCGCGCAGCCCGGCGTTGTTCAACCCGGGGCCGCTCGGCCCACGCAGCCTGGCGCAGCGCCCCCGTCCCAGCCTGGAACCGCTCGTCCCGCTCAACCTGGCGCCGCGCGCCCGGTCCAGCCGAGCGTGGCCAGGCCGGCCGCAACCCCGGCGACACCTCCGCCGGCGCCGTCATCGGCCGCGGGTGAGCCTCCGCGCGCTCCCGCCGGTGCCGCCAGTCCGCGGCCTCGGCCCCAGATTCCGACAAGCGCGCCTCGGCCGCCTCCGGTCATCGGCCAGTCGGCTGCCCGCCAGATTCCCCGGTCTGCCACACCGCCGGCCCGACCGAACGTGCCGGTCGCTTCGGCCGTCCCCGCGCCGCCTGCCGCGCCTCGGCCCCCTGCCCCGCCGCGGCCGGTCGCCCCCAAGGCGCCTTCGACACCGGCCTCGGCGACCGTCCCGAGCTCCAATGCCCTGCCGATAGGCCCGGAGTTTTTCGCCGCACTCGACATCCTCAACAACAGCTTGGACTCGCTCGACTACTTCCAGGTCTTTCGCCTGGAGCCGACGGCGACTCCTCGGGAGATCAAGGACGCGTACTACCGCGAGTCGCGCACCTACCACCCTGACCGCTTCAACCAGCTTCCCGACGAGGGGTTGAAGGAGAAGATCAACACGGTCTTCAAGCGCATCACCGAGGCCTACGTGGTGCTGCGCGACGACGCGAAGCGCGCCAAGTACCTCTCCGACATCTCCGGCCCCGAGCGCGCGCAGAAGCTGCGCTATACCGAGGAGAGCGAGGCCGAGAAGAAGGCCGAGCAGCGCAAGGCCATCGAGGAGCAGATCGGCACGACTCCGAAGGGCCGCGATTGCTACAAGCTCGGCATGCAGGAGCTCGACCGTAAGCGCTGGGAGGCGGCGATGCGCCAGTTCAAGATGGCGCTGATGTACGAGCCGGCCAACGCGAAGTACAAGGAGAAGCTCAAGGAAGCCGAGGCCGAATACGACAAGACCCGGCCCAAGAACGACTTCCGTATCAAGTAACCGCCCACGGCCCCCGGGGCGGCGCGCGCGTCCGAGGCTTGCTTGAGAATCGATCTTGCGGTCGTCGTGATCATCCTCTTCTTCGGCGGGCTGGGCTTGTGGAGCGGCGCCATCCGCCAGCTCGCCCACCTCGGCGGGCTCGTCGTCGGATACCTGTGCGCGCGCCCGCTCGGCATGCTCGCCGGCCCCCTCGTCGCACAGAAGCTCGGCTATCCGCTCCTCTTCACCAGCATCGGCTGCAGCTTCGTCCTCTTCTTCGTCGTCTACGCCCTTTGCGTACTGGCCCTGCGGCTGCTCCTCTCGAAGCTGCTGCCCGACGGCGAGCGCGGCGCACTCAACCGCATGGGCGGCTTTGCACTGGGCGCGCTCAAGGCGGCCGTCATCGTGTTCGTGGCCCTCTCGGCGCTCGTGCTCCTCGACAAGCCGCTCTCACGCCTGCTGGGCCCCTACGCCCGCGAGGCGAAGGGCTCCATCGCCATCGGCCTTGCCCGCCGCCACAGCCTCTTCGCGCAGACCCCCCAACTCGCCTCCATCAAGAGGCTCGTCAAGGCGAGCGCCGACCCTCAGGCCGCCGCCCGAATCGCCGAGGATCCGCAGCTCAAGGCGCTCTCGAAGGACCCGCGGATGAAGTCGCTCGTCAACGACGCGGCCGTGCGTCGCGCCCTGGAGAAGGGCGACTATGCGGCGCTGCTCTCGAGCGTCAACGTCCTCAAGGTGCTCAACGACCCCAAGTTGTCCGAGAGCCTGGCCAAGGCGGCCTCCGAGACACTGGGCAAGGCAGCGACCAAGGCGCAGGCCGAAGCGCCGCCCGAGGTCAAGCCTCGAGGAAAGAGCCCGAACTAAGGCTCGCCAGCCGCCGGCGCACCGTGCGCGCGTCCATCCCGATGCGCTCGCCGCGCCGCTCGGGCGCGAAGAACAGCACCTCGGACATCAACTCCTCGAAGATCGACCGCAGCGCGCGCGCCCCCAATCGCTTGTCGTAGGCGTAACGGGCGATCTCGCGAAGCGCCCCGTCGCTGAACGAAAAGTCGATGCCCTCCAGGCCGAGCAACTCGCGGTATTCGCGCACCAGCGAGTCGGGGGGCACGGTGAGCACCTGATAGAGCTCGTCAGGCCCCAGCTCCTCCAGCTCGACCATCACCGGCAGACGCCCCATCAGCTCGGCGAGCAGGCCGAATTCGATGAGGTCCTTCACCCCGACGCGCCGCCGCGCCCCCGGCCGCCCGTCGCTGCCGAAGCCGACGGTGCGCCCGCTTCGGTACGCGTACAGGTCCGAGAAGGTGCCCGCGCAGATGAAGAGGATGTTGCGCGTGTCCATCTGCACGAAGTCGTGCTTCGCCCAGCTCTGCGTCAGGTTGAGCGGCACGTAGACCTCGCGCCCCTCGAGCATCTTGAGCAAAGCCTGCTGCACCCCCTCGCCGCCGATGTCCCGATTGCCCGCCCCAGTCGACCCGCCATGGGTGCGCCGGGCGATCTTGTCGATCTCGT
>DHSB01000071.1:2687-4396 GCA_002408385.1 Myxococcales bacterium UBA5297
GGCGATCTTGTCGATCTCGTCGACGAACACGATTCCACGCTCGGCCTCCTCGACCGCTTGGTCGGCCTTGAAGAGCAGGTCGGCGATCATCACCTCGACGTCCTTGCCGTAGTAGCCGGCCTCCGTGTACTCGGTCGCGTCGGCGATGGTCAGGGGGACCGAGAGGATCTCGGCGAGATTGCGGGCAATGTGCGTCTTGCCGCTGCCAGTGGGCCCGATGAGCAGGATGTTCGACTTCTTGAGCAGCGACGAGCGCCTGTGCCGGCCGGTCGCGATGCGCTTCAAGTGGTTGTACGCCGCGATGGAGACTGCCCGCTTGGCCCTCTGTTGCCCGATGACGTACTTGCCGAGCCGCTCGTAGATCTGACGCGGCGTCAGTAAGGGCAGCTCCTCGAGCTTCGCGGATGACTTCATCGCCCCCCCAGCCTCGGTCGCTCCAACTATCCACAAGTCAACGTAGGTCCCGAATCGGGGAGCACCAACCCTGGGCCGACATGCGCCTGTGCCGCTACGTCGGCTCCGGCTCGCCCTGCGCCCCCGAGCGCCCGCCTCCCTGCCAGAGGACCCCTGACGGGCAAAGCCGGGGGCGAACGGCATCGGCGCTCTCGAGAGCTCGCCGTGCCCGCTGAATCGATCGACGCGCGCTCGCGCCCGTGCCCTGGGGTGAGCGCTTCGAGCTCTTCCCCGACCTCGGCCCGCCCCCGCTCACCCCCGGAGCGTCTGCCTCCCGAAAGGAGGCGAGAGACAAAGCTGGGCCTCGCGTTCTTGGGCCTGGCAGACGCGGCCTGCGCTCGGGCTGACCGGTTAGCGCTCGCAGGGCTCTACAACACGCCTTCAGGAGTTCACAGTCCGACTATCGATCGCTACAATCCAGCGCCCGGCGGCCAGGGCCGGTGACCATCGAACGACGGCGGGCAGGCATGGGGACCATCCTTGTAGTCGACGACGACGGGCATATCCGCGACTTTTTGCGCAAGAGTTGCAGCGCGCTCGCCACCGTCATCGAGGCGGCCGATGGCGCCCAGGCCATCGCCGCGGCGCGCTGGTCGCATCCGGACGTAGTGATCATGGACCTCGACATGCCGGTCATCGACGGCTTCGAGGCCGCCCGGCAGATCAAGTCCGACCCCAGCCTCGGCGATCCGATCCTCGTCGCCTTGACGGGCAACGAGGCGGTCAACGCGGTGCCGCGAGCCCGGGCGGCGGGCTACTCGTACTTCGTGCGCAAGGAGACCAACGCCCGCTGCTTCATCGACACCATCGCGCGACTGGTGAGCGAAGCCACCGCCGCGCGGGCCGCACAGGCCTCGTCGCCCGCTGTGCCGGCACAGCCGCCTGTCGCCGACAAGAGCGCGCCACCGTCGGCCCCTTCCCGGCCCAGGCGCTCGCGCAAGACGGCGGGCGCGGCGACGCGCAAGCCGGCCTCCAAGCGGGCGCCCGCCAAAAAGGTCGCCAAGAAGGCCGCGCCCCCGGCAAAACGAAGCTCGAAAAAGCGGGCCGCGTCGAAGTCCGCGGCGCGCTCACGCAGCAAGCCGTAGCTCCGGCGAACTCGCGCTTGGCCGGTCGAGCGGCATCCTGCCGCGTGCTTCGACGGCCGCTCGCACCACCGCCCGCCCCTTCGCGCAAGCCTTCTGGCCGCGCGCCCCCCGGCGCAATGCGCCCGGGGGCACCAACCGTTGACTTTTTCTGGAGCGAAGCGGCGTTGACAC
>DHSB01000071.1:4534-4935 GCA_002408385.1 Myxococcales bacterium UBA5297
CCCCCGCGCCGCTCACTAGCATCCGCGCCCCGCGGCGACTGCCGCTCGCGAAGGCTTTGGCGAGCCTTCCTTGTGAGAGACCGATGATCCGCAAACTCGACGAAATCGAGCTCAGGTTCGAGCGCCTGACCAGTGAGCTGGCCGACCCCGAAGTGGCCATGAACGCCGCCCGGCTCCAGAAGCTGGCCAGGGAGCGCTCGCAGATAGAGCCCCTGGTGGAGAGCTACCGGGCCTTCAGGAGGCTGCGCTCCCAGGTCGAGGAAGACGAGGAGCTGGTGCGCGGCAGCGACCCGGAGCTTCGGGAGATGGCCAAGGAGGAGCTGCCGCGGCTAAGAGAGGAGCTCGACCAGTTCGAGCAGAAGCTCAAGGTCCTGCTGCTGCCCAAGGACCCCAACGACGAG
>DHSB01000071.1:5098-5348 GCA_002408385.1 Myxococcales bacterium UBA5297
CGGGCACCGGCGGCGACGAGGCGAGCCTCTTCGCGGGCGAGCTGATGCGCATGTACCTGCGCTACGCCGAGCGCCAGGGCTGGAAGAGCGAGATCGTGGACCTCAACCCCGGCAACGCCGGCGGGGTCAAGGAGGTCATCCTCACCATCAGCGGCGACTCGGTCTATTCGAGCCTCAAGTACGAGTCCGGCGTGCACCGGGTCCAGCGCGTGCCGGCCACCGAGGCCCAGGGGCGCATCCACACCTCGAC
>DHSB01000071.1:5499-5855 GCA_002408385.1 Myxococcales bacterium UBA5297
CGCATCCACACCTCGACGGTCACCGTCGCGGTGATGCCCGAGGCCGAGGACGTCGACATCAAGGTCAACGAGGCCGACATCGAGATGGACGTCTTCCGCTCCACCGGCTCGGGCGGACAGAGCGTCAACACCACCGACTCGGCCGTGCGCCTGACGCACAAGCCGACCGGCCTGGTCGTCAAGTGCCAGCAGGAGAAGAGCCAGATCAAGAACCGCGCGATGGCGATGAAGATGCTGCGCGCCAAGCTCTACGAGATGGAGCAGACTCGACTCAAGAACGAGCGCGACGCGGCCCGTCGCAGTCAGGTGGGCACCGGCGAACGGTCGGAGAAGATCCGCACCTACAACTTCCCGCA
>DHSB01000071.1:5993-6306 GCA_002408385.1 Myxococcales bacterium UBA5297
TCCGCACCTACAACTTCCCGCAGGACCGGGTGACCGACCACCGCATCGGCCTGACCTCCCACAACCTGCCCGGCTACATGGACGGCGACCTGCAGGCGATGGTCGACTCCTGCCGCACCTTCTTCACCGCCGAACAGCTTCGCTTTGCCCAAGACGCGAGCGCGGCGGCGACTGCCTGAGAGCGGGAATGAACCGGGGGGTTCGAGGTTGTTTGTCAGCTTGTCTGACCAAGGAGCCGAGCAGATGCGTTTCGTGCCGTTGATCGCCCTCGCCCTCGCAGCTACTGGCTGCAGCGGGTGTGAGAAGAAGACCC
>DHSB01000071.1:6449-7744 GCA_002408385.1 Myxococcales bacterium UBA5297
CGCCCCCCAGCAGGCCGCGCCGGCTGCCTCGTCGTCACCCGCGACGGCCGAGCCCGCGACCAAGCCTGCCGAACCTGCGGTCGAGCCGGCCGCAGCCGTCGCCCAGTCTGCCGAGCAGAAGACCACCGAGGAGAAGATGCGCGAGGCCGCCCAGGCGAACGTCGCGGGCAAGACCTCGTCCTTCGATCGAGCCAGCAGGAGCATCGACAAGGGCAAGCTGAAGCACCCGCCCAAGCGGCTGAAGCTGGCCCCGAAGCTGTTCCGGCACTCGGGCGGGACCAAGCCCGCGCCGGCAGCGGCCCCGGCCGTGGCTCCTTCGCCGAAGGAGTAGAGGTAGACCAAGCCGACGGCGGCGCGCCGGACCGCGCGCCGCCACGCCGGGCCGCTCGCCTACTCTTCGGCGGTCTCGCCCACGGCCTCTTGAGCCTCTTGCTTGGGCTCGGCCTTGGGCGTGGGGAAGTGGTTCTTGTAGCCGATCTTGATCGCGTCCGCGGTGAAGGTCGAATTGCGCCGCTTGTCGATGATCAGCCACTTGCCGTCCTGCTTGTAGAGCAGGTAGGCAGCCAGCTCGGGGTCTGCGTCGACGCCCTGCTCCTCAACACGCCAGCTCTTCTCCTGAGTCTCGACCACCACCGTGCCCATGGCCGCCTCTTTGGCGCCGGTGATCTCGTACTCCTCGAGCCAGTAGTCCGCCTTGGCCCAGTGCCAGACCGCGAGCGCGTTGGTAACGACCTGCTTCTTCTCCTGGTCCGCTATCAGCTCGAGCGTCTTGGGGTGGACCTGCTTCTTCGTCGCGCGCAGCTTCTTGGCGACCTCGGCGGGCTTGGGCTTCCGACCGGCGCGCGCCTTGACCAGCTCGTCGAGGTAGCCCTTCAGAAAGCTCCTGGCCTCCTCGAGCGCGGGGTTGGCCTCGGTGTCGGCCGGCTCTTCGGCGAGAGCGGGAACGGCGAAGCTGCAGAGAGCGATGGCGATCAAGATGCGTCTCATGACTGCGTGACTCCTGAGTTCGGTGTGTTTCAACGTTTTACCGCCTAACACCTTGGGGCGCGCCGAGCAAAGTTGGCTGGCGGCAGCGAGGTGACGAGGCGGCGCCCGATTCATGAGCGGCTGGTCCGACGCACGCCGGCTCCCTGCTGCGGCCGGGCCACCGGAGGGCCGGCCTGCGCGTCGGGGCCAAACCGAAGGCGCAGCGAGCCATCGGAGGGCAGGCCTTCACGTCGGCCGAGTGGATGCTCGCGCCGCAGTTCGCGGGTGCCGGCCACGTCGCAGCGCGGGATCGGCATAGGGGGTGACGG
>DHSB01000205.1 GCA_002408385.1 Myxococcales bacterium UBA5297
CGGCCACAACCCGTTGGCGGCCTATGTGACGTAGGAGCAGACGAGGCGCGGTAGCGGCGCGCGACAGCCGACCTTCGGCTGGTAACGAGAAACCGGGCTCTCTGCGCGCCTAGGGCAAGCCGCTCGCAGAACCCGCTAGAACCAACCACGCGATAGAATTATGGGGAGGAAGCATAATGAGCCTGCGTCATTTTGCGGTTGTGGTCGCTACTATTGCGGTCGCCTGTGGCGACACCACTCCGCCGTCCGTAGCGGCGTCAGAGAACCCCTGCGCGATCAACAACGGGGGATGTGACCCCAACGCGATCTGCGAGTTTAGTGACGGCACCCCGGTTTGCGCCTGTAAGACGGGATACCTCGGCGACGGGATCACGTGCGCCAGGAACAACCCCTGCGCGGTCAATAACGGCGGATGCGATCCGAACGCGACATGCAAGCTTGGCAACGGCACTCCAGTTTGTAGCTGTAATCCGGGATACGCCGGAGACGGCTTCTCTTGTGACGATAAGGCCGCTCCCCTCCTCGTCTTCGCTTCGCCGAAAGAGGGCAGCACCTTCTCCCTCGCAGATTCTGCGACCGTCACCGTCTCCGGCACGGTGAGCGCTACGAAGTTGGCGCAATTCGCGTACCGCGTCGACGAGGGCGAAGGGCTCGACATTGCGGTCGAGGGCGGGGCCTTCACCTTCTCGTTCGAGGTCGCCGACGAGGACTTCGCATCCCACATCATTACGCTCGCCGCTCGTGATGTTTCCGACCGGCTCACTGAGGCGACCCGAACTATCGTCGTCGACCGGCTTGCGCCTCGAATCGATGTGTCCTCTCCCGCCGCGGGCGCAGTCGTCTCGGGGGAGAGTCTTCTCGTCGAAGGCTCGATAGTCGAGGCCGACCTTCAGGCAGCAACGCTGCGCCTTGACGATGAAGCCGCCAAGAACCTGGAGCTCGACGGCACATCCTTCCGCTCGACACTCCCCTTGCCCAATGAGGACTCCACCCCCCACCGGCTCACCATCACCGCCATCGACGGCCTCGGCAACGAGAGTTCGCTCGAAGTGTCATTCATCGTCGACCGCATGGCGAGTATTTCCGTCACGGGGCTCGCCGACCAGCAGGTTCTTGGGATGAGCGCGCCTAATCCCCTCGTCGTTGCCGTCCGCATCGACAACGCTTCCGCGGCCTCTTACACGATCGACGGCTCGACACCGGTTCCCCTCTCCGCGGGCGACAATTCCCTCCAGATACCGTTGAACGAGGCCGACGATAGGGTTCAGCACACCTTCGTCGTTCAGGCGACCGGCTCGGGCGGTCAGTCTACCTCCCAGACCATCACCTATTTCGTCGATCGCCTCGCGCCGAGGATCTCGATCCAGGGTCTGGTCGATGGACAAGCCTTCGCGCAGGCCGCGCCCAACCCGCTCGAAATCACCGGACAGATAGCCGATGCAATGTTGGTTTCGGCGACCTATCAAATCGATTCGGAAGGTTCGATTCCGGTGACTTTGCCCTCCTTCGCGATTGATATTCCGCTCGATGAAACCGACGATCACCAACCTCACACGTTGGTGGTCGAGGCGACCGACTCCGCCGGCAACGCGGCGCGCGAAACCTTGACCTTCATCGTTGACCGGCTCGCGCCCACGCTATCGATTGAAAACCTTTCGGCCGACCAACTGCTCGGCGGGAACGTCGCAAATCCCTTCGTGCTCACGGGGCAGTTGGGCGACGCGATGCTCGCCTCCGCGACCTACCAGATCGATTCGGAGGCGCGCGTCGGCTTCCCCCCCACCTCCGCCTTCCAGATTCCGATCCCGCTCGCAGACTCCGACGACTACCTACAGCACTCGATCGTCGTCGAGGTTACCGACGCGGCCGGCAACGCCACCTCGGTGTCACGCAGCTTCTTCGTCGACCGCGTGGCCCCGCGGGTCGCGATAGCCACGCCAGCGGTGAACGCCTCCTGTGGAGCGAGCGTCTCGGTCTGCACGGGCCCCATCATCAACCTCGCGTCAGGCGCGAGCTTTCGCTTCGCGGGGACCGTCGAGGACGCCGGACTGCCGGAAACCGGCGGCCTCTCAGCGACGGTGGGCTCCACGCCGCTCATCCTCACCGGTATTGCCGACTGGACTTGCGACTGGTCGGGTTTTCCGGACGACAACGGAGCAAGCCATACCTTCAGTCTCACCGCGACCGACCTGGCGGGCAACGCGACCTCCATCGACCGCATCGTTTGGGTCGACCGAGTCGCCCCCTTGCTCCAGTCTTCGGCCAACGGAAGCCGGCTCCTCGCGCGCGACGCGACGCTTGCGACTTTCTCCGAGCAGATGGACGTGTCCTCGGTGAGGGCGGCGACGAGCTTCAGCCCGAGCGCCAGCACCACCAACCTCGCCTCCAGCGACCAGCGCTCCTTCGCGTTCTCGAGCGCCGCTACCTTGTCGCCATACACCATCTACTCAATGCAGATCTCCCCGGGAGCCCGCGATCGAGCAGGAAACCCGCTGGCGGGCGCCGGCACCGTGCTCTTCCTGACCGAGCCCGTGGACCCCGACTTGAGCAGTCCGAGCATTGCCACCGGCGCCGCCGATCCCGTGCTGAGAACCGACCCGGACGGCCGCCCGGTATTGCTCTACCGAACCTTGAGCGACACTTCGATCGCATCCAAGTACTGGCGGGGCACGACCACCAGCAATTCGACGGGATGGGACTACGTCGCGCTGCCGGCGCCGAGTGGAACCGTGAGGGCGGTTCCGAGCGATCTGGCGGTTTCGGGAACGCCGCTAATCAATCTGCAGCTCGCCCTGACCTACAAGGCCGTCGTCAAGGTCGAGACCGCTTCGGAAATGGGCGTCTATTTCGCCGAGCGACAGCCCTCGTCTGCCTGGGCGCTCTCGCAACGCCTCGGCCTCACCTCGGCGCTGGGACACCCGAGCTTGGCCTCGGGGCTGTTCAACGGAACCACGAAGGAGTTCATCGCCTATCTCCACGCGAGCGCCTATCGGATCGTCGGCAACGTCCGCAATGGGGTTTCATGGGCGGCGACCTCGACGCTCCTGAACCTGACCCTGCCTACCTTGGCCATGAATCAAGCAGGAGCGCTCGACGACGACACTCTCGTCTACTTGCCCGAGCGCGCATCCCTTTCGGTAGGAGTCGACCCGTCCGAAGGCGGCGTGGCCGTGGCCGGAGTTCAGCCAGTCGAGGTTGACGGAGCGCCTGTTGGCAGCGCGTTCCTAGCCTATTCGGCGACCGTGACGCGCGAGTTTCAGGGAAGCCGTTACACCCAGCCCTACCTGGCGATCGCCTGCTCCTCGACTCCCAGGTCGCCAGCCAGTTGGAAGTCGGACACCAACACGCCGCTAGCGATCCTCCCCTGGGGATGTGCGTTCTGCAGCAGCAGCAAACGCATTACCGGCCTGTCGATGGCCGCCTCGGATACCAAGGTGGCAATCGCCGTGGAGGTCGACGGCAACACCGTCTTCTTCGGCAGCATGGACAACGGAGACTGCAGCGCAGCGCCTTCGAATGTCACCTGGGACAGGGCGATTTCGAGCGCGAAGCAGCCCGCCGTTGCCGTAGGCCGCAATGGAAAGATCTACAAGGTCTTTGTCGCCGAAACCTCCGACACCTTGACGTGGGCGCCCTAGGCCCGCCGAGCCAGAGCCAACGAGGGAGCCGGGGACGCACGCCCAGGAGCCCGCTCTTCGATTCCGCTGCGGGGTTGCCGGTCCGCCAACCCCGCCTCTGGCTTGGCGGACCGCCGGGTGTTTCGGGCGCAAGGAACCCAAGAACTCCTGACCTTCCCAGCGGCCGGTGGCGACAGGGCGCATCGATGAAACCTGGTCGGCGGGTCTCTTCCACCCGACTTTGACACGGCTAG
>DHSB01000046.1:0-298 GCA_002408385.1 Myxococcales bacterium UBA5297
ACCGGCCCCGCGCCGCGCCCGCTGCCCGCCACGCGCCCGGGGCCTGGGGGGCGCCAGACGCCCGCTCCGCGCCCGACGACCGGCAACCTGAGCCGTCGGCCCGGCCCACGGGGCATGCCCGAAGCCGACGATAGGATGACCGGGCGCTTGGGCCCCGACCGCGGCGCCGCGCAAAGGAAGCGGCGCAAGACGCTCATCGCGCTCACCGCGGTCGTCGGCGTGCTCGTCGCCGGTCTCGTCTTCGTCAAGAAGAGTCAGCAGGCGGCCGTAGAACAGGCGGCCATCGCCGCCGAGCACC
>DHSB01000046.1:416-17940 GCA_002408385.1 Myxococcales bacterium UBA5297
GGCCATCGCCGCCGAGCAGGCTCAAATCGCCGACATCGAGGCGGCGATGAACGAGGCGATCGAGGCGGGCAAAGAGTCGACGAAGAAGGGCGACTTTCGGGCTGCCTCGAAGGCCTTCAAGTTCGCGCTCGAGCGCGCGGCGGAGGTCGAATACGACGCGCGCGACGCGAAGAACCGCCTCGAGTTCGCCCAGCGCGAGGTCGCCAACCAGGAGCTTATCGAAAAGGCCGAAGAGCTCCTCGGCAGGGCCGAGCTCGCCAAGGCCGCCGAGGTCCTCGGGACGGTCCCCTCCGACAGCTTCTTTTCCGACCGCGTCCCGACGCTGCGCGAAGCGCTCAAGGCGAAGATAGGCGACCGGCTCATGACCGGCCGCGGCGCGCTCGCGAGCCGCGACTTCGAGATCGCCCGCCTGGCCGCCGAGGATGTCCTCGCGGTCGATCCGGAGAACGCCGAGGCCAAGAAGCTCTGGGACGACATCGAGCGGGCCGGCGCGCCTCCCAAGCCCAGGCCCAAGCCCGTCGTGCAGCAGGTCGACTACTCGGCCAAGGCGCTTGAGGCCTTCTCGGCCGGCAAGCTAGACGAGGCGATCGGCATCGCCTCGGCCTGCGACGATCCGAAGTGCGGCCAGCTCGCCAACAAGCTGGCGGCCTTCCGCATCGCGAACCAGAACCTCGACTCGAACCCCTCCAAGGCCCTGGCCCTGCTCAAGGCCATCCCCGGCGGCTCCTCTAGCCCGTTCATGGGGCCTATCGGCACCAAGCTCGCTGAGTCGAGCGTGCGCGAAGGCATCCAGGCGATGGGCTCGAACAACTGGTCCAAGGCCTTCAAGGCCTTCCACCAGGCGCTCAAGGCCGATCCGAGCCACCCGGTGGCGAGCAAGCACATGGCCACCATCAAGGCGAAGGCGAAGGAGCTCTTCCAGCAAGCCTACGTCGACAAGACGGTCGATCCGGACAAGGCGCGCCGCGAGTTCGAGCAGGTCATCTCCATGACCGCCGCCGACGACGAGCTGAACGAGAAGTCCAAGCGGCACCTCAAGTCGCTCGGTGGCGGGTTCTAGCGCAGGGGGGCATGGTCGACTCGCGCCGCAAGCTGCCGCAGGCCCAGGGCGACCTCTTCTCTGGAGGCAGGCCCAGGACCGGCCCGGAGCGGATCGTCTCGGTCAGCGAGCTGACCGGGGAGCTCAAGGGGCTCATCGAGGGCCGGTTCGCGCGGGTCTCGGTGCGCGGCGAGATCTCCAACTTCCGCGGCGCGGCGGGCTCGGGTCATCTCTACTTCACCCTGAAGGACGATGGGGCGTGCCTGTCGGCCGTGCTTTTCGCGCGCGAGGCGTCCCGGCTCAGGTTCGGGCTCAAGGACGGGCTGGCCGTCATCGCGCGCGGGCGGGTCTCGCTCTACGAGCCGCGGGGTCAGTACCAGCTCATCTGCGAGGCGCTCGAGCCGGAGGGGGCCGGTGCGCTCGCGCTCGCCTTCGAGCAGCTCAAGCAGAAGCTCGCGCGGGAAGGGCTCTTCGACCCGGCGCGCAAGCGCAAGCTGCCCTATCTGCCCAGGCGCATCGGGCTCGTCACCTCGGCCTCCGGCGCCGCTATCATCGACTTCTTGCGCGTGCTCCACGAGCGCTTCCCGATTCCGGTCCTCGTCGCCCCGGCGCGGGTTCAGGGCGAGGGGGCGGCCGCCGAGATCGCCGAGGGCGTGCGGCGCCTGGGCGCGAGCGGGCTGGTCGACGTGGTGGTCGTCACCCGGGGTGGCGGCTCCATCGAGGATCTGTGGGCGTTCAACGAGGAGAAGGTCGCCCGCGCGATCGCCGCCTGCCCCGTGCCGGTCGTCTCGGCGGTCGGCCACGAGGTCGACTTCACAATTGGCGACTTCGTCGCCGACCGGCGCTGCGCGACCCCGACCGACGCCGCCAAGACGCTCGCCCCGGTGCGCGAAGAGCTGCTGCGCGCGCTCGACAAGCACCGGCGCCACCTGCGCGAGCTCGCCCTGCGGCAGATCTCCTCGCGGCGCGAGCGCCTGCAGCACCGGGCAGCCCGCCTGCCCGACCCGCGCCGGGCCATCGCGCACCAGCGACTTGCCCTCGATGAGTGCGCCGACCGCTGTCGGGACGCGCTGCTGTCGAGCACGACCGCGCGGCGCGCGCGGCTGCGCGCCCTCGAGGAGCGGCTCGCGCGCGAGCATCCGCGCGCGCGGCTCTTGCGGCTGACCCGAAGCCTGACCGGGTTGGAGCAGGGCCTGCGCGAGGCGATGGCCCAGGAGCAGGGCGAGGGGCGCGAGCGGTTGTACGAGCTGCAGCGCCGGCTCTTTTCGCGCCAGCCCTCCGGGGCGATCGCGCAGCAACGGCACCGGCTCGCCTCGCTGCGCGAGCGGGCCGACAAGGCGACAGCCCGGCGCGTGGGCGAAGAGCGCGTGCGCCTGTCGCGCGCGGCAGCCGCGCTGCAGTCGCTCTCGCCCCTGGCGGTGCTCGCCCGCGGTTACTCGATCGCCTTCGTGGAGGGCGGCAACGTGCTCAAGAGCGCGGGCGAGGCGCCTGTGGGAACCCGCATCTCCTTGCTGTTGCCCGACAGGAGCGAGCTGGAGGCCGAGGTGAAAGAAGGCCGCCCGCGGCGCGAATGAGCCCGAGAGCGGCCCTCCTCCGGTGGAGTGCGCGGCCGGGCTAGACCCGGGCGCCGCTCTGCTCCCAGGCCTCGGTGGCAATCCACTGCTGGATGGTCGCGAGGTGGCGCTGCTCGTCGCTCAAATTGCGCTCGATGAGCGCCTCGATGTCGTCCGGGCCCATCTTGATGGCCTTCCGAGTAGTTGCGGCTGGTCAGCTCCTCGTTGGTCTTCATCGCCTTGAGGGCGCCCTCGGTGCCGGTCGCGCTGCGCGCCGAGGTCATGCCCTGGACAAGGAAGCCCTTGAAGTCCTTTGAGAAGCTCGGCGGCTGGCCACCGAGCCGGCGGATGGCGTCCAGCAGCTCACGCACGTGCCGGTGGTGGTCGTCGCGGAACCGGGTGAGCTGGTCCTTGATCGACAGGACGTCAATCTGCTCGAGCGCCTCGTCGCAGGTGTAGATAGCGTCGGTGTCGAGGTGGGCCAGGGAGTTGAGCACCTTGAAGATCTCCTTCGTCTCCATGCTTGCCTCCGTCGGCTTCGTGGGAGCCAGGACTTGGGGAGGGCCTTCTCTTCTTGCATTCCCTCCGGCGGGCCTTTTCCCGGCCGGCACTACCCGAGAGCCTGAAGGTCCAGGGGCAGGGCGAAGGGCGAAGCAATTCGGCTCGCGCGCGCCCCGAGGGGGCAATGCGCTCACGCGCCGGCCGAAGGATGGATGCCCCCTCGGCCCGTTGGCACCCGGCATGGCGCCCCAGCGCCCGTTGACCCCCTTTGTTGCCGCCACTAGCATGGCGCCCGGCCTTGGAGTGTTGACCAGAGGGGTGTGTTTCCGGTGCGACCGGTGGAGGCGGCAGTTGGCGAAGGACGCAGCAGGCAAGGCGCAGGAGGAGCTCGGCTACGAGCAGATCATCGACCGGCTCGAGGACGTCGTGCGCCGCCTCGAGGGTGGCAACCTGTCGCTCGAGGAGTCGCTCAAGGCGTTCGAGGAGGGCATCGGGCTGGTTCGCTACGGCGAGGCCCGGCTGAACGAGGCCGAAAAGCGCGTCGAGCAGCTCCTCGCGGGCCCGCGCGGGGACGAGCCGGTGCCGATGCAGCCGGAGGCGCGCGCCGCCGATCCCAAGCGCCCGCGCGGCCGTGCCCGGGCTGCCGGCGAGCAAGATGACGACAACATCCCGTTCTAGGCGGCCGGCGAGGCAGTGAAAGCCGACATGAACCAGACCAGCGGAACCGGACCGGGCGAGGCGCCCCAGCGCCGCAAGATCCTCATCGTCGACGACGACCGGGACACGCGCGAGATGCTGATGCTCGCCCTCGACCTCGAGGGCTACGACGTCGAGCAGGCCGCCAACGGCCTGCGCCTCGTCAGCAGCCTGCGCGTCGACCGGCCGGACCTCATCCTGCTCGACGTGATGATGTCCTGGATCGACGGCTTCGAGCTGTGCCGCTCGATCAAGAAGAACGAAGAGCTGCGCGACATCCCCATCGTCTTCGTCTCCGCGCGCAAGGGCGGCGAGGACGTGCGCCGGGGGCTCGAGGCCGGGGCCGCCGACTACTTCACCAAGCCCGTCGACATCGACCTGCTCAACGCGCGGATCCGCGAGCTGCTCGGCTAGCAGCGGCCGCTTCCGCCACATGCCCCTCGAGGAGACCACAGTGAGCGAGCCGGAGACCTTCGACTTCAAGGCGTGGCTTCAAGACCGGCGCGCGATAGCCGAGGTGGCGCTCGAGGACGCGCTCGGCGCCTACAAGGGCAAGGTCCCCTCGCACCTCTACGACTCGATGGAGTACAGCCTGCTGGCCGGAGGCAAGCGCCTGCGGCCGCTGCTCGCCATCGCCGCGGCCGAGGCGGTCGGGGGGCGCGCCGAGGGCCTGGTGATGGACTTCGCCTGCGCGGTCGAGTTCGTCCACACCTACTCGCTGATCCACGACGATCTCCCTTCGATGGACGACGATGACCTGCGCCGCGGACGGCCCACCAACCACAAGGTGTTCGGCGAGGCGACCGCCGTTCTTGCGGGCGATGCGCTGCTCACCGAGGCCTTCGCGCTGCTGTCGCAAGGCACCGAGGCGGTCCGCGTCAGGCTCGTCGGCATGCTCACGCAGGCCGCCGGCTCGCTCGGGATGGTCGGTGGACAGGCCGACGACGTGCGCGTGCCCTGGCCAAAGTCCCTGGAGTTTCTCGAGGAGCTGCACCTGCGCAAGACCGGGGCGCTCATCGCCGTCGCCTGCGCCGGAGGCGCGCGGGCCGCGGGCGCCGGCGACATGCAGGTCGCCGCGATGCAGGACTACGGCTATCACCTCGGCCTCGCCTTTCAGATCTGCGACGACCTGATGGACCTGGCCGGCGACCCGAAGAAGATGGGCAAGACCAAGGGCACCGACGCGCGCAAGGGCAAGACGACCTTCCCCGCGCTGCTCGGCAACGAGGCGTCGCTGCGGCGGGCCCGGGCCGAAGCCGGGGTCGCCAAGGCGGCGGTCGAGCCGTTGCTGCCCGCCTCGGTGGCGCTTCTGAGAATCGCCGACTGGGCGGTCGAGCGCGACCACTGATGGCGAAGAAGGAGCGCATCGACAAGCTGCTGGTCGAGCGTGGACTCGCCGAATCGCGGGCGAAGGCCCAGGCGCTCGTGCTGGCGGGCGAGGTGGTCGCCGGCGATCAGCGGGTCGACAAGGCGGGGGCGCTCGTCGACGTCGAGCTTCCCCTTCGGCTCAAGGGCGAGGGACTGCGCTACGTGTCGCGCGGCGCGCTCAAGCTCGAGGGCGCGCTCGACCACTTCGGCATCGACGTCACCGGGCTCGACGCCCTCGACGTGGGCGCCTCGACCGGCGGCTTCACCGATCTGCTGCTGCAGCGAGGCGCCGCGCGCGTCGTCGCGGTCGACGTGGGCTACGGGCAGCTTCACCCCAAGCTTCGGAGCGATGCGCGCGTGACTGTGCGCGAGCGGGTCAACGCGCGCGCGCTCACGCGTGAAGACGTGCCGTTCGAGGTCGATCTGATCGTCGCCGACGTTTCCTTCATCTCCCTGCGCCTCGTGCTTCCCTCGGCGCTCGGCTACCTCAAGCCCGGCGGCGCCATCGCCGTGCTGGTCAAGCCGCAGTTCGAGGTGGGCCGCCAGGACGTGGGCAAGGGCGGGGTAGTGCGCGATCCCGAGAAGCGACGGGTGGCCATCGAAGGCATCGCGCGGTTCGTCGCCGAGCAGGGGCTAGAGGTGATCGGCTGGATCGACGCGCCGATAGCCGGTCCGGCGGGCAACCGCGAGGCGTTGCTTTACGCTCGAAGAGCGCTCGGATAGCTGGGGGCCTGGCTTTGGCCCGAGCAGGCGTGGCGGCCGGGGCCATCGCGACGACGTCGCAAGGTTCTCGCGAGCCGGCGTGAGGCACCTGAAGCGATCGAACAGACGACGTTGAGCGCTCGCCGCTGTCCCGCCGTCGATACTACTGGCCGAGCGCCAGCCGGTACTGCGACGCTGGGAAGAGCCGCACGAGGTCATGCTTCCACAGCCACGGCCTACCCTTGCCGTCGACGTCGACGACGTAACCGTCGGTGCCGCTGAGGAAGTTGGCGACCTGCTTGCCCGGCTCGTCGAAGATCAGCAGTTGCTTGATGCCTGCCTCTGCCGGCGCCTGAGCCAGCAGCAGGGTCGCGCCGTCCTTGGCCGGCATCACGTACGAGAAGACGAGCGAGCCCGCCGGCGTTTTCGGCTCGCCGATGACCTTCCCAGTCGCCGGGTTCAGGAAGAACGCGATCCTCGGACCGTAGGCGACGAGCCCGTTCGGCGTGCGCACGGCCCGGGTGACCCCGCCGATCAGCGGGTCGGAGGCCCAGACCAGCCCCTGGGCGAGCTCGGTGCAGCCGCGGGGATTGACCGCGTCGCAGGCGCGCACCACCGAAGGGTCGGCCAGGTCGGCGAAGTAGGCGACCGTCGCGCTCGCGTCGAGGGTCACCTCCGGCAGCACCAGCGGCCCCAACAGGTCGGACTTCATCGTCCCCATCGCCTGCTGCGCCGCCTGAGTGCCGGTGTCGATGTCGTAGGAGGAGATGCCGACGTCGACGAGGTTGCCGCCGGTAGAGCGCAGCCAGTAGCTCGGATAGACGACGCGGCCGGACTGGTAGGCGAGTCGCCCGCCGGGGAGCCCGTCGAGATAGACCGGGCCCCACATCGGCGTGCCTGAGGCATGGTCGAAGGCGACGAGGCTGTGCAGCACGCCGTTGTCGGTCAGTGCGACGAGCGGCTTGCTTGAATCCGGCGGCACCAGGAGCTGCTCGATTCCAGGGGCGTCGACCGCGAGCAGGGGAGTGAGCTGCGGCGAGAAGCCTGCGAACCCCAGGCCGGGCTTGACGAGGTAGATGTTCCCGTCGGGCGCGAAGAGCAGCTCGGCGTCGGCCGCGCAGTCGAAGTTGAGCGAGGCGCGCGCGACGACCTCCCTATCGCCCGAGACGCGCGTCAGCTCGGTGGTGCAAGAGAGGAATCGCTCGCCGCTCGACTCGACCCAGAAATTGGAGCCGAAGGGGAAGGGCCCGGCGAGCCGCTCCTCGGTTGGCATAAAGGTGACCGGCACCTCGCGAGAGCTTGCCGAGCGCCCGTCGGCGCAGGTCGCGTCGGCGAAGAGCGCCAGGTCAGCGGCGATGCCGCGCTGGGCGAAGGGGATGCGCTTCGACTCGACGGTGAGCTCGGTGACCGCGCCCTGCGCCTCGACCTCTTCGAGGAGTTGGTCGCGGTCCCGAAGCCGGACGCGGGAGACCCGGTCGCATCCGGTCACCTCGACCGTCGCGGTCAGCCCGCCGGCGAGCAGCTCCCGGGGCATCGGGTGCAGGGTAACCGTGGGATCGATCTTGGGGACGGTCGTCGTCGGCTCGGCGCACCCGAGCGCACACGCCGCCAGCGCCGCTGCGATGGCCAGAGGAATCCTCATCTGCGCTCCCGGTGCTTCAAGAGGTGTCGCGGGACAATCGGCCCGCGCTCGGCTTGCCCGGAGCGCAGCCTTCCGAAGAACTAGGCAGGCCGAGTCGAAGAGCCCTCGATCAGGCAAGCTCGGCCTACGCTCGGGCCCATCGGCCATCGCTCGAAGGATTCCGCGCCCCATCTGTCAGCGTTCGACGATGACGAACTCGACGCGCCGGTTCAGCTCGCGGCCGCGGGCGGTCAGGTTCGGCGCGATCGGCCGGGCGTCGCCATGGCCCTCGGCGCTCAGCCGCGAGGCCTCGATGCCGTTCTTGACCAGGTACTCGACGACGGACTCGGCGCGCTCTTTCGAGAGCTTGAGGTTGCGCGCCTTGCCGCCGCGGTTGTCGGTGTGGCCCTCGATTCGAATCTTCTTGGCGTTCGAGCGCACGATGGCGTCGACCACCTGGTCGAGGAGCTGATGGCTGTCGCCGAGGATGGCGGCCTTGCCGACCGCGAAGTGGACCTGCTGCTTGATCTGGATGCGGTCGTCCTTGACGACTACGAGGCGGCGCTTGGGGATGGGCGAAAGGTCGATCTCGAGGATGGCGACGCCGTCTTCGGGGACTTCGAGCTCCTTGATCTTTGACAGGAAGCCCTCGGCGTCGACGGTCGCGAGGTAGCGGCCCTTGGGCAGCTCTATCTCCGAGCCGGCGGCGACCACCTGCAGCTCGGCGGGGCGCGGGCCGGCGAAGGCGACCTTGCCGGCGACCTTCTTCTTGCCGGAGACGAGCGCGACCTTGACCTTGGTGTCCTTGGCCAGCGGCAAGAGCGCCACCTGCAAGGCGGCGACCTTGCCGACCTCGACCTGCGCCTCGAGGACCGCCGGTTTGTAGCCGTCGCGCGCGAAGGTGAGCTGCGCCTTGCCCGCGGGCAGATCGAAGCTGAGGAACTTGCCGCTCTGGGCAGCGCTGGCGACCGGCGGCAGGCCCGAGCCGGCCATCTCCACGATGACGCCGGGCAGAGGCTTGCCGGTCTTGGCGTCGACGACCATCCCGGCCACCTTGCCGGTGTACGACGGGGGCGCGGTGGCGATCTCGACCCTTTTCTCGACCACGGTGGTCTTCTCCACCAGGCGCGCCTCGCCGCGGGCCGCGGGGTCGAAGTTATAGCTGAGGCCGAAGACAAGGTTGTAGGGGGAGGTCGCCGGGATGCCCTTGGCGACGTAGCGGGCAAGGCCGATGTCCACCGCGGCGAGCAGGGCGAGGTCGCGCACCGCGGTGACCTTCGCGCCAATCGTGAGCTGGTGCGGCATCGAGCTCGCGGCGCTGACCGGCTGCAGGTCGGGACCGAGGAGGTCCTTCGCGCCGAGCGGATGGCCAAAGCCCCACTCGACGAAGGGCGTCGCGTAGGGCAGGGGCGTTTCGAGGCCGAGCGCGAAGAGGAGGCGATCGTGACGGTGCAGGCCGAGGGCGAGCTCTTCGGCTGGGGTCGGCTCGTGCGCGGTGACGAGATCTCCGGTGCCGTCGAGCGCGACGCCGAAGTTCAGGTGGGCGAGCAGCGGCACACTGGGGGCGAGCGAGCGCACGTCATAGCTGGCCAGCAACCGGGGCGAGAAGCCGAAGGCGTAGCCACGCAGGTCCTGGGCGCCGACGCCTGGAAAGAGGCCGAGCCGCAGGTCGCCGCCGAGCGAGAGCCCGCGGACGACCTCGTAGCCACCCTTCAGGCCGAGGACCACGTCGCCCTGCGACTGCATCAGCGGCGGCGAGGACTTGTTGTTGGTGTTCGCCGAGACCGAGTACGACAAGAAGGCCTCGAGGAAGTCGAGGAAGGCGTAGTCGACGGCGAGCGTGCCGGAGGTGCGCGTATTGCGCGCGCCGAGGACCGGAAAGTCCTCGGTCGAGTAGTACTCGCCGACCAGCGACAGGCGCACGACGCCGCGCGGGCCAAGGTCGGCCGAGCTGACCCGTAGCAGGCCGGTGGCGCCGTTGAGGCCGCTCATCGCGCGGTGGTTCTCGGGCGCCAGCAGGCGCTTGTCCCAGGTGCCGGGGCTGTGGGGCTCGCTGCCGGGCAGGACGCTCTCCTTGAGCGAGCTGCGGCCCGCCGGCGCGCTCTGCGTCGCGGGGGCCGTGGCTGGGCTCGCCGCGGGAGCCTCGTCCGAGACCGCGCTCGTCTCGCGGATAGCTGGGGCGGCGGTGAAGGTGCTCCACTCGGTCTTGGCCTCGGGCGCTTGTGCCAGGCCCGACAGCGGCAGGCTCGCGGCGACGAGCGCGACCAGCAGGGCGATCCGGGAGCGGTTCATGGATTTTCTCCGGGTGTTTCGCCTGGTTTCCGGCCCAGGTCTTGAGCAGGCTTTCAGAAAGCCGACATTATAGGGGACGGGCCAATGCTGGGCTATCTGGTTGCCGGCGCGGTGCGGCTCTTGGAGGATAGAGTTTTTTGGGGTATACCCGCTCTTGACACGGCTACACAGGAAAAGTACGTTCTAGCTGGAATTTTTGAAGAAGGACTCCCACTTGCAAATGTCACGACGCTACTACACTACGTTCGAAGCAAGTCACTTCCTTGGGGTGAGCCTCCCGACAGTCGTCAATTGGATCAAGGCGAACCGCCTCAAGGCGCACCGAACCCCGGGAGGCCACCGGCGCATCGCTCGCGACGAGCTCGCGGCCTTCATCCGCCGGCACGGCATGCCAATGCCTCCGGAGCTCGCGGAAGAGGGAGCGGCTGCACGTGTCCTCGTGCTGGTCGACCACAAGGGCCAGGCCGAGCAGTTGATCGCGGTCGCTCGCCGGGCCGGGTTCGAGGTCGAGACGACCCAGAGCGGCTTTGCCGCAGGGCTGGCCATCGGGCGGTTCAAGCCCGACATCCTGCTCTTCGACCTCGCCACGGTCGGCGACGATGCCTTCAAGGCCATCGCCGAGCTGCGGGCCAACGAGGGCACCACGACGCTGCCGGCCATCGCCATCGCCGGCGCTCGCGACGACCGCGCCAAGCGCAAGTCGCAGTCGGCTGGCTTCAACGACTTTATGCAGAAGCCGCTCGACGCCGACGACCTGCAGCGCCGCGTCGACGAAGCGCTGCGCGCGCTGCGGACCGCCTAGCGAGCTCTCAGCAGGCCCGAGGGCGAGTTGCTCGAGTCGGGCTCGTCGAGGGGCGGCCTCACGGTCGCCGCCTCGCGAGTTCGGGTCGGGCTCGGGTTGAGCACCTTCGCGATGGTCGCGTCGACGCGTGCCGGCGGCCGGCTCGCTTGTCCAATACGCGAGGTCTCGGGCTGTGACCAACGAAGAGGCAAACGGCCAGGTCCTGGTCGTCGGCGCTGCGCCTGCGCGCGCCGCGCGCGTCCGCGAGCTGTGCGCCGCGGGTATCGAAGCCGTCGGGACCTCTTTCAAGGAGCTGCCCGCGCAGCTCGCGCGGCGGCGGCCCGACCTGCTTCTGGTCGTCGATGGGCTCAAGCGGGCGAGTGCCGCGCTGCGCGCGCCCGAAGTCGCGCTCGTCGGCCTGCCGGTGCTCGCGCTCGCGAGCGCCGCGGAGCCTGTCTGCGCGCTTTGCGGGCTCGGGGCCCGCCGCGTCGATCCCGAGCTGCTCCTCGCGCAGGTCGGGCAGGGGCTGGCCGCTTCGAGGGCTGAACGCCGGCGCCTCGCCGCGCTGCGGGCCGTCGGTGCCGTGGCCGATGCGGTGCGCACGCTGCCTTTGCCCGAGGCGCTGCACGCGGCGACGCTCGGGGCCGGCGAGGTGCTCGGGGGCGAGCGCTGCTCGGTCGTGCTGCTTCGCGAGGCGGGGGCCGTCGTCGCCGCGACGCGCGAGCGCGCCGGAGCCTTCGATCTGCCGCTCGACCTCGCGCGATACCCGGAGATCCGCGCCGCCCTCGAGCGGCGCGCGCCGGTGGTCGTCTCCGACGCGCTTGCCGACCCGTTGCTCGCCCCGGTGCGCGAGCTTGTCGAGCGCGCCGAGGTGCGCAGCGTGCTCGTGCAGCCGCTCATCCACGATGGCGAGGGCCTCGGCGCGCTGTTCTGCCACGCTCGTCGCAGGACGGAGGCCTTCGGCCCCGCCGAGGTCGAGCTTGCCGGCTGTGTCGCCGCCGTGCTCGCCGCCGTGCTCGCCGGCCCGGTTTGCGGCCAGCGGCGCGGGCGGGCCAAGGCGCTCGAGCACGCGCAGCTCGAGTCGGCCTACCTCGAGCGCTACACCGAGCTGGTCGAGGCGAACCGCCGGCTCAAGGAGCTCCTCCGCTTCAAGGACGAGGTGCTCGGGGTCTGCTCGCACGATCTGCGCGGGCCGCTCAACGTGCTGCTCGGCCACGGGCGCCTGCTGGCTGAGGCCGAGCTCGGCAAGCAGGACGCGGCCTCGGTACAGGCCATCCTCAGACAGGGCAGGCGGCTGGTCGAGTTGGTCGAGGACCTGCTCGACCGCAGCCGCGGCGACGGCGGGCAGCTTACCCTCGAGCCCGACGAGGTCGATCTTGCCCGCGTCTGCCGTGAGCTTGCTGCCGAGCAGGAGATCATCGGCGCCGAGCGCGGCGTCTCGATCGCGGTCGAGGTCCCCGACGCGCTCGAGCTTATCGGCGACCGGGTCAAGGTCCGCCACGTCGTCCAGAACCTGCTCGACCACGCCATCGCCCACGCGCGCGAGGGCGGGCACGTTCGGCTCGTGGCGCAGCGCCTGGAGCGGCCCGACGGCGAAATCGCCCGCGTGTCGATCAGCGACGATGGCCCGGCCCTCGGGGCCGATCAGCTCCCCTGTCTTTTCGAGCGCCATGGGCGCGGGGGCTCGGGGCCCGGCCTGGCGATCTGCCGCGAGCTGGTCGAGCTGCACGGAGGCGAGGTCTTCGCCGACAACCCGCCCGCGGGCGGGGTCTGCCTCAGCTTCACGCTGCCGGCCGACGAGTCGAAGCTGCCCGGCGAGCGGCTTCATCCCGAGCCGCGCAAGCGCGTGCTGGTCGTCGAGGACGACCCCGGCATCGCCGCGATCACCGCGGAGCTGCTGCGCTCGCGCTACCGGGTCGAAGTCGCGAGCGACGGCGCCGAGGCGCTCGCGCGGGCTCGCAGCTTCCGGCCCGACCTGATCCTCATGGACATCTTCCTGCCGCGAGTCGACGGCCTGGACGCTACCGCCACGCTCCAGGCGATGCCCGACACCCGAGACATTCCGGTCATCCTCGTCTCGGCGCACCAGGGGGTCGCCGACAAGGTGCGTGCGCTCAGCCTGGGCGCGGTCGACTACTTGGCCAAGCCGTTTCGGACCGACGAGCTGCTCGCGCGGATCGAGCGCGCGATGGCTTCCGGTAGCGCGAGGCGCGAGCGCGAACCGGCAAGACTGGCTCTGGGCCTGGCGGAATGCGAGCCGGCGAGCGGCCTCCTCGACGAGCGAAGCTTCTCGGCCAGGCTGGCTCAGGAGCTCTCGCGCGCCCGGCGCTATGGGCGCTCGCTCGTGGTCGCTGCCTTTCGGGCCAAGGGCCCGGTCGCAGCCCGCGACCTGCCGGAGGCGGGCCTGGCGCTGAGGGCGGGTTTGCGCTCGAGCGATGTCGTCGGCCACCTCGGCGAAGGGGTGTTCGCTGCTTGCCTGGCTGGAGCTTCGCTGGCCGAGGCCGACGGCGCCTGCGGGCGCCTGCTGCTCGGGCTCGAGCGCGCGGTCGGTGCCGAGGTCGTCGTCGCCCTTGCCGAGGCCGGCGGCGACGCTGACGCCGAGTCGCTGCTGCGCAAGGCCTTGGAGTCAGCCTGCTGAGGGAGTGTCGACGCGCGCTCGCGCAGGCCGAGCTCGCGAGGCCGAAGTCGGGGCAGGGCGAACGCGAAGGGGATTCTTCGACCGCTTTTGAGGTCAGGGGGATTTCGCCAAGCCTTGTCGAGCGCGCTGGTACGTGGCAGCGGGCCGAGGGCCCGGATTACAATCGCCGGCGCCTTGTCGATTCGAAACCCCCCAGCCCCCGGAGCGAGCCCGAAGTGGCTGCGCCCGAGCGCGCTCGCCACCGGCGCGCTGCTGCTTGCTTTCGGGTGTGCAGCGGGCTTTGGCCGCCGCCCGCCGGATCCGACGGCGATCCGCGAAGCGATCGGTACCTCGCGCGAGCCGCGCTTCGTCTCGAGTCGGGCCTATTCGCACTTCGTTCGCGCGCTGCTCGCTTCGCACCGGGGCGACGAGCGCGCCGCGGTCGAGGACCTGCGCCTCGCCGTGGTCTTCGATCCCGACTGTGCCTACCTGCGCGTGGTGCTCGCCGAGCACTTGGAGCGCGCGGGCTTGGCCGACAAGGCGCTCGCCGAGCTGCTCGCGCTCGCACGCGACGCGCCCGGCTACGCTCCGGGCCACCTTGCCCTCGGCGTTCTTTGGGCGCGGCGCCAGCGGCCGGCGAGGGCCATCGCCGCGCTCGAACGAGCGGCAAAGCTCGACGCCAAAGAGCCGCGAGCCTGGCTGCATCTGGCCGAGGTGCGTCTGTCGACCGGGGAGGAGGCGAAGGCCGCCGAGGCGATCGAGGCTCTGTCGCGCGAGCTGCCCGACGAGCCGATAGGCTACAAGGCCCTGGGACGCTGGTACGCCGAGCGGGGCGAGTCGGCGGCCGCCCTGCGCTACCTCGAGCTCGCTTACCGGCGCGACCCGGGCGATCCCGAGACCCTCGGCCTGCTCGCCGCGCTCGCCGAGCGGCAAGGGCGCAAGGCCGAGGCCGTCGGCTGGTACGAAAAGGCCGTCGCCCGCAGCCCGGAGGACCCCGAGCTGTTGATCGGCCTGGGGACGCTGCTGCTCGAACGCGGCGAGCTGGAGGCCGCCCGCGTCTGGTTCAATCAGCTCCTCGCCCTCGGCAACGGGGAATCAAATCTCTACGCGAGGGTGGCCTTCGCCTACCTGAAGGCGCAGGAGCTCGACGAGGCCGCCGAGCTGTTCGGCGCGGCCCACGCGCTCGCCCCCGAGGACCCGACCCTCGCCTTTTTCCTGGGGCGCGCGCTCGAGGGGCAGGAGCGCTGGGCCGAGGCTGTCCGGGCCTTCTCCGCGGTCGACGGGCAGTCGGAGCTCGGGCTCCAGGCGGTCCTCCACCGGGCGCGTTGCCTGTCGCGCGCCGGCAGGTCGGCCGAGGCGACAGCGCTCGCCCGCGAGGCGTTCGCGGCCGATCCGGACTGCGCCGACTGCCTCGTCGCGCTGGCCGAGGCGCATCGGGACGCCGGCGAGCTCGCCCGCGCCATCTCCTTGCTCGAGGGGGCCGCGGAGGTCTCGCCCGCGCGGATCTTGGGCGCGCTCGCCTCGCTCTACCTCGAGGCGGGCCGAGCGGAGGAGGCCGAGGCGGTGTTGAGCCGCGGGCTCGAGCGCTTCCCCGAGAGCGAGGCGCTGCGCTTCGGGCTCGCGGCGGCCTTCGAGAAGCGCGGCGAGCTCGAGGCGGCCCTGGGCCAGATGCGTGCGCTCCTCGCGCAGGACCCGGACCACGCCGAGGCGCTCAACTTCATCGGCTACGCCCTCGCCGAGCGCGGCCGCGACCTCGACGAGGCCGAGGCGCTCGTGCGCCGCGCCCTCGAGCTGAGCCCGGGCAACGGCGCTTTCCTCGACTCGCTCGGCTGGGTCCTCTTCAAGAAGGGCGACTTCGCCCGCGCGGTCGAGCACCTCGAGACGGCGCGCGCGCTGCTGCCCCGCGAGCCGGAGGTCGCCGAGCACCTCGGGGACGCCTACGCCGGGCTGGCCCGCTGGCGCGAGGCACAGCAGGTCTACCGTCGTACCCTCGAGATCCTCGGCGAGGCGACCGACCCGAAGCGGCGCGAGAGGCTCGAGCGCAAGCTGCAGGAGATGGCCGCGCGGGCCGACCCGGGGCGTTAGCCTGAGCCCAGCGTAAGAGAATTGACACCCGAGACGCAGCGCGCCTACCTTCGCCGGCCATGCAGACCTCGAGCGCGTCCGAGAAACCAGGGCCCGAGCTTAGGCTCGACGAAGGGTTCATCGCCTCCAAGGACAGCCTGCGGCTCTACTGGCGCTCGCTGGTGCCGGTCGACCCCGCCCAGGCCCGCGCCCACGTGGCCATCGTCCACGGCTACTGCGAGCACTCGGGCCGCTACCGCGAGACGATGGAGCGGCTCGCGCGGGCCGGCTTTGCCGCGCACGCCCTCGACTACCGCGGCCACGGCCAGTCCGACGGCCGGCGCGCGCACGTCGACGACTTTGGCGAGTACGTCGCGGACCTCGAGTCCTTCCTCGAGCGGGTGGGCGGCCAGGCCGGGGGCCGCAAGGTCTTCTTGATGGGCCACTCGCTGGGCGGGCTCATCTGCGCCCGCTGGGCGCTCGGCCGCAAGGGCTCGGTCGCCGCGCTCGCGCTCGTCTCGCCGTTCATGGGGATGGCCTTCGAGCCTCCGCGCCTCAAGGCGCTCTTCGCTAAGCTCGCCGACCGGGTGGTGCCGTGGTTGCCGGTGTCCAACGGGCTCGCGCTCGAGGGGCTCACCCACGACCCGGAGATTCGGCGGGCGACCGAGCGCGATCCGCTCTACCAGCACACGACGACCCCGCGTTGGTTTCGCGAGGCGACGCGCGCGCAGCGCGAGGTGTTCGAGCGGGCAGCCGAGCTGACCATCCCTTGCCAGGTGATGGGCGGCAGCGAGGACCCCATCGCCGATCCGAAGGCCATCCGGCGCCTGTACGAGGCCATCGGCTCCGAGCCCAAGGTCTTCAAGCCCTACGCGGGCATGCTCCACGAGATCCTCAACGAGCTCGACCGCGACCGGGTCTTCGCCGACCTGCTCGCGTGGTGGGACCAGCAGCTCGCGAGCGATGCTCCAAGTGCTTGAAATCAGGGGCGCAATTGGTTTCGATTGCGCCCGCTCGCCTATTGACACCCTCGAGGCGCGCGGGATAGGTTCCAAGCCTATTCTGAACGGTAGTGGGCAAAGCTAGGCGGCTAAACAGAAAGGAAGCGGGTCTCTGCGATGGCCAACGAAGGAACCGGCATCATCGGCAAAGGCATCGTCATCCGGGGCAACCTGACCGGAGGCGGCGATCTGACGATCGAGGGGCGCGTCGAGGGCCACATTAGCCTCAAGAACCACCTGCTCATCGAGGGCACCGGCAAGGTCGACGCCGACATCCGCGCCGAGCGGCTGACGATTCACGGCGAGGCCAACGGCAACATCGACGCCGGCGCGCTCGTCTCGATCTCGGCTTCGGCGGTGGTCACCGGGGACATCAAGGCGCCCAAGGTGATCATCGAGGACGGCGCCCACTTCAACGGCAGCGTGGAGATGGACGTGGCGCTGCCCGACGACATCTGAACCCCCTTCCAACGCTCCTTCAGCCTTTTCTTCGAGAGGTAGCCGCACATGGCGAACACGGTCATCGGTAGCAGCATCATCATCGACGGCGAGATCAGCGGGGACGAGGATCTCGTCATCCAGGGCACCGTCAAGGGCAAGATCAGCGTCAAGGAGAGCCTCTTCGTCGAGGGCAGCGGGCTGGTCGAGGCCGACATCTCCACCCAGAACGTCGAGATCGCCGGCAAGGTGACCGGCAACATCTTGGCGACCGACAAGGTCGAGCTGAAGACCGATTGCCGGGTGGTCGGCGACATCAAGGCCCCGCGCATCCTCATCGCCGACGGGGCCAGCTTCAAGGGCAACGTCGACATGGATGTCGAGCGCTAGAGGCTTTCCCAGCGCGGCGCATCGGCCGCGAGGAGCTGCGAGGAATGGCGATTCAAGCCAAGGAAATCGAGCAGGTCGACAACACCATCGTCGGCGAGTCGATCCTCATCAACGGCAAGCTCGAGGGCGACGAGGATCTGACCGTCCGCGGCCGCGTCGAGGGCGCGATCACGCTGACCAAGACGCTCATCGTCGAGCCGTCAGGTGTGGTCAAGGCCAACGCCGCCGTGCGCAACGCGATCATCAGCGGCGTGGTCGTCGGCAACATCAGCGCCAGCGAGAGCGTGCACCTCACGCGCGAGGGCCGGATGGTCGGCGACATCAACTCGCCGCGGGTCATCATCGTCGAGGGCGCCGCCTTCCGCGGCCGCATCGACATGGGCGAGGTCGAAGAGCCGCGCATCCAGGAGCGCACCGCCCGCCCGCAGAGCGTCGCCCCGGCGCGCCCGGCGATGGTGCCG
>DHSB01000079.1:0-29736 GCA_002408385.1 Myxococcales bacterium UBA5297
ATCAGTTTCAGAGTTGCACCCACTTCCCATTGCTCCTCGCCAATGCTCCCAGCATTCGGGCGAGCGAAAGCCTGTGCATGGGCCGGGCCTGCATCCGCGCCCTCGATCATTGGCTAGACAAGCGCACTCGGTTGCCGCTGCTGAGCAACGGCCTCGCCACCTGAGCGAGATTCGTTTCCGATCCAGCGCACGCCTCTTCTCCGAGGATCGCGCCGTTCTGGTGTCTTTCACCCCAGGGTAGCGAGCCGAGCCCGCCGCGGCGGACGCGGGCAAGCCCCGCCTTCGAATCCGCGCAGGGTGGCGCCGCGCGTTCTCCGCCGAGCGAAACGCGCTTCCCACGGTTGGAACCTGGCCGGGCACTCCAACGGCGCGCATAGCCCCGGCGCCGAGTGAGCCGAAGAGGGCAGCTCGGCTGGCTGGTAGAGGCACAAGCGATGCAGCCCTGCGTGCCCGACGCGCGAGCCTTCCGGCTCGCTCGGCCACGGGGGGAGAGGAATGGAGAGGATGGCGAATCGACTCGTGGCGGTCGCGCTGGCGCTGCTGTCGTCGGCCTGCGGCTACTCGCCGTCGGAATCAGGCGCCGAGCCCGAGCAAGCGCTCGGCAGCGTTCGCCTCAGGCTCGGGGCGACCCCGGTCGACGTGACCCTCGTCGTCCGCAACGTCTTTGATCATTCGCAGGTGCGCGTGGTCGGGTGCCCGAAGAAGGACCACCTGCTCGACGGCCACGAGTTCTGCGACGAGCTGCTGGTGCTGCCCGCGGGAGTCTACGAGGTCGTCGTCCAGTCGCAAGACGACCAGTGTGAGAGCGACCAGAGCCACTACAAGGCCGTCGTCGAGGAGGGCAGGACGGTCGAAATCGAGGTCGGCCTGGTCTGCTTCCTCGGCAACGGCGGACTGGACGTGGTCGTGGTCACCGAATACAGCCCGCGGATCACCGGCATCTCCTTCCGGACCGCGGCGAGCGACGAGCCGGCCACCAAATACGTCTGCGGCGGCAGCGACGACGTGAGGGTCGAGGTGGAGGTGACCGACTCGGACACGCCGTGCTCCGAGCTCGCCTGGAGCTTCTCCGCGAAGGACGAGTTGGAGGTCGACGTGACCTCGAGCCTGCTCTCGGGCCTGATGTCCGTCCCCGGCGATCCGTGCCGGTTCTCGGCAGTGATCGACGCCGGCGCGCCTCTGCAGGATTACCGGCTCACTTTCATGGTGAGCGACGCGGACTCGGCTCCCAACGCAGTCACCTTCCTGGTGCACCTCATCCCGTGTGGCTGAGCCTCCACCCTTCGGCGGGCGTTCGCATGGATACCTTCGCGCCCCGCGACTCCGCGCGACTTTGGTCGGTCCCGACGCGCGGGGTGGCGCTGGCCCTGGTTGCGGCGTTGATGGCCTGCAGCTCGGGTCCAGAGGGCGAGCTGCCGGCAGATCACGGCGCCGTCCGCCTGAAGCTCGAGGCTTCGTCGCAGGTGAGCATCACCGTGCGCGACCTCTTCGACCTCTCGCGCGTCTACCTGGTCGATTGCGAGGAGACAGTCGACGGCAGCGGACAGCGTTTCTGCGACCAGCTCATCGTGCTGGCCGCGGGCGCTTACGAAATCACCGTCCAGTCGCAGGACGAGAGTTGCTGGAGCGAGCAGCCCCGGCACCTGGTGCTCGTCGAGGAGAAGCAGACGGTCGAGGTCGAGAGCCGTCTGATCTGCGGCGAGAACAAAGGCGGGCTCGATGTCATCGTCACGAGCAGGTACGGCCCGAGCATCACCGACCTCTCCTTCTGGTTCGAGGACTCTGGCGAGCCGGCGAGCGAGTACATCTGCCGCTGCAATCAGGACGTGAGGGTCGAGCTGCAGGTGGTCGATCCGGACACGGCCTGCGAGGCGCTCACCTTCGGCTGGTTCGCCGAAGACGACTTGGGCAACGACGTGACCTTGAGCCTGCTCTCGGATTTCCAGGCGATCCCGGGAGCCCCCTGCCGTTTCTCCGCCCTCATCAATGCAAGCTCGCCGCTCGGGACCTACCAGCTCACCTTCACCGTCACCGACGGCGACACCCCGCCGAGCTCGGCCACCTTCCCGGTGCACCTGATCGCCTGTGACTGCTTCCACGAGAACGTCGGCACCGCCACCGGCACCTACCTCGGGGTCGACTATTCGTCGAACGACCGCGCCTATTTCTGGACCGATGGCCCCCTCGAGACGCCGCTCCTCGCAATGACCGAGGCGGAGCCCGTCACTTGGTCCGCGTCGGCGGCGCCACTTGCGATCGTGGACGGCGTCGATCTCGGTGGGCTGACCGACTACCTCTTCTTCTTCGCAGACGGTCGGGATCTCGCAAACTGGGCGGGCACGAGCAGAGGCTACCTCGGGCAGGTGGCGGTCGATGGAATTCAGGCCATCCAGCGCACGGCGGGGTCCGTGCCGTACGCGGGGACCATCCATACGAACGCGACCTCCCTCGCGAACTGGCTCAACATCATCAACGAGAACCCCGGCCAGGCCAGTGGCATCGTCAATCAGGTAGCCCTCATCAACAACCTCGAGAGCAACCTCGTGAGCGCGCTGCTTCAGGTCAACGCGCTGCCAGCGACGCCCGGATTCGCGAGCGTCTCGTCCTCGTCGCTCAACGGGCTCAACACCCTGAACGGCATCTACGAGACCTTCGTGATCAACGTGACCTCAGGATTCACGGTTCCCGCGAAGATCTACATCACCGGTGATCCCGGGGACGTGTACGTGCTGCGCTGGGACCTCGACGCCAACTTCGCGGACGGCTACGAAGGGCAGGTCTACTTCCAGGGAGGCGCGGCGATAGTGCCCCAGGGCGGGCTGACGCCGACCAACTTCATCAACGTAGCCGGCGAGCTCGCCGCCTCTGCCGGTGGAACCACGCCGCTGCCTCCCTATCCGCAGGGCCCGCGCTACGCCGACGGCTCCGGCGCGCTGATCATCGGGGGCAGCGACTTCGTCGGCGGCGGCTTCTTCACCGGCTACTGGCTGACCACCGGAGCACCGACGATCGCCGGACCTTCAGGCTTGTGGGTCGGACCGAACGCGACGCTCACCAGCGCGATCTTCGTCGGAGGCTGGTACACGCTCGCCACCCGCTTCAGCCTCACCGCCGGCTCGAGCGGGGTCTACGTCTCGCCGAACCCCTACACGCAGCCGACGCCAGCCGTCGACCTGGAGAAGTACGTCTCGCCGGACGACGGCGTTACCTGGTTCGACGCGGACACTCCACCGGGTCCGGACGTGGTCAGTGGTGTCCAGCCGCGCTTCCGTTTCGTCGTCACCAACACGGGCGGCCGCGCGCTGGTCAACGTGACGGTCACCGACAGCGTCCTGGGGACCATCGGGACGATTGGCGCCCTGGGGCCTGGCCAGTCGCAGGAGTTCCTCGTCACCGGCACCTGGGCAGCGGGCCAGCAGATGAACCTCGGCACCGCGACTGGAATCGACCCGACGACGGGCACGCCGTACAGCGATCAGGACCCGGCCTACTACTTCGGCGTGAGCGCATCGGTCCTGGTGAAGAAGTACGTGTCTCCCGACGGAATAAGCTGGGACGACGCTGAGGTCTTTCCCGGACCGTTCCTGCCCCTGGGCACCCATCCGCAGTTCAAGTTCGTGGTCACCAACGATGGGTCGGTCCCCCTGTCGAACGTGACGCTCACCGACTCGGTCTACGGCCTCGTCGCGAGCATCCCTTCGCTGGCGGTCGGGGCATCGCAGACGTTCTACCTGACTGGAACCTGGAGCCCCGGGCCGCACCTCAACGTGGTGACCGCGACCGGCTACTACAACGCGGCGCCGGTCACCGACACGGATGTCGCCAACTACTACGGTGCCCACGACCCGGCGATTGATTTGCAGAAGTACGTGTCGGTAGACGACGGGGCCACGTGGAAAGACGCCGACACGCCGCCGGGCCCCTTTCTGCCCTCGGGGACCGTTCCGCAGTTCAGGTTCTTCGTCACCAACTCCGGTCATGCTCCACTCGAGGATGTGACGGTCGTCGACAACGTGATCGGCTTCGTCGGCAGCGTCTCCTTGCTGTTTCCGGGCGACGTCCACGAGTGGGTCTTCGTCGGGGTGCCGTAGCCAGCGCTCGTCGCGGGAGCTTCTTTCGAAGCCGATCCGGCAGTCCGGGCTCCGCTCGGTCCGCCCCGCGACCCTGGCATGAGGCCCGAGCGCACCGCCGGTGATTCCGGGTCGGAGCCTCGTGCCGACGACCGGACCCGGGGCTGGCTGGAGCGTCGAGTGCCACAGCCGAGCCGAGGGCGAGCGAGCTCTATTGGCCTCCGTCGGCGGCTCTTGCCTGCCAAAAGGTCGTGGCTGCTCGGCAAGGTGAGGCTCGTCCTCCGCGATGGCCCGGGACCGGCTGCAGGCCGACGCCCGCCCTACTTCGAGCTCGAATACGACCGTGCGGCGCTCCGCCTCCACGGCAGATGAAACGGCCTTGGAGGTCTTCATCGCGGTTGGCGACGGTGAATACGAGGCCAATTGCTCGCTCGCGAATACGCGTAGCCTGCTGCCCCCGGGCTACGAGCCGGTTGCCGTCAAGGTCGGGACGCGGTCGGGCCCCGTTCGGTTGCCGGAAGAGACGGTCTCCATCACTCGGGCGAGAGCCTCCCTGTACTCCAAGGATCCGGAGACGCTGAAGGACATCGACGCCATCGGCGACACCGGCGCGCTGCACGACAACTACGACTGAACACCTGGCGCCCTATACGAAAGACGGAGCCCTAACTCCTTCGCCAATCACGCCAGCCTGCGAGTGCGTCCTCACCCCGATCGCCGCCGCCCGGCCACTCGCACCGCTACGCCCCGCGCCAGCGCCCTACCCGGCGACCACCGCGACTCCCGCCTCGTCGGCGCGCCGGACCAGCTCCTCGGCGTCGATCACGATGGTCCTGCCCGCCTCGATGGCGAGCACCCGGCCCTTCGCCGCGGCGATCGAGTCGATGGTGCCCGGCCCAATCGCCGGCAGGTCGAACCGCTCGTCCTGCCCCGGCTTGCAGCGCTTGACGACCACGATGCCCTCGCCGGCCAGCTCGCCCGCGCGGCGGATGCACGCGTCGGTGCCCTCAGCCGCCTCGACGGCGATGACGCTTCCGGCCCGCACCACGACCGTCTGGCCCACGTCGGCCCGGCCGATGGCGCCGGCGACCTCGCGGCCGAGGGCGATGTCGCGCGCCTCGTCCGCGCTCGGCGCGCGCCGCGTCAGCGCTCCGGCGACGGCGACGATCTCCGAGAGAAACTCGGTCGAGGGGATGATGCGAACCCCCTCGCCCTCGAAAAAGCCGGCGATGGCCCGCAGGAGCGCGTCGTCGTTGAAGCTGCGGATGCTCGCGGCCAGCTTGAGCGTGCGCAGGTCCGGCCGCGCGTTGCGAAAGGCCTTGAGCTTGCCGATGCCGCCGACCATCGCGGCCTCCCGCGCGCCATGCTCGCGCAAGTAGTCGGCGATGCGCCCGAACTGCCCGATGTGAAACCAGGCGAAGGCGTCGACCTCGGCCTCGAGCGCGGGATCGGTCTCGCCGCGCTGCGCCGCGGCGACCACGCGCACGCCCGCCGCGCGCGCGCCTCGCGCGAAGAGGACCGGAAAGCGCCCGTTGCCCGCGACGAGCCCGACCGAGCGCACCTCGCTCAACGGGCGACTCCTCGCTCGGAACCCTCGAGGAAGGCGAGGAAGTGATCGATCTCGGGATTGCCGCCGTGCTCGGCGCGCACCTGCGCAATCGCCTCGCGCAGGCCGAGCGTGGTGCGAAAGACGGTCTTGTAGGCCGCCTTGACCCGCGCCATCTGCTCCTTGGTGTATCCGGCGCGGCTCAGGCCCACGGTGTTCAGCCCGGAGAGCTTGGCCCGGTCGCCCTGCACGGTGCAGTACGGCGGCACATCCTGGGTCACCAACGAGCCGGCGGCGACGAAGGCGTGCCGGCCCAGGCGCACGAACTGGTGCACCCCGGCGAGCCCGCCGACGATGACGTGGTCTTCGAGGACCGCGTGCCCGCCAAGCGTGCCGCAGTTGGCGAGGATGCAGCCGTCGCCGACCCGGCAGTCGTGGGCGACGTGGCTGGAGGCCATGAAGAGCGACTTGCTGCCGACGCGCGTCAGGCCGCCTCCGCCGGCGGTGCCGACGTGCATCGTCACGAACTCGCGAATCTGGTTCTCGTCGCCGATCTCGAGCCGCGTCTCCTCGCCCTCGAACTTCAGGTCCTGGGGGATCGCGCCCAGCGAGGCGAATTGGAAGATGCGGTTGCCGCGGCCGATGGTGGTGTTGCCCTCGATCACCGCGTGCGGTCCGACGCTGGTGCCGGCCCCGATGCGCACCCGCGGCCCGATGACCGCGTAGGGACCGACCTCGACGCTGCCGTCGATCTCGGCGCCCGCGGCGACGATGGCGGTGGGATGGATGGCCATGGTGTCTCCCTGGCTCGGCGGCCTGGCTACGGCCGTCGCTCGTGCGAGCATCCAACCGCCGGCAGCGCCGGAGGGGCGGCACTCTAGCCGCTGAGTTTTCGATTCTCAACAGGGAGAAGAGGCGGTTCGCGAACCCGTAAACGAGGCGGCCGGCCGCGCGGTTTGCCTGCGCCTTCTGAGCGCACGGGCCTTGGGACCTGGGGCTGCTGCGCGGGCACTCGAGCCGATACCCCTCCCCGTCGGCGCGCCCCGAGCCGAGTGCTCGAACGCGAAGATCAGCGCGCCGAACGGGGAGGGGCCTTTTCCGCGGCGGCTTCGAGTGTGGAGACCTGCCCGGCAGAGAGTGGGCTCTGAGGCCGAGGAACAGAACGCGACGCTCGAGCTGATTCCGGCCCGCTCTCACCCGCCCGCCGCTACTGCGCCGGCCAGGGAATCGTCACGACGACCGGCCGGTGGTCGGAGGCGATGCGTTCGGACACGTGGGCCTCGGTCGGAACCGGCAGGGCGCGGTCGCGCAGGATGAAGTCGATGCGGCGCGTCGGCGCGTCGGCGGGGAAGGTAAAGCCTGCGCCCTGCCCCGCCTCGTCCCAGACGTCGGCGTATTCGGCGGTCAGCGTCCGCACCGAGCTGCCGGTCGGGCCTTCGTTGAAGTCTCCCATCAGCAGCACCCGCGGCCGGCCGCGCAGCGCCTCGACGATTTCCGCGGTCTGCACGCGGCGCTCCTCCGAGGTGAGCCCGAGGTGCGTCACCGCCACGGTCGCCATCCGCCCCGGCTCGAGCTCGACGTCGACGATCAGGAGGATGCGCGGCTCGGTGCCGGAGGTGAGCATGACCTTGTCGGACGAGATGATCGGGAAGCGCGAGAGCACGGCGAGCCCGTATTGGCCCTCGCTGTCCGGATAGAGCTTCGAGGCCCGAAACAGGCTCGCCATCCCGGTGAGCTGCCCGAGCCTGTAGGACTGGTACACGTTGCCGCTGCGCTCGAGGTAGTAGTCCACCTCCTGGAGCCCGACGATGTCGGGAGCCTCGGCCTTGATGACGTTGGCGAGCGCGCCGAGCGTGGCATCGGCCGCGTGCCGGATGTTGAAGGTCAGCGCGCGGAGCGCGCGCTCAGGCGCCGGGCACTCACAGGGCGCAGGACATTCCTCGCCCGCGTCTGCCGGCGCGCACGCGGGCGGGTCGGGACAGGCCGGACACTCGAGCGGCTCCGGGCATTCGGGCGCGGGGTTCGAGCCCGCATCGGCGCAGGCTAGTCCCTCCGACTGCGGCGGCTCGGGCAACGACGCCTCGAAACAGGCGGCCAGGCTCGCCGCCAGGAGCAACGAGAGGGCCGGACGAAGGTTCATGGAGCCATCGTAGCAGCCTCGCTCACCCCCTCCGCGTCCGCGGCCTGGAACGGCCGGGCGGTCACCCGGCGAGAATGCACCGGGTAGGGGCCGAGCGGCGAAGTCCGCCTTCTCACAAGAGCCACGGGCCGACCTCGCGAAGAGGCTTGCCGCGGCTGTGGGCTCTCGGTAAACGCAGCGGCTTGTTTTCATAGAGGAGTGACACGCCATGCACGGAAACCCCGAGGCCCATCGCCTCAAGGTCGAAGCCATCGCCCGGCAGGTGCGCGAGCGCATCGGGAAGAACGAGCCGGTCCACATCTCCAAGGGCGGCGTCCGACACGTCGTGCCGCTGCCCGGCGATTTGCGCTATCGCAGCCAGTCCATCGACATCTCCTCGCTCGACGAGATCCTGGAGATCGACCCCGAGCGGCGTCTGTGCACCGCCGAGCCGGGCGTGCCCTTCTCGCGCCTGGTCCCGGCGACGCTCGCCCACGGCCTGCTGCCGACGGTCGTCCCCGAGCTCGAGGGGATCACCGTGGGCGGCGCGATAGCCGGAGGGTCGGTCGAGTCGATGTCGTTTCGCTATGGCGGCCTGCACGATAGCTGCGTCGAGTACGAGATCATCGGCGGCTCGGGCGAGATCGTGACCTGCTCGCCGACGCAGGAGCCGCTGCTCTTCGACATGATCCACGGCAGCTACGGGACGCTCGGCGTGCTGACCCGCCTGAGCTTGAAGCTCGTCCCCGCCAAGCCGTACGTGCGGATGGAGTACCGCACCTTTCCGGACGCCGAGCGCTTCTACGCGGCGATGCTCGAGCGCTGCGAGGCCGGCGACTTCGACTTCGTCGACGGCATCGCCCATGGCCCCGACCGCTTCGTGCTCTGCCTCGGGCGCTTCGTCGAGGCCGCGCCGTACCTGAGCAGCTACCGGTGGCTCAACATCTATTACAAGAGCACCGCGGAGCGCGCCGAGGACTACCTGACGACCGAGGACTACCTGTTCCGCTACGACGCCGAGTGCCACTGGTTGACGCGCACCATCCCGCCGCTCGAGTGGAAGCCGGTGCGCTTTGCGCTGGGCAAGGCCGTGCTCGGCTCGACCAACCTCATCCGCTGGTCCAAGCGGCTCGACAAGCTGCTCGGCATGAAGAAGCGCCCGGACGTGGTCTGCGACGTCTTCATCCCCGCGCGCGGCTTCGCCTCGTTCATCCAGTGGTACCAGCGCGACTTTCGCTTCTGGCCGCTCTGGGTCGTGCCCTACCGCGTCCCGGCGGCCTACCCCTGGGTCGCCGAGGAACAGGTCGGGCGCATCGGCGGGGACCTGCTCATCGACTGCGCGGTCTACGGCAAGCCCAACGGCGAGGAGGTCGACTACTCGAAGCTGCTCGAGGACAAGACCTTTGAGCTGGGCGGCATCAAGACGCTCATCAGCCGCAACCACTACACCGCCGAGCGCTTCTGGCAGATCTACAACCGCCCGAACTACGAGGCGGCCAAGGCCCGGCTCGATCCCAACGGCGTCTTCCCCGGCCTCTTCGAGAAGTTCCACCGCGTCGGGTGAGGGGCCGATAGCGGCGGGGGCGCCCTCAAGAGGGATCGAAAGAGACGAGCAGCGGATTGCCGTAGAAGCGTTGTGCACGAGCAAGAGAAACGGCGCGAGCACACTCCGGTGAACCTGCGTCTCGAAAATCCAGCGGCGCGAGCAAGTGAAAGTCCCCTCTCCCGCGCTTGCGCGGGAAGAGGGGATTGAAGGGGTGCAACCGCCGAGGCGCCCTTCTATCCGGTCCCCCGAGACCCCGGGCCGGTCCGCGCCCGCGGGCCGCCGCGCGGCGGCGCTCCCCGCCGCCTCTCGCCTCCCCGCGGGCACCTCCCCTTGCCTCTTCAGCTCGGGCCGACGCGAAGGTCGGCCCTCCGACGCCGTTGATAGATGTCGATCTGCTCGAGGGCCGCCCGCGCGCGCGCCGCGATCTCCGGCGAAGGGTCGTAGTCGAAGACGCTGAGCAGGTGCTGATAGGCCGCCGTCGGCTGGCCCTGCTCGAGCCGCATCAAGCCGAGCGTGAGGTAGACGACCGCCAGGTCCTCGCCGCCCGGGTGCGCAGCGAGGCAGACCCGCAGCAGGTTGGTCGCGGCTATCGAGTAGCCCGCGTCGCGCAGCCACCGGGCGAGGATGACGCACTCGTGGGGCTCGAGCTGCGCCGCCCGCCCGGTGCTCAGGCTCGAGAGCGCCGCGAGGGCCCGCGGGCGATCGCCCAGGTCGAGCGCGCTGCGAAGCTGCTCGACCACCGGGTCGGCGGCGGCGCGCGCGTCGACCGCCCTGCCGCGCGCCCACGCAAGCCGCCAGAGCGGATCCTTCCAGGGCCACTGCCAGGCGAGTCGTTCGCCGACCATCGCGCCGACAAGGCCCGCGAAGAAGCCGCCGAGGTGCGCGCCGTAGGCGACGCTCGACTGCGACCCCGACATCAGCGGCAGCAGGTTGTCGACGAGGATGTAGAGCCCGAGCACCAACCGCGCGGGGACGAGGAAGACGTCGAAGAAGAACGGCGGCAGCACCACCAGCATCTTCACGCGGTTGCGCGGAAAGAGGACGAAGTAGAAGCCGAGCACGCCGGCGATGGCGCCCGAGGCGCCGACCAGCGGCGACCACGAGGGCCCGGTGAGCAGCGAGAAGGCGAGCGTCGCCACCACGCCGGAGCCGAGGTAGCCGACCAAGTAGCCGATGCGCCCGAGCCGGTGCTCGACGTTGCGGCCGTAGATGCCCAGGAAGAGCATGTTGCCGGCCAGGTGCAGGAAGCCGCCGTGCAGGAACATCGATGAGAACAGGCTGGCCAGCGACGGGGCGGCCGGCTTGTAGCCGTGCTCGAAGACGAAGAGGTCGTAGACGCTCAGGCCGCGCAGGTCGATGCGCGCCGGCAGCCTCGGGCCGAGGTGGCGCAGGTAGTCGAGCAGCGCCGGGTCCCGGGGATCGACCGCCTGCACCGAGAGCGGGAAGGTGACCAACAGGTAGACGATGAGGTTGAGCGCGATGAAGCCCCAGGTGACGACGGGCACGAAGTTGCGAGGTTTCGGCGTGTCACCGATGGGAAGAAACACGGTCGTTCTCCTGCTGGCCCTGGCCCCGAGCGCCGTTGGGCTCGGGCGACGCCGAAGCGGCCGGGCGCCCCTCCGCGCGTTTGCGGGGAAGGCCGCCTGCCTGCGAGCGCCCCCGCGGCGTCGCGGTGCCCTACGGCCGGGTGCGCTCTCGAGTTCATGCCTGTGTGCCCGATTCGAGGGCTGCTGTCGAGCAGGTGCCGGCGGCCCGGGTTCATGGCCGCCCTCCGGTCATGGGAGTCAGCGCGAAGGCGCGCGGTTCACGGCCCGCCGGGCGATTCGCGTCCCTGCCGGCGCACGCCCTTGCCGCGCGGCAAGCCTCGCCGCTAGCCTGACGCGCAGCATCTCTGGGAGTGAACATGCAAGAGCTGGCCGCCCGCTGCCCGAAGCATCCGGATCAGGAAGCGCTGGGGATTTGCGCGCGATGCGGGGGCTTCTTTTGCGGGCTCGACCACAGCCGGGTGGGCGACAAGGAGTACTGCGAGGCCTGCGCGAAGCTGCCCGAGGTCGACTACCTCGAGGCGTTTCGCCTCAGGTACTGGGGCAAGCGCGACGGCTGGGCGTGGATCGTGGGGGTGAGCGGCTTGCTCTACGCCGTCTCGGGGCTGCCTCTGCTGACCACCGGCGCCCTCGAGCTGCGTGCCAGCGCGTCTCTCTTCGGTCTGGCCTGCCTGGCGGTCGGCGCGCTCGGCGTCTGCTTCTGGCTCGGCCTCGCCCGGGCCCGCCTCGGGCTGCTGGCGATGCCGCTGATAGTGACCGCCACCAACGCGCTGCTCGTCGGTCCGGCGGCCGCCCCGATTGCGCTGCTGACCCTGCTCCCCGCGGTCGCCGTCTACTTCGACCCGCGCAACCGGCTCTTTTTCAAAGTGCCGGTCGAGCGCGCGAAGCTGCAGAAGCTGTGGCACCGCTGCGAGAACAACGTGCTCGCGCGCATCGGGCTGCAGGTGAGCCTCGTCTCACTGCTGCTGCTGCCGCTGGCTCCTGTGGGGCTGGTGCTCTCGGCAGTCGCCTGGAGGCGCGTCGACCCGAAGGCCGTCCCGCCGGTCGGACGAAGAGGTCAGGCCATCGCCGGCACGGTCATCGGCGCCTTGGGGACCCTGGTCGCGGTCGTGCTGGGCCTCGGCCTGCTCCTGGAAACCCGCTGACGAGGCGTCGAAGAACCCTTCGAGCGACAACCGGTCGGCGCCGGCCTCGCGCTCAGGGGCGCCTCCTCAGAACCGGCGCCCGGCTTGCGCCGGCTCGGCTTGCATTCTCTTGATCGCGCGGCGGCGACGAGGAATAACCAAGCCGAAACTCTGTTGGCAGGTCGACTACAAGCCCGTCGCCCGGCAAAGGTCGGACCACCGATCGGTTTGCCTTACCGCACGGGCGCACCTCCGTTCCGCCGCAGCGAAACGGGCCGAGGCACACCGGTGGCACAACTCGCTCGAACCCCTCGTCACGCCTGCGCTGTTGCGCTCGGCCTGGTCCTCCTCATCCCGCTGCTCGCCGTCGATGCGCGCGGGGAGTCCTGTTCGGTCGAGGAGCTGTCCGGCCTCTGCGCCTCCCCGACCGACAACGCGCCGGCCGCCAAACCTCTCGAGACGGGCGCGGCGCAACCGGTCCTCACCGGCGCCGGCGCGCCGTCGGCCTCCGACGCCCCGGTGCGGCTGCAGATGTTCTATTCGCACGACTGCCCGCACTGCCACGAGGCGCTGCAGTGGCTCCCCGAGCTCGAGCGCGCCTTCCCCAAGCTCGTCATCGAGAAGCACCAGGTGAAAGGCGACGAGAAGGCCCGCAAGCTCTTCGAGGAGACCGCGGCCCGCAATGGCGCGCAGGTGCGCGGCGTGCCGACCTTCTTCGTCGGCGGCGAGAGCTTCGTCGGCTTCTATGCCGACCAGACCTGCGCGGCGCTCATCAATAAGGTGCGCGAGCTGTCCGGGAGGTCGACCGACAAGGACTGCGAGCAGGCCAACCAGATCACCGTGCCCATCCTCGGGACGGTGCGCGCCGACCGCATCTCGCTGCCGCAGCTCACCGTGGTGCTCGGGCTGCTCGACAGCATGAACCCCTGCGCGATGTGGGTGCTCACCTTCCTGTTGAGCATCCTGGCCCACTCGCGCAGCCGCCGAAAGACGCTGATGGTCGGCGGGGTCTTCGTCGCCACCTCGGGGCTGGTCTACTTCGCCTTCATGGCCGCCTGGCTCAACCTGTTCCTGGTCATCGGGATGCACAAGGCGATCACCGTGGGGCTCGCGCTGATCGCCATCACGATGGGCCTGGTGAACCTCAAGGAGATCTTCTTCTTCAAGAAGGGCATCTCGCTGATGATTCCCGAGAAGGCCAAGCCCAAGATCGCCGAGCGGGTTCGCAAGATCCTGCGCGAGCGCAGCACCCTGCTCGCCTTGGTGAGCACCGTGCTGCTGGCGGTCTTCGCCAACTTCGTCGAGCTCGGGTGCACGGTGGGCTTCCCGGCCATCTTCACCAAGGTGCTCGCGCAGCGGGAGACCAGCGCGCTGGCCCGCTACGGGTACATGGCGCTCTACAACACCGTCTACGTGGTGCCTCTGGCGATCATCGTCGGCGGATTCGCCTTCACCATGGGCCAGTTCCGGCTCTCCGAGAAGCACGCCAAGGTGCTCAAGCTCGTCAGCGGCGCGGTGATGCTCGCCCTCGGGCTGGTGATGCTGCTCAAGCCGGAGCTGCTCGTGGTCGGCTGAACCCCTCGCTCCCCTCTTCCCGCGCAAGCGCGGGAGAGGGACTTCCACTCGCTCGGTCGGTGGTTCCAGGTAGTCGGCTGCGCGTTCACGGACCCTTGAGGAACGAGGGAGGTGGGGTCGAGGCGCCCCCGACTTCGGCCTCGCAAGCTCGGCCTACGCTCCTAACTGAGAGCCCCGCCGCACCAGGCACACCACGCCAAGGGACCGGTAACGAGCTCGGGGTGAACCTGGGGAGACTCGCCTCACAACACTTGGATCCGCCCCCCCCGAGACGGAGGGCCGCCAGCACGAAGGCTGGCGCTCCGGACCACCGAGACGGCCTTCCGCCTCCCCGACGCCTCTCTCAGCAAATGCGCGGCAACTGCTCGCTCGCGAGGATGTCGTAGAGCCGAGTGCCGCCGTAGCGGGTCTCGAGCACCACGGGGCCGACGGCCGGCTCGGTCACCTCTCCGATGACCCTCGAGCCCTCGCCCCTGGGCGCGCCGCGCATCACGTTGAGCGCCTTGTCGGCCTGCTCGCGGGGGACGACGGCCACCACCCGGCCCTCGCAGGCGAGGTAGAGCGGATCGAGCCCGAGGAGGTCGCAGACGCTGCGGACGCTGTCGCGCACCGGCAGGTCGGCCTCGCGAACGCGCACCGAAACCGAGGCCTCCTCGGCGAGCTCGGCGAGCACCGTCGCCAGGCCGCCGCGGGTCGGATCGCGCATGAAACGCGGCCGGATGCCGGCCTCGTAGAGCGCGGAGACCATCGCCGCGACCGGGCCGCAGTCGCTCTCGAGTCCCTGCAGCTCCATCCCCGAGCGCAGCGCGCCGATGACCGCGCCGTGGTCGCCTATCGGGCCGCTGACGAGGACGGTGTCGCCGGGCCTGACCGCCTTGGCGCCGGCGGGCGCCTCCTCGCGCAGGCGCCCGATTCCCGCGCTGGTGACGAAGAGGCCGTCGCCGTGGCCGCGCTCGACGACCTTGGTGTCGCCGGTGACGACCGAGACCCCCGCGAGCTTGGCCGCGTCGGCCATCGACGCCGCGATGCGCTCGAGCGATTCGAGGCCGAAGCCCTCCTCGATGATGAACGAGGCGCAGAGGTAGAGCGGCTGGGCACCCGCGACCGCGAGGTCGTTGACCGTGCCGTTGATCGCGAGCCGCCCGATGTCGCCGCCCGGGAAGAAGAGGGGGCTGACGACGAAGCCGTCGGTCGAGAAGGCGAGCCGGCCCGGCACCGGCGCGAGCGCGGCCGCGTCGCCGAGCGACTCGAGCGCCGGGTTCGACAGGTGCTTCACGAACACCTCGCGGATCAGCCTCTGCGTCAGGCGCCCGCCGCTGCCGTGTCCGAGGGTGACGAGCTGGGGCGAATCCATCGCTTTCAGCGCTCCTTCTTCTGCACGCGTGACGCGTGGCCGTGGCGGTAGCGCGCGTGGCAGGTGCCCTCGAAGGCGACCATGCACGGACCGATGGGCCGGTCGGGGTTGCAGCCGTTGCGGAACAGCGGGCAGTCCTCGGGCTCGATGTGCCCGAGCAGCACCTCGCCGCAGCGGCAGCCGGGGTGCGTGTCCTTGATGTCGGGGTCTGGGGCGATGCCGAAGCGGCGCATCGCGTCGTGGGCCGCGTACTGCTCGCGCACCCGGTAGCCGGAGCCGGGGATAACGCCGATGCCGCGCCACGAGGAATCGCACGGCTCGAAGACGGTAGACATGGCCTCGCGCGCGGTCGGATTGCCCCCCTCGGCCACGGCGCGCCCGTAGGCGTTGGAGACCGGCCGCTCATGTCGGCCGGGCGCGACGATGCGCTCGACGAGCTCCTTGATGGCGAGCAGCAGGTCGACCGGCTCGAAGCCGGCGACGGCCATCGGGACCTTCTTGCGCTCGGCGAGCTGGCGATAGTCGGCCAGGCCGGCGACCGCGGTGACGTGGCCCGGCAGGATGAAGCCGTCGAGCGCGTCGCCCTCGGAGGCGAGCAGCGCCTCGAGCGCGGGCGGCACGAGCCGGTGCGAGGTGAGGACCGAGAAGTTTTCGGGTACCCCGCGCTTGAGCGCCGCGGCGGTGGTGCAGGCGGTCGTCTCGAAGCCGACCGCGAAGAAGACGACCTGCCGGCCGGGGTTCTCCTTGGCGATACGGATGCCGTCGTCGATGCCGTAGACGACCCGGCTGTCGCCGCCGCGCGCCTTCACCTCGAGCAGCGTGATCCGCGCGGGCACGCGCACGACGTCGCCGAAGGTGGTGACGATGGCGCCGTGGTCGAGCCCGAGGCGCACCGCCATGTCGAGGTCGGCCGCCGGGCAGACGCAGACCGGGCACCCGGGGCCCGCGACGAGCTTGATCCACGAGGGCAGCAGGTCGCGCAGACCGAACTGGCAGAGGGCGTTCTCGTGCGTGCCGCAGACGTGCATCACGCGCAGCAGGCGGCCGGGAGCGCGCCGGGCGATGGCCTCGGAGAGCGCGCGGACGGCGGCCGGGTCGCGAAAGCGCGCGCCGGTCAGCTCTTTTCGGCGATCAGACTCGGTCGTCATTCCCGCTCCAGCGCATCGGCGAGCAGCTCGAGCTGCTCCTCGGCTGCCTTCTCGTCGAGCAATTGGATCGCGTAGCCGGCGTGGACGATGACGAACTCGCCGACCTTGGCCCCGGGGACGAGGTCGAGCGAGACCTTGCGGGCGATGCCGTCGAGCTCTGCCTTGCCTTCGTTGCCCTCGACCGAGACAAGGCGCATGGGGACCGCGAGGCACATGGCTAGCTCGACCTCCCGGCGCGAAGGGCCTGGCAGCGCGCTTCGACCCAGCCGAACCACTCCTCGAGCCCCTCGCCGGTGCGCGCCGACATCTTGAGCACCTCGAGCTTGGGGTTGAGGGCGCGGGCGTCGCGGACCGCGGCGTCGAGGTCGAAGTCGGTGTAGGGCAGCAGGTCGATCTTGTTGAGGAGCATTGCCCGGGACTCGCGGAACATCAGCGGGTACTTGCCGGGTTTGTCGTGCCCCTCGGCGCACGAGAGGATCATCGCCTTGTCGTGCTCGCCGAGCTCGAACTCGGCCGGGCAGACGAGGTTGCCGACGTTCTCGATGATCAGGAGGTCGAGCGCCTTCAGCTCCAGCCTGTCGCACGCCTTGGCGATCTGGTGGGCCTCGATGTGGCAGGCGCCGCCGGGGTTGATCTGCAGCGCGGGGATCCCGTGGCTGCCGAGCCGGTCGGCGTCGCGGCGGGTCTCGAGGTCGCCGGTGATGATCGCGACCTTCAGCCTCGCCTTGAGCGCCTCGGCGGTCCGCTCGAGCAGCGTCGTCTTGCCCGCCCCCGGGCCGCTCATGAGGTTGAGCACGTAGACGCCGGCCTCGTCGAAGCGCTGCCGGTTGGCCTTCGCGTCGCGCGTGTTGTCGTGCAGCACCTCTTGGGCGACCGTCACCTCAGTCATCGACTCGTCTCCTCGCTGCCGCCCTCGGAGAAGGGGGCCTCTTCCAGATCAATGGTGTCGATTCTCAGCTCGCGGCCCTGCAAGACCTCGAAGCCCACGCTCTGACACAGCGGACAGGGCTCGAGCAATTCGCCCTCGTGGACCCCGCCGCAGGCCTGGCACTCGAGCCTCGCCGCGACCCTCAGGATCTCGAGGCGGCAGCCGTCGGCGGCGGTGCCCCGGCAGGCGATCTCGAAGGCGAAGCGCAGCGCCTCGGGCTCGACGCAGGTGAGCGCGCCGAGCAGCAGCCTGGCCGTGCGCACCCGGCCGCCGCCGTTGCGCCCGGCGGCCTCCAGCGTGATCTCGAGCATCCGCTCGGCTACCGACACCTCGTGCATCCCAGCCCCCAACCGCCTTCCGACTGCCGTCTTCCCCACACGCCCAAGGCAACTCGAACGGCCCGCCCCCGGACCCGACGGCTTGGGAAGCCTGGCGGGTCGACACGCTAGCAAAGCATCGCCGTCGTGTCTCACGAGAGGCCCGATGGCCCCGACGGCCGCCCTATCTGCCACTACGGGCGCCCGTGCGGCCGGCAGCCCTAAGGACCCGGCCACCGGGAGTCGGGCAGTGGGCGGGCTCTTCGTCCGCAAACGAGGACTCCTTCGGCTTCAACGTCCTCGGCCTGCTGCCCTGCGCGCTCCCCTGCGAGCGGACGACCGGATGCCGCTCGTGCTGCTCGACGCAGTGAAGGGGCCGGGCCGCGTCGCGCTGCCGGGGCGCGCGCCCGTTTTCCAGGAAGGCCCGCTCGCCTCGGTCAAGGAGATGACGCTCGCGCGTACGTCCCGAGGGCGCTAGCCTGTCGGGCCGTCGATGAATCAGGGGCGCACGGTCGTCCCGCGCGTGGCGAGGCGAAGCCGGCAACCTTCTTGGAGCTTGCAGCCTTCCGGGCACTTCGCCCCCCACGCTCGAGCCGGCCGCGGTCACCGCCTGTTTGTCGACGCCCCTTCCGCTTCTTGAGACCCGGCGCGCGGCCCTCTGCCTCTCGCAGCTTCTGGAACGGACGACGGAGAGAGAGTCATGCACCCACGCCGCCTCTTCCCCATCATGCTCGCGCTGCTGGTGTTGGGCCTGTCGATGCCGGCCTTCGGCCGCGCGGGCGGGGGCCAGGGGTTCAGCGGCGGCGGGGGCGGCGGCGGGGGCTCCCGGTCGTCTTCATCCTCGCGCGGAAGCTCCGGGCTGATCGGCTCGCGCTCCGGCAAGAAGATCCCGATGAGCAGCGAGGCCTGCGGCGGGTTCTTGCTGCTGGTCGGCGTGATTCTCGTCGTCGGATTGGTCAAGGGGACGGCCGAGCAGTGGGCCAACCGCAGGACCATGTCCCGGATAAGACAGCTTGGCGATCAGCGGGAAGGCAAGGTCACCGCGGGGAACGCGCGGGTCGATGCGGCGCTCGCCAAGATCACCGCGCGCGATCCGAGCTTCCAGCCCGAAGCCTTCCTGCGCCAGGCTGAAAAGGCCTTCCTCGAAATCCAACTGGCCTGGTCTACGGGCGACTTCGACGTCGCTCGCCACTACCTGTCCGACGGCCTCCTCAAACGCTTCACCGTCCAGCTCGCGCTCAACCAACGCCACGGCCGGCGCAACGTCACCGCGGGCGTGCGCGTGCTCGGCGCTCGGGTGCTGAGCGTCGAGAGCGACGACGAGCTCGACACGGTCCACCTCGAGCTGCGCGCCTCGCTGCGCGACCTCGACGTGCCCGCTCAGCTCTCCGAGGCCGAGGCTGCCGAGCGTCTCGCGCGAGCGCCGGAGACGGCTTTTACGGAGTACTGGTCCTTCGTGCGCCGCACCAACCCGAGCCCCGAGGGCAAGGGGAACAAGGGCGGCAAGCTGACCGACGGCAAGTGCCCGGCGTGCGCAGCCCCGGTCGCCCGGGCGCCGACGATGACCTGCGAGTACTGCGGCGCCATCCTCAACTCCGGAACCTACGACTGGGTTCTCTCGGAGATCACGCAGAAGGGCGAGATGCGGGGCGCGAGCGGGCCGGTCACCGGTTTTGCGCGCCTCAAGGCGCTCGACCCGGCCATCAACCGCCAGATCATCGAGGACCGCGCCAGCCTCGTCTTCTGGAAGTGGATCGAGGCCAAGGCGACCGGCCAGACGAGCCGCTTCGCCCGGCACTGCACCGCGCAGAGCCTGGCGGGCCTGGGCCTCGAGGGAGCGCCGACGCAGTCGCTCGCGCAGACCGCGGTCGGCTCGGTCGACCTCGTCCTCGTCGACTCGGATGCCGAGTACGACCGCGCCTGGTGTCTGTTCCGCTGGAGCACCTCGGGCGCGGGCACCGGCATCGTGCACACCACGGTGATGCAGCTCGCGCGCAGGGCGGGCCTCAAGACCAACCCGAAGTCGGGCTTTGCCACCGATCGGTGCCACCACTGCGCGGCCTTCCAGACCGAGCTGGACGCGGTCGCCTGCAACCACTGCGGGGCGACGCTCTCCCAGGACTGGGCCTTCGTCGAGATGGTCTCACCCGAGGCGTTTCGGCTCGAGCGCCAGCTCTCCAAGCAGGAGGGAGTCGGGCTCAGCGGCAGCTTCGGCGGGATCGCCGATCCCTGGGAGCGGCGGCGGGCGCTGACCATGATGGTGGCCGCCGCGCGCGCCAACGGCGTGGTGACCTCGAAGGAGCGCAAGCTGCTGGAGAGCTGCGCAGAACGCTGGGAGATCGAGCAGGTGCAGCTCAAGGCACTTCTCGCCACGCCGATGGAGAACCTGACCGACATCCAGCCGAAGAGCATCGACGAGGCCCGCCTGCTGTTCCGCGCCCTGGTGGCCGCCGCCCTGGTCGACGGGTGGATAGACGCGCAGGAGAAGAAGCTGCTCGACGCGATGGGCGCGCACCTGAAGCTGCAGGCCGCGGAGACCGCGACCATCATCAGCGAGCTCAAGAGCGACCCGTCCCGGCGCATCGTCTGAGGTGCGCGCCGGCAGACTCCGGCTAACATGGACGAGCCTCACAGCAAGCGGACGGGACGGCCGGTCCCGCCCCGCGTGGACCTGCCATGCACTCTCTCGATAGACACCGCCTCCACGCCCTGCTCGCCCTGCTGGCGAGCCTTTCGCTCGGCCTCGGCTGCCCGTCTGGCGAAGAGCCCGATCCGCCTCCGGACGAGACCGAGCTCGACGGCGGCACGCAGGTCGAACCGGACGCGGGCAGCGGCGCCCCGGACGGCGGCGAGCAGCCCGGGCCCGACGCGGGCTTCTTGGGCCCGCCGGTCACCTTCAAGGTGATGACCTGGAACGTCCGGGACCTGTTCGACGAGGTGAACGACGCCTGGCAGGACCCGGTCCTCAGCTCCCGGGAGGTCGACGCCAAGCTCGAGAGGCTGGCGCGGGTCATCCGCGCTGCGAACCCCGACATCCTGGCGCTGCAGGAGGTCGAGAAAAAAGAGCTGCTGGCGCGCCTGAACGCGAAGCTCTCGAACGCGTTGCCGCACCAGGTGCTCGAGCGCACCTACGACCCGCGCGGGATCAACGTGGCCCTCATGTCGCGCTTTCCGGTGGTCAAGGCTCAGTCGCACGTCAACGAGCGCGTCTTCACCCCGGAAGGCCAGGGGCCCTACACCTTCTCGCGCGACTGCCTCGAGGTGCAGCTCGACGTCGGAGGCAGCCGCACCGTCGCGGTGCTGGTCAACCACCACATCTCGATGCTCGAGGACTACGCGGACACCAAGCGCGAGGCGCAGGCCAACGGCGCCAAGGAGATAGCCAACAGGCTGCGCGCCGAGCACCCGTTCCTCCGGGTGATCATCGCCGGCGACATGAACGCCGACGAGGGCTCTTCGACCATCGAGATCATGAAGGACCACGGCAACTACGTGGACATCGGCCTGCAGGCCGACGAGCGACACCGCTGGACCTACGTCTACAGCGGCGAGAAGCAGCGGCTCGACTACCTGCTGCCCGACTCGACGCTCGCCTCGTGGTGCCCGAGCCTCTCGTGCGGCGTCTACTTCATCCACAGCGCCGACGTGAGCGCCGCCTCGGATCACGAGCCGGTGACCGCGACCTTCACCTTCCCGTAGCGGGGCCTCAAGGGGTGTCGGCAATCGCCCCGGCCTCGGCTCGCCACCTGCTCACCCCGAGCGTAGCCTCTTCGAGGAACGAGGGAGGCGGAAGTCGAGGGCCCTTCGGCTGCGCAAGCTCGGCCTCCTCAACTACTGGCCTTGAGATTCGTCGCGCGGCAGCACGATTCCGCTGGACCGGGGCTTCGTGCCGGCCGCCGGGATCCCGCCCTCGAATCGGCCGCGCCTCTGCCCAACTCGTCGACGGGCGCATCGCCATGCGCCCCTACCAGGCCGTGACCGATCGCTTAGGTTCCAGCTCGGCCGGTTGAGCGCCTGCGGCCTCGGCCGGGCAGCGCGTGGCTCAACGCTTTCGGCCGGCGGTCAGCAACTGCTCGAGCTCGCCTGGCGTGTTTGCGCCGCGGACACAGCCGGGCGAGCCCTCGACCTGCCTGGTGACGCGGAAGTGGCGCGCGAGGGCATCGCGCAGCGTCAGGCTCGCTCGATCGCCGGCGATCGCCTGGGCGGCCTTCGGGCTCAGGGCAATCGGGTGGCCCGGCTCACCGTTCCAGCCGGCCACCGCCACGTCGCCTCCGGCATCGAGCACCCGACGAACGTCGGTGCGGAGGATGAGGGGCTGGTCGACGAGGTGGAGCACGATGCGCGCGGGCTCGAGCCGCAGCGCCGCGCGAAGCCCCACCTTCGCGCTCGAGAGCTGGCCCTGCTCCCAGTCGGGATTGAAGGTGAGCAGCGCCTTGTCCGGCAGCTTCGCGGCGATCTCGCCAACGTGCTTGCCCGCCACCACGATCAGCACGTCGCAGCCCCCGGCGAGCAGCGTGCCGGTCAGCCGCGAAACGAAGGTCACCCCGCGCTCGTCGTGCAGCAGCGCCTTGGGCCGACCCATGCGCGAAGAGGCCCCCGCGGCGAGGAGCACCCCGACTCTCAGCCCCCCGCCCGCGCTCGTCGGGTTCGCCGCCATGCTCAGGCGACCTGGGCGCGCAGCTTCGCCTGCGGGAGCGCCTCGCAGGGGATGCCGTTGCGCACCGCGACGAGCTCGGCGGCGATGGAGAGCGCGATCTCCTCGGGCGCCTGCCCGCCGATGTTGATTCCCATCGGGCTGCGCACCCGGGCGACGACTTCGGGGCCAAAGCCCTTGGCCTCCATCTGCGAGCGGCAGCGCTCGGCCTTTCGGCGGCTGCCGATGACCCCGAGGTAGCGCAACGGACGAGGCGCGAGCAGCTCGACGAGCTCCTGATCGAGCCCATGGTCATGCGTCATCACGCAGGCGTAGCAGCGCTCGTCGGCAGGCAGGCTTCGGGCCGCCTCGCGCGGGTCTTGGACCCGCCGCTCGACGCTGGGGAACCGCTCCTCGGTCAGCAGCGCCTCCCGGGCATCGGCGACGGTGACCAGGAAGCCGACCTGGCGGGCGAAGGAGGCGAGCGCCTTTCCCACGTGCCCGGCGCCGAAGACGAGCAAGCGCTCGGCCGCGACGAGCTTCTCGAGGAAGACGGTCATCGTCCCGCCGCAGCTCATGCCCAGGTCCTTGCCCAGGCTCGTCTCGAGCAGGCGCGTCGTCGCCTCGGGGTCGGCGAGCAGCGCCCGCGCGGCCTCGACGACCTGTCGCTCTATCGCGCCGCCCCCCACCGTTCCGCGGAGCGAGCCGTCGGCGAGGACGACGATGCGCGCCCCTGGCTTCTGCGGCGACGAGCCGCGGGCGTCGACCACGGTGGCGATGACCAAGGAGAGCCCCTGCGCGGCGAGCTGCGCGATGTCCGAGAAGATGTTCATCGTCCGGCGATTGTAGGGCGCGAAACAGTCGAGAAGAAGCTTCGTTCCCCGCGCCCGCCCGGCGCGCGGCGCACCCGGGACGACGGCTTGCCCGGCCAGCGCCATCCACCGGGGTGGGCGGCCGGCGCGCACCCGCGCTCACGAGAGCGCGCGCAACGGGCGCTTGGCGATCGCAGTTTTTCCAAGGGGTTCGGCGCCGGGTCGAGCCCCAAGCTTGCGACCGCTCGGGATTTCGGCGATCCCTAGGGCCGTGAGACTCCCCAGCGTTGAATCAGCAACAGTGTGGCTCCTGGCCGCAGCGCTCGCCTCGCCGGCGTTCGCGACCGCCGACCCGGTGCGCGCCGTCGGTCAGACCTGCGCCCAGCTCGCCACCGAGAAGCCCGACGACTTCCCCGCGCGCCTGTGCGCCTCGATGAGCCTCGAGGAGAAGCTCGCGCAGATGATCATGAGCTACCCGCCTCTCGACAAGGAGGCGCCGGTGACCGTCGGGGCGGTCATCATCCTCGGCCCGCTGCTCAAGAACGCGAAGACCATCCGCGAGAGGGTCGCCGACCTGCAGAAGCGCTCGCGCGTCCCGCTGCTCGTCGCGGTCGACATGGAGGGCGGCAAGCTCAACCGCCTGCAGTTTGTCCCCGGGCTCAAGTCGGCCCCCTCGGGCCAGGCCCTCGGGAAGATGACCGAGGCGGAGGTCGAGGCCTGGGGCCGCAAGGTCGGACGCGAGATGCGGGCGCTCGGCCTCAACTGCAACCTCGGCCCGGTGCTCGACCTGGCCGGCAGCGGGCTGATGTTCGAGTCCGAGCGCTCGATGGGCGACGACCCGGCCCGGGTCGCGCGGCTCGGCGCCGCCTACGCGCGCGGCCAGCGCGCCGAGGGCGTCGTCCCCATCGGCAAGCACTTCCCTGGTTACGGCGAGCTTGCGGAGAACTCCGACTACAACCTGGTCGTCACCGACCGCTCCGCCGAGCTCATCGAGCAGCACGCCAAGGCGTTCTTCGACGTGGGCAACCACCTCGGCGGCGTGATGCTCACCAACGTCGGCTTCTCGGTCCACGGGGCGATGCCCGCCATCTTGTCCCCGAACCTCGTGGCGATGGCCCACCGCAACGGCAACGGCTGGGTCACCATGACCGACGACCTGGCCGTCAAGACTCTCGGCAACGCCACCGGGGGCGACCAGGAGGAGGTCGTGCGCCGGGCCTTCCTCGCCGGCAACGACTTTTTGCTCACCACCGCGCCGGTCGACTGGGAGAAGGCCATCGACCTGCGGCGCCTGATGAGAGAGCTCGTCGAGCAGCGCCCGGAGCTGTTGGCGCGGGTCGACGCGAGCGTGCTGCGCATCCTGCGCCTCAAGGAGAGCGCCGGCCTGCTCGAGACGCTCAAGCGCCCGCGCACCACCTCGGGCAAGTCGCACAAGGGCCAGGTCTCCCAGGGCACCAGGGGCAAGGGCGCGCTGTAGCCGGTCGCGCCGCGCCTTTCTCACCGAGGTGCGGCCCTGCGCCGGGTCGACGGCGCGCCCGGCCCTTCCGTCAAGACCCTCTGTCGTGCCGCTGGCGGCAAGAGCGCGCCCGGAGGCCGAGCCGCCGAAGCGGCGCGCTCCTACTCGCCCATCGCCTTGATGACCAGCCGCTTGGGCCGGCGCCCGTCGAACTCGTAGTAGAAGACCTGCTGCCACGGACCTACGTCGAGCCTGCCCTTGGTTATCGGCACGATGACCTGGTGCCCGATGAGCAGGTTCTTCAGGTGCGCGTCGCCGTTGTCCTCGCCGGAGCGATGGTGGCGGTAGTCGGGCCCCGACCGGCTGTCGTCGGCGGCCGGCCCCGGCGCCAGCTTCTGGAGCCAGTCCTCGATGTCGGCGTGCAGCCCCGGCTCGTCGTCATTGATGAAGACGCCCGCGGTGATGTGCATCGCGCTCACCAGCACCATCCCCTCCTCGATGCCGCTCTCTTCGACGACGCTCGCCACCTCGTCCGTTATCCGAGCAAGCTCACGGCGCTTGCGGGTGTTGAAGGTCAGGTAGCGGGTGTGGCTCTTCATCGGCTTCCTCCTGAAGGTCAGGACCGTGATCCCCCCGCGCGAACGCGGCATACTAGCGCGGCCGCGTGCGAACGCGCCTCCCGCCTCTCGCCGTGCCGCCAACCCCGATCCTCCAAGGAGAAATGATGTCGCGCCTGAGCCTGCTGTCTGCCGCACTTCTGCTGAACGGTTGCGTCATGCAGAGCACCTACGATGCTTTGCAAAAGGACTTCGACAACACCCGGGCGACGCTGCAGCAGCGCGAGTCCGAGAATGCCGACCTCAAGGCAGCCTTGGACAATGAGAAATCCTCCCTCGACAAGGAGAAGGCGACCTCGCGCGAGCTGGGCAACCAGATCAAGAACCTCCAGGCCGAGCTCGAGCGGGCCATCAAGACACGCGAGGCGCTCGAGGCCGAGAAGTCGGCGATGCTCAGCGACACCTCGCGGCTGCAGGCCTCTATCGAGGAGATGAAGTCGGCGCTCGCCGACCTGGCGCGGCGCAAGGCCGAGGCCGACGCGCGCATCGCCGAATTCAAGAGCCTGCTGGGCCGCTTCAAGTCGCTCATCGACGCGGGCAAGCTGAGGGTGAAGATGGCCGACGGCCGCATGGTCGTCGAGCTCGCCTCCGACGTGCTCTTCGCCTCCGGCTCGGCCAACCTCTCGAAGGACGGCAGGGCCTCCATCGCCGAGGTCGCGCAGCTTCTGGCCGAGATCCCCGACCGCAAGTTCCAGATCGAGGGCCACACCGACAACGTGCCCATCTCCACCGCGCAATACCCGTCGAACTGGGAGCTCGCTTCGGCGCGCGCGGTCACCGTCCTCAAGACCATGGTCGACGCGGGCATGCCCATCGAGCGCATCAGCGCGGCCAGCTACGGCGACAGCAAGCCCGCCCTGCCCAACGACACTTCCGAGGGCCGCGCAGCCAACCGCCGCATCGAGATCGTCGTCGTCCCCGACCTCTCGAGCCTGCCGGGGTTCGAGGAGCTCAACCGCGTCTCCGGGCATTGACGCGAGCGAGACAGCTCAGCAAACCAGGCCGCGGTCGTAGCTGACCGCGGCCTTCTCTTCTCTCTCCGAACCGAGCCATCCGAGAAGGGCCTCTGTCGAGGCGCGAACGACCGACGGTTCGGGGGACCAGAGCGCCTGAGACGAGCGGCTGGCCAACCACCCGCGGGCGCCGGAAGCCAGCAAGGCGCCATCGGCCAGCCGAATCGCGAATCTGGACGAAAGAGCCGACGGCACACCGGGTGCCCGTCTTGGCGCTGGCTATCCGCCCGGTCGGTCGACCAATGGCCTCGAGATCGGCGACCACGATGTCGAGATCGACCTGGTCGATCCCGAGATCGGCGACCTCGATGTCGAGAGCGACCTGATCGATCCCGAGATCGGCGACCTCGATGTCGAGAGCGACCTGATCGATCCCGAGATCGGCAAAGGGCACTCCGACACCTCATTTGGAGCGTTTCGACCGCTCCGCAGACCAGTGAAACACCCCAAATGGAGTGTTCGTGGTCGCTCGCAAATCGGCTGGATACGCCCTCTGGTGTGTGCCGGCCGCCATCCCGAGCCATCGCCATCGCCGCCGCGCCGGTCCGCGCCGCTCCCTACCGGGCTCGCTGATGTTGCGCCTCCTTCGGTGGGTGCCCCTCCGGAGGGCACCGCGGTCGGAATCGACCGCGGCGCTCGGGTATCGAGCCGTCTTGACGACCTGGTTACGACTCGGTCGGGCCTTCGCCGTCGGGGCCTTCGTCGACGCCGGCCGCGACGTCCTCCGCGCCGGTGGCGCCATCGCCTTCGCCCGCTGGCGCCTCGGCACTCTCGGCACTCTCGGCACTCTCGGCACTCTCGGCACTCGCGGCACTCTCGGCGCTCTCGGCGCTCTCGGCGCTCTCGGCGCTCTCGGCGCTCGCGGCACTCTCGGCGCTCTCGGCGCTCTCGGCGCTCTCGGCGCTCTCGGCGCTCTCGCCAGCGACGTCCTCGGGCAGCTTGGCGATGCTCGAGACCTTCTCCTCGTCGCTCTCCAGCGTAATTAGGCGAACGCCCTGGGTGTTGCGGCCGATGACCGAGATCTCGCTGACGCGGGTGCGGATGAGCATGCCGCGGTTGGTGATGATGACGATCTCGTCGCCGTCCTGCGCCTGCAGCACGCCGACGACCGAACCGTTCCTGTCGCTGGTCTTGATGGCGAAGATGCCCTTGCCGCCGCGGTTCTGGGTCCGGTACTCGGTCTCCTCGGTGCGCTTGCCGTAGCCGTTCTCGGTGATGGTCAGGATGGTCTTGCCCGGCTCGATCACCTCGGCGCCGACCACCTCGTCGTTCTCCTCGAGGGTGATGCCCTTGACGCCGTGGGCCGCGCGGCCCATCGAGCGCACCCGGCCCTCCTCGAAGCGGATGGCGACCCCGTTCTTGGTGACCAGGAAGAGCTGCTGGTTGCCGTCGGTCAGCTTGGCCGAGACGAGCGCGTCGCCCTCCTCGATGCCCAGGGCGATGATCCCCGAGGGGCGCGGGTTGGAGTACTGCTCGAGCTCGGTGCGCTTGACGATGCCCTTGCGAGTGACGAAGGCGACGAAGCGCCCGGGCTCGAAGCTGCGCACCGAGAGCACCGCGGCGAGCTTCTCGTCCTGGGCGAACTGGACCAGGTTGACGATGGCCTTGCCGCGCGCGGTGCGCCCGCCGGCCGGGATCTCGTGGACCTTGAGCCAGTAGAGCCGGCCGCGGGTCGAGAAGACGAGCACGTAGTCGTGGGTCGAGGCCACGAAGACCTGCTCGACGAAGTCGTCTTCCTTGGTCGTCGCCCCGGTCTTGCCGCGCCCGCCGCGCTTCTGAGCGCGGTAGTCGGAGACGGGGTTTCGCTTCACGTAGCCGGCGTGCGAGAGCGTGACGACCACGTCCTCCTCGGCGATCAGGTCCTCGATCGAGAGATCGCTGGCCTCCTCGACGATCTGGGTGCGCCGCTCGTCGGCGTACTTCTCGCGCACCTCGCGCAGCTCGGTCTTGATCACCTCGAGCAGCACCTGCTCGTGCGCCAGGATGTCCTCGAGCCGGGCGATCTCCCGGGTCAGCTCGAGCAGCTCCTTGACCAAGGCCTCGCGCTCGAGACCGGTCAGGCGCTGCAGGCGCATCTCGAGGATGGCCTTGGCCTGCTCCGGCGAAAAACCGGTGCCCGGGTAGGTGCGGGTCAGGCCCTTGTAGATCGGCTCATCGCCGTGCAGGCGCGCGACCAGCGCGGCCATGCGCGACTGGGCGGTCGACAGGTCGATGCGCGGCAGGTCCTTGAACGCGTCGCGCTCGTACAGCTCGTCGCAGAGCACCCGCTGCAGGCCCCAGGCGGCCTCCTCGGGGTCCTTCGACTTGCGGATGAGCGAAATGACGTGGTCGATGAAGTCCTGGGCGACGAGCAGGCCCTCGACGATGTGCTGGCGGGCGAGCGCCTTCTTCAATTCGAAGCGGCTGCGCCGGGTGACCACGTCGCGGCGGTGCCCGATGAAGCGCTCGAGCATCTCCTTGACGGTGAGCACCCGCGGCTGGCCGCCGTCGATGGCCAGCATGATCACGCCGAAGGTCGTCTGCAGGTCGGTGTGGGCGAACAGGTTGTTGAGGACCACCTGGCCCATCGCGTTGCGCGAGACCTCGATGACGATGCGCATGCCCGTGCGGTCCGATTCGTCGCGCAGGCCGGTGATGCCCTCGACGACCTTGTCGCGGTGCAGGTGGGCGATGCTCTCGATGAGCTTGGCCTTGTTCACCTGGTAGGGCAGCTCGGTGACGATGATCGTCTCGCGCTCGGTCTTCGGGTCGACCTCGATCTCGGCCTTGGCGCGCACCTTGAGGTGCCCGCGGCCGGTGGTGAACGCGTCGTAGATGCCCTTGCGGCCGCAGATGAAGCCGGCGGTCGGGAAGTCGGGGCCGGGCATGATCCCCATCAGCTCGGGGATGGTCGCTTTGGGGTTGTCGATGAGGTGGATGGCCGCGTCGATGGTCTCGCCCATGTTGTGGGGCGGGATGTTGGTGGCCATGCCGACCGCGATGCCCGAGGAGCCGTTGACGAGCAGGTTCGGGAAGCGGTTGGGCATCACCAACGGCTCGAGGAGCGAGTCGTCGTAGTTCGGGCCGAGGTCGACGGTCTCCTTCTCGATGTCGGCGAGCATCTCCTCGGAGAGCCGCGTCAGGCGCGACTCGGTGTAGCGCATCGCCGCGGGAGGGTCGCCGTCGATGGAGCCGAAGTTGCCCTGCCCGTCGACGAGCGGGTGGCGCATCGTGAAGTCCTGCGCCATGCGCACCAGCGTGTCGTAGACCGCCTGGTCGCCGTGCGGGTGGTACTTGCCGATGACGTCGCCGACGATGCGGGCCGACTTCTTGTACGGCTTGTTGTGGTAGTTGCCCAGGTCGTGCATCGCGAACAGCACGCGCCGGTGTACCGGCTTGAGGCCGTCGCGCACATCGGGCAGGGCGCGCCCGATGATCACGCTCATCGAGTAGTCGAGATACGACTTGCGCATCTCGTCTTCGATGGCGACCGGCAGCACGTTCTGCCCCGGGGGAGGCGTCTGGTTGCCGCTGGCGCCGTTGCCGCCGGCAGCGAGCGTCTCCCCGCCGCGGGAATCTAGAGTCTTCTTGGGGTCTTCGATGTCGGGCATGAGCTTCGAGAGAGGGACGGCGGCTTGAAAGGCCGCGCTACGGGCGACCGCGGCGCCATGCGGTTTGACCGCACAATGATCCCAACGCCACGGGGTCGGGGATTATTGCTCGAAACGCGATAGATGTGGGCGGAAAACTTGTGCTTTTCGTTCGCGACACCCCGCTTCGCAGTCAAGAGGTGTCGCGAAATCTCTTCGAGCCGGCCCGCCCCCTCCGCTCACCTCGAGCGAAGTCGAGAGGCCCGAGCGTAGCCTCCCGAGGAAACGAGGGAGGCGGAGTCGGGGCCCTTGGCTTCGGCCTCGCAAGCTCGGCCTACGCTCGGGCTGACCGGTGATCGCTCGAA
>DHSB01000079.1:29875-30092 GCA_002408385.1 Myxococcales bacterium UBA5297
CGCTCGAACGATTCTTCGACGCCCCTTCAGCCCTCGCGGCCTGTGCCGGCGAGAACAGGCGATAGGTCGGCCGCATGGGGCGCGACCAGAAGGCCACGCGTGGGGAGCGGCGAGGCTCATCCGCGCACGGCGGTTTGTCCTCGAGGCTGGGGACCGGTGCCTGGAGACGAGTCGAAGAAACCTTCGAGCGACAGCCGCTCAGCCCGAGCCCCTCGGC
>DHSB01000079.1:30232-40013 GCA_002408385.1 Myxococcales bacterium UBA5297
TCGGCAGGCTCGGGGCAGGCCGAAGTCGAGCTCCCTGACTGCGCCTGCCTCGCATCCTCGAAAGGCGGCGCTCGGGGGTGAGCCGGGGCGGCGGGCAGAAATCACCGAGGCTTCGCGACACCTCTTGAGGCCCCGGGCGAGCGGCGGGCGGTTCCCAAGTGCCTCCACCCTCCGGACTCGATTCCGGAGGGCAGCGCGCTCTCGGGCGACCCGAGCCTGCGCTGCTCGGCGAGCCTGACACCGGCGTCGGACTTCCGAACCGATTGTCGGAAAGCCGTACGTTTCGGCCGCATCCCCCCCTTATGATCGAGGGCTTGGTTTTCCGGCACGAGAAATGCTCAAGCCCAACGCCCATCGCGCCAAGGCGCGCGCCACCCGATAGCCCGCGCGATTCAACGCGGTTGTTGACCAGCTTGGTTGTCAGCAAGTAAATGCTCGCTAGCTTTCGCCAGGCGGATTGCCTCCCCCTCGCCCACATCGGACCACGGCCAGGCGACCCCCTAGCAGCTACTTCTCGTTTCGCCGCCTCGGCGGTCACGGAGCAGATCAGATGCAGAAGTCCAAACCGGAAGGGAAGCTCGCCGTCCTGATGCCCGGCATGGGAGCCGTGGCAACCACCTTCGTCGCCGGCACCGAGCTCATCCGCAAGGGCGCCTCGGCGCCCATCGGCTCGCTCACGCAGATGGGCACCGCGCGCATCGGCAAGCGCACCGACGGCAAGACCGTCAAGATCAACGAGCTCGTCCCGCTCGCCAACATCGACGACCTCGTCTTCGGCGGCTGGGACGTGCACGGCGAGGACGCCGAGCAGGTCGCGCTGCGCTCGGGCGTGCTCACGCGCGAGCACGTCGCCGGCGCGGGCGAGCTGCTGCGCAGCGTCAAAGCCAAGCCCGCGGTCCACGACCCCGAGTTCGTGCGCCGCCTCGAGGCGAAGAACGTCTGCCCGGCCAAGACGCACGCGGAGAAGGTCGAGGCGCTGCGCCAGGATATCCGCGACTACAAGCGCGACCTGAACGCCACGCGCGCGGTGATGCTCTTCACCGCCTCCACCGAGACCTTCCACGGCGAGAAGAGCGAGGCGACCAGCTCCCTGGCCGCCTTCCAGAAGGCCGTCGAGGCCAACGCCCCGGGCATCAGCCCGACGATGCTCTACGCCTATGCGGCGCTGCTCGAGGGGGTGCCCTTCGCCAACGGCACCCCGAACCTCTCGGTCGACCTGCCCGCCTTCCAGGAGCTGGCCCGCGAGCGCTGCCTGCCCATCGCCGGCAAGGACCTCAAGAGCGGCCAGACGATGATGAAGACGGTGCTCGCCCCCGCCTTCAAGGCCCGCCTGCTCGGGGTGCGCGGCTGGTTCAGCACCAACATCCTCGGCAACCGCGACGGCGAGGTGCTCGACGACCCGGCCGCCTTCAAGTCGAAGGAGATCACCAAGGTCGGGGTGCTCGACACCATCCTGCAGAAGGACCAGTACCCCGAGCTCTACGGCAACATCAGCCACAAGGTGGCGATCCACTACTACCCGCCGCGCGGCGACGAGAAGGAAGGCTGGGACAACATCGACATCACCGGGTGGCTCGGTTACCCGATGCAGATCAAGGTGAACTTCCTGTGCCGCGACTCCATCCTGGCCGCGCCGCTGTGCCTGGACCTCGCGCTGTTCATGGACATGGCCGCCCGCAACGAGTGGCGCGGCATCCAGGAGTGGCTCTCGTTCTACTTCAAGTGCCCGATGGCGGCCCCGGGCCTCTACCCCGAGCACGACCTGTTCATCCAGCTCACCAAGCTGAAGAACACCCTGCGGGTGGCCGCCGGAGAGGCGCCGATCACGCACCTGGGCCTCGAGTACTACGGCGACGATCTGCCTATCGCCGGGTAGCCGAGAGATAGGCCTCACCACGGGCCGGCGGCCTTTGCGGCCGCCGGCCCGTGCCCCCGCCAAACCGGGGAGGAGTCGATGGAACAGGTCATCGGGATAGTCACCGGCGAGATGACGCCGAACACGCGGGTCTGGTCGGCCCTCGCGCCGGCGCTTCTCATCACGGCCTACTTCGTCCTCGGCTTCCTCGCCTTCCTCGTGCGCTGTGCGGTCAAGGGCGTGCCCCGCGATCCGGAGACCGTCCAGCGCGGCGACAGCCTGCTGACCGGCGAGTTCTTGCGCCATTACTTCTTCTGGGTCATCCACCCGCTCTGGACGCTCGTGCTGCGCTCGGGCATCCCGCCGACCGCGCTGACCACGCTCTCGGCGCTGCTCGGCCTCGGCTCGGGCATCGCCGCGGCCGCCGGGCGCTTCTCGCTGGCCGGCTGGCTCTTCATCTTCTCGGGCATCTGCGACACGCTCGACGGGCGGGTCGCGCGCGCCCGGGGGCTGGCGACCCCCTGGGGCGCGGCCATCGACTCGACGCTCGATCGCTACACCGACTCGGCGATCCTCGTCGGCCTGGCCTGGTACTACCGCGGAGAATGGGTGCTGCTGCCGGTGCTGCTCGCCCTGGTGGGCGGCTCGCTCGTCCCTTACGTACGTGCGCGCGGCGAGGCGCTCGGCGTCTCGGTCAAGGACGGGCTCGCCCAGCGGGTCGACCGCGTCCTTTACCTCGGGGCGGGCTGTGCGCTCAGTCCGGTCATCGAGGCCCTCTGGTTCCCCGCCAACCCGCACCCGATGCACTGGCTCGCGGTCGCCAGCCTCTGCATGCTCGCGGTCACCAGCAACTACACCGCCGCCGGACGGCTGATCAGCGTGGTGCGCCGGCTGCGCGAGGCCGCCCGGGCCGCCGCCGGGGCGAGCGGCGAAGAGGCGCCCGCCCGGCGCCGCCCCAGGCTCGCCGAGAAGCTGAGCCTCAACATCGTCGCCGCGATGGTCGCCACCGGGGTCGACTTCCTCACCGTGCTGCTGCTGGTCGAGAAGACCGGGGCCAACCCGGCGCTCGCGACCGCCGGAGGCTGCGCGGTCGGCGCCTTCGTCAACTTCAGCCTCAACCGCGTCGTCACCTTCCGCAGCTCCTCGCCGACGCTGCCGCAGATCGGCCGCTACCTGGTGGTGAGCGTCTCGAGCATGCTGCTCAACTCCGGCGGGGTCGCGGTCTTTGCGCTGCTGCCCTTCATCGGCTACCAGGTCTCGTGGTGGCTCGTGCGCACGGCGGTCTTCCTGCTCTGGAACTACCCGCTGCACAACTCCTACGTCTTCGACGACGAGCTTGAGAAAGGCCACGCCGTCTAGCCGATTCGCCAGGCTGCCAGTCTTCGCAGCCGGGCGCTTTGGAACCCCCCCCCATCCTCTGGAGTCGCAGGCTCGCCCTTTGTCCCTCCTTGCCCTCAGCGCCCTGCTGCCCATCGTCCTCGGCGCGGCGCCCGTCCTCGAGCCGGCGGTACTCGAGCAGGACGAGTACGCGGAGAGCTTCACCTTCATCGCCGACCTCGACGACGGCACCTACGTGCAGCTCCAGCTCGCGGTGACCAACCTCGGCCCCGGCTCGCGCACCGGTGCCTGCCGCGCCCTCGTCGTCAGAGCGGGCAAGAAGCCCTGGACCGCAGGCGAGAGGTTCGGCGCCGCCGAGTGGCGCCACACCGCCGGCGAAGCGAAGGAGCGGCTCGAGATCGGCCCCTGCTGGGCCGAGGCGGGCGAGGGGCTCGAGGTGCGCACCAAGCTCGGAAAGGCAGAGGTGCGCCTGCGCTACCCGCCCCAGGCCGCGCCCGTCTCGCCTCCCTCGCACACTGTCGCCGTGCGCAAGCGTGAGCACCGCACCTGGTTGCTCGCGCCCTTCTCTCGGGTGAGCGCGCGAATCGCGCTGCCCGGGCAAGAGCCGCTCGAGCTCGCCGGCGGCGGCTACGCCGACCACTCGCGCGGCAACGTGGCGGCGGGCAAGCTGGCGCGCCGCTGGCTGCGGTTTCGCGGGCTGCGCGGCTCCGAGCGCGTCCTGCTGCTGGCCCGCGAGAGCCTCTCGGGCGGCTTCGGGCCCGCCTGGATTTGGTTCGAGGGGACCGAGCCCCTCTCGTTCGAGCGCTTTGCCGTCAAGCGGGCGGGAAAGAAGAAGCAATCGCAGTGGAGCGCCTCGCTCGCCGGCGGGCTCGAGGGTGAGATCGTGTCGATCTCGCAGCTCTATCGCTACGCTCCGGTCGAAGAGCTCGGCGCTCTCGGCTGGCTCGTCGCGCCCGTCGTCGGCTCGCCCGTCACCTACACCCTTAGAGCCAAGCTCGTAGTGAAGGGGCGCGCGCCCGTCCCAGGCATCTTGGAAGTCTCGCTCCTCGAGGAATAGCGCCTGTGTCCGAACCGAAGTGGATGAAGCATCTGGAGCGCGGGGTTGGAGCTGCGGCTGCCCGCGCTCACCGAAACCCGCTGGTCGCGCTGGCGCTCGCCGGCCTGCTGACCGCCTGCGGCGTGTGGCTCTCGGGCCGCCTGTCGCTCAACGCCGACCTGACCGAGCTGCTGCCCCGCTCGTTCCAGAGCGTGCGCGACCTCGACGGGCTGCGCGAGCGGTTCGGCGGCATGGGCTATGTCGTCGTCGTCGGCACCGAGGCCGAGCCCGAGGTGCTGCGCCGCTTCGCCGACGACGCGGCCGCCAAGCTCGAGGCGCTCGAGGGCATCCGCTTCGTCGATTACCGCCGCGAGACCGACTTCTTCCGCGACAGGGCCCTCTACTACCTCGAGCTCGACGATTTGCAGGAGGTCGCCCGCCGCATCCGCGAGCGCGAGAGGTGGGAGCGCCGCCAGCGCAACCCGCTGTTCATCAAGCTCGACGACGAGCCCGCCCCCTCGCTCGACGTCTCGGATCTCGAGGCGAAGTACGCGGGCAGCTCGATGCAGCGGCTCGGCGGCGAGGGCGAGCGCTACTACCTCGACCCCGAGCAGCGGCTCGTGGTGCTGCTCGCCAAGCCGGTCGGCACCTCGGCCGACCTCGACCACGCCAAGCAGCTCGTCGACCGTGTCGAGCGCCTGCTCGGCGAGCAGGACCTGTCGGCCTATCCGGGCCTGAAGATCGCCCTGACCGGCAGCTACAAGAAGAAGCTCGACCAGCAGGGCCAGATCGCCTCGGACGTCGCCTGGTCCTCCTCGGTCGCCCTGGTCCTGATGCTGCTCTACCTCGCCTTCCACTTCCGCAGCCTGATCGGCATGGGGTTGATCATCGGGCCGGTCAGCGTGGGCCTGGCCTGGACCTACGGCTTCGTCGCGCTCGCCTACGGCTCGGTCAACCTGCTGACCGCCTTTCTCGGCGCCATCCTCGGCGGCCTGGGGACCGAGCATGGCATCCACCTGCTCGGCCGATACTCGGGCCTGAGGGCCGGAGGGATGGACTCGGAGGAGGCGATCCGCGAGGCCTTCATGCGCAGCGGCAGCTCGGCGCTCGTCTCCTCGCTGGTCGCCGCGCTCACCTTCTCCAGCCTGGCCATCTCCGAGTTCCGCGCTTTCCGCGAGTTCGGGGTGATCGCCGCGGTCGGCATGCTCATCGTGGTGGCCGCCTACATCGCCGTCTTCCCTTCGATCATCGGCCTCGCGACCCGCTTCGGCTGGAGCGTGAAGGCGCGCGACGAGGTGGCCGGCAAGCGCTCAAGCTTTGCCCTGCTGCTGCCGCGGCGCACCGGCCTCATCGCCGCCATCGTCGGAGGCCTGCTCGTGCTGCTCGCGCTGCGAGTGCCCTTCGCGCGCTTCAACTACGACCTGGGCACGCTCGAGGACAGCGACCTGCCCTCGTTCCAGCTCGACCGCAAGGTCAACAAGCTGCTCGGCTACTCGCAGACCCCGGTGGTCATCTTCACCGACTCCTCGGAGGACGAGCGCGCCCTGGTCGCGCAGATCACCGACCGCAAGAAGGCGCTCGGCGAGGCCTCGACGGTCGACTTCGCCGCTGCGCTCGACGACCTGGTCCCCACGCAGCAGGCGGAGAAAAAAGAGGTGCTCGCGCGGATCAAGAAGACCCTCGACCGGGTCAACCGCGAGGGGCTCGACGAGCAGACCCGGCCAGGCTTCGACGATTTGGCCGCGATGGTGGCGGCCGAGCCGTTCACCCGCGACGACATCCCCAAGACCATCCGGCGCCAGTTCGAGGGGCTGGCCGGCCAGGGCGGCTTCGTGCTCATCTTCCCCGGCATCAGCCTGAGCGACGGAACCAAGGTGCGCTCGCTCGCCGAAGAGGTGCGCGGCCTGAAGCTTTCGGAGGGCCGGACCGTTTCGGCGGTCGGCGAGGCGCTGATCCTCGCAGACATCATCGACATGGTGACCCGGGAGTCGGGGCCGGTCCTGGTCGCCGCGGTGGTCCTGGTGCTCTTGGCGATGTGGGCGACGCTGGGCAGCCTCAGGCAGTCCGCTCTCTGCCTGGGCCCGACGGTGGTCTCCATCCTCGGGCTGGTCGGGTTCATGACCGTCTCCGGGCTCGAGTTCAACTTCCTGAACATCGTCGCCATCCCGGTGCTCATCGGCACCACGGTCGATGCGGGCGTCCACCTCGTCTCCCGGCTCGGCGATGGCCGGCCGTTCGAGTCGGTCTTCTCCGAGACCGGACGGGCCATCTGCGGCGGCCTGCTCACCAGCGCGGTCGGCTTCGGCGCCCTTCTGCTGGCCGACCACCCGGGCCTGCGCTCGCTGGGGACGCTGACCATCCTCGGCTTCTCGCTCAACCTGGTGGTGATGCTGCTCGGCTTCCCCGCCTTCCTGCTGCTCATCCGCAGGCGCGCGCGCCCTGAAGCGCCCGCGCCGACGACCCCCCCGTAACGGCCCCAGGGCCGCAGATGGCCCGTTGAATCGAGGAGGACGACCATGGCACTTCGACACCTGCTCGCGGCAGCGCTGCTGCTCGCTCCTTTGGCCGCCCAGGCCGCCGAACCCGACGCCGCGGCGAAGACCAAGGCGATCGTCGCCGCTTTCATGAAGGCCAAGCCCGACGACGGCAAGCTCTCCAAGGCCGACCGCGAGTCGAACACCAAGGCCTTCGCCGAGCTCGACGCGCTACTGGACGCCGAGCACTTCACCTCGGTGAGCATCCAGCCGCGCGCCGACAAGTTCAGCCCCGAGCAGCTCACGCGCTTCAAGAGCAGGTTCTGGCAGGTCGTGCAGTTGATGGCCTACCCGAACTCGGGCGACTTCTTCCGCGAGGCGAAGCTCACCTTCGAGAAGCCAAAGCAGAAGGGCGAGGTGTGGGCCGCGCCGATCAAGGCCTTCCTGCCCGCCGAGGACCTGGAGACGGTCATCGAGCTGCACTGGCGCCAGGGGCCCAAGGGCCTGAAGGTGGTCGACGTGCTCTTCGACGGCGACTCGCTGGTGCGCGACTACCAGAACCAGTTCTCCCGCATCGTCGACAAGAGCGGCCCCGACGGCCTGATCAAGGCTATCGAGGAGAAGTACGCCGAGCTCTCCGGGAACAAGGACAAGAAGTGATGCACGCCTCGCTGCTCGCACTCGCCCTCACGGCGGCCGCGCCCCCGCCTGCCGTCGAGGCCCGGCCGCTCACCGTCGACGACTGCGTGGCGATGGCCATCCGCGACAGCGGCCAGGTGATGGAGGCCGAGGCCAAGGTCGCCGAGTGGAAGGCGCGGCTGGCCGAGGTCGAGTCGATCTTCTACCCGAAGCTGTCGGCCATCGCCTTCGCCGCGCCGATGTTCACGGTGCGGGGCAACGCCCTCACCACCGAGGTCGAGCGCCGCTGGAGGTCGCCGGGCGACTGGGGTCCGTACCTGAGGCTCGAGGCCCTCCTCGCGCAGCCGGTCTACACCTTCGGACGGGCCGCGGCCGGGGAGAAGGCGGCGCAGGAGCGGCTCGCGGTCGAGCAGGCGCGCCTTGCCGCGGCGCGCAACGCGGTCGCGCTCGAGGCGCGCAAGTTCTACTACCTGCACCTCTACGCGAAGAGCCTGCGCCCCGGCCTGAACGCGGCGCGCAAGATGCTCGACTCGGCGCTCGAGAAGGCGAGCGCGCTCTACGAGACCGCTTCGGGCAAGGTGACCAACGTCGACTTGATGAAGCTCACCTACGCCTCGAGCGAGCTCGACAAGTACCTGATTCAGGCCGAGGTGGGAGAGGGACTCGCGCTGGCGGCGCTCAAGCACACGATGGGCGCCGCAGAGGCGGCGCCGCTGCTGCTCGCCGACGACTCGCTGCCCGGCGCCGGAGACGAGCCGCCGGAGCTGGACGCGCTGCTGAGGATCGCCCTGGAGAAGCGGCCCGAATTCGCTCAGATCAAGCACGGCAAGCAGGCCGCGCTCGCGCTCGAGAAGGCCGAGCGCCGGGCGAACTTCCCGGTGGTGGCCATCGCCGGGCAGTTCCAGGCGAGCTGGACCCCGACCCGCGACGACACGAACAACCCGTACCACGTCGATCCGTACAACGACCTGTTCGGCGGGGTCGCGCTCGCGCTGCAGTTCGACCTCGACCCCGCGCTCGCCAAGGCCAAGGGCGACGGGGCCCGCGCGATGGGCGAGCAGGTCGCCGGGCTCGAGAAGCTGGCGACGACCGGCATCCCGCTCGAGGTGCGCAAGGCCCGCGAGGACGAGATGCAAGCCCGGCGCATGCTCGAGCTCTCGCAGAAAGGCAGCGTCGCGACCCGCAAGTGGATGATCTTCGCGGGCGCGGCCTATTCGAGTGGCACTGGAGAGACGAAGGATCTGCTCGAGGGCGTCGCGGCGCACATGCAGGCCAAGAAGGGCTACTACGACAGCCTGCTCGCGGTTCACACCGCGCGCGCCGAGCTGCTGCGCGCGACCGGAGAGATCGAGTCCGTGCGGCTCGTCACCGTAGCGCGCGAACCTTGAGGTCCCCTGGCCTGGGCGACTCCGAAGCGGGGAAGCCAGCGAGCCAGACGGAGCCTCGAGGACAGACCCGGCAAGAGCTCGGGCGGAATGGGGGAAGAGGACGGCGCATGGCGAGTCGGCGACAACCGACGGCAGAGAGACGCAGGCAGATCGCAGAAGCAGCGCTGCGGATCATCGGCTACAAGGGCATCCGGAGACTGACCGCGGCGGAGATCGGCCGCGAGGTAGGCATCGCGGACGCGACCGTGTTTCGCCACTTCCGTAACAAGCACGAGATCGTGCTTGCGGCCATTGACCGTCTGCACGAACTGCTTTTCGAGGGCTTTCCGCCAGACGAGGCCGATCCCATCGAGCGGTTGAAGAGCTTCTTCATGGACCGGCTCGCGATGTCGCGGGCCCGCCCGGAGCTCGTCCAGTTCACGCTCAATTACCGGCTCGCCGAGGCGGCAGGGGTAGAAGGCCTGACGAAGGCCTTTGCTGTCATGGAGCGACAAGCCGGCTTCGTCGAAACCTGCATCGCAGAAGCGCAGGCGCAGGGGCTCATCCATCAAGCCTTCGCCGTACGGCCGCTCGCGCTCATCTTCCTCAGCTCCCTGCACGCGACCGCCTACGCGCAGTTCAAGTCCTGCTCCCGGATTCCCGTCGATCCGCTGACGGTTTGGGACACGATGGAGTCGCTTCTGCGAGGCGCTGCAATCCCGGCCGCCGCGCGCCGCCGGCACACCACCGGGTAAAGGGCGTCGAGCGGGCCGAGGCTCAAGGCGACAGCCTGGAGCACTCCCCGCGGCGCGACGTTCTCCCGAGGATGAGGGCGATCTCCGGCTGCTCCCCTAAACGCCGGGCCCGCCACGAAGGAGCGAAAGAACGCGCCTCGAGCGATGCGATCCCTCGAGGCGCGGGGGAAGCGAGCGCTGCTTGACGACGTTCTACTTCGCCGCGGGCTTCTTCGCCGCGGGCTTCTTCGCCGCGGGCTTCTTCGCCGCGGGCTTCTTCGCCGCGGGCTTCTTCACCGCGAGCTTCTTCACCGTGGGCTTCTTCGCCGCGGGCTTCT
>DHSB01000079.1:40287-90980 GCA_002408385.1 Myxococcales bacterium UBA5297
CGCCGCAGGCTTCTTCGCCGCGGTTTCCGGCTCCTCAGCAACCGCACCCGCCTCGAGCGCCTTCACTGCCGCCTCGAACTCCTTGTCGGACGGGTCCTCGAACGCCTTGAGCGAGCCGTCGGGATTGGTCGTGAACTTGAGGACCGTCACCACGTCCTCCTCGCCCTGAACAGGGTGCAGGAGCGCGAAGTTCTTCTTGCCCGCGGTGAAGAGCTCGAGGACCTCGAACTCGTAGTCGATCCCCTCCTCGTCGGTGAGGATGATGATGTTTTCCTGGGTCTTCTGCTTCTTGGCCATCCGGGCTCCGCTCCTTGGCTGGTTCCAGCTCTGCCCCCGCGGGGCGAAGCGTACACGACGGAACAATTCGGCGCTCGCCCTCTGGCACAGATACGTCCTCGGACGGCCCCCCATCGCCCCGCCAACTCTCCCCGAGCAGTCGACGAAGCGCGGCTCCTTTCACCTTCTATCGGCCTTCCGCCAGGCGGCGCAGCGGAGTCCGATTCACCCGCGGCTAGCAGATTCGAAGCGAAGAGCGGGTCATCGGCACCACCCTCTCGCTGCTGTACCTGGTGCTCGCTCGCGGCTTCTGGCGCGGCCAGCTCCTATTCGGAATCGGCGCACGCGCGGCCAGCTTGGGCCTCTCCATGCGCAGGCCGTCGGCGAGCAGGCAAACCGAGGTCTTCACCATCAAAGGCCTTGGCCTCGAGGCCGGCGCGCTCTGGGCACCGCACGCGCTTCCGATTCGCGCCGGGCTCACGGTTCGCCAACCCATCGAGAGCAAAGGCCCAGCCGCAGAGCCGCAGAGCCGGCTCGCGCCGGACGAGGAGGGCGACGTCGTCGTCCGGCTGCCGGACGAGGACCGGGCTTGCTTCCTGCCCGAGCGCGTCGAGCTCCCGTGGGAGCTCGAGGCCGGCATCGCCATCGAGCTGACCGGCCGAGCGCTCAACTCCAGAGTGGAAACACCCCGGCGAAGAGCTCGCCCCGCTGAAGGAAGAGAGCGCGCGCGAGCAGACCGAGCGGCTGCGGGCCGAGCGCCGTGCGACTTACCTCTCCGCGCCGCGACGCCGGCTCGTGCTGAGCACCTCGCTCACCATCACCGGCAGGGCTCGGGAGGCGGTCGGCGTCGAGTCCTTCTTCCTCTAGAAGGTCAAGCGCTCGGGCACTACGGCGAGCTTCACTCCTCGAGTCGCCCTCGAGGCCGAGCCCATCGGCGGATGGCTCCAGCTACGTGCCGGCGCCTACCTGGAGCCGAGCCGCCATCGAAGCTGGCACCCGCGCCTGCATGGCACCGCGGGCTTTGACTTGAGGGTGTTGCCCTGGAGCGTCTTCGGCCTCTATCCGGAGGGCACGTGGTGGGCGTTCGGCGCCTTCGGAGACCTCGCCGAGGGCTACCACAGCACCGGCCTTCGCGTGGGGGTCTGGCGCTGATTTGTGCGCTCGTCCGCTGTCCGGACGGCGCGCCGAAACCGAACTTGACGCTCGATTCGCCGCGCCTATCCTGATGCGCCGCCCGACACTCGGGCGGAGACACCTTCTTCAACACGAGGAGTTCGCGAGCCATGAGAGCAACCCTGACCGCCCTTTCCCTGGCCGCCGCGCTGACCGCGCTCACCCTCCCTGGCTCGGCCAGCGCCCAAGGCGTCCGCGCCCCCGGAGGCCTGCTTGACGACAGCCCGCAGGAGCGCTCGCAGATGCTGTCGGTCTTCGGCTTTCTTCCCTGGGGCACCGGCTTCGGCGGAGCGGTCCGTTACTCCATCCCCATCGTCCCCGATGGGTTCATCTCCAAGCTCAACGACTCGTTCGACCTCGAGTTCGGCGCCGACGTGTACTCGCACTGGTCCTTCAACTACTGGGGCACCATCGGCGCGGCCGAAGCGCGCTGGACCTTCCAAATCCTGCCCAAGCTTGCCGCCTACGGGAAGGTCTCGCTCGGCATCCGGTACGACCGCGACTGGGGAATCGAGCCGCACTGGGATTTCGCCCCGGGTGTCATCTTCCAGCTCAATGACTCGCTCGCGCTGCGCGGCGAGGCCGGCGGCCGGGGCTTGAGAGCCGGCATCGGCTTCAGCTTCTAGCTGTAGCGAGCAATCGCCATGCGCGCGTGCCGGACTGTCGACGCGCGCTTGAGCAAGCGAACCGCAGGCATCGGGGGCCGTCTTCGCTCGGAAGACGTGCCCTGACAAACCTGCGCGCCCGGGCGTCTTTGCGTGGGGTGACGGCCCTCGGCCAGAGGGCCGAAACAGCGCGTTCGAGACCGCGAAAACCAGCGCCCTCTCTTCAAGGTCGCTCATGAACCGCGAAGGCGCCTACTTGGCCGGCTCCTCGATGGAGGCCGGCTGCGTCTCGACGCGCGGGCTGTTCGACGCCCGCCTGCCGAGGTTGAACGACAGTAGAAGCAACCCCAGCACGAGCGCGCTCAACACCGCATACGCCCGCTCGCGCCGCCTCGCGAACGCGACCAGGGAGACCGCCACGCGCGCCACCGGCGTCGCCACCAGCGTCAGCAAGCCGAGCACGACGAGCGCCCGTCCGCTGCCCTCGCGGACGCCCTCGAAGACCTCGCCGAAGCTCTGCGGCGCATAGGCCGCGCTCCACGCCTCTGGCGTCGGAGTGCGCGTCCGCTCGAAGTAGGCCGGGTGGTGCCGATAGCTGAGCGCGGTCCCGAGCGCCATCAGTGCCACGCTGACGAGAATGCCCACGCGCAGCAGCCGGCTGAGCAGGGTCTCGAGCTGTGGGGCCGGTTGCACTTCGATTCCGGCCGCCTCGGGCGCGCGCTCGATCATCGCAGGCCCTTTCGCAGCATCTCGACCCCGATCCAGCAGAGGACGAGGACGAAGACCCAGCGAAGCACCCGGGTGTTTATCCTCCCGAGGAGCGTCGACCCGATGCTCGAGCCGGCCAGCACGCCGGCGGCGACCGGCGCGGCGATGAAGGCGTCGATGTCGCCTCTCGCGAAGTAGACCCCCGCGCTCGCGGTCGCGGTCACCCCGAGCATGAAGGTGCTCGTGGCCGCCGAGACCTTCATCGGCAGCCGCATCGCCAGATCGGTCGCTGGGACGCGGAGCGCTCCGGCGCCGGCTCCGAGCATTCCGCTGGCCGCGCCGACGAAGAACATGATGGCGAACCCGAGCCGCGGCCGGGCCACGCGGTAGCAGACCGACCGGCCAGTCGCGTCGTCGAAGTAGCTTCCGTGCAGCCGCAACGCATCGGCGAGCGAGTCATCGGGCACCGGCGCCGCCTCCGAGCCTCCCCGGCGCAGCATCGCCACGGCCGAGAAGAGGAGCATCCCCGCGAACAGCAGGTAGAGCCAGCTCTTGGGCACCCAGCCCACCGCGAGCGCCCCGGCGAGCGCGCCTCCGACCATGGCCAGCTCGAGGAACATGCCGACGCGCAGGTTGACGAGCCCCTTGCGCAGGTAGGCCGAGGAGGAGGCGGTCGACGTCGCGATGACCGAAATGATCGACGCCCCGATAGCGAAGCGGATGTCCATCTCGAGCAGCAACGTGAGCGCCGGGACGATGATCACCCCGCCGCCGAACCCGAGGAGCGAGCCGAGCAGGCCCGCGCCGACCGAGACGGGAAACGCGAAGAGGGCGAAGTCGAGAGGGGTCATCGATGCTGGGGAGCGTGGGCCGGTCAGGGTACACGATCGGTCTTGCTGACCCCATCCGGCTCGGCGCCAGCCGAGGGGCGAGGGGCGAGGGGCGAACCGCGTCAGGGTCGATTCTCTTTCGGACCCCCTGCCCAGCCTGCGGTGGACCGAGCCTGCGACGCTGCCCCCTCTCGCCCGCTGTCAGAGCCCCAAGCGCCGGGAGAGGCTCGCGGGGCGCTGGTCCGTATTGAGGCTCGCGCTCCCAACCAACAGGCCCATCTGCGCAAGATGCAGCCGGCAGAAGGAGCGACGGAGAGCTCGGGGTGACCGCGGCGGGCCCGACTCCGGCCTCGCAAGCTCGGCCTCCTGAACTACCAACCTCGAGATTCGTCGCGCGGCAGCACGATCTTCGGAGGGCCGACCTCGTGCGGCCCCCAAGGACCCTCGAATCGGCCGCGCCCCTGCTCGATTCCTCGACGGGCGCATTGCTATGCGCCCCCATCAACCTGCGACCGATCGCTTGGGTTCCGGGCGGTGCCCGCGCTGAGCCTGGTCGAAGGGGGTCGGGCTGTCCGGAAGGGCGCGGGCCTATCCGCCGACGGCGTCCGGTTGCAGGTAGGTGAAGTCCATCGAGTCGGCCGTCGGGAGCCTCTGGCCGTCGAGCCCCATGGGAACCGGGTAGCGCTCGACGAGGCCCGCGAAGACCTCGAGCGCCTTGTCGAGGTGGCTGCGCTCATGGGCCGGCATGATGCTCGTGCGGATGAGCGCCTGTCCGAGTGGAACGGCCGGATGGACGACCGGCGTGGTGAAGACGCCCCTGTCGAGCGCCTCGCGACACAGCCGGAAGGCGAGCGACTCGGAGCCGACGAACAGCGGCAGGATCGGCGTGCGGCTGCCCATCGTGTAGTAGCCGATCTGCGCGAGCCCTTCGCGGAAGTAGGCGACGTTGTCCCAGAGGCGCTCGAAGAGCAGCTCGTCGCGCTTCATCACCCCGAGCGCCGCGAGCGCGGCGGCCGCCGAGGCGGGCGGCAGCGCCGCGGAGAAGACCAGAGTCCGCGCCTTGTGCTTCAGGTAGTCGATGACCCGCGCCTCGCCGGCGACGAAGCCGCCGAGGCTCGCGAACGACTTGCTGAAGGTGCCGAAGAGCAGGTCGACCTCGGCCTCGACGCCCTGGGCCGCGGCCGTTCCCCGCCCCTGGGGACCGAGGACCCCGATGCCGTGCGCGTCGTCGACGTAGAGGCGAAACCCGTACCTGCGCCTCAGCTCGCACAGGCGCTTGAGGTCGGTGACGCGCCCGGTCATCGAGAAGACCGCGTCGGTGACCACCAAGGCGTTTTCCCATTTGTCGCGCCGGGAGAGCTTGCGCTCGAGGTCGTCGAGGTCCTCGAATACGCAGACCGCCCCGCGCGCGATCCGCGTGCCCTCGATGAGGCTCGCGTGATTCTCGGCGTGCGAGAAGATGACGCAATCGGCGCTCTTCGCCAGCAGACCGACGCTGCCCATGTTCGCGAGGAAGCCGGTCGAGAAGACGACAGCCGCCTCTTTGTGCGTGAACTCGGCGAGCTCGCGCTCGAGCTGCTCGTGAAGATCGAGATTGCCGTTCAGCAGGCGCGAGCCGGTGCAGCTCGTGCCGTACTTGTCGATGGCCTGGTGCGCGGACCTGAGCACCTCGGGATGGTGCGTCAACCCGAGGTAGTTGTTCGAGCCGAGCATGATGACCTGGCGCCCCTTCACCGTGACGACGGGCCCTTCGGACGAGGAGAGCGTGTGGAAGAAGGGGTAGATGCCGGCGGCTTTGATCAGCTCGGCGTCCTGGAAGGTGAAGCAGGGCTCGAAGATGTCCATTCGCGCGGCCTTTCTCCTAGGAATCTCTGCAAAGCGGGCCGCGAATATAGGCAGCGCCCCTGGGCAAGCAACGCGGCGCGCCCGCCCGGCAACGACCGTGTCCAGCGCCGGACAATGCCCCGCTCCTCGACGCTCCTCGCGCTGGTCGCCACAGTCGAAGACCGCATATTTGCCGCCGGTCGCCATCGGCCGAATCGGGCCAAGATCCGGAGGGGTTGCGATGGACGAGACGAGAAGAGCGCGGCGGAGCGTGGTGACCGGCGCAGGCAGCGGCCTTGGCCGCGCCATCGCCGAGAGGCTGGCGGGCGCGGACGACCAGGTGATCGGCACGGTGCGCTCGCCCGAGCGGGCCGCGGCGCTGAGCGAGAAGGCACGAGAGGCCGGCCTGCGGCTGCGGTTCGTGCCGCTCGAGCTCGGCGCGCTCGAGCAAGTTCGCGCGACCGCGCGCGCCCTCGAGGCCGAGGGCGGAGTCGACCTGCTCGTCCACAACGCGGGCTTCGGCCTCTTCGGGGCCATCGAGCAGACCGACGACGGGTCGGTCGCCCACCAGTTCGCTGTCAACCTGTTTGGCCCGCTCGAGCTGACCCGCCTGCTCCTGCCCGGCCTGCGGGCACGCCGCGGCCGGGTCATCTGGATAGGCTCGCTCGCCGGCCGGCTCTCCTTGCCGTTCCAGGCCCACTACTCGGCGACCAAAGCCGCCATCGCTTCGGTGAGCGACGCGATGCGCCTCGAGCTCGCGCCGCTGGGCGTCGCCGTCACCTGCGTCGAGCCTGGCGACTTCTCGACCGGGTTCACCGACGCCCGCCAGCGCGCGGGCGCCGACGACCCGCTGTACCGCGAGCGCATCGAGCGCTGCCTGCAGGCGGTCGAACAGCAGGAGCGCGACGGGGCGCAGCCGGCGCTGGTAGCGCGGGCGGTCGAGAAGCTCTCGAGGCTCAAGAGCCCGCCCGCTCGCTATCCGGTCGGCCGTTGGGCGAACACGCTCTGCCTGTTGCATCGGCTGCTGCCCGACGCGGTGCGCGAGAGCGTCGTGCGCCGCCTCTACCGGGTCTGAAGAGGTGTCGCAGAATCCTTCGAGCGAAGGCCGGTCGGCCGGAGCGCCAGCCTTCGTGCTGCCGCACCGGCGTCTCGGGGTTGGGCACGAGGGTCGAGTCGATAGGATGCCGCCCCTCGACCGGCTGCATCCCCAAATCCCCTCTTCCCGCGCAAGCGCGAAAGAGGGGACTTTCTCTTGCTCGCGCGCGGTGGTCCTACGGCAATCGGCTGTTCGTCTACGGGTCACAGCCGGGCGAGGGCCCGGTGACGAGCTCGGGGTGAGCGGGTAGTGGGCCAAGGTTGGGGTGATTTCCCGACACCTCTTGACCAGCCAAGCCGGCGGCCCAAGGCACGGAGTGCCGCGGCCGGCTCGAGCAGAAGCTGAAGGCCTCTCGACTCGAGGCCGAGATCCCAAGGCCCTCGCCATGCCCGGCGCGGCGCGCATCCGCGGCGACCACCGCGCGGCACTCGGTTGCTGAGCGAGAAACGGCGCCCCTACCTTCGCTTGGAGGTAGCGTCCATGCTGGCCCTCGCGCTCGTCGGGCTCCTGGCGGCCTTGCCGCCGGGCGCGTCGCAGGCAGCCCCCCAAGGAATCGAGCAGGGCCGGGCCACTGGCCAGACGAGCTCGCCCGAACAGCAACCAACCCCGGGCCCACCGTCGACGCCTGGCGCGTCCGCTGAGACCGAGGCCCCGGCCCCGCCTGTCGCCGCGCCGCGTCCGCCCGACCGCGACCCGCGCGCGAACAGCCTGCGCCGGGGCGAGCTGCTCACTCCCGAAGGCATCACGCTCGACCGGGCCGACTTCGCCGAGCGCGCCGCGCGCGCCGACTTCATCCTCATCGGCGAGTCGCATGCGAACCGCTGCGATCATCTGATACAGGCCAGCCTGCTCGCCGGCCTCGCACACCGCGGCCTCAGACCAGTCGTCGGCCTGGAGATGATCCCGGTCGATCAGCGGGCGATCGTCGATCTCTTCATCCAGGGCCGCATCGAGCCCGAGTCCCTCGGCGAGGCGCTCGCCTGGCCCACCCTCTGGGGATTCGACTACGAGCTGTACGAGCCCGTCTTCCAGGTCGCCCGGCGCTTCGAGCTGCCGATCGCCGCGCTCAACGTCCCGAAAAACGTCGCGCGCATGGTGCTCGACGGGAAGGTCAAGCCCGACGAGGTGAAGCCGCGCTGGCTGCTGCCACGCGTGATCATCCTCTCACCCCCGGCGCAGGAGCCCGAGCTGCGCCGGGTCTTCGACGCGCACCGCTCACTCGGCCACGGCACGCGGCGCGAAGAGAGCGCTCCGCGAGCTCTCGAAGAGGACTTCGAGCGCTTCGTCCTCGCCCAGTCGCTCTGGGACAGCAAGATGGCGCTCGAGGCCATGGACGCGAGCGAAAAGCACGGCGGCCCGGTCGTCATCCTCGCCGGCATTGGCCATGTCGAGCACGGCTGGGGCATCGCTCACCGCCTGCACGTGCTCTCGCCAGGAGCGCGCCTCCTCACGGTGCTCCCGTGGCGCGGCGGGGAGCAGCCTGAAGCCGGCGCCGCCGATCTCTTCTTCTACTGCCCCGAGACGCCCGACGACTGACGGGCGGCAGGCGGGGCGGCTCGCAAGAACAGAAGGATGCGCCTACCCGGCACGCAGAGGCGTTGGTGGCGGCTGTTTCGCTCTCTCGGCAAGCAGCTCAAGGAGGACGACGTCATCGACGTCGCCGCCGCGGTCACCTTCTTCGGCATCCTCTCGCTCTTCCCGTTCCTGCTCTTCCTGGTCGCCTTGGCGAGCGTGCTCATCGACGTCTCGACCGCCGAGTCGCTGATCGAATCGCTCGAGCAGATCGCCCCGGCGGCGGTCACCGACATCCTCGGCGAGCACATCCGCGCCCTGGGCGGGCGCAGCAACACGGGCCTGCTCACCCTCGGCGCGGCGCTCGCGCTCTGGACCGCCTCGAACGGCGCGAGGGCCCTGATGCGCGCGCTCAACCGCACCTTCGGCGTCACCGAGAGCCGGCCGTTCTGGAAGACCCGCGGCATCGCCCTGCTCGTCACGCTCGCCGCCGCGGTGCTCGGGCTGCTCGCCGCGCTGGTCACCGTGGTCACGCCGGTTGTGGTCGAGGCCCTCGGCGGCGGCTGGGTCGGGGTCCTGGTGCGCGTGCTTCGCATCCCCATCGGCGGCCTGCTCGTCTCGGTCCTATGGGCGCTGCTCTTCTACCTGCTGCCCAACGCCCGCCACACGCTGCGGCTCTTCTCTCCGGGCTCGGTGGTCGGCGTCGCGCTCTGGTTGCTCGCCTCGTGGGCCTTCTCCTTCTACGTCGCGAGCTTCGGCAACTACGACGCGGTCTACGGCGCCATCGGCGGTGTCATCGTCCTGCTGCTCTGGATGCTCCTCTCGGTGCTCGCCTTCCTGCTGGGCGCCGAGATCAATGACCTCGTCTTCAAGCAGCGCCAGCAGGGCACGCCGAGCGCCTGAGCCGCGCCGAGACTTGTCGAGGTCTTCAGCCAAAGCGCCCGGCGACAAGCTCATCGAGCAGCGCGACGACGCCCTCGCCGTCGGGCAAAGCGAGGACACGATCGGCGACGGCTTTGAGCTCCTCGACCGCGTCGGCGACCGCGATCCCGAGCCCGGCGACCTCGAGCATCTCGCGGTCGTTCTCCGCGTCTCCGACCGCCACCACCTGCGCGAGCTCGACGCCGAGGCTGGCGACCGCGTGCGAGAGCCCGCTCGCCTTGGAGACCGAGGCCGGCAGCACCATCAGCGAGGCGCGGTTGCGCACCAGGCGCACGTCGAGACCGAGGCGCGCCACCTCCTGCTCGACTACCGAGAGCCAACGCGCCTCGGTGGCGACGAGCACCTCGCCCTCGGCGACGGCCAGGCCGCGCGCGTCGAGCGCCTGAGCAAGCCGCGGGTCGACCCGCTCTGCCAGCCGCAGGCTGCTGCTTTCGCCGCGGATGAGCACCGCGCCGTTCTCGGCGACCATCCGATCGAACAAGCTCCTCGCCTCCGGACAGACGCGCTCCAAATCCCAGAGTTGGCGCCCGGTGACGAGCACGAGCCCGAAGCCTGCCGCCCGCGCCTGCTCGAGCGCCCGGGTCACCTCGGGCGAGAGCCTGCCGGTGTGCGTAAGCGTCGCGTCGTAGTCGAAGGCGATGACCAACGGAGCCGTCACGACGAGCCTCCTCCTTATCTTGCGATGTCCAGCCCCGGGCCGCGCCCGCGGCGCCTAGAGCCGCCCCTTGCGCTCGCCCGGATCGAGCTGCGAGGCGCCCGCGGCCCGGCTCTCCGGGTCCGGGTCGCGCTCGGGCTCCGCCTCGACGAGATCGGCGGTCGTCACCGCCTTGGTGCCCCAGCGGGCCGCGATGCGATCGAGCGCGGCGTTGAGCGCCTCGGTCTTCCTCGGCCGCGCGCCGAAGAGCGCGAGCTGGCCGCCGCCCGAATGCAGGTCTTGAGCGCTGACGCCGGTCAGGCGGATCGCGCGGCCCGGCTCGACCCGCTCGAAGAGGGCCGAGGCCTCCCGGTAGAGCGCCTGCCCGTCGTCGGTCGGGGCCTCGAGCGTCGCGCGGCGGGTGATCACCTCGAAGTCGGAGAACTTCACCTTGAGCTGCACCACGCGCGCCTTCACCCCCGCCCGGCGCAGCCTCCGGCCGACCCGCAGAGCCTGCGAGTGCAACCGGGCGCGCAGCAGGTCGGGATCGCGAAGGTCCTCCTCGAAGGTGTCCTCGGCGCCCATGCTCTTCGCCTCGCGGTCCGGGACGACCTGCCGCTCGTCGATGCCGTTGCCGAGGCGCCACAGGTGCGGCCCCAGCGTCCCCAGCCGCCGCTCGAGCCAGGCGGGGTCGCACGCGGCGACCTCGCCGACCGTGCGCAGCCCGAGCGAGGTGAGCGTCTGCTCGGTCTTGGGCCCCACGCCCCACAAGCGAGAGACCGGCAGCGGCCGCAGGAAGGCGAGCAGCTCGCCCTCGCGCACCTCGGTCTGCCCGTTGGGCTTGGCGAGGTCGGAGGCGATCTTCGCCGCGAACTTCACCGGGGCGATGCCCGCCGACGACGGCAAGCGCACCTCGGCCGCGATGCGGGCGCGAATCCTCCGGGCGATCTCGCCCGGGCTGCCGAAGAGCCCCATCGAGCCCGAGACATCGAGGAAGGCCTCGTCGAGCGAGAGCGGCTCGATCAAAGGGGTGAAGCTCTCGAAGATGCCGAAGACCTGCTCGCTCGCCTCGGCGTAGGCCTTGAAGCGCGGCGGGACGACGACCGCGTGCGGGGCGAGCTTGACCGCGCGGGCCATCGGGATGGCGCTGCGCACGCCGTAGGGCCGCACCTCGTACGAGGCGGCGAGCACGACCCCGCGCTTCGGGTGCCCGCCGACGATGACCGGCCTGCCCTTGAGCGAGGGGGCGTCGCGCTGCTCGACCGACGCGTAGAAGGCGTCCATGTCGACGTGGATGATGGCCCGGGTGCTCACGAAGACGGAGTCTAGCCGCAAGCCACCGCGGTCCGGCTCCAGGCCCGCGCCGGCTCGAACGGCGGCTTCTGCCTACCGCTGCGGCCGGTCGAGCGCCTCGAGGCTTCGCTGCGCCCTGTCGAGGCGCCGCGCAGACTCTCGCGCGGCCTTGCGGCGCTCGGCGGCCGCCGCCCTCGTCTTTTCCCATTTCGACCGGGCTTGTTCGGCGGCCCGTCCGGCAAGCTGAGCCTCTCGCTCGAGCTGCCTCGCTCGCATTCCGAGAGCTTCCACCTCACGCTCGAGCGCTTCGGCTTCGCGTGCCGAGCTCTCCGCTTCACGGGCAGCCAGACCGCGCGCTTGCCGAGCCTGCCGGACGAGCCGGCGCAGCTCGGTTCGCCTTCGCGCCTGCTCGTCGAAGCCCTCCCTTGCTTCCTCCCTTTGTTTTGCTGGGGGTCGTGGCCGCGCTGGAGCCGCGGCGGCCGGCGCCGTTGCCCGCGAACGCTTGCGCGAGGTCGGCGCCGGGATCTCGCCGAGCAGCTCGCCAAAGCTCGCCGGCCTCAGTGGCCGGCTGAGCCATCCCCTCGCCGCAAGCCGCCTGTCTGCCTCCGAAGCGCTCGCCAACGCCCTCAGCGTCTGCCGCACCAGCTCGAGATGGGAAGGCGAGGGGCTGAACCCCGCGCGTTCGAGGATCGACGCCGCGTGTCGGGTCAACTCGCTCACCAGCGCACGTTCGTGCTTCGAGGCCTCGCGCAGCGCCTCGACTTCGGCGCCCGCGAGGACGCGCCCCTGCGCCTGTCGCAGCGCATCGCCGGCCCGCACCAAGGCCTGCATCTTCTCCGGACGGAGCCGCGCGAGCTGATCGACGGCCCAGACAGGCACGGTTGGCTTCTTCAGCGCCTTGATCTGAGCCGCGAGCTGTCGCTTGCCCTCCCGGCGCAAGCGTGCCGAGAGCTCGTCGCGCGCGGCCGTGAACCGGTCGAGCGGCAGCGCGAAGAGCCGGTCTATCTCCGCTCGCTCGCTCTCGAGCGCGTCGAGGTCGTCGGCCGATCCGCGGTTCATTCGCGGGCTCCCCTCCGAGAAACGTCGGCGCATCGCGCGCGGACTCGCGTCAGCCTGGAGCCCTGGGCGTCGGCTCGCCTCTCGCCGCGGGAGCCTGGCGCACGGTGAGCACCGGGCAGGGCGCGTGACGCACCACCCGCTCGGCGGTCGAACCGACGAGCATCCGATGCACGGCGGTGCGCCCGTGCGTGCCCATCACGATCAGATCGCACGCCTGCTCCTCGGCGAAGCGGACGATCTCCGCGTAAGCGACGCCCGAGGCCGCGTGCGTGGTCACCTCAGGAGCGCCCAGGCCCAGCGCCTCGCTCTTCCACTCGCCGAGGAGCCCGACGACGGCCTTGATGAGCCTGTCGAGAGGCGAGCGTCCTCTGTAGATGACCGCCTCCGGCGTCGCGACGCCCGGGAGTTGATAGGCGTGCAGCAGCACCAGCTCGGCGCCCAAGCGCTTTGCCAAGTCGGCGGCGACCCGCATCGCGTCGCGTGAAGGCTCCGAGAAGTCGATGGGACAGACGATCCGCCGCCACTCGAGCATCGGCCGGCGCTCCCCCTCGCGAGCGCTTCTCCTCAGGACAAGATGGGCATCTGCAAGCGGGCCGAAGCAAGGGCAGCCTTGTCCTAGCCCTGCCCCGTCAGCGCTCGGTCGTCGGGAAGGCTTGCCAGATTGCGCCACAACCAGTCGGACTCGAGCGGGCTCAGATCGAAGCGCAGGCACGCCTCGTCGATGACCTTGGCGAGCTTCTCCTGCGGAGAGTCGCGGCGCCGGTCGCTTATCCAGAGAACGGCCCGGCGCAGCGACTCACCCGCGGGAAGAACGGCCTGGCTCACGGTGCCCACCTCAGATGCCGCAGAAGCCCGCGACAGCCTGTCTCGAGCCCCAAGCGCCACTGCGAGCCCACGAGTCAGGGATGCGCCCGGGCGGGCAGTCACCTCCCGAAGAGCACCGGCTCGCCAGAGTGCCCTTCAGCCAGATTTTGCGTCCCGCGGGAGAAAATCGCCAAGCAACCGGTTATAACCGCACCGCTTCGCAGGTCCTTGGGGCGAAGCCCGATTCCCAGAAAGGCAAGCAAATGCACAAGACGCTCCTCACCTCTGCGCTCGTCCTGGCCATGACGGCCGGCAGTGCCTTGGCGGCCAAGCCGCTGAAGACCGAAGAGGACAAGACTCTCTATGCGCTCGGCCTGTCGGTCGGTCAGAGCCTGAAGACCTTCTCGCTCACCCCCGCCGAGCTCGAGCGGGTCAAGGAGGGCATGTCCGACGCGGTCACCGGCGCCAAGCCGAAGGTCGAAATCCAGGACTACATGTCCAAGCTCAACGAGCTGGCCAAGGCGCGCCAAACCGCCGCCTCGGGGCTCGAGAAGAAGAAGGGCGAGGAGTACGCGGCCAAGGCCGCCAAGGAGAAGGGCGCGGTCAAGACCGAGTCCGGCCTCGTCTTCAAGGAGCTGACGGCCGGCAAGGGCGAGTCGCCCAAGGCCACCGACCAGGTGAAGGTCCACTACCGCGGCACCCTCATCGACGGCACCGAGTTCGACAGCTCCTACAAGCGCAACGAGCCGGCGACCTTCCCGCTCAATGGCGTGATCCCCTGCTGGACCGAGGGCGTTCAGAAGATGCAGCCAGGCGGCAAGGCCAAGCTGGTCTGCCCCTCGTCGATCGCCTATGGCGATCGCGGCCGCCCGTCCATCCCCGGCGGCGCGACGCTCGTCTTCGAGGTCGAGCTGCTCGAGATCGTCAAGTAGCCAGCCCCTCGCCTCTCCTCCCGCTCTCCAGGAGAGCGGGAGGAGAGGCCGGTTTTACTCGCCGCTTGCCGGAAACCTAGAATCCGGCCATGCGAACTCCCCTCCCTCTCGCAGCGGCGGCAGCAGCAGTCTCTCTCCTCGGCGCGGCGAGCGCTCACGCGGCGACCGAGAAGGTCCCCATCGACCTTGGCCTCGGTCCGGCCGCCTACCATTTCTTCGGCGCAATCGGCGACGACCAGCCGGTCCACTTCGGGCTGAAGATCTCGCTCGAGGCGGTCATCGACCAGAAGATGATTCGCCGCAACCAGCGCAAGGTGCCGGCGAATTACCGCAAGATGGCCCGGGGCATGGACGAGGTGCGCTATTCGCCCTCGGTCTTCATCCCGGACGCGCTGATCATCTCGCCGAAGTACAAGGACACCGGGATCTACGGGATCACCTGGCGCCCGCTGGGCCTCGGGTTGCCGCTGCTCACCGGGAAGGTGCGCCTCTCATTGGGCGCAGGGCTGCTGCTCACCTACGCCTTCATCCACACCGATCTCGATGACGATCTGCCGCCCGGCGCGCCCGCGCCGTCGGTACGCGACACCCACTTCCTCCGCCCCGGCCTCGACCTGGGCGCCGAGCTGGAGATAGCCCTCACCCAGAGCTTCCTGATCAGCCTGGGCTGGTCCTCCGGCCTCTACGTGCCGCAGACCCTCGGCAGCTTTGGCATGGACCTGACCAAGCTCGACGAGTCGCTCTGGCACGTCGGCCAGGCCTTCTTGCAGCTTCACTTCCGGTTCCCGTACGCGGTCAAGCTGTAGAGACCAGCTCCGCAGAGAGGCCGATCGCGCCACGCAGGCCGCCGGGACCGCAGCGGTCCCTTTCTCTTTCGGGGAAAAGGCCAAACCCGGAGACAGGCGATCGCGCTACGCGGCCCGCGCGATGCGGTGAGGCGGGCGCGCCCGCCTCGGTGTCCAGAGAGCCGCGTCACCGACGGACCCGAACCGCTTCACCAAGCGCTGCCAGACAACCGGCCCGAATCGTTCCGGGGCGCGTGCGGCTCTCATCGACCAAGAGAGCTCGAGCACGCGATTGCCGGGGACGACCGGCAGTCAGGGAGGATCTTCGATGGCCTACGGACCTGAGCTGACGATTACTTTTCCAGGCGGCAAGCGGGTCGACGCCGAGTTTTCGGGCAGGCTCATCTCCACCGACCAATCGAGAGCGGCCGGCGGAGAAGGCAGCGCGCCCGAGCCCTTCTCGCTCTTCCTCGCCTCCATCGGCACCTGCGCGGGCATCTACGTCTTGAGCTTCTGCCAGGCACGCAACCTGCCGACCGAAGGGATTCGCCTGACGCAGCGGCCCGACTTCGACCCTGCCACGCGCGCGCTCAGCCTCGTCCACCTCGACATCCACGTGCCGCCGAGCTTCCCCGCGAAGTACCGCGATGCGCTGGTGCGCGCGGCCGACGGCTGTGCCGTGAAGAAGGCCATTCAGGCGCAGCCCGAGTTCTCGGTGCGCACGGTGGTCGATGACGAGTCGAGAGTCGAGAGTCTCCAGTCCAACGCGGGGAGCTGAAGAACTCAGCCCATCTTCTTCATGCGCGCCACGCAGGCCGCCGGGACGGCGGCGGTCCCCGCCTCGCGCGATACGCACAGAAGATCTTCCCGACACCTCTTGACCTCTGCGCCGTCGCACGACCGCTGCGCCGGGGTGCAGGAAGCTGAAAGCCGGCTTGTCGCCCGGGCGCCGGGCGCAAGTGAGCGGGGAAGCCCGACGGGCGCATCGGCGATGCGCCCCTCGCTGCCCTGAGCCTTCGGGCAAACCGCGGCTGTCGACTCGCGACTGGCGGCTGTAGGCTCCCAACCCTCGTGGCTCGCTCTCAACAACCCGCTGTCCTCTTCGACCTCGGCAACGTCCTGGTGCGGCTCGACATGGAGCGCGGCCTCGAGCACCTGCGGCGCCTCGCGCCGACGAACGCGCCGGTTTCGCTCGACCTGGCCCGCACCTTCTTCTCCGAGGCCTCGCTCGCCTGCAACCGCGGTGAGCTGGCCCCCGAGCGCTTTCTCGAGACGCTCGCCCGCGACCTGCACCTCCCGGACGCCTCGCTCGACACGCTGGCGGCTGCCTGGTGCGACATCTTCACGCGTTGGCAAGAGATGGAGTCTGTCGCCGAGCGCGTGCTCGCCGCCGGGCACGCGGCCTTCCTGCTCTCGAACACCGACCCTCTGCACCACGCGTGGCTGAGCGCGCGCCTTCCGGTGCTGCGCCAGATGAGCGGGGTCTTCCTCTCCTTTGAAAACGGTCTGCTCAAGCCCGACCCTGCCTTCTTCCTCGAGGCGTTGCGGCGCTTCGAGCTCGACGCAAGCCGATGCGTCTTCCTCGACGACAGGCCCGAGAACGTCGAGTCGGCTCGAAGCGTCGGCATCCGCGCCCGCGTCGTCCGCGGCGATCACCGGGAGGTCCTCGAGTTCCTTCGCGAAAACGAGGTGGCCCTCGAGCCACCTCGCCCGCAACGGCAACCGAGCCGCTGATGAGCACCCTTCGCGCGACTACGTGGTCCCACCCTGCCCGGTGACTGGTGGACCGGCTGGCACTGCGCGCAGCCGCGCGGCACGCCGGTTCCAGCACACGGCGAAGACGAGCCTGAAAATGATGAAGAACAACCCGGTCGTCGCGCCCACACCCGTGCTGAGGTACCGGACCACCGTTGTCGGCTCCCAGGACCCGAGCATGAACAGACTCACGATCCCGAGCAGCGCCCCCGGCAGCGGCGCGAAGGCGAGCGCGATGGTAGCGACCCGCATCGTGGTCAAGTCCTCGTGACGCGCTGGCCTCAGCCGCAGAAACGGCCACCAGCTCCAGTCCAGGTCATTCAAGCGATTGACGAAGTCACCGAGTGCGCTCATGGACGCAAGTGTAGCCTGCGTCCCTGAGGTTTCGGAGCAAGAGAGGCTTGTGGAGAGCGAGCGGCCCTCACGCCTCCTCACACCTGAGGCTTGGCCGCGCGTCGCTCATGGGGATGACCGACCGCAGCGCGACTGGCCTACTGGAACCCTTCACCTACCACTCGCAAGATCGGCGCGTCATGTCGCTTCTAGCTTGCGCTGCGCCAGCCCGGCCGTGAACAAGCCGGGGTGATCGTTCGCACGCCACCACGCCCGTCGCTGGATCGCACGCCACTACGCCGTTGCTTGACGAGCAACGGTCTCGATCGCGCCCCGGCGACGCGTTGCTCGACGAGAAACGTGATCGATCGTGCGCCACCACGCCGTTGCTCGACGAGAAATGACATCGATCGAATTGTGCAACGCCGTCGCGCGCCGGGCGGAGGCCATTCGAGCGCCGCATCCGGCCCGGGCTTCCGCGCGGGCGGGCTCCCCTCTCCGCTTCGGACCGGCACCAAAACTCACCGTAAACACGAGGACTTGCTCGAAGCAGCGCGCCCGCCGCGGGAGGCGTGCGGATGCTCGTTTTGCCACTCTGTACCAGCGTTGACTTAACCGGGGGTGCCCCCTAGACTCGCGGCCGCTGTCGCCGTTTTCAAATTCCCTCAATCCTGGGGCGACGACAAAAGGAGAGCGCGGTGAAAGTCATCAAGGAAATCAACGAGAAGGTGCTCGCCAAGACGGTCGAGCGTTGCCGCGAGCGGAAGATCATCCTGCCCACCTTCGCCGAGCAGCGCGACCCGACCAAGATCCCCGAGAAGATCAAGCGTCGGCTGGCCGATCTGGGCCTCTGGGACGTCAACCCGCTCAACCTCTTTCGCATCACCTGGAAGAACGAGCCGAAGGCCCGAGGTGGGCTGTTCAACCGGGGCAACTGGATCGAGTTCCCCAAGGAGCTGACCGGCGTCGACGCGCGCATCGTCGGCATCGTCGGCAAGTGGTTCCCCACCGGCGCCCACAAGGTCGGCGCAGCCTATAGCTGCCTTGCCCCACGGCTCGTCTCCGGACAGTTCGACCCCGAGACCCAGAAAGCGGTGTGGCCCTCGACCGGAAACTACTGCCGCGGCGGGGCCTTCGACTCCAAGCTGCTTGCCTGCAACGCCGTCGCCATCCTGCCCGAGGGCATGAGCAAGGAGCGCTTCGACTGGCTCAAGGAGATCGGCACCGACGAGATCATCGCCACCGCGGGCACCGAGTCGAACGTCAAGGAAATCTACGACAAGTGCTGGGAGCTGCGGAAGACCCGCGGCGACAAGGTGAGCATCTTCAACCAGTTCGAAGAGCTCGGCAACCCGATCTGGCACTACCACGTGACCGGCGGCATCGTCGACGAGGTCTACCAGCAGCTCGCCAAGCCCGACAGCCGCCTGGCCGCCTTCGTCTCTGCCACCGGCGCGGCGGGCACCATCGCCGCCGGCGACTTCCTGCGCACCAAGTACCCGAGCCTGCGGGTCGTCGCCGCCGAGGCGCTGCAGTGCCCGACGTTGCTGCGGTTTGGCTTCGGCGCTCACCGCATCGAGGGCATCGGCGACAAGCACATCCCTTGGGTCCACAACGTGCGCAACACCGACATGGTCATCGCCGTCGACGACGAGCAGACCATGCAGTTGCTGCGGCTGTTCAACGAGCCGGCCGGCATCGAGTACTTGAAGAAGCAGGGCCTCAAGGACGAGCTGATCGAGCAGTTGCCGCTGCTGGGCATCTCCGGGGCCTGCAACCTCGCCGCGGCGATCCGCACCGCCAAATACTACGAGATGAACGGGCGCGACCTGCTCTTCCTCCCGCTGACCGACTCGCTGGAGATGTACGGGTCGCGCATGGCCGAGATGCAGGAGCAGGAGGGCCCCTTCACCGCCGAGAAGGCCACCGCCACCTACGCGCGCTATCTACTGGGCGCCGGCCTTGAGCACCTGCGCGAGCTCAACTACCAGGACCGCAAGGCCCTTCACAACTTCAAGTACTTCACCTGGGTCGAGCAGCAGGGCAAGACCTCGGCCGAGCTCAACCAGCTCTGGGACCCGGACTTCTGGACCGAGACCTTCAGCCAGGCCGCCGAGTGGGACAAGCTCATCACCGCGTTCAACGAGCGCACCGGCGTGCTCGCCTCGCTCGACTAGGCAAGCCTCCCCAGACACTCCATGCAGTCTTTCGGAAACGGGACGGGCAGGTGCCCGCCCCGTTTCCTCGCTTCAAGTAGACCCCTCCAACCATCAGCCCCTTCGCTGAGGGACACACCGAATGAACAAGCACGCAAAGCTCGCGCTCGTCGCGGTCGGCGGCAACTCGCTCATCCTCGACGAGAAGCACAAGGCGGTCGAGGACCAGTACGCCGCGGTCGTCGAGACCTCCAAGCACATCGCCGGGCTCATCAAGCAGGGCTACCGGGTCATCGTCACTCACGGCAACGGCCCACAGGTCGGCTTCATCCTGCGGCGCAGCGAGCTGGCGCGCCACGAGCTTCACGAGGTGCCGCTCGACTCCTGCGGAGCAGACACCCAGGGCGCCATCGGCTACCAGCTCCAGATGGCGCTCGACAACGAGATGCGCGACTGGCCCGAGCGGCCCACCGTCGTCACGGTGATCACCCAGACGCTGGTCGACCGCGACGATCCCTCGTTCAAGAACCCCACCAAGCCCATCGGCTCCTTCATGACCGAGCAGCTCGCTCTCGAGCACAAGGAGAAGGACGGCTGGGAGGTGGTCGAGGACGCAGGCCGCGGCTGGCGGCGGGTGGTCGCCTCGCCGGTGCCCAAGAAGATCGTCGAGCTCGAGGCCATCAGGAAGCTGCTCGACTCCGGGATGGTGGTCATCGCCGCCGGCGGCGGCGGCATCCCAGTCATCGAGAAGGAAGACGGCGCGCTGGCCGGCGCCGCCGCGGTCATCGACAAGGACCTCGCCTCCAGCCTGCTCGCCCGCGAGCTTGGCGCCGACTACCTGGTCATCTCCACGGCCGTCGAGAAGGTGAGCATCAACTTCAAGAGGCCGAACCAGAAGGAGCTCGACCGCATCACGCTGGCCGAGGCCAAGCAGTATATGGAGGAGGGACACTTCGCGGCCGGCAGCATGAAGCCGAAGATCCAGGCCGTGATCCAGTACCTCGAAGGCGGCGGCAAGGAGGCGCTCGTCACCGACCCGCCGCACATCGTCGAGGCCTTCGCCGGCAAGACTGGCACCTGGATCGCGAAATGACCGGGCGCGCCGCACATCTTGCCAACGGCCTGCGCTGCGTGCACTGCGAGCGCGACCATGAGCTGGTCGACGGCCTGTACGTCTGCGCTTCCTGCGGGGCAAACCTGCTCGTGCAGTACGACTGGGCTCGCGCCCGCGAGAGGCTCACCCGCGAGCGGCTGGCGGCCGACGCGGACCGCACGCTGTGGCGCTACGCTCCGCTGCTGCCGGTCGCGGGCCGGCTCGAAGGCCCACCGGTCGGCTGCAGCCCGCTGGTCGCCGCGCCCAAGCTCGCCGCCAAGCTCGGCGTCGCCACGCTCTGGATCAAGGACGACGGACGCAACCCGAGCGCGTCGTTCAAGGACCGGGCGAGCTCGGTGGCCTTGCAGCACGCGCGCGAGCACGGCCACACCCTGCTGACCGGAGCCTCCACCGGCAACGCCGCCTCGGCGACCGCAGTGCTGGCCGCCGCCACCGGCATCCAGGCGCGCATCTTCGTGCCCAAGGCTGCCCCCCGGGCGAAGATCGCCCAGCTCGTCACCTTCGGCGCCGAGGTCCTCGCCGTCGATGGCACCTACGACCAGGCCTTCGACCTCTGCCTCGAGGCGACCCGACGCTTTGGCTGGTACAACCGCAACACCGGCTTCAATCCCTACACGCGCGAGGGAAAGAAGACCGTCTCCTTCGAGCTCTGCGAGCAGCTCGGCTGGACCGTTCCCGACCTGGTGGTCGTCCCCGTGGGCGACGGCAACATCCTGACCGGCGTCTGGAAGGGCTTCCACGAGTTCCACAAGCTCGGGCTCATCGACCGCACCCCGCGCCTGCTCGCGGTTCAGGCCGAGGGCAGCGCGGCCATCGTCGACGCCGTCCACGGCGACGGGGTCGTGCGCCCCTGCTCGGGCAACACCGTGGCCGACTCGATCTCGGTGAGCCTGCCGCGTGACGGCGAGGCCGCGGTCGGGGCCATCCGCCAGTCGAACGGCTTGGCGGTGAAGGTGAGCGACGAGGCGATCCTCGCCGCCATCCCCGAGGTCGCGCGAGGCTCGGGCGTCTTTGGCGAGCCTGCCGCCGCGACCGGCTTTGCCGGCCTGAAGCACGCGGTCGCGCAGGGCCTCGTCGATCCGCAGTGGACCGTGGTCATGCTCAACACCGGCAACGGGTTGAAGGACATCGCCTCGGCCATCAAGGTCGCCGCCGAGCCCAAGGTGATAGCCCCCGATCCTCAGGTGCTCGAGAGGCTGTTCGCGTAGCTCTTCCAACGAGGCTGCGTCTCCTGCCGCCGGAAGACCGTGCGGCAGGACGCAGCCTCTTGCTTTCCAGAGGCGCGCTCTCGCGTCCCGCGCCGCTCGTTGGATTGAGGGAGCGCGGGCAAGAGCACAGCCAGGCTTCGGCTCAAAGCTCGGCCGACGGGGACGCCCGGCCCTTCTCGACCGCGCCTCGGCTCGCAACCCTCGGCTCCTCGGCTCACCCACCAAGAGCGCCGGTGCCCTGCCGCTCAACCGCCCACCAAGCATCAGATTGTGGTATTCAACTGCATTCTCGAACCCGCCGGAGAGAGAGAAACCGGCGACTCTGGCTGTTGCCCAAGGAGTTTTCGTATGCCTGCCAAGAAGACGACGACCAAGAAGCCCGCCAAGACCCTCAAGGCGAAGGCTCCCCGCTTCGACAAGAAGGTTCTCAAGAGCCTCTACGGCAAGAGCCTTCTGCTCACCACCGACTGGAACACCGCCGAGATCGAAGCGCTGCTGACCGTGGCCGATCGTTTCGCGGCCCTCGACCGCAAGAACAAGCTCAAGGCGCTGCTGCCCAACCAACTCGCCTACGCGATGTTCTTCGACAACAGCACCCGCACCAAGTCCGCCTGGGCCGGCGCCTCGACGCGCCTGGGGATGATGCCGGTCATCGTCGACGGCTCCTCGACGCAGGTCGCCCACGGCGAGACCGCCTCGGAGACCGGCGCGATGCTCGGCATGAACAGCCACGCGATGGGCGTGCGCCACGACATGGTGCTCGGCGAAGGCAACGCCTTCATGCGCGACGTCAAGCGCGGCATCGACGAGTACCTGGCCTCGACCAAGAACCCGCGCAAGGTGCCCGTCGTCAATCTGCAGTGCGACATCGACCACCCGACCCAGACGCTGGCGGACCTGATGTGGCTGCGCGAGAACTTCGGCAAGGACGGGCTGCGCGGCAAGAAGGTCGCCGTCTCCTGGGCCTACTCGCCCAGTTACGCCAAGCCCCTGTCGGTGCCCCAGGGTCTGATCATGCTGCTGACCCGCTACGGCGCCGACATCACTCTGGCCCACCCGAAGGGCTACGAGCTGATGGATCAGTGCCTGGATGCCGCGAAGAAGAACTCCGAGGAGTCGGGCGGCAAGTTCACGGTCACCAACAACATGGACCAGGCCTTCGAGGGCGCCATCGCCGTCTATCCGAAGAGCTGGGGCCCCTACGACCTGATGCTCAAGCGGGTCGGCGAGAACGACAAGGCCGCGCTCGCGGCGCTCGAGAAGCAGATGCTGGCGATGAACGCCAAGCACAAGGACTGGATCTGCAACGAGGAGCGCATGGCCAAGACCGTCAAGGGCAACGCGCTCTACCTGCACTGCCTGCCGGCCGACATCGGCGCCGAGGTGAGCCCGGGCGTGATGCAGAAGCACGTGGTCAACGTCGCCCGCGAGGCCAACTGGAAGGTCTACGTGATCATGGCGATGCTCGCCATCGGCAAGGTCCCGAACCTCGGCGCCAAGCTCGGCCTGTAGACAAGGAGCGAGCGGCCCGCGCTCTTCGCCGCTCCCTTCCACCTTTCTGCTGTCGCGGCCCCTCGGCTTCGCCCGAGGGGCCGCTGTTTCGGGCGTGTGGTACGCGCCCTCTTACGCCGCTCGGGTTGGCGCGCCAGTCCGAGCTTGACCCCCCTCGTCAGGAGGAAGACGTGTCCAATCTCGACAAGCGAATCGCCGAATTGGCAGAGAAGTACCGGCCCCTTGGAGTGGAGATGCTCAAGGAAGTCGTGCGCATCCCCGCCGACTACGTGAACAAGCCGGTCGACCAGGGCGGCGACCCACTGTGCGGCACCAGCAACCACGAAGGCCCGCGCATCGAGTACCTGCGCAAGAAGATCGTCGAGATCGGCGCGGTGCGTAAGCCCGAGGATGTCTGGGTCGACGGTTTCGGCAACCTCGTCTGGGTCGTCGAAGACCCGAACGACGGCATCCCGGCCGAGCAGAAGAAGGTCATCTACCTCGACGGCCACTGCGACACCGTTCACCCGCTGCGCGCGCAGTGGCACGAGAAGATCGGCGGCGGCGTCGACACCTACGACGGGCTGACCAACCCGGAGAAGGTGAACAAGGAGTTCCTCAAGAGCCAGCTCGGCTATCTGCCTCCCGAGGACCAGTGGGAGAACCTGCTGTTCGGGCGCGGCTCTGCCGACCAGCTCGGCGGCGTGGTCGCCGAAGCCATCGCCACCAAGATCCTGCTCGAGCTTGCGCCCGAGGGTGCGCTCAAGGGCTCGATCGTCCGCGCCTACGCGACCGCGTGCGAAGAGGACAACGACGGCGCCGGTCCGCTGTACATCGTGCGCGAGGTGCTTCCCGGCGCCAAGCCCGAGCTGATCCCCGACGTGGTGATCCTCACCGAGGGAACCGGCGATTCACGCCCGGGCTGCGGCGCGCTCGGTCTGTACCGCGGCCAGCGCGGGCGCATGCAGATCCAGGTCACGGTGACTGGCCGCTCCTGCCACGGCTCGATGCCCTGGGAGGGGCTCAACCCGCTCGAGTTCGGTTCGGCCATCATCAAGGAGGCCGCCGAGAAGTACGAGAAGCGCGAGGGCTTCCTCGACAACAAGTTCCTCGGCCACGGCACCCGCACCGCGTCGTGGGCCAAGCTCGACACGCCGAGCGACTGCGCGGTCCCCGACAAGTTCACCTTCCGCTTCGACCGTCGCCTGACCATCGGCGAGACCCCGGAGCAGTCGATCAAGGACATCGAGTCCCTCGAGTCGGTGAAGGTCGCCCGCGAGAAGGGGTTCAAGGTCGAGGTGACGGTGCCGATCTACGAGCAGGCTTCGTGGAACGGCTACAAGCTCAACAACCCGCAGATCTATCTGGGCTGGGTCACTCCCGAGGACCACCCGGCCATCCAGTCGGCGGTCAAGACCTACGAGAGCGTGATCACTCCGAACGTGACCGAGGAGCTCGAGCAGAAGAGCGGCCTGCGCCGCCGCGCGCGCCTCGAGCGCTGGATCTTCTCGACCGACGGCGTCGGCTTCCCGGTGCCCAAGGACGACAAGAAGGTCCCGGTCGGCGAGGCGAAGAAGTGGGTCGTCTCCGGTGAGTACAAGCACCCGGCGATGTTCGGCATCGGCCCCGGTTTCGAGCAGAACACGCACAAGATCGGCGAGTGCGTCGACACCCGCGAGCTGCAGCACGCCATCGCGTTCCTGGCGCGCTTCCCCAGCGTGTTCGTCGAGACCGCGAAGTAAACCTGAAACGAAGCTGAAGTGATCGGCGAGGGCCCGCGTGCGACCGAGCGCGCGGGCCTTCGTGTCTTTGGGATCGAGCGCAGGCTCAGCCGGCCACGACCGCATGCTCGTTCAGTGAAGAGAGCAGCTAGTCCTTCTCTCGCCGAAACCCGGCACGAAGCTCGCCGAGGCGCTCTCGAAGAGCAGCGGCTCGCTCGGGTTCAGCACCGGCCAAAGGCTTCGAGCCTCAACAAAAGCAAATCGGCGGACACCAAAACGCCCGGAATCATCACGTACGTATTCGAGGCCCACTCAATCTTCTTCAACCAGGGCTCGATTCGGTCGACTTCGGCTTCCAAGCTGTCTTGAGTTTCTCCGGGAAGACGGCGAGCTCGCGGCTCCAATGCGACCTATCGTCCTTCATGAGAGTGAAAGACATTCGCTTCCCCGACCCACAGCTCTCCGCAGAATGGACATTCGCCTTAGAGTCGCTTCTCGCCCACTATTGCACCTCCGGAAGAAGCCGCCGGTTCGGCGTCGCCAAGGAAAGCGGTTGAGCCTGCTGGCCCGACCCTCGCCTCGGTATTGTGCCCTTACCTCTTTCGCCGACACGACATCAGCGGCGGCACGTACCTATCCGCCTCGTCGAGCCAGATCCAGTACGCGACCCTGCGAAGCTCCTGATACCGCCGCACGAGCAACGTCCAGAGCCTGTCGCGCCTCTCCGCGCTCGCGCTCTTCTTGCCGGCTTTGAGCCTGCCCGCCGATTTGGGCACCACGCTCTTGCGAAGGTACTCGCCGAGCTCCCGGCCCTCGGCGATGAGCTCCGGCTCGATCGCCAGCTTTCCCTCGAGCCGCGCCCGATGGCGCGCGAAGATCGCCGCCGCGTCGATCAGGTCGTTCGCCAGGTCGACCATGCCCTTGCCCTTTCGCAGCGGCTCGTACTCCTCTCTCGTGACGAGCTTGGCTGCAACCAGCGCATCGAGCTGGGCGAAGAGGACATGACGCACCCGGTTGGCCTTCTTCGCCACGGCGAGGAGGCCGGTGGGCTGGCTCACCGGCACGGCCTGACGCGCCGCGTGGGCGACGGTGTCGCCAAGCCGCGGCAGGTCCATCAATAGGTCGAGGTCTACGGTCGGCAGCTCGGCCCGAATGCGCTCGACTATCGCGGGCTGGTCAACCGACCGGATGCCCTGGCGGATGTTCGCCGCCATCACCTCGGTGTTCGCCCGGCAGACCAGGATCTCGTCCGCGGGGAGCTCGGCTGCGAGCGCGAGGTACTCCTCGTATTCATCCTCGAAGTCGATGCTCGGACCGCGCTCCGCGAGGTCCTCCTCGCCGCGCACCGCCTCGACCGTCGCGTTGGCGCTCCCGAACATGGTGCCCTCCCCTTCTGCCCCGAGGCCCTGCCCTGGCCGGCTTTGAAGCTCGGGGGGTCGGGACTTCCCCGAGCATACAGCCACAACCAAAGGCGGGGCCTACCCTGGAGAGATGCGAAGGGCGGCGCGGTGTTCATCATCCGTCAGAGGATCGATGGGACATACTCGCCGCGACGGTATGAGCGTCCGCATTCCTGAGCCCGCTGGCGACCGAAGACACACTGGGCGTCCCGTGCGAGGAGGCAACTGCGGACGCGGGGCGCTGAGAGCGTCCCCGGTCGCATCTGCGGTCACCTCTCGATGCGCTCGCATCGCCCGACGCCGTGAGCCGCCTCCAAGCCAGAGACGACCAGAGCGTCCGACGCTCGCCCCAGGTTCAGGATCGGGGCGATGCGGCCATTCCGCGGTCGGCGTGGCGCACTCATCCCTGCCTGCCTCGGCTGGAAACCGCTCGCTGTCCAAGGGGCTCGAGTCGAGCGCGGCCCCTTGGGGCTGGCCTTGGCGCAAGTTGGAGAAGGCCCGAGAGATCGGCTCAGCGGCCGGGACAGCGACGATGCGCTTGTACCTGGCCGCCGGAGCTCCGGGAGTCTGCGGACCCGAGCACGCAGGGCGGGCCCGCTCGACTTCGGGTGGCCGAAGGGACGAGCCCGCCTTTTTGGCTCGGGCCGCCAGGCGCGAGGGGCTGCGCTCAAGAGCTGTCGCGAAAGCTCGTCTACTCGGCCCGGCCCCGCTCTACCCCGAGCCGAACCTCCCCGAGGAACGAGGAGGCGAAGTCGAGCGGCCCTCGACTCCGACCTCGCAAGCTCGATCTACGCTCGGGCTCACCGGTCGCAGCTCGAAGGATTCCTCGACACATCTTCAGCCCATTCGCCCGCGCCGGGGCTCTACTTCTTCACGCGAATGGCTATCCCCTCGCCGTCGGTCGCTTCTGTCCCTCCGACCACGACGTTGGTCCCCGCCTGGACGAAGCTGGTTCCGCCGAGCTTGGTCACCACCACGAGGTTCCCTCCCATGGCCTTGGTCGTGCGCCTGAGCGTAGCGATGATCCGCTCCTTACGCGTTTCGATAGCGGCGGGCGAGTTCGGCGCGATGACCTTGCACGGGTAGTGGAGCGGAGACATGAACGACCAGACGCCCAGGGTGAGCCAGGTCAAGGGCACCTGCCAGTAGCAGTACGCCTTCCGCCAGCTCTCGTCCTCAGCGTAGGGATAGAACTGGAAGACGAGGAAGTCGGCTCCGGCCCCGACGGCGCGCGCGGATCCGAGCACGGTGAAGCGCTCTTCGTCCTCGACCTTGAGGTTGCCTGCAGTGTCGAGCGTGAGCCCGGATGGAAGCCGGCCTATCGCCACCTCCACCTCCTTGGCCACCTCTTCGGTGATCTGCTCGACTTCGGCGACGACCTCGCGGGAAGGCTTCCCGTCATAGGGCATCGCGGTGGGCACGAAGCCCATCGTCGCGCATCCGGTGAGAGCGAAGGCGGGGGTGAGAGCCAGGAGCATCACGCGCAGCGATGAATTCATGGAGTTCCTTTCCATCGGGCAGGCTGCCGGTCGCTCGGATCGAGCGAACGAGTGGTCCCAGCCTCTGACCGAGAAACCGCGAGACCTTACCCCAAGGAGCCCTTGCTGGCCCAGGGCCGGCCACGCCGCGCAGCCGCTGTGCCTCGGCAACCCGCCGCTCGTCCCGGCCTTGCCCTGCTGTGCGCACAGGCTTTCGCGTCGCCGGGCTTCAATCGCACGGACGAAGCACGGACGGACCCGGTGGCGTCCACGAGGGGACGCGAAGAAGGGCGGGGGCAGGCCGACCGGCACGACTGGCGAACACCACCGCCTCTCCGACTTCCTCGAGTCGCGGCACGAGGCGATTCTCGCTGCTTGGTGTTTCGGGGTCGCCAGTTGCCGGTCGTCCGTCAGCTCAGCACGCTGCCCTGCGCGACCACGTACGGGGACCATCTTCACGGTCCGGTCGCCCATCGTCCGGCCGGACAAACGAAGAGGAGGCCTCAGGCTAGAGGCTCGGGCCTCGGGTTCGATACTGCGGAGGCAAATCGCGCGAACAAGACCGAGAGTCCCCGAGCGTCGGCCTCGCGAGCTTGGCCGACGCTCGGCGTGATCGGTAATCGCTCGAAGGACTATTCGACGCCTCGGTCGAGACTCACAGCTCGCTGGTCTCCAGACCCTTGGCCAGGATCTGAAAGCCGTTGTTGCCGTCCATGTCGTCTTCCCAGGCGAAGACCAGGTTGCCCGCGTCGTTGAGCGCGGCATCGGGAGCGAGCTGCTGACCGTCTGCATCGCGGTTGATGGTCCGCTCGGCGAAGCGCTGCGCGCCGGCAGAGCTGAAGCCGCGCGCCCGGAGCTGATGCGACCCGTTGCCGTCGGCGTCGTCGGCCCACGCCACCACGAAGTCTCCGCTCGGGCGCATGCTCAGAGACACGGCGAGCTGCTCGCCCGCGTCCGGGCTGCTGACCGCGAGGTCAGCAAATCGCTCGGTTCCATCCGGCTTGAAACCCCGGACCATCACCTGCGACTTGCCGTTGTTGTCGGCGTCATCCTCCCAGGCAACAGCGAAGCCGCCCAGTGCGTCCATGCCGACCGAGGGCTTGCGCTGCTGGCCGGCGCTCACGCTGTTGACGGTGAACCGGGCCAGCCACTGGCCCCCGTCGGCCGCGAAGCCGCGCCCGTGGATTTGATAGCTGTCGTTGGCGTCCGAATCGTCTTGCCAGGCGACCACCACGCGCGCCTGCGAATCGGTTGCGAGCGAGGGTGCGAGGTGCTGTCCGGCGCTGTTGGTGTTCACCTGCAGGTCTGCGAAGCGCTGCGTGCCGTCGGGGTTGAAGCCGCGCAGGTAGATCTGGAAGTTGCCGTCGTTGTCCTGGTCGTCTTCCCAGGCCACTACAAAGCGGCCATCTGGAGCCATGGCGACGCGCGGGTTGAGCTGCTGGCCTGCGGCCACGCTGTTCACCGCGCGCTCGGCAAACCGCTGCGTGCCGTCGGCGTTGAAGCCGCGCGCGTAGATCTGGAACACGCCGTTGCCGTCCCGGTCATCGGCCCAGGCGACCACGAAGTTGCCGTTGTCGTCGGCGCCTATCGACGGGCTCTTCTGATGGCCTGAGGTCGTGGGGTTGACGACCAGGTCATCGAAGCGCTCGCAACCGCCGGGCGCAAAGCCGCGCACCATGATGTCGTGGTTGCCGTCGCCGTCGGCGCTGCTCGAGTTGTCCTGCCAGACCACCGTGAAGGCGCCGTCGGGCGAGAGCGCGACGCGAGGGACGAGCTGATTGCCCGCGCCCGCCGAGTTGACGGTCAGGTCGTTGAAGCCCAGGAGGCCGGCGTCGTCGCGCTGATAGAAGACGGGGTCGGTCAACGCGTAGTCGAAGCTGAACTGGTGGTCCGGGCCCTGGGGATCGGCGCCGTAGGGCGACTGGCCCTGGGCATTGAGCGGCGAGCAGAACAAGGTCGGCTCTCCGCCGGGGAACACCGCCGTGTTGCCGGCCTCGACCGAGGTCGTGGAGGCGAAGACCTTCTCGTCGGCCGGAGAGAAGACGAGCCGGCGCAGCCAGCCGTTGCCCGTGTATCCGCTCGAACGGCAATGATCGTTGCAGGCCCCAGCGCTGCTCGCCGAGCAGGGGACCTCGAACTGGTAGTCGACCAGCATCTGGTGGACAAAGTTGCCGTTGTTGCCCTGGGCGAGGACGTACTCCGAGTCGCCGATGTGGCCCGAGACGACGAGGAAGACATTGCTGTGGCGGCGAGCGAGCTCGCGCCAGACGGTGCCGCCGTCCGCGCCGGGGACGTTGTAGTCGCCGTCCGGGCAACCGGTCGAGTAGCCGCCTCCGCGGGTCAGGTAGCAGTGAGTGGCGATGACCACCCGGTGATCGGGATGCGAGGCGATCAGGCTCTCGGCCCAGCACAGGGTCTGCTTGCGCGGCGAGTACTCGAGGCTGAGCACCATGAAGCGATACGGGCCGACCTCGAAGTAGGTGTAGTTGTTCAGGTTGTTCGCATCCATCGAGCCGCCGTACCAGGGCTTTCCGGCGAAGCGCTCGGGACCGAAATAGTCGCCAAAGCGCGTGCCTCCGCGCGAGAAGACCCCGTCGTTCAGATAGTCGTGGTTTCCCGGGGCCATCGAGTAGGGCATTCCGGCGGCGTCGAGCATGGCGTGGGCCTTGTCGGCGATGGCCCACTGGGCGACCGTGTTGTTGTTGGTGACGTCGCCGAGGTGAATGACGAAGCGGATGCCGTAGTCGTCGCGGTGGTCGAGGATCCACTGCATCTGCTTGTAGTAGGTGTTGCTCGGGTTATCGGCCTGCTTGGACGTGTAGTACTGCGTGTCGGGCAGCAGGACGATCGAGAACGGGTCGCAATGGTCGCCGCAGAGCGGGCGACAGGTGGCGGTCTGGGGATCGCAGCGCTCGCGCTCGCCGCAGGCGGTGACCGCCGACCACTCGAGACACTCGTCCTCGTCGTGCTCGCCGCACACCCGCGTGCCTTCGCCGACGCACTCCCGGGCGCCGAGCCCAGGGCACTCGTCTTCGCACACCGCGACGCAGGCGCCCTCGACGCAGGTGTGCCTTGCCGGGCAGTCGGTCACCGTCGACCATTCGAGGCACGCGTCCTCGTCATGCTCGCCGCATTCACGCACGCCTGCGCCCGAGCATTCTCGAGCCCCGGACTCCGGGCACTCGTCCTGGCAGCCGGGAATGCAAGCGCCGTCCTCGCAGCGTTCGTTCGAGCCGCAGGGCTCGGCGGCGCTCCAGGTCAGACACCGGTCCTCGCCCGCAAGGCAGGTCTGCAGTGCGGCGGCCCCGTCGGCGCAGCGCACCCTCCCCGCCTCGCACTCGTCCTGGCAGCCAGAGCATTTTCCCCGTTCGCAGCTCTGCCCCTCTGCGCAGGCGCGGTCACAGCTTCCGCAGTGCGAGGGGTCGACTTGGAGATCGACGCACGCCCCCGAGCAGCGGGTCTTCTCGGGCTGGCAGTCGGTTGGAGGGATGACGGTTTCGCCACAGCCCGCCAGGCTCGCGACGAGGAACAAGAGGGCACTCGAGCGCAGGCGGGCGGTCATGGTGTGTCTCCTTCAGGGTATCTGCCCGGCTAGAGGTTCGGCTCGGGCGGGAGATGGGCGAGGTGGCGTGCCGGCTGCGGTTCTAGCACAGGGAGCCTGCGCGGCTCCCGGGCGGCGTCGCCAATCCTGGTCGGCGAAGCAGGCGGTTCGCCCTCGATTGCTCTCCGGCGCGATGGCGAACCAGAGCTTCATCCTCCATTGTTCTCCCGCGCGCCGAGGGAGCTGGAGCTTCGACCTCCCAATCCGAGCTACTCGCGACGGCAAGGCCAGCGCTTGGCCTCAGGTTTCTCTCCTGCGCGATGGCGCACCTGGAGCTTCGTCCTTTGATTTCATCGGCGGGAGCGACGCTGCACCCTCGTCCCCCGGGGAGGCTGGCGACCGTTTCGCCTCTCCGGGCACCTCCTCGGGCCTCAAAGAGTGCTTGCCGGCCGGCTGCTTATCCTTGTCTCTGAGGAGCCCCCATGCCCGACGGCACCTGGACAGCGCCCCAGCCGAAGAACGAACCGGTGCTCAACTACGAACCAGGGTCCATCGAGCGCGGCGCGCTCAAGACCACGCTCAAGGAGCTCTCGGGCCACCAGCTCGAAATCCCGCTCTACATCGGTGGGCGCGAAATCCGCACCGGACGGACAGTCGAGATTCGCGCTCCCCACAACCACCAGCTCGTCCTCGGCCGCTATCACCAGGCCGGAGAGAACGAGGTGCTGCTCGCCGTCGAGGCAGCCAAGGCTGCCCGCCACGAATGGGAAGCGCTCGACTGGCGCGACCGCGCCGCTGTCTTCCTGCGCGCGGCTCAGCTCCTGGCCGGTCCCTGGCGAGCCACGCTCAACGCTGCCACGATGCTCGGCCAGAGCAAGACGGCTCACCAGGCGGAGATCGATTCGGCCTGCGAGCTCATCGACTTCTGGCGCTTCAATCCCTGGTTCGCTGGCGAAATCTACGCGCAGCAGCCGCCCCTCTCGCCAGCCGGGCGCTGGAACCACCTCGAGCACCGGCCGCTCGACGGCTTCGTCTTCGCGGTGACCCCGTTCAACTTCACCTCCATCGCCGCCAACCTGCCGACCTCGCCCGCGCTGATGGGCAACACGGTGGTCTGGAAACCGGCCTCGAACGCGGTCTACTCAGCCTGGCAACTCGTCCAGCTTCTCGAGGAAGCCGGCCTGCCTCCGGGGGTCGTCAACTTCGTGCCCGGCCCCGGCCACAGGGTCGGCGAATCGGCGCTCGCCTCTTCGGACTTCGCCGGACTCCACTTCACCGGCGCGACCGCGACGCTCCAGTCCATGTGGCGCACCATCGGCGACAACCTCGAGCGCTATCACGCCTTCCCGCGCATCGTCGGCGAGACCGGGGGCAAGGGTTTTGTCTTCGCCCACCCCTCGGCCGATCCGGACGCGCTGGTCACCGCGCTGGTCCGCGGCGCCTACGAATACCAGGGGCAGAAGTGCTCGGCGGCCTCTCGCGCGTATCTGCCCGAGAGCCTGTGGCCAGTCGTTCGCGAGCGGTTGCGCGAGCTGCTGGCGGGAGTCCAGGTTGGCGACGTCGCCGACTTTCGCAGTTTCATGGGAGCGGTCATCGACGAGGAGGCCTTCCGCAAGATCACCGGCTACATCGACGAGGCCAAGGGCTCGCCCGACTACGAGCTCATCTTCGAGGGCAAGCGCGACAGCTCCGAGGGATGGTTTGTCGGCCCCACGCTCGTGCGTGCGACCCATCCGAAATCGCGCCTGATGCAGGAGGAGATCTTCGGCCCGGTGCTCACCGTCTTCGTCTACCCGGATGACTCACTCGACGACGCGCTCTCGCTGTGCAACAGCACCTCGCCCTATGCCCTCACCGGCGCAGTCTTCGCGCGCGATCGACGCTCGATAGCCCACCTGCGCCAAGTGCTGCGCGGCGCGGCCGGCAACTTCTACATCAACGACAAGCCGACCGGCGCCCTCGTCGGCCAACAGCCTTTCGGCGGCTCACGGCTCTCGGGCACCAACGACAAGTCGGGCAGCCTCACGAACCTGATGCGCTGGGTCTCCATCCGCTCAGTAGCCGAGACCTTCGTGCCGCCGACGACCTACGGCTACTCGTTCATGATGGACGAGTAGCCGGGGAGCGCCGAGTCCTAAGGCTCGTCGGAGGACGCGGGCTTGGAGACTGGTGGGTTGGGAGTTGGGAGTTGTGAGTTGGGAGTTGTGAATCACCAGCCGTGAGTCGTCCGCCCATCGCTTCTCCCCGCGGCCATCGGCACCGGAGGCCGGCCCTCACGCGACGGGCCGGGCGCCTCGCGGATGGTTGGCGGGCAGACGCAGCGACCGGCCCGCCGGCTCAACGGGCGCATCAAGGCATCTACCACCAGGCCCCGGTGGCTCCCCTCGCGGGCTTGGCGCGGCCCTTCGACTCCCAACTCAAAACTCCCAACTCCTGACTTGGAGCGTCCCGGCTGCCGGCACGCGCGATGTGTGATACCAGACTGCGCCTTGGGAGCCGTCGCAAGCATGGGTCTGGTCAGTCTGCTGGCAATTGCCGTCGCACTCGCGATGGACGCGTTCGCCGTCGCTATCGTTTCGGGGATCGCGCTCAATCCGCTGAGCCGGCGCCACATCTTCCGCTTGTCGTTCCACTTCGGGCTGTTCCAGGCGCTGATGCCCGTCCTCGGTTGGGCCGCTGGCAGGGCGGTCCACCACTACACCGCCGCCTTCGATCACTGGATAGCCTTCGGGCTGCTCGCCCTGGTCGGCGGCAGGATGGTCGCGGGCGCCCTGCGTGCCGACGCAGGCGAAGAAGCCGAGCGCACGGCGAGGGATCCGACTCGCGGATGGACGCTGGTGATGCTCTCGGTCGCGACGAGCATCGACGCGCTCGCCGTGGGGCTATCTCTGGCCATGGTCGGCACCGGCATCGTGATTCCCGCCCTGGTCATCGGGGTGGTGGCGGCCAGCTTCACTGTCGTCGGGATGGTGCTCGGGCGGCGGGTCGGCATGCTCGCCGGCAAATGGGTCGAGGTCGCCGGAGGCCTCGTGCTCATCGGCATCGGGGTCAAGATAGTCGTCGAGCATCTCTACGGCGGCTGAGCCCGCCAGCCGACAGGCCGCAGCTTTGGTCGGAACACCTATCCCGAGCGCGCAGGGGGCGCTGACGGCCCAAAATCTCGTCTACCGCACACTTTCGCGCAGGCTCTTCCTGCCGAATTGGCGCTCCCCGGCCCTGTCGCTAGACTGAGCGGCCAGGAGGACGCCATGACCAAGCCCGCAGCCCTCGTCTTCGCAGCGCTTCTGCTCTCGACGCCCCTCAACGCCTCGGCCGATCCCCAGGCCGAAGGCAGCATCACCGTCACGCAGAAACAAGGCCTGCACGACGGCCTCGTCGGCAAGCTCTACACCATCGCCGTCTCCTGGTCGGCGCGCTGCCTCGACTCGACCGAGGCAAGCCGCACCATCTACGTCAACTCGACCTCGGGCGATGCGCTGCTCGACATGGCCTTCGACATGGCGGCACTGCCCGAGGGGCACGCCGACGCCCAGACCTTCGACCTCGAGATTCAGCCCGGGCGCACCGTGAAGGCGAGCATCCGTGTTGCCTGCAGCCGTCCGATAGTCGGCATGTCGACCGAGACCTTCACGGCCCCGCTGCTCGGCTTCCCTGCCCTGGTCCGCGAACCGACCTTCATGACCGAGGACCCTCCGGACTTCTTCGACTGCCTGCCGATAGGCAAGCGGGCGATGTGGGTCCTGAACTTCGAAAGCGCGGAAGGCGAAAAGGAATCCCTGAGGGTCGTCTTCAAGGGCGCCGGGGTCGACTACAGCCAGACCTTCGCCAAAGGCGAGGTGACCAAGGATCCCATCTGGCTGACGGCGACCTCCGAGGGCAGCGTCGACCACTACGTCGTGCGAATCCTCGAGGACGGCACCCAGCTCGAATCGAATCACGTTGCGATCGAGGCATCGCCCACCGGTTGCAGGGAGCCCGAGCCGAGCGATCCAGAGGACCCCGAAAACCCCGACGACCCGGGCGATGACCCGAATCCTCAAGACGATTCGCCGGCGGAAGAGAAAGGTTCGGGATGTAGCGCCGGCGGCGCGGGCGCGGGCGGGCTCGCGACGATGCTCCTCGGGCTCGCTGCCTTCTTGCGACGGCGCACCTGACCTCGAGAACCGAACCGAGGACTCGCGCGGGCGCTGAAGGCCCCGCCCCCGCCCCTTCCACAGGCGCAAGCCCCTGCCCCCTGCTGGCGGGCAGGGGCTTGCCGTCATGCCCATCGCAGGAGACCGCCGCGGATAGCGACGGCTCGAGCTTGGGCTCGATGACCGGACGTGCCCGTCGCGATGGAGGGCGATGCGCCCTTGCCCGCCCCTTCACCTCGCCGAACGTCCCCAGCGTTTCGGGCGTTCGGGCCTCGGCTCTTCTGCCCGAAGAACCACTCAGGTTTACAGCGCCGCTTCGCGTGGGCGAGACTGCGACGGTGTCGATTGCGCGACAGCCTCGGGGCCGAGGGCGGGAAGGCGAGAGGCGAGGAGTGGAGACTCGGTGAGAAACGGCAAAGGCCGAATGCTCCCGCGCTGCCTGCTGCTGATGGCGGCGTTGGGATGGAGCGCGGGATGCGCGACCGCGCGCAGCGGCGGAGTCGGCGATCCTTCCATGAGCAGCGCCCAGGGCTTCGGCGCGAGCGCGACTGCCGACAGCGGCAACTCCTCGCTGCAGTCGGGTGAGTCCTCCGGGAACTCGGCAGCTTCTTCGGGCAACTCCGCCGAGTCCTCCGCCGCGTCGGGCGGCAACGCGGAAGGCTCGGCCGAGTCCTGCGGCCACTCGGAGCAGTCCTCGGAAGGCTCGGGCCAATCGTCCAACGCCTCGGGCCAGTCGTCCAACGCCTCGGGCGAGTCTTCGGAGACCTCGGGCGGATCGTCAGAGTCCTCAAAGAGCTCGGAGGCGTCGTCCCACAATTCGGGCGTCGAGTCGGGCCGCTCGAGCGCCGTGGTCGCCGGCAGCGCGCTGATCGCCTCGACGGTGGCGGGGCTGGCCGCGGCTATCTACGCCAGTGCCCGCAGCGGCGACGACGACAACCGCGCCCGCGCGGCCGCAGCCTATTTCCGGGCGAACAGCGCTCAGCTTCGCCAAGACCTGGCGCTGGGCGCAGGCCCGACCGTCGACGATCTCGCGGCCGCTGCCGAGATCCCCGCTGTACACCGGCAGCATTTCGCGCGGCTGCTGCAACGGCACCGCGTCGAGCTGCTCGCTTTCGGCCGGCTCGAGGAGCTCGACGCCGCTGGGGCGCTCGCGCTGCTCGCACGCATCGGAGAGCTGGTGAAGGCCGACTTGGTGCTGCAGCTCGACTACCAGGCCTACCTCGCGAAGAACCCAGAGCTGGGATAGGCCGGTGGGGCCCGCTCTGCTCGCTGCGCTGGCCTTGCGGGCCGGCGCGCTTGCCGCCGTCACCGATGCCGAGGCGCTGCGCGCCCTCGAGCAGAGCGCCATCCAGCTCGCGCCAGAGAAGGACGGAGCTCCGCTCTCCCCTGGTCTCGCCGTCGAGCTGCTCGCCGGGCTGCGGAGGCTGCCCGAGCCGATGCGAAGCTTCCCGGGCGGTCCCCTGCGCTTCGTGGAGCACGCCTCGGCTGCTGCTTTCGGGCTCGGGGACGGCTCGGAGCGGCCCGACTGGTCCGATGGCCGCCGGACCTTCCATCTCTATCGATACGCGCCTTCGCAGGAGCGGCGGGCCGAGTCCTGGCTCGGAGAGCTGGACGAGGTCGAGCGCGAGCGGCTCTGGCGCCAGCGCGCCATCGTCCACGCGGTCGTTCAACGCTGGGACGATGCGCTCGGTCTGAGCAAACGCCTCGCGTGGCGCCGCATCTCGGGGTGGCCGGGGCCGGTCGAGCGGGTGTTGTCCCTCTCGGGACGCCCGCTCAACCGCTATGCCGGCGCCTACAGCCGCCAGCGAGGCCAGCAGTCGGCCTCGCTCGACCTGGTGACCTACGCCGAGGAGCACTTCGTGCCGGCCGAAGCGTTGCGCGCCGGCGCGGTCAGCGGCGACGACTCGGTGCGTTGTCAGGAGCTGACGCGTGCCCGCGTCCTCGACACGCTGCTCGCCGAGGCGGGACTCGGTCCGGGGCCAACCACGCCGCGCTGTCTCGGGTTCGAGCGCTGGGCCGAGCTCGACGGGCTCGAACAGCTCGAAGTGCTCTTCGTGATCGCCTCGGGGAGGCGCCCGCAGTCGCTGTTCGGCCACGTGCTCCTGCGGCCGGTGCACCGACCGGGAGGTCTCGTGCGCGGCCCGGGCTTCGCGACGATGGTGGAGATCGCGGCGATCACCGATGGCCCCATCGCCGGACCCGCTCAGCTCGCCCGCGGCATCTTCGGCGGGTACACGACCACGGTGAGCACGCTCGCGGCCTCCGACCTCGAGCGCGAGGCGCTCCACCTCGAGCAGCGCACCATCCGTCGCTTCCGCCTGAACTTGAGCCCCGACGAGCGGCGCCGGACCCTGGAGCGGGTCTGGGAGCTCGAGCGGCGCGGCTACTTCGACTACCGCTTCTTCACCGAGAACTGCGCCAGCGTGCTCGTCTTCCTGCTCGAGGCGGCGCTCCCGGAGACGGTGCGGATAGAGGTCCCGGGGCCGTTGCTGGTCGCGCCGACCACGGTGCTCGACGGGCTGACGGACGCGAAGATCGCCGCCATGGGCACGGGCGAACAGACGCCCTTGCTCTCGTACGTACCGCTGGATCTCGAGTCGTCACGAGACTTGGCGGTGCGCTCCGAGCGCCGGAGGGGCGAGGTGGAGGCGCGCCTCCTCGCGACGGCGACCGGCGAGACGAGGCTCGAGCTGCAGCGCGCGTTCGAGTGGGCCCGCTCACCGGAGCCTTCTCTCCGAAGGCAGGCCTGGGAGCAGCTCGCGCCGATGAGCGAGCGGCTCGTCGAGTCGGGACCGGAGCTCGGGGCGCTCTACGACTGGTGGGCGCTCACCGTGCGCATCGAGCGCTACGCCTGGGACCTCGCCGACGCCGAACGGCTGGACCTCGAGACCAGGACCATCCTTCCCGACGGGCTGCCGCCTCTCGAAGTCGAGGCGGAGCTGGCGGCGCGCCAGCAGTTGTTCGAGCGAGAGTCGAGGCTCGCGCACGCCCGGATGATCCTCGATCGCCGTGAGGAGCTGGCGATCCGGCTGCGCGGCGCGCCTCGGCGCCAGTCGACCCCCGGGGAGCTCGAAGAAAAGGCGCGCGCCGAGGCGACGATGGCCGGCTTCGAGCGGCTGACCGACCTGCATGGTGCGCTGGTGGCCGGCATCTTCGCCGACCGCGATCCGCACGCCTGGCTCGAACAGGACAGCGCGGCGCTGCGCGCTTCGCTCGAAGCGGCGAGCGCTGATTCGCTCGGGCCCTCTGGTGCATGGCGGGCTGCCGCGGGGGCGGGCGCACGCGCGAGCGCAGACGGGAGCGTCGTTCCGGTGATCACCCTCTGGAGCGCTGCGCTCTCGGAGCGGCTGGGCGAGCAGCGCCTGCGAGGCATCCGCGCGAGCGCCGAGCTGCGGATTCTCGAGGCCGAGGTAGAGCTGCGGCCGGTCCTGGGAGCTCCGGTGCTCTTGCGCAGCCGGGTGACACCGTTCGTCTATCGCTCGCTGCTGCGCGATCCGCCGATGTTCCGCGAGAGCCTGTCCGAGTCCTTCGGCTGGGGCCTCGGCACCCTCGTCGAGAGCAGGCCGGCGGCCGGCCGCGCGCACCGGGCCATGCTGCACGGCGAGGCGATCGTCGCGCTGCACGAGCAGGAGAGACACCGCGGGTTTACCGCGCTCGGGCTCGGCGCCGCTGCGCTCCTCGAGCTTCCCGGAGCCTCGGTCGCCCCCGGTGCGGGGCCGCGCGTGACGCTCTCGCATCGCAGCGCCCCGTTCGGCCATTCGGCCAATGCGCTGCGACTCGAGGCCGACTACCTCCCCGCCGTCCTGCTCGCCCACGGAGCCAAGCTCGACCATCAGGCCCAGGTCTCGGTTGGTCTGGACCTTCTCTTCGGGCCGCCAGACGGCCTGGCGGTGCTGGCGCAGCCTCGTGTCCGACTCGAATACGACAAGGCTCCGGGCGAGCCGGGGAGAGCGTCCCTCACGGCGTTGGTGACCCTGGAGATCATCTGATCGAGCTCGCGGCAAGAGGGCGAGCGAGGTGCTGGAAGGCGCTCGACCGTCGAAAACAACGATCCGCTGCATCCGCCCCTCACCTCGTTGCCTTCGACTGCGAACAGGTCCGACGCGGGGAGAGAGGCCGGGGGCTCGATAGACGAAGAGCTCGAGCGAAAGCTCGAGCTCCGTCATCCGCTCCGGCCGCCCGCCGCTTCCCGAGGGCAGCCGGGCTAGTCCTTCAGGCGCAGCTTGTCGCCGAAGACCTCTCCAAAGCTGGTGCGGGCGTCGCCCTGCTCGACCGGCTGGCTGTACTCCTCGTCCGCCTCGGCGAGGGCCTTCACCGACAAGGAGACTTTGCGATCGCGCTTGTTGAGGTCGATCACCCGGACCTCGATCTCGTCGCCGACCTTGACCACGCTCGCGACGCTCTCGACCCGCTCCTCGCTGAGCTGGCTGATGTGCACCAGGCCCTCGATGCCCGGCTCGATCTCGACGAAGGCGCCGAAGTCGGCGATGCGGGCCACCTTGCCCTTGAACCGGCTGCCGACCGGATGGGCCTCCAGCGCGGTGAGCCAGGGGTCGGTCGAGAGCTGCTTGACGCTCAGCCCGAGCCGCTCGTGCTCCACGTCGATCTCGAGGACGACGGCCTCGACCTCGTCGCCGACCTTGTAGTGGTCGCCAGGGTTCTTGATGCCTCCGGTCCAGCTCATCTCGCTCACGTGGACCAGCCCGTCGATGCCGTCCTCGACCTCGAGGAAGACGCCGAAGTCGGTCACGCCGCGCACCTTCCGCGTGATCTTGGTGCCGACCGGGTACTTCTCCTTCAGGCTCTCCCACGGGTTCGGCTGAAGCTGGCGCATGCCGAGCCCGAGCCGCCGCGCCTTGGGATCGACCTCGAGCACCACGGCTTCGACCGTCTGGCCGCGCTTGAGCTCGTCGGAGGGGCGCTTGACGCGCTTCCACGAGATCTCGGAGACGTGAACCAGGCCGTCGATGCCGGACTCGAGCTCGACGAAGGCGCCGAACTCGGCAAAGCCGACGACCTTGCCGCTCACGTGCGCGCCACGCTTGTACTTTTCCGCCGCGCTCGCCCAGGGATCCTCCTGGAGCTGCTTGAGCCCGAGCCCGACCCTGCCGTTGGAAGGATCGACCTTGAGCACCTTGACGGTGAGCTGCTGACCGACCTTGACCACCTCGCGCGGGTGCCCGACCCGTCCCCAGCTCATCTCGGTGACATGGAGCAGACCGTCCATCCCTCCGAGGTCGATGAAGGCGCCATAGTCCTCGATAGAGCGGACGACGCCGGGGAGGACTGCACCCTCGGTCAGCTTCTCGAGCGTCGCCTGCTTGCGCGCCGCCTGCTCCTTCTCGAGGATGGCGCGGCGCGAGAGGACGATGTTGCCGCGCCGCTTGTCGAACTCGGTCAGCGTGAAGTCGAACCGCTGGCCGAGCAACGCATCCGGATTGCCGACGCGCCGGATGTCGGCTTGCGAGCTGGGCAGGAAGGCGCGCATGCCGACGTCGACCGCGTAGCCACCCGGAATCCGCGCGACGACGGTGCCCGAGATCTGCCCGCCCTTGCCACAGCCGGCGACCGCATCCCAGGTGCGCAGCTTCTCGGCCTTCTCCTTGGAAAGGGCGACCTGCTCGGGCTTCTCACCGAGGGCCTCGACGAGCACCTCGAAGGAGTCGCCCACTTTCACCGCGGGCTTGCCGTCGACCGTCTCGAACTCCGAGAACGGGACGTTGCCCTCGGCGCTCCAGCCGAACGAGACGACGGCCGCCTGCTCGGCCAGGCGCACGACGGTCGCCTGGGCTATCGAGTACTCCTGCGGTCGCGTGGAGCTCGCCGCGTCGGTGGACGCAGCCTCGTCGGCCGCGATGGCCTCGAGGTTGGGAGTGGTTTCGGTGCTGCTCTGCGGATTGCTTTCCATGTCGGATGACCCCAGGTAACTCGCTTCTCTTAACGGATGGGGTGCCGAAGATACACCAGCAGACGCTTTTTCACGGTGTCTACCCGCCTTGGGCTCGTTCGCGCTCTCGAGCCGTCGCCTGGTAGTGCGTCGGCTTGGCGACGTCTCACCCGCGCGCTCCTACATGCCGGCAACGCGCCATCGGTTCAGCCTGCCTCGAGTCGTTTCGCACGCTCGACAGCCTCGCCTTCAGCCGCTTCCGTCCTGAGCAAGGCTGCGGGTCGAGAGGTTGAGGTCGAGCGAGCGCCTGCTCGCCCCAACCCCGTCCCGGACTCTCGCCCGCCTGCCGCGAATGACCACTCGGGAGTATCGACCCTCGGGGGCAAAGCAAGCGGTAAGGAGCGGCCCAACCGCCGAGAGCAGCTCGCCGGGTTCGGCAAGCAAGGACGAGCCTGCCGATACCCGTTCCGAATCAACGGAGGTGACTGCCGTCGATGCGGATCGCTCGCAGCGAGCCGAACCCCGCGGGTCGCATCGGAGCAAGCCTCTGGCCATCGCCGCTGGGCGGTAACGAGCCCGAGCTCCCCTGAAGCGGCTGGTTGGCAAGGAGTCGAAAGCCTTTCCTTCGGCACGATTGACACGCTGGGCGCGAGCATGCTTTGAGACGCGCATGGGAAGGCGATACCTGCCGCTCCTCGTATTCGGAGCGGTCCATCTGGCCAGTTCGCTCCCCTTCCTGCTCAGTCGGGCCCCCGGCACTGACGCCGCGCTCGTCGGCTTCCCGCTCGACGACGTCTGGATTCACCTCGTCTACGCCCGGAGCTTCGCGGCCTTCGAGGGTTTTGCCTGGAACCCGGGCCAACTCGAGGCGGGGTTCACAAGCCCGCTGTGGGCGATGTTGCTCGCCCCTGCGTTCTGGCTCCCCGCGTTGTCGACAGCAGGGCTCGTGCTGGTCGTCAAGGGGCTGGGAATCGCGCTGGGCGTGGTGACAAGCCTGCTCGCTCACAGGGTCGTCACTCGCCTGTCGGGCAAGCCGCGAGCTGGGCTGGTAGCCGGTCTGCTCATCGCGGCCGAGCCCTCACTCAGCTTCGCGAAGCTCTCGGGAATGGAGGTGCTCCTCGCCTCGGCGACCGTGCTCTTCACGCTCGATGCACTGCTGGGCGAACAGCCGGTTCGCGCCGGAATCGGCCTGGGCCTGGCGCCGCTGGCACGCCCTGAAAACGCGGTGTTCTCGGCGTTCGCGGCGCTGGTGCTCGGCCTGATGCTGTTTGAGCGCGCAGAGGTACGGCGCCTGTGGCGTGCCTTGGCCGCTCCCTGCGCGGCCGGGGCCGCGTGGATCGTCTACAACCTCGTAGTTACCGGCCATCCGCTCCCGGCGACCTTCTACGCGAAGCACGAGCCCATGGCACTCGGGGTTTTCGCCTCCAACCTGCGCGCCATCGCGGGGCCCATCACCAAACAGGTCGGAGCAAGTGCTCAAGGCATCGGCTCGGTGTTCGCGCTGGGGGGCGCGGTCCTTCTCATCGTTCGACGTTCCAGACTGACGGCGACCGCGCGCCGATGTGCCGCCCTCTTCCTCGCCTACCCGTTGCTCTACACACTCGGCGTCGCCTGGGCACATGCTCTCGAGGATCCGCTGGCGTTTTACTTCGCTCGTTACTTCCAGCCGGCGCTCCCCTTTCTGCTCGCGCTGTTAGGGGTGGGGCTCGTGAGTGCGTGTTGCTGGGCCTGGCCCCGCGGCAGGCTCGCGCGGGTGGCCGCGGTGTTGACCTCGCTGGTCCCGGCAGGCGGCATGGCCGCTGTTCTTCTGGCGACGAGCGCGCGCTTTGCCTGGGACTGCCAGACCATCCAGGAGCTCAACGTACAGGTGGCGCGCTGGATCGCCGCGCAGACGAGCCCCGAGGATTGGGTCGGAACGGCGGACGCGGGCGCGGTCCGCTTCTTCGGGTCGGCGAAGACCCTCGACCTCGCCGGCCTGAACAGTCACCGGGTTTTGTGGAGCTCGCCACGCGCCGAGGTCGATCGCCTCGGCGCGCGCTACCTCGTGCTCTTTCCCCAGATTCTCACCGGCCAGGTCGACGGCTACGCGAAGGTTCGCTCTTTCAAGGTCGAGCGGTACACCATCTGCAACTGTCCTCAGTCCGAGCTCGCCATCTACGAGCGCATCGGGTCGCAAGACCTGTAAGCCCCTTCGCGGTTCAGTCTTCGCCAGATTGGCGAAGAACCGCTCAGACCTGCGAGAGGCTCGACGGCCTTCTCCGGGCGCTGCAGAAGGCCTGACCTGAAGCCTGCCAGCGCAGGGTCGGATTGGCGAGCGCCGATCGACGGCACACGAGCCGCGCCACGCGCACGACCGGCTCGCCCCGATACTGTGAGCCCGCTTTCGAGGCACCTCCGAATGCACTCGCGCGCAGATTCTCCCGGCGCAACTCGAGCTGCCCGCCGGGCGGTCGCATCCACTCGCCTCTTCGGCATCAACGGAGACCAGGGAGGCGGACGAATGGCCGGACTATCGAGGTGGAGGGCTCTTCTGCGCAGACACGGGATCCGCCTCGTGGTCTACCCGCTTCTCGTCGCGGGACTGCTGCTCGGCTGGCGAGTATGTCATCGCATCGTGCGCCTCTATCAGACCGGTGAATGGCGCTCGCGATCCGTGGGCGATGTCCTGAAGCGATACGAGGCGCGCGCTCGCACGCGTCTGGAGCCGCGCCTTGCGGGCACTGGCGTGAGCTGGCCGCCCGGAGAGCTTCTGCTGGTGGCCATCGAGGAGTCGAAGCAGCTCGAGATGTGGACGCTCGACGACGACAAGCCGGTGTTCCTCGCCTCGTATCTTGTCCAGGGCGCAAGCGGCGGGCTGGGCCCGAAGCGCCGGCAGTATCCCGCGAAGCGCCTGTCGAAGGAGGAGTGGCTGCGCCCGCGCCTCAGCCGGCTGCACAGACCGCCGAGGAGGCACCAGCGCGCCCCGCTCGCCCGGGGGCGCCATTTCGCGGCGTCTTCCCGCGCCCTGGCCTCGTTCGTGCCCCCGAGCCGTGGCTCGGCAAAGCCCCGGCCCGCGGCGGCAGGTCGCGCTCTTGCCCCGCCGCCGCGCGGCGAAGAGCCCCCACCGCGCTTCTCTCGCCGCTCGGGTACCGGGAGGGCTGGAGCCTGCCTGCCCGGCAGGCAAGAAGGAGCTGCGAATTGGCCATTGCCGACCCGCGGCGGCGGGCGTTTCCCGAAACGATTCGGCCCGCGCCAACGCAGTGAGGAACACCGCACCTCGCCCGCCGCGAGATCCTTTCCGGCGCCCGCTCGTTAGAGTGGTACGCAGGCAATGGGCTCTATCAGGGGAAAGACGATGACCGATGACCATTTGGCGCGGCGATGGGCGGCCGCGGGGTTGCTGCTGGCGATCGTGGCCTGCTCGCCCGGCACGGAGCGAAGCCCTTTGACCGATGCGGCCCGCTCCGCGCCTGGAGCGTCGCCCGATGCGGCCAAGACTTTGGCGCCACGAGACCCGCCGACGAAGGCGAGCGAGGAGCCCGCCCCGCCCCTGAGCACCAAGAGCGCCCCGGCGAACGACGAGCCGGCAGTGGGCAGCCCGTCCCAGCCGCCCGTCGGCGAGGGCGCGAAGACCGCCTGCCACCAGCTCACGCGCACCGACTGCATGAGCTCGCCCGATTGCACTCTGGAGCTCGCCTCTGCGGTGAGAGACGGCAAGTATCGCTGCCGTCCCGCCGAGCCTCCCTGCGAGACCGGGTTTCGCCAGTCAGACCTGAAGGCTGCGGAGTGCAAGGCGCGCGCGGGGTGCGTCTTCCGGCCGATGGAGTGCTATTGCCCTTGCAGAGGAATGGGCCGAACCGAGCGACCCGACGGCGACGAAGCCCCCCCCTGCGCCTGTCGCTGCGGCTCGGGACCGCCGCAGTCCTGCGTGCGCCAGCCCCGATGAACGGAAGCTCGACCATCCTGTGGCCAAAGGGCCGACCGGGAGCATCCGACGCCGGGCCGGCTCGCTGCGGAGGCAGGTGCATCCGCCCCAGCGTCGCGAAGGGATCGCTCGCGCGAAGAGCGCGAGCCCGTCTTCGCTGAAGCGGCGAAAGCGGTGCCGGCCGGCCCGAGCTGCCCTTCGACGCCTTGGCCCTTCGGGCGCCGCCGGCCGCCCTCAACCCCCGCTCATCAGGTGGATGACCTGCACGTCCGCGCCGTCGGGAACCACGTGCGCCTCGTAGCGGTCTCGCCCGACGAGCTCGCCGTCGACCTTCACGATGATCAGCGGGAAGACGAAGCTCTTCGCCTTCAAGACCTCGCGCACCGTCATGCCCGGCCTGTGCTCGAGGCTCTCTCCATTCACCTTGATCATCGGCTCACCCTTCGCCTCACCGGCTCGCAGGATTCGCGCAGCCAGACGCCCGCGCAGCCCAGCCTCGCGCTGCCCTCGAGGGGCACAGCCCGTCGCGCCGAGCTTTTTTCGGTGCGAGCGCAGACTCCGCGGCGAGGATGCCTGGGGAGTCGCGCCTGCTCGACCTGTCCTTCCCTTTCCCGCGGCGAAGCCCCGCGTGCGCGGCTCTCTGAAAGCTGCGCCGGCCTCGGGAATCGAAGCCGGCGCGGAGTCGAGGGGACGAGCGGCCCAGAGCGCTAAAGCACGAGCGTCGCCCACCCGGTCGTCTATTCGAAGTAGGTGGCCTTCGCGAGCAGCGGCTCGACGAGCGCGAGCACCTCGGGGAAGTCGAGCTTGAACTTCTTGATCGTCTCCATCGTGGGCACGCCTTCCTTCGTCCAGCCACGGCGCTTGTACACCGCGTCGACCAGCTTCTGGTACTGGTCCTCGCGGTGCTTGCGCAGCAGGCGCATCTTCTCCTCGAGCGGCTTGCCCTCGGGGTCGATGCCCACCTTCTCCTTGAGCTGCTTGTCGTAGCGCTCGGCGCGCGACTCGTACTCCTCGCGCGTCACCGGCCCGACGGCGCGGTAGGGCGGCAGGTCGTCCTGACGACGCCCCTTGCCCATGCGGATGTTGAAGATGCGCTGGAAGTTGTAGACGGCCTCGGACATCAGGATGAGGCCCTCCTTCGTCAGCTCCTTGCCGGTGATGCCCGCGTAGATGTCGCAGTAGTTCTGCACGTGCTCGGGGACCTTGGCCGGCTCGCTGGTCTTCGCGTTGTCGGCCGGCTCGATGTCGTTCCACGGCAGCTTGCACAGGCCGTTGAGCCCGAACCAGGTGCGGAAGAGCGGGAAGTAGTGCAGCGCCTCGGCTTTGTCCTCGAAGGTGGGGATGTGGTTGTTCACCATGTCCATGAAGATGAGCCAGGCCTCGTCGTGCTGCGGGCCCTTGTTGGCGAGGGCGAAGCCGCCCTGCTGCGCGAGCGACTCCTTGGACATGTACTGCGAGAACTCCAGGCCCTTGACCTCCATGCCGATGTCCGCGAGCAGCTCGGGGTCGCCCCAGCCCTTCTCGACGAAGTGCTTCTTCATGCGCGCGACGCCCTTGCCGGCGATGAGGCCGAAGCCCTCGCCGCGAGCCATCTGGTGCATCAGCTCCATCTGCGCCTCGGCGTTGCCGAAGTTGAGCTCGAGGCCGCCGGTGCGCTCCTTGTTGAGGATGCCGCGCTCGTAGCACTCCATCACGAAGGCGCAGAGGGTGCCGAAGCTGATGGTGTCGATGCCGTAGACGTCGCAGTAGAAGTTCGACTCGAGGATCCAGTCCTTGTCGAAGATGCCGCAGTTGGAGCCGAGGCCCGCGGCGTTCTCGTACTCGGGTCCGTCGACGGTGTTCAGGTGGCCCTTGTACGGGCCGCTCAAGACCTTGAACTCGTCGGCGCCCTTGCAGCACGACATCGAGCAGCCGTACCAGCAACCGTCGGGGATGCCGATGGTGAAGCGCTTCTCCCACTCATACGAGGCGATCTTCGGCGTCTCGGGGTGCTTGCCGTACTGGAAGTTGTTGACCGGCAGCAGGTCGTAGGCGTCCATCACCTCGACGAGGTGGGCGGTGCCCTGCTTGTGCATTTTGCACTGCTTCTCGTCGCCGTCGCGGATCTCCTTGTGAAGCTTGATGCCGGTCTTGGCCATCAGGTCGAGGTCGGCCGGGTGGTTGGAGTCGGCGCGCGCCCGAGGGCCACGCACGACGATGGCCTTGATCCTCTTGTCGCGGAAGACCGTGCCGGTGCCCCCGCGGCCAGCCTGCTTGAGGCGGGCGGCCTTGCGGCGCACGTCGTACCAGGAGAAGTTCAGGCAGCCGATGAAGGTGTGATCGGCCGCCGAGCCGGCCGAGATCACCGAGACGTTCTGGAGGTCCTTCTCGTCCTTGGCGTATTCGTGCGTGAAGACCTCGGCGGCGATGTGGCTGTCGAGCGGCTCCTGCGGCGCCTCCTCTATCTGAATCTTCCCCTCGACCCCGTCGATGAAGATGACGACGTCCCTGTCGGCCTTGCCCTGGATCTCGAGGGCGTCGAAGCCGCTGAACTTGAGCAGCGGGCCGAAGAAGCCGCCGACGTTGCTGTCGATGGGGATGTCGGTCAGCGGAGAGAGCGTGACGACGATCGACTTGCCGGAGCCCGGATACTGCGTGTTACCGGCGAGCGGTCCCGGGCTGATGATCAGCTCGTTCTCCGGGTCGTTCCACCGGGTCGTCGGCTTGACCGCCTGCCAGAGCTGCCAGAGGCCGAATCCGCGGCCACCGATGAAGATCTCCTTCATCTGCTGCGTGACCGGCTTTTCGCTGACGGTCAGGTCGCTCAGGTTGATGTAGAGGGTGCGCTCGTTGTAGCCGCGCTGCGGCAGGCTGGGCGTGAAGGAGGCCTCCTTGAGGACCTTGTGCGCCAGCTTCATCTTCGCCACCTCTTCGGCCTTCGCGTAGCAGGTGCGGTTCGTGTAGTCGTAGGTCATGGTCTCGGGTCCCTGTGCGAGGCGCGTCCGGGGTCAGGCCGGAAGGTTTTCGTGGTCCACCTGCTCGAGCGAGAGCGCGCCGTTCGGGCAGGCATCGACGCACTTGCCGCAGGAGATGCACTTGAAGGGCACAAGCCCCTTCGAGACGCGCAACATCGCGCCCTTGGTGCAGAAGCCGATGCACATAAAGCAGCCGGTGCAAAGGTCCTTCTTCAACATCACCGTGCCGATCTTGCTGCGATAGAGCGCCTGCGTCGGGCAGACCGAAATGCACTCGCCGCATTGATCACACAGGGTGGCAACCGACTTGCCGTTCTCGCGCACGACCACAATCGAGGAGAAGGCGACATCCTCGCTCTTGAAAAGAGCCCTCGCGCATTCGGTCATGCAGGCCTGCGTGCCGTCGCACTTCTTCAGGTCGATTCTGAGGACTTTCATGTTTTCTCTCGCGAAATCAGGGAGTTGCCGCACGAAGTGTGAGATCCTGCCCGAAGGGGCATGGGGGGTCAAGCAAGGTTGGCCGGCCGCCGGACAGGGAAAGCGTTGGCGTTCCCAGAAGTCTCCGGGAACGGGGCCGTTCAGGCTCCATTCCCGAGGCGCGTGGGGACCAGGCGCGCGAGTTGCCCTGCTGCCCGCCTGCCGACGAGGCGTCGGGGCTAGGCCGCACGGGCAGTGCCCACCTTTTGGAGAGTGTCGACGCCGGAGAAGCGCGTCGCGAAGGGGCACCATGAGCAACCATCAGAGGCCCAACCCCCTGCCTGAAGAAGACCTCGGCCGCGGTGGTGAAGCAGGAACCGCGTTCCCCGCCGGCACGCCAGGCGAGCGCGAGGAGATCTCCCGGGACCGGGTCCGGCAACCGAGCGCGCGCGGACCACGCCAACCCCAGCCCTCTCCTCCCCCGTCATCGATCGGCTAGGCGAAATGGCCGAAGGCCCGGTCGGCGCTTTACCGGGCAAGCAGGCTTCCTGAAGGCCTGCCGGCTCGATCATGCGCCAGGCCGGGCGCTACCTGCCGCAGTATCAAGAGGTGCGCGAGCAGGTGACTTCGCTCACCCTTTGCGCAACTGCGGACCTCGCGACCGAGGTGACCCTCCAGCCGGTCGCCCGGTCGAGCTCGTCCACGCGCTATCGAAACGTCCGGCCTGACCGGCCGGCGTCGCGTGAAGCCTCGAAGTCCCGGCCTCGGCGCACGGCGGCGAGGCCTCGTGGCATACTCCGACCGATCCGTTCCCCCGCGAACCATTCGTTTGCCCGCAATGCGCGGCGCCGCGCGCAGGCTCGGTCGATGTGAGGAGGCCCCATGAGCGACGACACCAGCAATGCGACGGCCGGAAGCGGCACGACCGAACCTCAAGCCGAAGCCACGGTCGAGCCTCGAGCCGACCCAGCAGTCGAGGGCCAAGCCGAAGCGAAGCTCGAGCCGCAAGCCGAAGCGACGGCCGAGCCTCAGTCCGGCGTGACGGCCGAGCCTCAATCCGCCGCGACGGCCGAGCCTCAATCCGATGCGACGGCCGAGCCTCAGGCCGAAGCGAAGGCCGACATTGGAGCGAAGGAGTCGCGCAAAGAGGGAAAGATCGCCCTCCTGCTCCTCGACATCGGCGCGCCGGAGAACGCCGACGACGTCAAGCCCTTCCTCAAGCGCCTCTACGGCGACCCGCGAATGATGCGCCTTCCCTTTGGCGCAGAGTTGCAGAAGCTGTTCGCCTCGGTCATCGCGATGATGCGCGCCCCGAAGCTAACGGCCGCGCTCGAAGGTGTCGGCAACAAGGCGCACGAACGCGAACAGCTCAAGCCGCTCCTCGAAGCGCTCTGCTCCAAGCTCAACGCAAACGGAAGTTGGCAATTCGTCCCCGTTCTCGGGCTGCGGCACGCCTCGCCGTCGATTCCCGACGCGGTGGCCACGGCGCGGGCTGAGGGTTGCGGGCGCATCATTGGCCTCTGGCCCCGTCCCTTCAGGTCCGAGGCGAGCCTCTCGGCTCGAGCCGAGCTCGCGCTCGTCGCGGGCGAGGACCAAGGGCTCGATGTCTCAATCATCGACCACTACGACGATTCACCCGAAGCCCGCGCGGTCTGGGGTGACCTGACCCGGCAGGCCATCGAGGGCCTTCCCAGGGAGGAGCGCGAGGACGCCCACGTTGTGTTCGCGCTCCACGGCATGCCGATCTCCGACTCGCTCGATCCCGTGCTGGAGGAGGCCAAGCGATTTGCTCGGGCTTTGGTCGAGGCCGAGGGCCTGAAGCAGTGCTGGTCGGTCGCCTACGCCTGTGACACCGATCCGCGAGCCTCGCTCGTGCCGGCAATCGATGACGAGCTGGCCCGCCTTGGAACCGAGCGCAGCGCTGTCGTGGTCGTGCCCCTCGCCCATGCCTGCGAGACACTCCTGACCCGCTGGGAGCTCGACAAGAAGATCCGCGAGAGCGCCAAGGCACAGGGCATCAAGCATTTCGCGCGGGCCGACTGCCCCGCGGGCCGCGCCGATTTCGCCGAGGCGCTCGCCGCCCTCATCCGCCGACACGTCGAGCAGATGGACGAGCTTCGCGTGGCCCCAAAAGCCTGGTGAAGGAGTACGAGAGGAAAGCCGTACCCGCCGAACAGCCCGTCGAGCTTCTCGTCGATCGGGACCACAGCCCCTGGCGCGACTTCACCGGGTCGCCGCAAGAGGAGGCAGCCGGCAAGCGCGTCGAAGCGGTGCCCGACACCTCGGGCCTCGAAATCTCGGCGCACCTGAGCCGTTATGCGGCCGCCGCAGCGCCTCTCATCGCCATCGACCGCGCGCGCCGGCGCGTGGTCGTCGCGGCCGCGCATTTCGAGGAGCTCAGGCGCGTCGACGCCACCCGGCTCCAAGCCGGGCAAGCGATGACCGTGGGCCGCGTGAAGAGCCGAACCCTTCTCGAGCAGCCCCGAACGCTCGCGCTCTTCCTGCTCGAGTCGCAGCTCGTCGAGACCTTCTGGCACATCGAAGCCGTCGTGCGGCTGGTCGGCGAGGAGAGGGACGGGAGCGTCTACCGCGCCCGCTTCCGCGGCCACCACGTCTACTTCACGCGCGAAAAGCACGAGGAACCGCTTGCCTTCACGATTGTGCTCGACACGGCGAGCGGCGAGATGAGCGTCCGCGGGGAAACCTGAACCCGAGTTTGACAGTCGTT
>DHSB01000137.1 GCA_002408385.1 Myxococcales bacterium UBA5297
GGGACTTTCACTTGCTCGCGCGGGGAGGTTTTGCGCCACCGGCTGTTCGTCGTGGGACACAGCCGGCCAAGGGACCGGAGCTCGGGGTGAGCCGACGGAGATTCGCGACAGCGCAGGATCCGGGACCCGAGACGGCAGGCCGCCAGCACGAAGGCTGGCACTCCGGGCGGGCGATCGCCGCGCGCCGAAGCTTGCTCAGGCCTGAGGCCCCGAGACCGCCGGGGCCGCCGCCGAGCTCGTCGCCTTGCCTTCGTCGCGCCAGAAGAGGAACGCGAAGACCAGGCCGGCGGCCGAGAGACCGGCCAGCATCCACATCACCGGCAACCAGCCGCTCGGGTTGGCCGCGCTCGCGCCCGCTGCGTCCTTGGCGGCGCCGATCCCCCAGCTCATCCCCGCCCAGAAGAGCTGCTGGCAGAAGGTCATCAAAGCGTAAGCCGAGCCGAGCCGCGTCTCGGGGACCAGGTAGGTCACCGTGGGCCAAAGCACCGCGGGCACCAGCGCGAAGGCGACGCCGAGCATCCCCATCGACAACCCCAGCGGCAATCCGGTGTAGGGCATCAGCAGGAAGGGCGGCACCAGCAGCGCCGCGCCGATGACCATCAAGAGCGCCCGCTTGCCGACCTTGTCGGCGATGAGCCCGAAGATGGGCATGCCGATCATCGAGATCTTCGGCAGCCAGGCCTTCAGGGAGCCGGCCTGCGCCTCGGTGATGCCGTGGGCCTCGGTGAAGTAGAGGTTGGCGAAGCTGCGGAACGGGAAGATCGAGGCGTAGAAGGCGACGCAGAGGCCGACGACCCACCAGTAGCGGCGGCCAAAGGCGGCGATGTCGGCGAAGACGAGGCGATCGGTAGCGACCGCCCCCTTGACGCCATAGCGCTTGGCCGCGTGCGCCTCGAGGGCCGCGTAGAGGACCGCGAACACCAGCCAGAGCAGGCCGAAGCCAGCGGCGAGGATGAGCGGCGCCTGCCAACCCGTGAACAGGGAAGCGAAGTACTTGGGCGAGTCGTCGGCAAGCACCGAGCCCAAGCGCGCGATGAGGAGCTGCAGCGCCAGCGCGAACGAGATCTCCTTGCCCTTGAACCAGCGGCCGACGACGGCGGTCGCGGTGACGATGAACAGCTCGGCGCCGATGCCGAGCACGAAGCGCCCGGCGATGAAGCCAATGTGAGGCGAGCCCGGCAGCGCCGCGGGCAAGAAGGCGATGAGCGCGCTGCCGCCGGCCCCGATAGTGGCGAACAGCAGGCTCGAGCGCACGGCACCCAGCCGGTCGATGACCACCACGCCGACGAACAGGCCGAGGAGCGCCGCGACGTTGTAGGCGGTGTCCATCAGGCCTATCTGCTGCCCGCTCATCCCGAGCTGCTGCTGCATGAACGTCGTGACGGGGTAGAGCGCGTCGAAGACGTAGTAGTTGCCGAAGATGGCGAGGCTGCAGGCGAGCAACACGAGCCAGCGGTAATAGCCGGGCGCTGCGCTCGGGCCGGATTGGTTGGGCATGTCGGTCATGGCGCGCATCTTGGCACGGGCTGGCGGCGCGGGTCGACATCTGAACACCCGCAGGAAGCGGCCACTCCGCCGGGCGCCCGCCCCTGTTCAGCCCGAGCGCAGGCCGAGCTCGCGAGGCCGGAGTCGAGCGCCCGCCGCGATCGCCCCGATCCGAAGGAAGCCTTCGGACCGCGGCCCGCGCCGCCACGCCAATCGTGTAGCCTGGGCGCCCATCGCGTGCGGCCTGCCGACCGGCGTTGTCGCGCGCAGCCGACCGGGAGCCCCAGATGCGAAAGACACTGCCCGCCATGATCCTCTCGTGCTGCCTGCTGGCAGCCTGCGCCCACAATCAGGCGGTCCCCCAGCTCGACCTCCAAGCCCAGGCCGACGCGTTCCTCCAGAGCTACCTGACCGAGCTCGCGACCCTCGAGCTCGCGCAGACCACCGGCTACTGGAAGGCGGCCAACTCCGGCAAGGAGGAGGACTTCGCCGCCTTCGCCGAGGCCGACCTCGCCCTGCGCAAGCTGCACAGCGACGCGGCCCGCTCTCGAGAGATCGAGCGCCTGCTCGCCGGGCGTGAGCAGCTCCGGCCGCAGACGGTGCGCTCGCTGGAGATCGCGCTGCTCGGGTTCAAGGGCAACCAGCTCTCGGCCGAGACTCTCGAGCAGATGGTCAACGAGTCGACCGGCATCGAGCAGCTCTTCAACACCTTCCGCGCCGAGCTCGACGGCAACAAGCTCACCAACAACGACCTGCTCGACCTCCTCTCCGTCGAGACCGACTCGCGGAAGCGGCAGGCCGCCTGGGAGGCCACTAAGGCCGTCGGCGCGCAGGTCGCCCCCAAGCTCGTCGCGCTCGCCAAGCTGCGCAACGAGGCCGCCCGCAGCCTCGGGTTCGCCGACTTCTGGCACATGCAGGTCGAGCTGCAGGAGCACGACCCGGCGCAGGTCCTCGCCCTGTTCGAGGAGCTCGACCGCCTCACCCTCGAGCCGTACCGGGCGATGAAGGCCGAGCTCGACGCGGAGATCGCCCGGCGCTTCAGCATCGCGCCGGCGGGGGTGATGCCCTGGCACTACACCAACCCCTTCTTCCAGTCGGCGCCGCCCTCGGAGGCGGTCGACCTCGACCTCTTCTACAAGGACCTGCCCAAGGAGCGCATCGTCGAGCTCGCCCGCACCTTCTATGCGGACATCGGCCTGCCCATCGACGAGATCGCCGCGCGCAGCGACCTCTACGACCGCGAGGGCAAGGACCAACACGCCTTCTGCATCGCCATCGACCGCCAGGGCGACGTGCGCACCCTGCTCAACGTCAAGCCGACCGAGGCGTGGATGGAGACGATGCTCCACGAGATGGGCCACGCGGTCTACTACGCGGGCATCGACAAGAGCCTGCCGTTCAACGTGCGCGAGTCCTCGCACCTCTTCACCACCGAGGCGGTGGCGATGCTCTTCGGCGCGCTGTCGCGCAACCCGCTGTGGCTGAAGAGCTACGCGGGCGCCGACCCGGCCCAGGTCGACGCGCTGGAGAAGGCCATCCTCGAGCAGCGCCGGCGCGAGCAGCTCATCTTCGTGCGCTGGGGCCTGGTGATGCTGCACTTCGAGCGGGCGCTCTACGCCAATCCCGAGCAGGACCTCGACGCGCTCTGGTACCAGACGGTCGAGCGCTACCAGCTCTTGACGACGCCCGAAGGCCGCGCGGGCAAGGGCGACTGGGCCGCCAAGCCTCACTTCACCATCGCGCCCGTCTACTACCACAACTACGTGCTCGGAGAGCTCTTCGCCGCCCAGCTCCGCGCCCACCTCGCCAAGATGGCCGGGCACCAGGGCCCGGCCTCGACCCTCTCGTTCAACGGGCGCAAGGACTTCGGCGCCTACCTCGACGAGAAGATCTTCCGCCCGGGCATGGCGCAGAAGTGGCCCGAGCTCGTCGAGCTGGCCACCGGCGCGCCGCTGTCGCCGGAGGCGTTCGCGGCCGAGGTGAAGTAGCCGCTGGCGGAACGGACGGCGGAGCGGGATATGGACGGCGGAGCTCCAGCTCCGCCTCCGCGACGGCTCGAAAGCAGGTCGTCAGCTCATCCCCTGAAACTGAATGCGGGTGCGGCCGGCGCGCCCCCTCTGCCCAGCCGCGAGCTCTCAACGCGGGGCTGCCGACACCGCCCGCGGGCTGGTTTCCCCGCCAGGCGCGTGCGCGGCTACCGGAACGACTCGCCGACTCGGCAGTTCGAGCCTCCTACGAGCACCCAATCGAAAGTAGCCGCACTGCGCGGAATCCAGCGCAACACGCTGTGCAAGTGGCTCAGCGGATAGGGGCGAAACCGGGTGACAATCGAACGCCCCCAGGCATCGATGAGATCCCTGGGGGCGCGTGAGGGGAAGAGGACCTTCCTCGCCCTGTGGCAAACCGATGAGCGCTCGGAGCTTTCGGCCAGCAATGAATTGTGGCAAGCCGGCCAGCCCGAGCGTTCGAGAGCGGTGCTACGGGGCGCACGTCCAGTCCTCGCCAACCGAGGGCTGCTCGTAGTTGCAGACCGGCGCCCGGAACGTGCCCGTGAGGCGCTCGCCGTTCGGAGGGAAGACGAGGTCGAAGGTGCCCTCGATGAGACCACCGTCAGACAGGTCGACCTTGGTCAGCGTGACACTTCCCGAGGTCGCCTCCTCCTCATCATTTGGCCGCGTCGCCTTGCAGTCATCGTCCACGTGGTTGAACTCGGCCTCGACGGCGCGGACCTCTCCAGGTCCAGGAACAGCGGCGGCGTCGTACTCCCCCGGGGTCAGCGGTGCGATCTCATTGTCTACGGCGCGACCCAATTGGAAGGTCAAGATGTCGATGTTCGGACGCGTGGTCTGCCCCTTCCTGTCCGCACAGACGTCGGCTTGGCTGGAGATGATGACCCAGGCGGTACCGCCCTCCAATGGCGTGGAAAGCGCACTGGCCGGGACAAGCGTGTGACCGGCCACGCTACCGCTCGAGGTGTTGCCTTCCGCCAGATTTCCAGCGTCGTCGGGGTCATTCGAGCAAGCCACGAACAATCCGAGGGTCAGCAGAAACAACGGCAGTGCGCTTCGTCTCATGTTTTGACCTCCGATAGCTGCATTGGTGCGGATTCGTGGGTTTGCGATCGGCCATTCCGTCGCGGCTGCCCACTCACAACCAGCGAGCTCGAGGGAGCCCACCGTGAAAGCTGTCTTGTTGGCCCGGCGCGCGGCTGGACGTAGGGGGCTGTCGGCCGCAGTGTCGCTCGACACCTCGTCAGAGCCGACGGGGCGTAAGCCGAGGTTGCGCCCGGTCGGATTGCGCTGAAGCTCGTCCCGCCTCGGCCGCGGAGCGCCTTTGTCGCGCCAACGTTCGAGGAATCGAGCAGGATTCGAGATTCCTGATATCCGACGATCGGCCTCAGCTCAAGTCCCTTCCTCTCGGCGGGACGAAGGTCGAGTACAGTCGGCAGACCACTTCCGGAAGGGGCGCGATCGATGGGATCAATATCCACTCAAAGGATCCTCCGAGCCGCTCGCTGGGAAATGCTGGTGCTCGCCGCTGCGCTCGCGGCCTGCGGTGGAAACGGGGACTGCCACGCCGGAATCGGTGCCGACGCGGAAGAAGCCGACGTCGCCGCGTACGACGCGAACGGAGTCGATGCCACCGTGAACGACGCGGGAGAGGCTGACGGCGCCGGGCACGACGCGGGCGGTGTCGATGCCGCGATGTACGACGCGGGAGAAGCCGACGGCGCCGTGCACGACGCTGGCGAGTTTCCCCCCGACGTGATCGGCCCAACGATCACGACGTTCGTCCCTTCCGGCCCCATCCGGCTCACCTCGGACATGACGATCGAAGGTCTCCACATCACGAGCACGACCGGACCGTGCATCTGGGGCTTGAACGTCAGAGGGGTGCGCATCACCAACAACCGGATCGGCCCGTGCGGCCCGGGCGAAGACGGCACCGGGGTCGCGCTCGAACGCGCGTCCGATGTCCGCATCGACCACAACTTCTTCGACGACGTCGCCACCGCCTACTATCCGGCCCTCGACGGCGACAACCATGTCTTCGATCACAACTATGCGCAGCGCATTCGCGGCCCGCGTGCCCGGGGGCAGTTGGTCCAGTTCAACCAGGTCAGAGGGAGTGGCCACCGGATCGTCTGCAACATCAGCGACCAGACCACGCCCGGCTATCTCGACGGCCCTGAGGACCACATCAGCATGTTCGCGTCGAGCGGCACCGCCGAGTCCCCGGTCTTCATCGCCTACAACAAGCTTCGCGGCGGCGGGCCGAGCCGCTCGGGCGGCGGCGCCCTCGCGGGCGACTGGGGCGGCAGCTACATCACGATCCAGCGCAACATCCTCGTCAACCCGGGCCAGTACGGACTCGCGATCGCCGGCGGCACCCACCACAAGATCCTCGACAACCTGGTCTACTCGCCCGATTCGTTCGAGTGGAGCAACGTCGGCATGGTCATGTGGGGGCAAGGCAACACCACGGACCCGAGCACCTGCTACGGACACGAGGTGCGGGGCAACCGGGTCCTCTACCGTCACCGCGACGGCTATCTGAACGGTGCATGGAACGCGGGCAACTGCGGCCCGGTCGCCGGGTGGGAAGAGGACAACGACTTCAACGACCAGACGCTGACCGCCGCCATCTGGGACCTCGAGTTCCCGGAGTGCCAGTAAGAGGCGGGCTCACGCCCAACACCGAGGGATCACTCCCGCTGCGCGTCACCGCTCGTCGTCGCCACTCGACCTCGGTTGTCGTGGCCCCGAGCCCACCCGTCGGGCTGTTTTGAGCAGACAGGGTTGCCAACGGGGACCTGGGTCGTAGCCTTCGCCACCGCCAAAACGACAAGGAGGAGTTGCGCCAGGCAAGGGTCCGCTGAGGGTCGAGTCGCTCTCGGCGATGACCAGCCCCGGGCTCGAAGACTACGGCTACGGCGTGGTGGTCACCCGCGAAGGGCCCTGGAGACTGTTTCCACCTCCGATGGGTGCTTCGTAGGTATGCATAGGCCCGCTTTCGGCCATTCCGTCGTGGCGGTTGCTCACGACCCGCGAACTCGAGGGAGCATACCGCGACACGCTGCGCGAGCGGCTCAACGAGCGGATGACGAGCGAACGCCCCCAGGCATCGATGAGATCCCTGGGGGCGTCGCCGCTGTTATCCCCTACCCCGCGAATGAGCCGCGATCCCTGAGCAATTGCTCGCGCGCTCAACGACCGAGGATGGAGCGAACCCGCTTCTTGTCCGCGTCGAATTCGAAGTGTGAATAGAGCTGGAAGGCGTTCTCGCGGTCCACGATCCGATCCCGGCAGATCTCGACTGCCTTCACCTTGCCGTCCGAAAAATCGAAGATGTCGACGAGCTGGCCGACCTGCGCGACCGTGAAGCTGTTCCCGCTCGCGGCAGACCGCAGGACGTTGAGCCGGCTCTTCTCGAAGGTCTCATCGGCGATGGCGCTTCGCAGCGCGGAGAAGTCCGCCGGACGCATCGCCCCATGGCCGCCATGGCCGCCGCGGCGGTGCGCACCGCGTCCGTCGTCATGGCGCTCGTGGTGGCCAGAGACTTGCGACGCGCTCTCGTGGTGGTGCGTCGTGGTGGTCACCGCGACCATCGGCGGCATGGGCGCGGTCACCGAGATCTGCACGTTGCCGGGCATGTCGGTCGGAGCGGGCCCGGTCATCGCGACCTGCATGCCGGGCGCCCCGACCTGCATGCCGACCGGTGCGCCGACCATGACCTGCTGCTCGGGAGGCGGAGCGAGCAACGAGATGGTCTCGTAGACCACCATCCGATCCTTCTCCGCGCGGATGCGCACCTCGCTGCCACCGGGAATGTCGACGAAGCTGGCAGCGAGCTGCTCCCGGCGGAAGGGCGTCGGCCAGGCCTCGACGCGAACGTCGTGCCGGCCCGCGGTCAGATCGTAAACCGTCCAGGAAGTCCGAAGATCCGCGACGTTGACCTGCTCCCCATCGATGTAGAGCGCGAAGGGCTTGTCGCAGCTCACGACCAGATTGCCGGTGGTGGGCGACACCGCGAGCGCGGCGAGAAGGACGAGCGTCATCATGGTGGTGACTCCTTGAATGACTGAAGAGCAGCTCTTGTGTGCCCTGTACCGTGACTCACCCGCGAGCCGCCCGAAGTGAGCAATCCGAACGCGCCCAGCCATCCATGAGGTCCCTGGGGCGCGTGAGGCGAAGAGGATGGCTCGACACAGGCCAGCAGCGGCTGCGCCGGGGGCGAGCCACACACGGGTCCGGGTCGAGCCCTGATGAAGACCTGACGCCCGCCACTGCGTGCGGCCCTGAAATCGCTCGGGTTTTCGTCTAGGCACGCCACATGCCTAGACCTCGTGGCAATCCACTCGGGAGCGACCACAATGATCGGACTGCAGACGACGATGCTGGTGACTTGGCTCGCGGCAGGCAGCACGGGCCTGACGACGCAGGGCGTTCCCGTCGCGGCGCAGCCGGCGAACGACGCGCCGCGGTCCGCGGCGGTGAGCTCTCGGCCCCTCGCCTCCCCGATTCCTCCGGAGAGCCCGGCGGCGATCGACGCGCCGGTCGCGGCCGTCGAGGGGATCGAGCTCGATTCGGGCGCCGAACCGCCGGTGCTGAGGCGTCGCACCGGGCGGATCGTCGCCGGCTCGGTAATGATCGGCGGCGGCGGCATCGCGGCGTATTTCGGCTTGCTGAACCTGGTCCTCACCCCCATCGCCTCGATGGGCGGCGGCAAGCCGCCGCTGGGCACCGACGCCTCGGTGGGCCTGGCCCTGGGCGGCGCGGTCCTCGCCGGGGTCGGGATCCCGACGCTCGCCACCGGCTTCAAGCGGGTGCCGGTGCGGCCCGCGACCGCTTCACAGAGCGCCGTCGACGCCGGCCTCGCCGTCGGCCCGGGTTCGCTCGCCCTGAACATGCGGTTCTAGGGGCTGGGAAAGCCCCGGTTGCGAGGTCGACCCGCGCCAAGCGAGGTGGTGCCGGCCGCCCACCGCAGGCCGGCCGCAGTCGGGAGCACACCCCGCCCCGTCGACTCCCAACTCCCAACTCAAGACTCAGAGCTCGAACTAATTCGCCTGCCGCCCCTCGATGCCCCTGCCCGCGGCCCCGACCCGAGCTCGAGGCCGGCTGCACTGGCACCGGCAGACCCCGGGCAGACGCAACTTCACCGAACAGCCAACCGGCGCACCTCTTCGAGGAACGCGGCGCCACCGGCGGTCGGGGCCCCCGAGTTCCGCGGTGTGTCGACAATTTCCGCGAGCTCGGCTTTGAGCGCGTCCTCCTGCCAGGCAAAACGCACGAGCTCTCGGGCTTCACTCTCCGACAGCCCGTCCGCGACCCGGGCCAGGACCTGCACGCGGCTAGTTTCGGTGCGCCGGGCGACCGAAGCGAGCGCGGCACCTCCCACGCCGGGAAAGAACCCGCGTTGCCTGTTGCAGTCATCCGAAGGGCAGCGCCACCGGACCTCGAAGCCGTTCAGCTCCTCGCGCACCAGCTCGCGCAGCGCCGCGAGAGTGTCGATCCCCCGAGCGCGGCGAGCGCCTCGCGGCGGGAGAGCGGATCGAGCTTTCCCTGATCCCAAGCGCCTCGCGGAAGGCATCGAGATCGCCATCGGAGATACGGCGCGCACGCTCCCGGGCCGCCTGATTCGTCCAGGCGACGATCTCTTCGGCCAACGCGGTGCGGTATTCCGTGCCCCCGGTGCTGAACGAGCGGCCTGGGCCCCACTCGCGCGTCATGTCGACGCTCGCGCCGCGGCGCTCGGTCGCGCCCGAGGCCTCGATCCTCCCGACCGTCCAGAGCACCGGGCAGGGATGGCGCTGCTGAAGACGGATGAGGGCTTCGCGGGCCTCGTCGTCCCCGATAGCGCAGAGGATTGCGAGGACGCGCGTGAGCACCCGGTCGTACGGCGTGTCGAGGTAGGCCTCGAGCTCGGCTGTCTTGCCGGCGAGGCGCTTCAGCGGCGCCGGAGGCGGCTCGCTTCTGCCCGGGGCGGCCCGCCCTCGACTGTTGCTCCTGCGCTCGGGACGGCACGGCGGCACCTCCCCAAAGCGTTCGAGCGCGGCGAGCTGCTCGTTCGGATCCAGCCGGCGGGGCGCCCCCTTCGCCCGCAGCCGCAAAGGCGCCAACTCGGCGTCGGTCCCGGCCTCGAGGCGAAAGTGGTGCTCCAACGGCGGCAGGCCCCTGGCCTCGATCCTCAGCCGCACCGGACCAGCCCTGACCGAAGGCAGCTCGAAGCGTCCATCCGGCGACTCGAACTGCTGGCCGTCGACCGTGAAGGATCGGGCCGGCTTCCCGTCGGCGGGCAGCACCTGGCCGCGGACTGCAGCCCCAGGAGCAATCGGGATGACGGCGTCGGGCGTAGCTCCAGCTCCGCCAACCTCTCCCGGACGCCAAGGATGGACGGCGAAGCAGGATGGACGGCGGAGCTCCAGCTCCGCCTCCGCGACGGCTCGAAAGCAGGTCGTCAGCTCATCCCTGGCCGGCGTCGGGAGCGCACCCCGTCCACTCCCGACTCCCAACTCAAGACTCAGAACTCGAGCTAACTCGACTGCCGCCCCTCGATGGCCATCAGCAGGATCCCCGCGGCCATCGCCAGGCGCCGGTCGAGCCTGCGCGCGTGGTCGGCGCTCAGGTCCATCTCCGCCTTGAAGACGATGGGGTTCCAGGCCTGCTTGATGGCTGCGACCTGCGACTCGCCGTACCAGACCGAGAAGCTCTGCGGCACCCAGTTGGCGAGGATGCGCCGCAGCCAGAAGAGCCCGTCCTCCTGAATCCGCCCGACGGTGGAGTCGTTGAGGTCGAGGATCTCCCACTCGTCGCGCAGCATCGACTTGAGGCCCTTGCGGCGAAGAGCGCCGACCTTCTCGCCGGTCTGCGCGTCGACCACGTCGTAGACGGCCGAGAAGTCGATGATGCTCCGGGCCTTGATGGTGAGCAGCTCGCGCTGCTTCGAGTCGTCCGCGTAGACGCGGATGTCCTCCTTCAACTTGAAGAGCTTCTGCTGGCAGTAGAGGAGCGAGCCTCCCTGCGGGTCGAGGATCTGGAACACGGGCGCTATCGCCAGCACCTTGCGCCTCAACAGGACGCGGTCGTGCTCCCACCAACGCTCCGACTGCACTGCTGCATTCGCGGTCTCAGCCATCGTTCCCTCCAGTGACGTTGCGTCGTCAGGCTCGCGAGGCTGGCTCTTCCCCCGCGGTCGTGCCGCGACGGTACGAGAACAGACCCGGCGGTTTCAAGCCGGGAGGCAGGATTCGAGAGAGGAGGAGTGTCGGACTGGGCGCCGGCCGAATCAGGGAGCGGGCTTCATGCCGGTGTGCTCTTCGAGCCAGGTCACCCGCTCCTTCAGCTCTCCCTCCAACCCTTTCGCGCCCGCTTCTCGGATTCTCGACGGGACGAGGCTCGAGCTTCAGCCTCATCGTTTGGCGGAGCTGGAGCTCCGCCGTCCATCCCTTTCGCGCCCGCTTCTCGGATTCTCGACGGGACGAGGCTCGAGCTTCGGCCTCATCGTTTGGCGGAGCTGGAGCTCCGCCGTCCATCCCTTTTACGCCCGCTTCTCGGATTCTCGACGGGGGCGAAGCGCGACCTCATCGCTGGGCGGAGCTGGAGCTCCGCCGTCCAGGCTCGAGCTTCGGCCTCATCGTTTGGCGGAGCTGGAGCTCCGCCGTCCACGCCGCCCTCCGCCTACTTCTTCCGATCCCTGAAGTCGACCGCCGCGCGGACGAACCCGCTGAACAACGGGTGCGGCGCGAACGGCTTCGACTTGAACTCCGGATGGAACTGGCAGCCGAGGAAGTGCGGGTGCTCGGGGAGCTCGACGACCTCGACCAGGCCAAGCTCCTTGTGGACCCCGGAGAAGACCATCCCCTTCTCCTCGAAGGCCTTGCGGTAGTCGTTGTTGAACTCGAAGCGGTGGCGGTGCCGCTCGCTCACCTCGGTGTCGCGGTAGAGCTTGGCGGCGAGCGTGCCTTCCTCGAGATGGCAGGTGTAGGCGCCCAGGCGCATCGTGCCGCCCAGGTTCTTGACGCACTTCTGGTTCTCCATCAGCGAGACGACCGGGTGCGGGGTCTTCTCGTCCATCTCCAGGCTGTTGGCGCCCTGCAGGCCGAGCACGTGGCGGGCGTACTCGATCACCGCCATCTGCAGGCCGAGGCAGATGCCGAAGAACGGCACCTTGTTCTCGCGCGCGTAGCGCACCGCGGCGATCTTGCCCTCGGTGCCCCGAAGCCCGAAGCCGCCGGGCACGAGCACCGCGTCCACCTCCTTGAGCATCGCCTCGGCGCCCTTCTCCTCGATGTCGGTCGAGTCGACGAAGACGAGCTGCACCTTGCAGTCGTTGGCGATGCCGCCGTGGGTGAGCGCCTCGTTGAGGCTCTTGTAGCTCTCGGTGAGATTGACGTACTTGCCGACGACTCCGACCTTCACCGCGCCGCGGCCGGGCCGCTTGATGGTCTCGACGATCTTCTCCCACTGCTCGAGCCGCGGGGAGCGCGACCAGATGTTGAGCAGCTCGGCGATCTTGTCGTCGAGCGTCTCGGCGTGCAGGGCGAGCGGCAGCTCGTAGATCGTCGGCACGTCGCGCGAGGTGAAGACCGCGCCGGGCGAGACCGAGCAGAACAGGGCGATCTTGTCCTTGAGCTCCTTGGTCAGCTCGCGGTCGGTGCGGCACAGCAGGATGTCGGGCTGGATGCCGATCTCGCGCAGCTTCATCACCGAGTGCTGCGTGGGCTTGGTCTTCAGCTCGCCCGCGGTGGCGATGTACGGCAGCAGGGTGAGGTGGATGTAGCAGACGTTCTCGGCGCCCACGTCGTACTTCATCTGGCGGATCGCCTCGAGGAACGGCAGCGACTCGATGTCGCCGACCGTGCCCCCGACCTCGACGATGCAGGCGTCGAACGAGTCGGCGGTGCCGCGGATGGCCGCCTTGATCTCGTCGGTGATGTGGGGAATCACCTGGACCGTCTTGCCCAGGTACTCGCCGCGACGCTCCTTCTGGATCACCGCGTTGTAGATGCGGCCGGTCGTGTAGTTGCTCGTGCGGCCGATCGGCGCGTTGGTGAAGCGCTCGTAGTGGCCCAGGTCCAGGTCGGTCTCGGCGCCGTCGTCGGTGACGTAGACCTCGCCGTGCTGGAAGGGGCTCATCGTGCCCGGGTCGACGTTGATGTACGGGTCGAGCTTGAGGTGGGTGATTTCGAGCCCACGGTTCTCGAGCAGGGCGCCGATGGAGGCGCTGGCCAGTCCCTTGCCCAGGGAGCTGACGACGCCGCCGGTCACGAAGATGTACTTGGTCCGCTTGGCACGCACGGGAACGCCTCCAGGAGATCGGATCGGCGACCCGCGGGCCGCCTCACCTCGAACAAGCGGCAGAACGAAGAAGTTCGGCGCGAGCGGTTCTAGCAACCGGCCTCCGGAGGGTCAATCTGTCCGTCCGCTGTCGGACAGTGCACGCGGGGCGGTGGCTGTGGCGTGGCGGACGTCTGGCGCGGTGACCGCGCAAGGCCAGCCGCCGGGGCGAGGTCAAGGGCGCCTCGGGACGCGCCCGGACCCGGCAGGGCCACCGGCGCCTGGCCCCGCCTCCACGTCCGTCGAACGCGGGTGCGAACGCCTCCCCGATCGCCGGGTCCGATTCCTCCCGAGCGGCTTGTCGCGCCTGCAGAGCACGCCGGGCGGTGGCTGTGGCGTCGCGGACGTCCGGCGCGGTGACCGTGCAACGCCAGGCGGTCGGGGTGAGGTAGGGGCGCATCGCAATGCGCCCGGCCCCGCAGGCCCCGGCGCCTGGCCCCGCCTCCCGCGCCCGTCGCGCGCGGGCGCGAACCGACTCCCCGCACGCCCGGTTCGTGCCTCTCCCAAGCGGCTTGCCGCCCGGCTGGCGGATTTCCTACAGTGCCCGTGAAGGCCAGCATCCATCGCTGGACACCAGGCGGGCAGCGGCCCACCGGCCGCCTGCGCGCAGAGGGGGAAGAGCGCGATGCCCGAGTTCGTCAGCTACCACTCCACCGTTTCGAACCGCGGCGCCCTCGCCGAGCACCTGCTCAGGGAGCCTGAGCTGCTCGCCGTCTTCGAGGGGGTCGGCGGCCGGCGTGAGGACCTCGAGGCCATCGCCGAGGCCGGCAAACAGGCCGCCCTCCTCTCCATGGCGCGCTTCGAGGCCACCTCGCAGCGGATGACGGCGGTCACCCGGGTCAAGACGGCGCTCGCCGAGCTGCAGCGCGAGCACAAGGCGATCCTGGCCGTCCTGCGGGTGGTCGCGCACGAGCTCGAGCGCGCCGGCGCGCCGAACGAGCTGCTCGCGCAGGCGCAAGGCGTGCTCGAAGATCAGCGGGCGCGCCGCGTGCGTGCGCAGCCGGACGCCAGCGGCGCGCGGAGCCACCGGGGCCACGCCCGAGAGGTCATCCGCCTGGAGATCGAGAAGGACGCCTTGTCGCTGCTCGAGCTGGTCGAGCTGCACGCGGCGCTGGCCCGCCGCTGCGTCACCGTCGCCCGCCTCGAGGCGCTTCGGCAGGCGGCCGACGCGCTCGGCGGGCAACAAGCGCTGCGCGCGGCGAGCGAAGGCAAGAGGCAGTCCTCGGTGGCCGCCGAGCGCGGCGCGGTCAAAGAGCAGAAGCAGGCCTGGTCGCTCTGCTACCGCCTGCTTCGCCTCGCCGCCCGGAAGGACGCGAGGATCGACGCGATGCTGAGTGAAGCGGTCAGGCCCCGCCGACGCAGCCGGCGCGACTGACCTCGCCTCGCACCTCCCCGCCGTCGCAGTGCCAGCCTCGTGAACGGACCACCCTGCCGGGAAGACCGAGCGGGGCCGCCCGAGTGCCGGCGTCGGGGCGGCGCGGCGCGAGATCGGATTGAATCGCCGCCTCCTCACTCGCAATCGGCGTGTCCTCACCCGCAAGCACCGCCGCCGTACTGGGAATTGCGGCCTCCTCACGCGGAAGCGCTGCGTCCTTAATCAGATTCGTTGGCTCCTGGCCCGAAAGCGCCGCCTCCTGAGCTCATATCGCCAGCACCTGACTGATAATCGCGGCCTCCTGACTGCGAATCGTCTGTTCCTGGGCGCTTTCGTGCGACCACCACGCCGAGGAGGCCGCGATTCCTAGCCAGGAGGCGGTGCCTGCCCCGTCAGGCCGCAGTAATTCGCGGTCAGGACGCTTTGATTTCTATTCGGGACGCGCCGGTTGCTGCTCAGGATGCGACGATTGATGCTCCGGACGCATCGATTGCTGCCCGGGTCGGGGCGAGTTGCAGTCAGGACGCAGCGGCTCACAGGGGGCGATGTTGCAGCAGAGGGTGCCGCCGGCCTTGCGGCACCCGCGAGAGCCTCTCAGGACCTCGGCAGAATGGCGGGCGCACGGGGCCCCGACCGCGACGTCCCCGGCAGAATCGCGGAGGCGGCCGTCGGCACGGCTTTCCACCCTGGGGCCCCGCCTCGAGACCCTGTCGAAGCGTGTCGGCAGGCCGGCGTGGTGTTCGCGGCTCCCGAGAACGTCTGGCTGCATGCCGCGATGGAGCGGACGCGGCCGCGGATGCGGCCGGCGCAGCGATTGGCGAGCTGCTCGAGACTGCTGGCGACGGTGGGAGAAGGGGCAAATCCGGTGGCGTCGAGGCGAAGTCGAGGCGCTCTCGACTTCGGCATCGCAAGCTCGGTCTACGCTGCTAACCAACAGCCCTACGGACTTGCCGCGCCGAGTGATCCAATCCGAACCTCAGTGCCGGATCGGTCGGCTGACGGTCATGTGCCCGAATCGCAGACCGGGATCGGCCCGCCCGCACGACCAGCGTGCCCGCCGCGGTCCTGGTTGCGCGGGCCTGGGGGCAACTGTCTTGGGCGGCAAGAGCCCGAGCCCCGATCACCCCGAAGTCAAGGGGGCCTTGCGCGGCCGCACTCGCAAATCCTTCGCGTTGGCGCGCCCTTCAACCACAGGTCGCCGCCAACCTGCTTGCCCAGCAGAACCATCACCGCCAAGCCTTGCCCGTGCTGGGCTACAAAGGGCGACTGCCGGCTCGGAAGCCGGCAGCCTTTGCGAGCCTTGACGCTCTCGATTCAAGCCGGTGCGCTTACTGGGTGCAGATCAGCAGGCAGCTTGGCGGGGAGATTTGGCAGTTCTTCGGCGGATGCGCCGGATCGAGGCCCTGATCGCATTCGCAGTACGAGTGCTGGGGCGGACACGTGGCGGAGTCGGTGCAGATGGTGAAACTATCACCCGGCTCGACGAGCTCGCAGCCGCAGTCATATTCGAACTGCTGGGGATGACAGGCGATAGCAAACCCTTTCTCGTCCGTGCATTCCAGCACCTCTACACAGACGTCGAAGTCGAAGAACTTCGAGGCATTCTTGGTGAGGCAGATGACCTCGTTGAAGTTGTCGCAGCCGGGCTTGAGTTCTTTATCGTAGGACGCGTTCGGGTGGGCTTCACTGGTGTCCCTCGCCCACAAGTTGTCGGCATCGAAGCACTCAAAGTTTTTGGTATTGCCCTCCATGTTCAGCACTTCTCCCTGACAGTCGAGCCCGGAGTAGATCCGGTAGGTGAACTCCCACATCGAGGTGCCCGAACCGGGGTTGTCGTCGATGTTGATCGACGGGCAGAGATCCTTGATCTCAACGATCGTTCCGTCGGGCCTGAAGTTGAAGCACTCGCAGTGGTCGTTCTCCGTTCCCAGCCAGTTTCTGCAGGGATACTTCGCATCTGCCTCATCCTTGCGCTCACCGCAGATCTTCACCGAGTTATCGGTGAAGTCCGGATCTACCTCGAAGTCCATTACCACCTTCATCGATGCAGGCTGGAACTCGCCTTCCTCGGTGTCGTCAACCCCCCTCCCGCAACCGAGCGCTCCCACTATCAACAGCGCCATCGCAGCCGAAAGCAGTGCCCTAAGCATTTCCCTTCCCCTCCCCCAAGTTCCAAGCCGCTCCGACTCCGCGTCTGTTATCGGCAACGGGCGGGCCAACCGCCGGCTCGCTCTCATACCAAGGAGCGGAGCTTGCGCTGGAGCGAAGCAGTAGGCTTCGCCTGGGAATGCAGCTTCTCTTACGGTCTTAGATTCTTCGCTCGCCGCTGGGGCCCGCGGACCAGCAGAAATGGAGAGCCTTCGAGGGCAAGCGAGCAGGCCGGCAGTCTCCCGCCAGAGCTTGCGGCTCTCGAGCAGGAACGCGACCGCAGATCAGGCGGCAACAGCAGGCCCCGCGGGGCCGCCAACTCTCCGATGCGACATCCCGCGACCCCTCAGGCCCGGGCAAGAAGCTCTTCCTCCGGTGAGCACGCGGGTCTACCGCCTCAGCCAATCGCCGCCATCACCGCCTCGGCCCGCGCGAGATCGTCCGGCGTGTCCACGCCGATGCTGCGGTAGTCGGTCTCGACGACGCGAATCCGGTGGCCGTGCTCGAGCACCCGGAGCTGCTCGAGGCACTCGGCCTGCTCGAGCGGCGTGCTCGGCAGCGCGGCGACCTTCTGCAGGAAGGCCTTGCGATAGGCATAGACGCCGACGTGCGCGAAGGCCGGCACCTGCTCACCGCGCATGTACGGAAGCGCCGAGCGCGAGAAGTAGAGCGCGTCGCCCGCCTGGTCGCAGACGACCTTCACGACGTTCGGGTTGGCGATCTCCTCGGACTCGAGGTGGCGGCGCAGGGTCGCCATCTGCACCTGCGGATCGTCGAAGCACGCGAGCAGCTTCTCGAGGCAGGCCGGCTCGATGAGCGGCTCGTCGCCCTGCACGTTGAGGACGACGTCGGCGACCAGGTCCCGCGAGGCCTCGCAGACGCGGTCGGTGCCGGTGCGGCAGGCGCCGGTCATCACCGACTCGCCGCCGAAGCCGCGGACGGCCTCGAGAATCCGCTCGTCGTCGGTGGCGACGACGGCGCGGGCGAGGCCCGCGCTGCGGCGCACGCGCTCATAGACGTGCTGGATCATCGGCTTGCCGGCCAGGCGGGCGAGCGGCTTGCCGGGGAAGCGGGTTGAGGCGTAGCGGGCGGGGATGACGGCGACGGAGATTCGCGGGCTCATGGGGCGCGGATTATAGGCGCGCCGCCCGCGATGAGTTGGCAACCACTCATTTCCTTGTGGAGGCCAAGCAAGAGAACGCGCCGGCGCCCCCGGTCACCCCGAGCGTAGCCTCCGCAGGAAGGAGGGAGGGGGAGTCGAGGGGCGTGCCTCGAAGTCGAGGCGCCTTCGACTCCGCCCCCGCCGCTCGCGCGTCGAGGGCTACGCTCAGGGTGAGCGGAACCTTTTCAGCCTCGGCCGACACGAAGGTCGGCCCTCCGAACCCGTCGCCGCCGCGCGGTCAGCCTCCGACGACACGAAGGTCGGACCTCCGAATCCGCTATCATCCGCGCCCGGAGACTCCCATGCCGCTCGAGCTCGACCTGCTGCGCTACCCGGTCCTCGTCGTCGACGACGAACAGGACAACCTCGACATCGTCCGCTTCAACTTCCGCAAGGCGCACACCCTGCTCTTCGCGACCTCTGGCACCGACGCCCTGGAGATCTTGAAGAAGGAGGACGTCGCCTGCATCGTCTCCGACCAGCGGATGCCGGGGATGACGGGCATCGAGCTGCTGCGCGCCGCCCGCGAGTTCCGGCCCGAGACGGTCAACATCCTGCTGACGGCCTACGCCGACCTGCCGCTGCTCGCGCAGGCGCTCAACGACGGGCTCGCCTACCGCTACGTCTCCAAGCCCTGGTCTACCGAGGAGCTGGGGCTCGCGCTGCGCGGCGCGATCGAGCGCTTCCACCTCATCCGCGAGAACAAGCGCCTGCTCGACCTGCTCTCCGAGCAGAACGCGCTGCTGCGCCGCGACGCCGACGAGGCCTTCAACTTCGGCGAGATCGTCGGCGAGGCGAAGGTGCTCGCCCGCGTGCTCGAGACCGTCAAACAGGTCGCGCCGACCCCCTCGACGGTGCTCATCCGCGGCGAGAGCGGCGTGGGCAAGGAGCTCATCGCCCGCGCCATCCACAACGCGAGCCCGCGGGCAGGTAAGGCGTTCGTGCGCGTCAACTGCGCGGCGCTCGCGCCCGGTGTCCTCGAGAGCGAGCTGTTCGGCCACGAGAAGGGCTCGTTCACCGGCGCCCTGGCTCGCAAGCTCGGCCGCTTCGAGCTCGCCGACGGCGGCACCATCTTCCTCGACGAAGTCGGCGACCTGAGCCCCGAGATCCAGGTCAAGCTGCTGCGCGTGCTGCAGGAGCGCGAGTTCGAGCGGGTCGGCGGCACCGAGACGCTGCGGGTCGACGTGCGCGTGGTCTCGGCGACCAACCGCGACCTCGAGCAGCTCATGCAGGACGGGCTGTTCCGCGAGGACCTCTATTACCGGCTCAACGTCTTCCCGGTGAACGTGCCGGCGCTGCGCGAGCGGCTCGAGGACATGGAGCAGCTCGCCTCGCACTTCGTGCTGCGCTTCGCCCAGCGCTGCGGCAAGCCGGTCAAGGGCATCAGCGCCGACGCCATCGAGCGGCTCCAGGGCTACGCTTGGCCGGGCAACGTGCGCGAGCTCGAGAACGTCATCGAGCGGGCGATCATCCTCTGCCGCGGCGAGGTGCTGGGCGAGGAGGATCTCGACTTCGGCCTGCGGCGGGCCGGCGCCGTCTCGCCCGCGACGCTGCCCGGCGCGCTCGAGGACCTGGAGAAGCGCAAGCTGCTCGAGGCCATCGAGAAGCACCGCGGCCGCAAGAGCGACGTCGCCCGCGAGCTGGGGATCAACCGCTCGACGCTCTACTACCGGTTGAAGAAGTTCGGGTTGGAGTAGCTCGCTGAGTTGGGAGTTGTGAGTTCGGAGTTGGGAGTCGACAGCCGCGGATTCGCCCCGGCGGACCGAGTGCCGGCGACCGCGCGCCGCCGCAGTACGGGCCGCACTGCAAACCGCACGGCATCCCTTCCTACCGGCCCGCGCCCCCAAGCTCCTCTCGCTTGCGGGCGAGCTCCTGGTCGATTTGCCAGCCCCGGTACACGGTCGCCCCGAGCCAGACGCCACCGGTGACCGCCTCGACGATCCCCGCGCCAGCGACGACCGCCCGCCTGTCACCCTCGAAGACGAAGGCGAACGCGGTCGTCGCCGCGCCGAGGACGAGCAGCGCCGCCTTGTCGCCGTAGCTCAGCTCACGCTTTCGCTCTTCGAGCTCGCGCACGTCGAAGCTGAGCGTCAGCTCGCGAAGCATCCTCTCCGGGCTCGGAGCAAGCTCGACCTTCCGCGGTCCGGAGGCGGGCGCGTCGACGGGCTCGATCCGCGAGATGAGCGTCAGCGGGAGCGCGTAGCGGGCGCCGAGGTCGCTCTCGATCTCCACCCCGCCTTCCACCGCGCCGACGACCCGCCCGAAGCGCTCGCTCCCGTCGGTCATCTCGATGCGCTGGCGCGGCGCGGGCACGGGCGGCGGCGCCGGGACCTCCGTCGCCGCTTCGGCGAGGCTCGACGGCGGCTCGGCCGGCTGGGCCAACTGCCCGCTCGCCATCCACATCGCCGCTGCCGCGGCCGCCGCCAACCCCGTCGTCATGCGCGCCAGTATAGCCGTGGCTCCCCTGCTCACTCGCCCGGCTGAAGAGCAGGACCGCGCTGCCGCGGCCACACCTCGCGCTCCCACGGGCATCCAATCGGCGGGCTCTCGATCCCTAAGTTTTCTGCGTGAGAACCATCCTCCACGTCGTCGGGGCCCGGCCCAACTTCATGAAGGTCGCGCCCATCCACCGCGCCATCGCCCGCCGCGCACAGCTCGCCCAGCGCCTGGTCCACACCGGCCAGCACTACGACCCGGCGATGAGCGAGGTCTTCTTCCGCGAGCTCGGCCTGCCGGCCCCCGACGTCCACCTCGGGGTCGGCTCGGGCACGCACGCCGAGCAGACGGCCAAGGTCCTGGTCGCGATGGAGCGGGTCCTCGAGCAGGAGCGCCCGGCCCTCGTCTCGGTGGTCGGCGACGTCAACTCGACCCTGGCCGCCGCGCTCGCCGCGGCCAAGCTCCGGGTGCCGCTCGCGCACGTCGAGGCGGGCCTGCGCAGCTTCGACCGCGACATGCCCGAGGAGCTCAACCGGCTGGTCGTCGACGCGCTCGCCGACCATCTGCTCACCCCCTCGCCCGACGCCGACGAGAACCTGCGCCGCGAGGGCATCCCCGACTCGCGCATCCACCGGGTCGGCAACGTGATGATCGACTCGCTGGTCGCTGCGCTGCCGGCCGCCCGCGCGCTCGACATGCCGCAGCGGCTGGGCCTGGAGCCCGGCCGCTTTGCGGTCTGCACGCTGCACAGGCCGGCCAACGTCGACGACCCCGTCTGCCTCGGCCGCATCCTCGACGGCCTGGACCGCGTCGGGCAGCGGGTCCCCATCCTCTTCCCCGTCCACCCGCGCACCCGCGGGCGGCTCGCCGCGCTGGGCTTCGAGGGTTCGCAGCGCCTGCGGCTTGCCGAGCCGCTGGGCTACCTCGAGCTGCTCTCGCTGACCGCCTCCTCGGCGCTCATCCTCACCGACTCCGGAGGGCTGCAGGAGGAGGCGACCGCGCTGGGCGTGCCCTGCCTGACGCTGCGGGAGAACACCGAGCGGCCGATCACCATCGTCGAGGGGACCAACACCCTGGTCGGCTCGGATCCTGCGCGGATAGAAGCAGCGGCGGCTCGCGCGCTCGGGGGCACGGTGCGCGGGCGCGTCCCAGCGCTCTGGGACGGGGCCACCGGCGAGCGCATCGCCGAGCTCTTCGAGAAGCTCGCCTGATCGTCATCACCACCGCCGGACCGGCAAGCGTGACTTCCTAACATCCGCACCCGATGCGCACCCTTTCTGGGGAGAGGGACGACTTTCGGCGTTCCCTGGAGGAGGTGTCGGATGAACTATCTGGTTCTGTTCGCCGCGGTGGCCCTGCTCGCCATCTGGCTCATCGCCCTGTTTACCGGCGGGGTTTCGGCCTGGTTCCTGTGGCTGGTCCTGCTGTCGGCGGCGGTGCTCTTCCTGAGCGGCGCGGCCGGGTTGACGACCAGCAAGCGCAGGGTCGGCAAGCCTGTCTAGGCTTAGGCGGCATGGCCTTTCGAACGTCAGGAATTGGGACTGATCGGAGGTGAGGGAATGAACTGGGTCACGATGGCGGTGGCGCTCTTCTTGGCCGTCATGTGGGTCATCGCGCTGGCTACCAACGCAGCCGCGGGCTGGTTCACCTGGATCGTGTTCGCCGCGGCGGTGCTGCTGTTCATCGCCGCGATAGGCGGTGTCACGACGACGAGGAAGCGCACCGGCCAGCCCATATAGCCGGGGCCTGCACGGCTCGCCCAAAGCTCGGGACGAGCCGGCGGAGCAATCCGGCTGGCTGGTAGGTAGGGAGTGGGGAGCGCCTGCCAGGCAGGCCTCCCCATTTCCTTAGTCGGGGCTAGACAGCCCACACCACCGACGCGCGCCCGTCGCTTCGTCCGTTCTGCGACTTCGTCCGGGCGAACGCGAGGCCTATCGGCCCGCGCAGTCGGAGTCGGCCCCGTCGATCCAGCCGTCGAGGTCGTCGTCGAGGCCGTCGTCGCAGACCGTCTCGACGCCGTAGCAGGCCACCTGACCTAGCGCGTCGGGCCGGCAGGCCTTCGTCGCGTCCTCGGCGTCGCAGCCGAGCGACAGGCAGTCGGGATCGGCGCAGTCGACGAGCGTGTCGCCGTCGCTGTCGAGGCCGTCGGCACAGTCGAGCTCGCCGACGCAGACAGGCGCGCCCTCGCCATCGATCGCGCAGACGTGGCTCGGGTCGCTCGGGTTGCAGGCGAGTCCCGCGCAGTCGGCGTCGAGGCAGTCGGCGAGCCCGTCGCCGTCGTTGTCGAGGCCGTCGGCGCAGTCGAGCTCGCGAGCGACGCAGGCGAGCGCGTCCTGAGCGTCGAGGCCGCAGTTGAGGGTGACCTCGACCGCGTCGCAGGCCTGACCGAGGCAATCGGCGTCGGCGCAGTCGGCGCTGCCGTCGCCGTCGTCATCGACGCCATCGGAGCAGACCGCCTCGCGGGCGACACAGGCGAGCTCGCCCTGTTCGTCCCTGCCGCAGTTCTTCCCCGTGTCGCCGCCTTCGCACGCCTGGCCCAGACAGTCGGCATCGGCGCAGTCGGCCACGCCGTCGCCGTCGTCGTCGACGCCATCCGAGCAGACCGCCTCGCGGGCGACACAGGCCTTGGCCGCCTCGGAGTCGAGCCCGCAGTTGAGCTGCGGATCGTTTTGGTCACAGGCGAGGCCCGTGCAGTCCGAGTCGGCGCAGTCGGTATCGCCGTCGCCGTCGTTGTCCACGCCGTCGGCGCAGTTGAGCTCGACCCCGACGCCGCCGCGGCACTCGCAGGCGGCACCGCACGATTGCCCGTCGCAGTCGGAGTCGGCGCAGTCGACGGCCTGGTCGCCGTCGTTGTCGGCGCCGTCGGCGCAGTTGAGCTCG
>DHSB01000096.1 GCA_002408385.1 Myxococcales bacterium UBA5297
GAAAGTCCCCCCTCCCGCGCTTGCGCGGGAAGAGGGGATCTAGGGGGGCAACCGTCGGTCACCGTCTCGTCCGAAGGGTTCTTCGATACCTCTTCAGGCGCGGCTGACCTGGCCTCGAGCTTTGCGAGCTACTGCGCGAGGAACCGCTCGGCGTCGATGGCCGCCTGGCAGCCGCTCGCCGCCGCGGTGATCGCCTGGCGATAGTGCGGGTCCTGGACGTCGCCGGCGGCGAAGACGCCGGGCACGCTGGTGCGCGTGGTGCCTGGCTGCGTGCGGAGGTAGCCCTTGGGGTCGAGATCGAGCTGGTCGACGAACAGCTCGGTGTTCGGCTTGTGGCCGATGGCGACGAACATGCCCTGCGCGTCGAGGGTCTTCGTCTTGCCGTCCCTGACGTCGCGCACCACCGCGCCGCTCATGCGCTTGCCGTCGCCGACGATCTCCTCGATCACCGAGTTCCACTGGAAGGAGATCTTCGGGTTCTTCATCACCCGCTCCTGCATGAACTTGGAGGCGCGGAGCTGGTCGCGCCGGTGCACCACGGTCACCTTGCGCGCGTGCTTGGTGAGGTAGTCAGCCTCCTCCATCGCGGTGTCGCCGCCGCCGACGACGAGGACGTCGAGGTTCTTGAAGAAGAACCCGTCGCAGGTCGCGCACGCCGAGACGCCGCGGTTCTTGTAGGCGTCCTCGCCCTTGGCGTTGGTCCAGATGGCCGAGGCGCCGGTGGAGATGATGACCGTCTCGGCCCGCAGCTCGCCGCTGTCGTGCTTGATGAGGAAGGGCCTGCTCGAGAAGTCCGCCGCGACCGCGTTCTCCTCGACGACGCGGGTGCCGAAGCGCTCGGCCTGGGCGCGCATCAGGTCCATCAGCTCGGGGCCGGCGATGCCCTTGGGGAAGCCGGGGAAGTTCTCGATGTCGGTGGTGGTCACGAGCTGGCCGCCCGGCAGGTTGGGTATGGTCCCCGCGAGCAGCAGGGGGTTGAGCGCCGCGCGCGCCGCGTAGATGGCCGCGGTGTAGCCGGCCGGACCCGAACCGATGATGACCAACTTCTCAGTGCTCTTCGCCATCGAAATGCCTCCCGAAGATTCGTGGGCGCCGGGGGCCAGCCCGCGGCCCGCTTGCCGAAATTTGGCGCCCCTTGCGTCCCATGGGAGCCGCTCGGGCGCAAGGAGGATTCTTCGGGCTGGTAGACGGTCGGTAGTGGCGCACAGCAGTGCGCCCGGCCGGAAATCGAGCGCGACCTCTCACGCCACGAGCCCGCCCCTTTGCCACCGCGGCTCGCTGCCCGCGTGCCTTGAGGAGCGATTACGTTAGGCTGCACAAAACCGTTGGCCGGGCCTCGTTCGAAAGGGACACGACCATGAGCATCCTCATCTCTTGGCTCATCCTCACCGTCGCCGTCTGGATAGCTGCCGCCATCGTCCCGGGGGTCAGCGTCAAGGGCATCGGTGGCGCCATCGTCGTCGCGGCGATCTTCGGCATCGTCAACTGGCTCATCGGCTGGCTGTTCTTCTTCGTCATCGGCATCGCCACGCTGGGTCTGGGCTTCCTGCTCGCCTTCATCACCCGCTGGGTCGTGGACGCCATCATTTTGAAGCTCACCGACTTGCTCACCGACCGACTGACCATCCGCGGGTTCGGCCCTGCGCTGCTGGCGGCGCTGGTGATGAGCGCGCTGGGGACGCTCGGCGAGTGGCTGGTGCGCTGAACGGCAGCCTAGCGCCGGGGAATCAGGCGCTCGGGCGTACTCTCACAACCCGGCCAATCAGCTCATCCATGCCTCTGGGCACGACCGTTTCGGTCTCGCGCGACTCGCGAAGAGGTGTCGAAGAATCCTTCGAGCGACAACCGGTGATCCGGAGCGCCAGCCTTCGTGCTGGCGGCCCGATGTCTCCGGGGGCCGAATACACGAGGGTGGGCAGAAGCATCGAGTCGATAGCAGGCCTCTCCTCGACCGGTTGCACCCCCTAAATCCCCTCTTCGCCGCGCAAGCGCGGGCGAGGGGACTTTCACTTGCTCGCGCGGTGGTTCTACGGCAATCGGCTGTTCGTTCCCCGGACACAGCCGGGCAAGGGCCAGGCGCACAGCTCGGGCCTCTCGACTTCGGCCGCTTCCGCTCACCTTGAGCGTAGCTCCCGACGAAGGGCCCCTTGACTTCGGCCTCGCAAGCTCGGCCTACGCTCGGGGTGACCGAGGGGGGCGGGCCGAGGCGGCGGTGAACTTGGCGATCCCTCTGGTTCGCGCGAGCCCCTGGCCCTCGGCCTCCCGCGAGGCGCGCCGGCACGCCCCGCCCTGCTCGAGCGTTTTCGCGCGGGGCGAAGCAGGGTAGAAAGGCGCGGTGATTTCTGCCCGTTCGGCCGCCGTCGCGCTGTTCGCGCTCTGGGCCTGCGGCTGCGCTTCGGTGCATCCGGCGGGTGAGGGTCCGCTCGTCGACTCGCTCGAGATTCGCGGCAACCAAGCCATCCCCGCCGGCGAGATCCGCGCCCGCATCCTCACCTCCGGCACCTCCTGGGTCCCGTTCAGCGAGCGCCACTACCTCGACGAGTCGGTCTTCGAGACCGACCTGCGGCGCATCGTGCGGCTCTACCAGGCGCGCGGCTACTACAAGGCCCGCATCGCCGACCGCCAGGTCGTCGAGACCGGCAAGGGCAAGGTCGAGGTCCTCGTCACCGTCGACGAGGGCGCGCCGACCCTGGTCGAGAAGCTGGCAGTCGAGGGCATCGACAGGCTGCCCGAGACGCTGCGCACGCTGATGCTGCAAGGGCTTCCTCTAAAGGAAGGCGAGCCGTTCGCCGAGGAGGCCTTCGACCGGACGAAGGCGTCGCTGCAGGAGCGGCTGCGCGAGGCGGGCTACGCGGAGGCCGAGGTCGAGGGCAGCGCTCAGGTGCGGCTGCAGGAGGACCGGGCCGAGGTGAGCCTGCTCGCCGATGTGGGCCGGCGCTACCGCTTCGGGCGCGTCTTCGTCGCCGGGGCCAACCGCGTGCCGCGCATGCGCATCCTCGAGCTGGCGAAGGTGGACGTCGTCGAGGGCGCCTTCTACAGCGAGTCGGCGCTGGTGCTGGCCGAGGGGCGCATCTTCGATCTCGGCGTCTTCTCCGCTGTCAAGGTGACCCGCGGGGCGCCGGACAGGCGCGGCGGCACGGTGCCGGTGGTCGTCAACGTCCGCGAGGCGCCCTTTCGCACCATCCGCGTCGGCGCCGGGGTCGGCTTCGATCAGGCGCGCCAGGAGCTGCCGCGACTGGTCGGCGAGTGGACCAACCGCAACTTCTTCGGCGGCCTGCGCCGGCTCACCTGGGCCAATCAGCTCGCGCTCGTCTTCGTGCCCGACGTCATCCAGGGCTTCGACTCTCCGCTGCTCGCCGGCAGCAGCAAGCTCGAATTCGCCCAGCCCAACCTGCTGAGCTCGGACCTGTCCTTCGAGGCCTCGCTCGCCTACGACCGCGGCGTGGTCGACCAGGACCTCACCTACCACGCCGGCACGGTGCGCTTCGGCCTGCCTTGGCGCCTGGGCCGGCGCCTGACGCTCGTCCCCTCGGTCAACCTCTCGGCGGCCGTCTTCAGCACCACGCTCGCGCCCGGTCAGGTCGACCAGGAGATGGCCTTCGACGCCTGCGCGGCCAGCGGCAAGCTGTGCCGGCTCGCCTACCTCGAGCAGCGCGTGATCTACGACCGGCGCGACAACCCGGTCGACCCGACCCGGGGCTACATGCTCTCCTTTGCGCTGCAGGAGGGCAGCGGCTACTTCGGCGGCGGCTACGACTACCTGCGGCTCGAGCCCGAAGCGCGCGGCTATCTGCCGATGGGCCGGCACGTGCTCGCCGCCCGGCTGACGGCCGGCATGTTGCTGCCGTCCGAGGGCCAGACCTCCTCGGTGCTCACCCGCTTCTTCCTCGGCGGCAGCTCGAGCCAGCGGGGCTTCGGCACCCGCCAGCTCTCGCCCCGGGTGGTCGGCGCGCTGCCCGAGGACGGCGTGCTGCCCGACGACGCGATGCCCGTCGGCGGCAACGGCATGCTCTCCGGCAGCCTCGAGGCGCGCTTCCGGCTGCCGGCGAGCTTCGGGCTCGTCGCCTTCGTCGACGCCGGCGAGGTGCAGCCCTCCTTCTCCGACATGTCGCTCGACGGGCTCAACCTCGCGGTCGGCCTCGGGCTGCGCTACCGGACGATGTTCGGCCCGGTCCGGTTCGACGTCGGCTACCGGGTCAACGACCCGGGCATCCCCGTCTACTTGTCGAGCGGCGATCAGGTCGGGCTGCTGAGGAGTGGCCAGCTCTCGCGGTGGTCGCTGCACTTCAGCATTGGCGAGGCGTTCTGAGCGGCGCTCGTTCGGCTGTTCGCCGGGCGCCAGAGCGGGTAGAAACGAGCGAGTTTCGCGCTTCGACAAAGAGCCGAGCTCTCGCAATCCGCACGAGGAGACGAGCTGCAGCGTGCCCACCTCGCCGCGCCAGAGACCGAGCCAGCCCACGGGCGACGCGGGGAAGGTTGAGCGCCGCGAGGCGTTTAGCCCCGGGAAAGGACGACCGTCCCGAGGGCGCTCGCTCGTGAAGAGAGTCGGCATCATCCTCGAGTGGCTCGGCATCGGCGCGGTGGGTCTCGCCGCGCTCGTGCTCCTGCTCGCTCTGGCCGCCGCGGCCTGGCTACAGACCGAATCGGGGAACCGGCGGGTGCGCGAGGAGGTGCTCTCGCGGGTCGGGCGCGTCATCGCCGGCGAGCTGAAGGCGGGGCGCGTCGAGGTCAACCCGGGCGGCTTCGTCCTCGTGCGCGACGCCGAGCTGCTCGACCCCGAGGGGCGCCGGGTCGCCTTCATCGGCGAGCTGCGCGCGCGGGTCGCGGTCGGCGAGCTGCTGCGGCAGCGGGTGCGCGTCGAGTCGCTGGGCATCAAGGACGCCGAGCTGCTGCTCGCCGGCGGCCCCGACGGGATCAACATCGCCCGCGCCTTCGCCCTGAAGCAGAAGGGGCCCGAAGAGGCCGAGGAGCCGGGCGGCCATTTCGGCTGGGACATCCAGCTCGAGCGCGGCCTCATCAGCGGGCTGCGCTTCGCCTATCGCGCCGCGCCCGAAGCCGAGCCGGTCACCGAGCTGCGCGAGACCTCGCTCGCGGTCTCGGGCCGCTATCGCCACGGCGAGCTTCGCGGCGAGGTCGGCGCGCGGGGCAGGCTGCTCGGGCCGGTCGCCGGCCCCTTCTCGCTGGTCGGCGGGGTGACCGGCGGCTCGGAGGCCGCGCCGTACGACCCGCTGCAGTTCGAGCGGGTCGCGCTCGAGGTCGGGGGCTCGCGCCTGCAGCTCGCCGGCAGCCTCGACGGCGGCGCGCTGCAAGTGGCCATCCGAGAGGCGTTCGTGCGCAAGGACGATCTCCTCTCGTTCGTGCCGCAGGCGCCGGTGGCCGGCGACCTCACCGCGAGCGGCACGGCGAGCCTCGACTCCAACCGTGCCCAGGCGCGCCTGCTCGTGCCGGTGGGCGAGGGCTCGCTGGCGGTGAAGGCCGCGGCCGACCTCTCGCCGCTCTCGGCGCAGGCGAGCGTGGAGCTGAGCGAGCTGGATCTCTCCCGCGCGATCTCCGGCGCGCCGCCGACGCGCCTCAACGGATCGCTCGGCGCCCACTACCGGCTCGATCCCGGTGAGGCCGGGCGCGGAGAGCTCGAGCTGTCGCTGCGCGGCTCGCGGGTGCGCGGGGCGCGCCTCGAGTCGGCGCGGGCGAAGGTCGAGGTCGAGGGCGAGGGCGCGAAGCTCCGATCGCTCATCGTCTCGCTGCCCGGCGGGCAGGTGGAGGCCGCCGGAGCGCTCGACGCGAAGCGGCTCGATGCGCGCGCCACCGTGCGGCTCGCCGACCTCGGCGCGCTCTCCGGAGCGGTCGCTCAGGCGCTCGGGACGCAGGTCACCGGGGTCGCCGGCCGCGGCCGGCTCGAGGTGAGCGCCTCGGGGCCATGGAGCGGGCTGCAGGTCGGGGTCAACGGCGAGCTCGAGCGCCTGACGGCCGGCTCGCTCTCCTTCGACGGGCTCGTGGTCAAGGGCAGGCTGCCCGATGCCTCGCGCCCCTTTCTGCTCGCAGCCGACGTCCATGCGCGCGGAGGTAAGGCGGGCGAGCTGCCGTTCAGCGACCTGAGGGCCAAGGTCGAAGCGAACCGCCGCGACTTCTCGGCCGACCTGACGACCAAGGGGCTCGCGGGGCTGACCGCCCACCTCGGCGGCGCGCTCGACCCGGGCGTCCAGGGCGGGCGGATAGCGCGGCTGCTGCTCGAGGCGGGCGACGCGAAGTGGGTGCTCGAACGCCCGGCGCGCGTCGACCTGCGCGACGGCTTCCGGGTCGACCGGCTCGAGCTCAGCTCCGGCGGGCAGCGGCTCGAGCTGCGCGGAGGGCTCTCCGGGTCGCGGCTCGAGGCCTCGGCGCACGGGGTGGCGCTCGATCTTGCGGCGCTCCCGGCGATAGCCGTCCCCCGGGACTGGAAGCTCGCCGGGCTGGTCGGCCTGGACTCGAAGATAACCGGCACGACGTCCCGCCCCAGGGTCGAGGCGAGCCTCGATGGCCGGGGCCTCGGCTTCCAAACGCTCCGCGGCGTCGACGTGACTGCCAAGGTCGAGCTGAGCGAGCGCCAGCAGCTCTCCGGTGAGGCGACGGTGCGCAAGGCGGGGGCGAGGGCCAAGGCGCGCTTCAACTTGCCCACGGCGCTCTTCGCGGCGAAGGCGGGCACGCCGCTCTCGGCGAAGCTCGAGCTGTCGGGACTCGCGCTCGCCGACCTTCGCGAGGTGCTGGGCACCGAGCAGATCGAAGGCGCGCTGAGCGGCACGGTGAGCCTCGGCGGCACGGTCGACAAGCCCGACTCGTCCATCGCGCTCCAGGGCTCGGGCCTGCGCTATGGCGCTTTCCCGAAGGCCGGGCTCAGGCTGGAGGCGCGGTCGGCAGGCCGATCGGACGCGAAGCTCGAGCTGTCGTTGCCGCGCGGGAAGGTGTCGGTCGACTTGCGCTCGGGGCTGCCGCTTTTGACGCTCGTCCGTGGTCCGAAGGCCGAGGAGCTCGCGGCGGCCGCGCTCGACCTCTCGGTCACCGCGGACAAGCTGGCGCTCGAGGAGCTGCCCGAGTCGGTGCTCGGAACCCGGCTGTTGGGCGAGGCATCGCTCAGCGCGCACCTGCTCGGATCGCTCGAAGCGCCGCGCGGCGAGGCGAAGCTGAAGGTCACCGGGGGCGGCGTCGCCGAATGGCGCGAGCTGGGGGTGGAGGCGCTGCTCAGTCTCGGCGCCGACAGCGTCGGGCTCGACGCCTCGGTTCATTCGGGCAAGGAGCGGCTTGTCCACCTGCTGGGGAAGATGGACGCGGCGCCCGAGCGGCTCCGCACCATCGAAGGACTCGAGAAGGCGCCGGTCCACCTCGCGCTGAAGGCGAGCTCCGAGCAGCTCGCGCGTCAGCTCGGCGAGCGGATCCCGGGTCTCGCCGGAAAGCTGCAGGCCGAGGCGAAGCTGACAGGCTCGCTGGGAGTTCCCAGGCTGGAGCTGAAGGGCGGCCTGGCGGCGCTCACCTACGACGGCAAGCTGCTCGGCGATCTGAAGCTGGAGGCGGGCCACGCCGAGGGCAGGACGCAACTGGCGGGCACCCTCGAGTCGGCCAAGGGCGGCGCGGCGAACGTCGAGGCGGCGGTCCATGCGCCCCTGTCGCTCTCAGGCCTGCGGCAGGGCTTCGATCCCGCGGCGGCGCGGCTCGAGGGCACCTTTCGGACGAGCGGGCTGCAGGTGGGGCTCGTCGAGGAGTTCGTCGACGACCTGCGGCGCGTCGAAGGCCGGCTCGGCGCGGACCTGAAGCTGCGCGGAACGCTCGCCAGCCCGCTTCCCGAGGGGACCGTGACGCTCCGGGACGGGCGCTTCACGTTGCTCGGCTACGGCAGCTACGAGGGGGTGACGCTCGACGCGAAGGTCGGCGAGAAGCTGATCGAGATCGTCGGCCTCTCCGCGCGCTCGGAGAAGGGCAGCATCGGGTTGAGCGCGAAGGCCGAGCGCGACGCGCCCGAGGCGCCGTACCGCCTCGGCGCCGCGCTCGAGCTGCGGGACTTTCCGCTCCGGATAAACGACCGCAAGATCGCCACCCTCAGCGGCAAGACCGCGCAGTGGACCGGGCAGATTCAGGGCTCGAAGATGGCCCTCGACGTGCGCCTCGAGCGGTTGGTGGCCGAGCTGCCGGCGCTCGTCGGCGGCAAGGATCTCCAGGCGCTCGAGCCGCACCCGGGCATCGTCGTCGTCACCGGCGAGGAGAGGCCGCTCGAGGAGAAGAAGGGCGGCGCCGCGCTCGACTTGCGGCTGCACCTCCAGGCGCCGCGCAACCTCTGGGTCCAGTCGAGCGACGCGCGCATCGAGGCGGGCGCCGACCTCACCCTGACCATTCAAGAGGGCAAGACCGAGATGTCGGGTGCGGTGACGACGCGTCAGGGCACCGCCGATGTCATCGGTCGCAAGTTCGAGCTGGCGCGCGGGCACGTGAGCTGGGCGGGGGATCCACCGGGCAATCCCAAGCTCGAGGTCATCGCGACGCACGAGAACACGCGCGAACAGGTGAAGGTGAAGGTCACGGTCAGCGGCGAGGCCGCAAAGCCGCGCATCGAGCTGAGCAGCGAGCCGCCTCTCGACGAACAGCAGATCGCCATCCTCCTCGCCACCGGGCGCCGTGAGCTGAAGCGCGGGTCGGGCAACGTCGCCTCCGGCAGCGGCGCGGCCTCGGTCATCGGCAGCTTCGCCGCCGACCGGCTGCGCAAGACGCTCGCCTCGAAGCTGCCGATCGACGTGCTGCAGGTCGACATCGACGACACCGGTCTGCAGTCGGCCGGGGCGACCTTCCGTGCCGGGCTCGAGGCCGGCACCTACCTCACCGACGACATCTACGTCGGCTACCGGCGCAACTTCGGCGCGGACACGAAGAAGGAGAACACCAACGAGGTGCGAGTCGAGTATCAGCTCACCCCGCGGGTCAACGTCGAGTCGAAGTACGGCGACGAGCAGAAGGGCGGCGTCGACGTGATCTTCAGCAAGGACTACTGAGACAGGGCCGCTTGCTGCGTTCCCGGTCGGCCCAGCGCCGGAGCCCGCCTCTCTCCGGAGCGGTCCGCCCGCTCCGACAATCGAGCGTGCTGGCAGGCGGTCGAGCTGTTGCCTTGTTTGCAGCGGTCGGTGGCCCGGTAGAATCTCCCCCTTCAACACCAGAGCAAGGAGAGCACCGATGCGCCATATCGCGACCCTCGCATTCTTCGCGTTTCTCGCCAGCGCTGGCTGTGGCGAGACCGAGCCGACCTGCGTCCCAACGTGCGAGGGGCGCGTTTGCGGCGACGACGGCTGCGGCGGCTCGTGTGGCGAGTGCGCCGAGGGTCAAGGGTGCGTCCTCGGCGTTTGCGTGCCGGGCAGCGCCTGCGACGACGGCGTGCGCAACGGCGCGGAGAGCGATGTGGACTGCGGCGGAGGCTGCGCCCGATGCGCCGACGGCAAGGCCTGCGTCGCTCCCGGCGACTGCGCGAGCGGCGTCTGCGAAGGCCAGCTTTGTGTGCCGGCGGTGGCCTGTGACAACAGGCGCAAGGACGGCACCGAGACCGACGTCGACTGCGGCGGCGATTGTCCCGCGTGCGCGGCCGGCAAGGCCTGCGTCGCTCCCGGCGACTGCGCGAGCGGAGCGTGTGAAGGGCTTGTCTGCGCCCCGGCGGCGAGCTGTGACAACGGGCTCAAGGACGGGACGGAGACCGACGTCGACTGCGGCGGTGGCTGTGCCCCCTGCGCCGA
>DHSB01000233.1:0-1403 GCA_002408385.1 Myxococcales bacterium UBA5297
CGATTTCTCTCAGATGGCGGCGGTCTTGGATTTCGATTTGGGCGAGCGGGGCTTTGCCGCTTTGTCGGGGCGATTCGCGGCGCTGGCGCGGATGCGCTCGAGCAAGTCGGAGGCGGACTCGTCGTTGGGGTCTTGCGGGACGAGCTTGCCCTCGAAGGCGCGCTTCAAGATGGATTGGCGGAGGCGAGACGCACGGCGAATCCCATTACGAATCGCGTCCTCGACCTGCGCGATCGTCGAAACCCGCTTTTCTACTTCTGAAACGATTCGCAACTGCTCTTTCGCTGGTGGGAGTGCGACAACGAAGTTATCGAGCTGCGACGTAAACATGTGCTGGATGAGACTGCCCTTGTTGAGTCCATCGACAAAACGGCGAAACGACCAGCTCTTGAGCATCCACAAACAAAACCGCTCCGACACACCTACCGGCATGAGCCGTGCAAGCCGCTGATTCAGGAGACATCTTTCTCCGTCGCCCGTAACACAAACCCTGCCGAGAAACTCGTCTTTCAATGATTGCGCGGTCAGGTTCATGACCAACTCACCACCAGCAATTAGCAAGTCCGGATTCTCGCCCGCAAAGTGTTCAGGCAAGCAGCGAGTGTTATCAGCATCCCACCGCACCAATCCCGAGACGTGCAGGTTTCCGGGACGAAGAAGCTTCACGCCTACGTCCTGATACTCGCTACTCGGAAATGGACGACCATTCTGGCTGAAGCCTATCTGACTCCATTTGGCCCAGGTCCATCCCTCTGGAAGAGGAGTAGCCGGACGCTCATCAACGCGAGCAGGTTCTTTGTACTTCGCCTTCCACCGGTCATCCTTCGGCGTCTTCCCCGCCGCCTTCATCTTCGCAAGCTGGTCCGCCTCCCACTTCGCTCGGCGCTCCTTGAGGATGCGCTTCAGCAATTTGTCAGCGGGCTCGTAATCCCGACCCTCCTTCCGAGCCAGTTCCGCCTCGGTTGGGACCAGCTTTCCTTCGCAGGCGGCCTTTAGCACCGAGGCGCGGTAGCGCTTCAGGTGCGTCTGGAGCCGTTTGAGGGCTTCGACTCCGGCATCGAGACGGGTGAATTGCTTCTCGATCTCCGCGACGATGCGCTTCTGCTCGGGAAGGGGAGCGATAGGAATGCGATAGCTCCTGATGTCCTTCGGCCGCACCGCTGGATACAGCGCGCCTTGGACAAGGCTTGACATCGCTTCAACAAATCCCGTGGTTTGCACTAGGAAATGAAGCCACTTGGGGTCGATGAGCTTGGACCGAAGAACGTGGAATCCCGTGCTCCCAATGCTTCCTTGAAGGCTCGTCGGAACGAGAGCAACCGCATTTAGATTCGGGCGGGTCATCGATACCAACACATCGCCCACCCGAAGCCGCTGCCGTGCTCGGCTTGGTGCCTCGGACT
>DHSB01000233.1:1510-5523 GCA_002408385.1 Myxococcales bacterium UBA5297
TGCTCGGCTTGGTGCCTCGGACTTCCTGACGACCTTTGGCGCGACGATTTGCTTCCGCGCATTATCGACGCACCCAATATCGAGGTAGGTAAACGTGTCGGAATAGGGAGCACCTTGGTCGACGTCGCGATCGGTAACCTCGTCGATCGCAGTCGAAGCCCATCCGGACGGCAACTTTGACTCACTCACGCCACCAACACCTCATTCAATTCATCCAGCAGCGGCTCGAGCTGCCCGCCGAACACGCCATAAACCCTCCCCAGCCCGCCATTCTGATTGAAAGGCACCTCGTCGAAGTCGTCCTTCTCAATCCGGAAGCTCGCCGCGATGTGGTCCTTGATGAGCCCGAGCCACATCCGCTGCTCGTCCGTGAAGCTGCGCCCCCGATTCGCCTGCTGAGCCATCCAGTTCTCGAACCGCTCCTCGACCTGCGAGGCGAACGGCACGAGCTCTTCATCCCGGCGCAGCGCGAAGCGCACGAGCGAGACGATGTCCGTGAGAATCCGCGTGCCGCCGGACTTCACCTTCGACTTGTCGAGCGCCTCATAGGCGCGCCAGAGCAGCTCCGGGGTCCATGACCTCGGCGGCGCCTTGATCGCCTCCGCGAGCGCCTGGAGGTCCTCGAAGCCCAGCCGCCTCTTGTACGGCACGCTGTAGAGCACCTGGAGGGCGGTGATCTCGTCCTTGTTCGCCTTGATGAACTCCTCGAACGAGCCCACCAGCTCCTTCGCCTTCTCTGCCGCGGCCTCCGAGTAGCCCGCCTCGAGCACCTCGTCCTTGCTCACCGTGTCGATGGTCTGCTCGGTGCTCTTCTTGAGGTGGACCAGCTCCATCCGGAATGCCGGCTTGGCGAGCGGCGCGATGGCCTGCTTGATGAGCTGCTCTCGGGCCTCCGCAATCTGCTTGTCGGTCGGCTCTGCGCCGGGCGGCAGCTTCGCCTTGGCCGCCTCGAGCTGCCGATCCGGATCGAGCGCGTGGACGATGCTCGAGACGATCTCGGGGAGCGCCACGCCGCCGGACAAGTCGGTGAGGCGCTTGTGGTCCTCCTTCGAGATCCGCTTGGAGAGCCGCGCCAGCCGCGAGGCCAGGGTCGACATGATGTCCGGCGCCGTCGCGCCCTTCGCCACCACGTCGAGCAGCTTCTCGAAGGGCACGCTCGGGTTCTGCTCGAGCGGCCGCGTCTCGACCAGGTCGCTCTCGCAGACGCCGACGCAGTCCACGATGACGAAGTGGTCCTTCGTCCCGCCGTCAGGCGTGACCGCGGCGAAGTCGCTGTCGTCGATGACCCGGACGCCGCGGCCCTTCATCTGCTCGAAGAAGTTGCGGCTCTTCACCGCGCGCATGAAGACCACTATCTCCAGCGGCTTGATGTCGGTGCCGGTGGCGATCATGTCGACGGTGACGGCGATGCGGGGATGGAAGCTGTTTCGGAAGGAGGAGAGCAGGTCCTCGGGCTTGATGCCCGTCGCCTTGTAGCTGACCAGCTCGTGCTCCTCGCCGTCGTCGCCGACCTTCTTGGTGACGATGCGCGCGGTGCTCGTCCGGTAGGTGATCTTCTCGCAGAACTCGTTCCCCTTACCGAACTCCTCGCGGACGATCTTGACGATGTCGTCGGCGTGCGAGTCGTCCTTCGCGTAGATGAGCGTCTTGGGGACTTCCTTGCGACCCGGGAAGATCTCGGTGAACAGCCTCTCCTTGAAGGTCCGGATGACGGTGCGGAGCTGGTCGAGAGAGACCACGTCGCGGTCGAGCGCGTTGGCGCCGTAGTCGAGCGCCTCGTCGAGCTGCTCCCAGCGCACCGCGCGCGTCTCGCGGTCGCGCTTGTCGACGTACTCGCCAGCCTCGACGGTCGAGCCCTGCTCGGTGATCTGCGTGCGGATCCGGTAGACGCTGAAGTCGACGTTCACGCCGTCGGCGACCGCCTGCTCGTGCCCGTACTCCATCACCAGGTTCTGGTTGAAGAAGCCGAAGGTCTGCTTCGACGGGGTCGCGGTGAGCCCGATGAGATGGGCGTCGAAGTACTCGAGCACCTGCCGCCACAGGTTGTAGATGGAGCGGTGGCACTCGTCGGTCCAGATGAAGTCGAAGGTCTCGACGGGGATCGCCGGGTTGTAGCCGATGGGGACGGGCTTCTTGAGCAGGTCCGCCATCGTCTGGAACTGCGACTCCTCCTCGAGGTCGGGGTCGAGCTCCTGGCCCGAGAGCATCGAATAGAGCCGCTGCATGGTGGCGATGCAGACCTTGGCCACCGGGTCGAGCTTGTTCGAGCAGAGGTGCTGGACGTTGTAGAGGTCGGTGAGCTTCCGCCCGTCGTCCGGGGTGGCGTACTGCTGGAACTCTCGGAGCACCTGCCTGCCGAGGTTGCCGCGGTCGACGAGGAAGAGGACCCGCTTCGCGCCGCCGTACTTGATGAGCCGGTAGATGGACGAGACGGCGGTAAAGGTCTTGCCGGAGCCGGTCGCCATCTGGATGAGGGCGCGCGGCTTGTCGGCGGCGAGCGAGGCCTCGAGGTTCTGGATGGCCTTGAGCTGCGCGGGCCAGAGCCCCTTCTCGTCCACCGCGGGCATCTTCTGGAGCCGCAGCCGCAGGGTCGACGGCAGGCTGCTCCGCGGGTCGGGCTCGCCGTGCTTCATCGGCAGCCACAGGGGCTCTTCGGCGAGCCACTCCGCGAGCGTCTCGGGTCGGTGGAAGTGGAAGACCCGGCGGCTTCGAGGCTCGGGATCCAGCCGGTTGGTGAAGCAGGTCTCGACGCCGGTGCTCTGGTAGAGGAACGGCAGCGGTCGCAGGTGGGCGGGCAGCGCCTTGGGCATCCCGGTCGCGTACTTCTCGGCCTGGACCTCGACTCCGGTGAGCGTCGTGCCCTCTTGCTTGGCTTCGATGACCCCGGCTGCCTTGCCGTCGACGTAGAGCAGGTAGTCGGCCTTGCCGTGACCGGGCGCCAAGGCGAATTCGCGCACGGCGATGCCTCGGCCCGCGGTCAAGTCGATAGCGTCCGCGTCCTGGACGAGCCAGCCCGCCTCCGCGAGCGCTGCGTCGATGTTCTCCCGTGCCAGCGCTTCCGGCGTGGTCGCCATGGCATCCCCTTCGTCTGGTCGGCGCGCGGGCGGCGAAGAGGGCACGCGCACACGAGGATCTACCGCATCCGCGCGGGGAGTGACCAATGGTGGACGGTGGATCGGGTTCCACGGGGCGAGCCGGCGGCTTGCCCGGCGGCAAGAACCGCTTGCGCGGCACCCGGTCGAGCGCCGACGTCGCCGAACCGCCCTAAGCGAGATTCAAAGGAAACGCTGCCCGATGCGCCACCGGTCGCGACGGTCCCAGGGAGATCCACTCGCGGGGCACGCTCTGCCTCTGATTGCCCGGCCTCGCGTGGCCTTGGCCTGGTCGAAGCGGCGCGGCTCGGCGGGGCGACGCGCCAGTCGTCAACGAGCCGTCCGCCGGCGGTCGCGGCGCGGTTCAGCGTCATAGGCGCAGGCTACCCCTGCCATAGCTCTCGAGCTTGAGCGGGAACTCCCCGACACAGGCTTCGTAGTCGCCGACTATCCCTGTCATAGCTCACGACTTTCAGCGGGAATTCGCCGACTTAGACCTCGTAGTCCGGAACTATCCCTGCCATAGACCGGGACTTCGAGCTCGGGCTCATCGACTTTGAGGTCATAGTCGGAGCCTCCCACTTCGTAGTCGGAGACTTCCCGATCATAGTCTTCGACTTACCCAAAATGGATCACTGGTTTGTCGGTTGACACTTTGTCGGCCCCCGACGGGGGGCGGGACGGGCTCTTTTTCGGCTTCTTCACCGGTGGCTTGACCGCATCTATCGCCCTGCGGCTAGATTCTCCCCCGCCGGGGAGCACAGCCCCGTTAGGAGGGGACATGAGAGACCGAGTAGGCAACAAGAACCCGACCCCCGAGACGCTCGCCGACCTCGAGGCGCGCCTGAAGGCGCTCGCCGCCGAGATCGCGGTCTTCGGCATCGACCTCACTTCGGATGAGCGGGTTCACTCCACCAAGTT
>DHSB01000134.1:0-9473 GCA_002408385.1 Myxococcales bacterium UBA5297
CGTAGCCCTCGTCGCACTCGCAGGCCGCCTCTTCGCCGTCGTCGACGCAGGCGCCGTGGCCGCTGCAGGTCACGTCCGCACAGAGGCCCGACTCCGACACGCACGCGAGCCCGTCGGCGACGTAGCCCTCGTCGCATTCACAGGCGGCCTCGTCGCCCTCGGGGGCGCAGGTGCCGTGGCCGCTGCAGGTGACTCCGGCACACGGGCCGGCCGCCGCGACGCACGAGAGTCCTTCTGCCTGATAGCCCTCGTGGCACTGGCAGGCCGCGGTCCCGCCCTCGGCGACACAAGTGCCGTGGTTGCTGCAGGTCACGCCTTCGCAGGGGCTCGATTCGGCATAGCAGGCGAGCCCGCTGGCCACATAGCCCCCGTCGCACTCGCAGGCGAGGAGCTCGCCCTCGGCGACACAGGTGCCGTGGCCGCTACACCTGACTCCGGCACAGGGGCCGGCTTCCGCGACACAGGAGAGCCCGTCGGCCTGATAGCCCTCTTCGCACTCGCAGGCCGCCGAGCCGCCGGTGGCGACGCAGGTCCCATGGCCGCCGCACTTCACCCCGGAACACGGGTCCGACTCGGACAGGCAGGAGAGCCCTTGGGCCAGGTAGCCCTCTTCGCAATCGCAGGCGGCCTCGCCGTCTTCGACGACACACGTTCCGTGTTCGCCGCAGGAGACCTCCTGGCACGGGTCGGCCGTCTCCTCGGTCGTCCCGCCCCCGCAACCGAAACCGAAAAACGCAAACAGCGCCACGACTGCGACGAGCCGGCTCTTCACCATGACCCACCTCTTGCCTTACGCCGGCCGCTGGCCGGCAGCCCTCCGCTGTGGAGAGCGCTTTGGGAAAGCGACGATACTCGCCTTCCAAGCCGCGCGCAGGGCCTTGGGGACAGCCTCCGTGCCGACCGACCGGACCAAAGCCCGCAAATGCGAAAGGCCCGAAGCGCCGCACGTTGCTGCGGCACTCCGGGCCCGGCGTCGCCATCGCGCCCGCCCCGCTATCTCGGATCGAGGACTTCGCCGAGGAAGACCACGGCGCCGGTCGCCACGTCGCGAATGGCGAAGAAGAAGGGACGATCGACGAACATCGGCACGGTCACCGGGACCGAGGTTTCGCCGACGATGACCGCGGTCGCCGCGGCGGCCTCGGTGCCCGACTCGTCGACCGCGATGAAGGTCTGGTGGACCACGTCGAAGATGGCCAGGTTGCCGCTCGGGCTGATTCCGGTGAAGTCGGCGGCGGGCGTGAACGGGGTCGGCATGCCCATCGCCACCAGCGCCTCCTTCAAGCTCGACTTCCACTCGAACTCGAACTTGGGCAGCTTCAGCTCGACCTCGCGCACGGCGAGCGCGCTCACGATGGAGGTGAGCTTCGCCTCGTCGAACGCCTGCTCGAACGCGGCGAGCTGCCCGGCGGCAGGCAGCACCACCAGCATCGCGAGCTCGCCCCCGTCGTAGGGAAGCTCGACCGCCTGGTAGTCGGCGCCGGCGGCGTACTTGAAGCGCTGGGTCTGCGCCATCATCGGCACCTGCGCCTGCGTGCCGTCGGCGAGGTGGAAGGTGCCCGGGCGCGTCGCCGCCTCGTCGAACTGCTTCTCCCAGGCGGCGTTGAAGTAGACAGCGTTGGTGAGCACGAGCCTGGTGTCCGGAGTGATGCTGCCCTCGGCGAGCAGCTCCCGAATCCGGTCCTCGGTCTCGTAGGCGACCCACTCGTTGATGAGCCGGCGCGACGGCTCGGGCGCGGCGATAAAGTCGAGCAGGTTGACCCCGGCGCCGTAGCTCTGCGCGAGGAGGTCGAGGTATTCGGGCACGAAGGGATAGCCGCGCTGGGCCCAGGCCGCGTTGGAGATGCGCAAGCGGAACGGCTGCCCGTCCTTGCCCTGAGCACCTTCGCCGCGGCTGCGCAGCGCGAGGTCGAGGGTGCCGAACGCCGGGTGGAGCCGGCTCTGCGGCAGGGTGAAGCGCAGCGCCCGGGCGATTTCGGTCTCGGTCTGGCCGCGCGCGCCGGCGAAGGTCATCCCCATCGCGACCTGGATGCTCACCGGCGAGATGAGCAGGTTCTCGCCCGGCTCGCGTACCCGTGAGAGCAGGTCGGCGCCGAAGCCGTTGTTGCCGCGCACCAGCTCGAGCACGTCGGCCTCGGGCGCCGGCGTCGTCACTCGCGCCAATGTCGAGCGAGCGGTCTCGAGCTCGGGCGGCGGGTCAGCCTTCGGGTTCTCTTCGCTCGCCGGCGGATTGCAGGCCACCAGGGCGAGTGCGGCGAAGAGGGCGATTGGGGAGACGAAACGCGCGTTCATGGTTCCTCCAAAGGCATCGGGATTCTCGTGGGACAGGCAAGAGACGGGCCTTCCACCAAACTTAGAGGAGCGCACTTCGCGGCGACCATCAAGGTTGCGTTCCATCGTTGGTTTCACGGCGCGGCACCCACGAAAGACTGAGAGTCGATTGCGAGCCGGGGTCCACGGCGCCCGCGCCGCATCGCGGGCGTCTTCGCGGCGAACAGCGGCGGTCACCTTCGCCATGGGGCGTCGCCCGGAACCGAAGCGATCGGTCGCGGAATGGTAGGGGCGCATCGCTATGCGCCCGTCCAAAAATCGGGCAGAGGGGTGCGCTATCCCGGCGGCCGGGACGAAGGCGAGTGCTGCCGCGCAGCGAACCTCGAGTCGAAGAGTACGGCTCGCCCCGGGCGAGCCGCGCGCTTTGCTACTCGGTGGCCAATTGCGCGAGCTTGCCGGCGAAGCCCTGCCCGAACATCCAGTCGAGGTCGGCGCTCAGCGACTCGAAAATGGGCGGCAGGGTCGGGTCGCTCAGGCACGGAAATCGGCGCGGATGGAGGCTGCCCACTTCGCGGAAGGAGTGCTTGGCGAGCACCGAGAGGACCAGCTTCCCGCGGCCGAGGACGATGATCAGCAGAGGAAAGACCCGGCAGGTGAGCGGCTGGATCTCGCTGAGCGGCACGCCCTGCTTGCGCGCGAAGGCGTGCAGGTGGCAGCGCACGCGCCCTTGGTCGTCACGCAGGGAGAAGACGCAGCGTCCGTCGGGCCGGCACAGCACTGCGCGGTCCTCTTCGCGCCAGAATTTGCCCTTGCACGACGGGGCGATCCCCAGCCGCGGCTCCTTGCGCGCCATGTAGCCGGTGAGCGGCTCTCCGAAGCGGTCAAGATGCCTGCCTTCAAGCCGGGTGAGCTCGACCTCGAGGTCGGTGCAGCAGCACTTCGACTTGCCGCGCGTCTGCGACGGCGAGCACCTCTCGGGCACGCAGGCGAAGCGCTGCTCGAGCACGGCGCGATCGACCTCGACCGGACCCACCTTCAACAGGCGGCCCGCCTCCTTGAGCCGCTCGCGCCAGGCGTCCCAGTCCGGCGCGTCGTCGCCGTCGTCGGCCGAGAGCCCTGCGAGCCACCTCTTGACCAACGGGTTGATTGCGAACGCGAGCTCGGTTCCCACCGCCTTCTTGCTGATCCTCACTGCCATCCGGTGCCTCCCGCCCGGCCGACCTGGCCGCCGCTTCCTTATAAAGGATCCTGGTTGCGGCGCCGATGCCCGGAGAAGGCGGCGCCGGCGGCTTCGGGAGCCGACCCAGTGGCGACCTCTGCTCGTCGGGGGCTCCGGCGGCCATCACGGCCCGCCGCGTTTCGCCGGCGGCGAGTGGAAGCGATCGCAACCGCCGTTGGCAGCCTGGTACCGAGCCCTGGCTCGCCGCACGCGCGGGTGCGCGCTGCACGTCGAGCGACAGCGCTACTTGCCGCGCATCAGCAGCCGGATGTACGCGTCGAGCACCTCGCGCTGGCGCTCGTCGAGGCCCTCAAAGCGCACGCCCGCGCGCGACTCGGTATCCGAGAGCCTGCGCACGTAGACCACGGTGCCCGGCAGCTCGAGGCTATGCGGGAAGGCCAGCGGCGCGATGCGCACCTCGATAACGTCGCCCCGCTTGATGGGCAGCCGGCCCTCGAGAGCCAGGCCCTCGCGCGAGACGTTGACCATGCTCGCCTCGAACTGCTCGTCGCCGACACAGGTGACGCCGATGCGCTTCTCAACCCGCGGGCAGCGCCGGCGTCCGGGCGCCGGGCTCTGCAGGACGCGCTCGAGCAGCTCGAGGGCGACGTTGCGTTGCCGGGCCGACCTGTCCGCGACGCGCACCTTGCAGCGCTCGAGACCCTCGGCCGCCTGCGCGAGGTTGGCGACCATGCCGTCGATCTCGAAGGTCTCACCGCCCAACTCCACGCGAACCTTGACCGGGTCGCCCTCGCGCACCACGCCCGGCTGCAACACGAGCGCGAGCAGATCGACCGCGAAGCTGGTGAGCTGCGCGCTGGAGCTCGACTCGGGCGAGACGACCTTGCAGGGGATGCTGGCTTCCACCCGGCCTGTCCGCAACACGTTCGTGGTTCGCATCGCCGCTCCCGACGCGGGCCGCGAAGCCCGCTCACGTGTTTCCGCTGGTCGACACAGACGAGCTTAGCGCAAGTGCGGGAAAGCCTCGGAGAGGCGGGGGTAGGCCGCCCGGGCTCGAGGCCGTCGAGCGTCCCGGCCGCCGGGGACGGTGTCGATTTCTCGGCTCCTGGCGGCCTTGCGCTCAGGGCAGCGCACTCCTGCCGGCTTGAACGGAAGGTTCTCTCGGTGGGAGGGCGACGCGCACGGCTGCCGGCGAGCCCCGTGATGACCGGCGCTCCCTTCCTCGCGAGGTACCGCTCGGAGGCCAGCTCGCCCCCTTTTCAGTCGACCGTCACCAGCCGGTAGCCGCGCTCGCCGAGGCCGACCTTCTCCGCGTGGGCAAGCTGCACCGTCGCGTCGAGCGCCGGGTGCGACAGCTCGGCGAGGGTCTTGCCCGCCCTCCGCGCGGTCAGATCGAGCGTCGCCTGGTCGAGCGCCACCGGATCGGTCGAGAGCGCAAAGCCCACGTCGGCCATCACCGGCGACTGGTTCTTCTCCAGGCAGTCGCATTCGGAGGTCATGTCGACGAGCGCGTTGATGAAGAGGCACTTGCCGCGCTTGCGGCTGACGACACCCAGCGCGTGCTCGACGATGCGCTTCTGCACCACCTCGGAGTCAGTGCGCCAGTCGATGGAGATCGCGTCGTGGCGGCAGACCGCCAGGCACTCGCCGCAGCCGATGCAGGTCGCGTGGTCGATGACGATTCGGCCGTCCACTTCGGCGATGGCCTCCTGCGGGCACCAGCGCCTGCAGACCTTGCAGTTGCGGCAGTGCTTGGTGACCACCGTCGGCTTGAGTGAGCAGTGCTGGGCCCGCTTGCCTTTGCGGCTCGCGCAGCCCATCCCGAGGTTCTTCAGGCAGGCGCCCGCGGCGGTGACCATGTGGCCGGTCGGATGCGAGACGACCACCAGCGCGTCGGCGAGCACGATGTCGCGGGCGATGTTGACCCTCTCGTAGACCTCGCCGCTGATCTCGACCTCGATCTCCGAGTCGCCGAGCAGCCCGTCGGCCATGACTATCGGGCAGCCGACCGCCTCCCAGGTGAAGCCGTGGTCGTGCGCGAGCTCGAGGTGGACGAGGGCGTTCGAGCGCCGGCCTTTGTAGAGCGTCGAGGTCTCGGTCAGGAAAGGCAGGCCCTGCGCCTCTTTGACCCGGCGCACGACGGCGCCGACCAGCGCGGGCGACAGGTGCGTCGTGTTGGTGTGCTCGCCAAAGTGCGTCTTGACGGCGATCTTGTCGCCCTCCTCGACGACCCGCGCCAGGTCGAACGCAGCGAGCAGCCTTTCGAACGCCTGCTGTCTCTCGGCGGCGGTGGACTTCTCGGAAACGGGGACGAAGAGGACGTCTGCCATGGTGTCTCAAGCTCGCTATCGTCTGGTGGTTGCGACGGCGGATTCTGCCATGCCTCGGCCGCCGATGGGCCACCCGGCTTGCGGCCGCCGACGACTGCTCGGTATACAGCCGGGCCGTCGCTCTGGCCGCCCATTCGACCGGTCCGACAGCCGCCCACGGAGAACCAACCGATGAGCCTTCACCTCGATGCCACGCCGGGCAGCTACGCGCCTTCGCTCCTGCTTCCGGGCGATCCCCTGCGCGCCCAACGTATCGCCGACGGGCTGCTGCAGGGCGCCCAGCGGGTCAACGAGCGCCGCGCGGCCTACGGCTTCACCGGCAGCTATGGCGGCAAGCCGGTCTCCATCCAGTCGACCGGCATGGGCATGCCGTCGATGTCGATCTACGCGACCGAGCTCGTCGTCGACTACGGCGCGCGCTTCCTGCTGCGCATCGGCACCTGCGGCGCGCTGCACCCGGGGCTGAAGGTCGGCGACCTCATCCTGGCGACCGCGGCCTCGACCGACTCGGCGATGAACCGGCGCACCTTCGGCGGCGCGGACTTCGCGCCGGCGGCCGACTTCGGGCTGCTGCGCCTGGCGTGGGAGAGGGCCCAGGCCCGCGGGCTCCAAGTGCGCGTGGGCACGGTGGTCACTTCGGACGACTTCTACGGGCCGGCCGAGTCGATGGCCGTTTGGAGCGAACACGGCGTGCTCGCGGTAGAGATGGAGACGAGCGCCCTCTACACCGTCGCCGCGCGCCACCGGGTCGCGGCGCTGTCTATCCTCACCGTCTCCGACGTGATCGGCGGGACGGCGATCATGCATCCGGACGATCGCGAGCGGTCGCTGACGCCGATGGCCGAGCTCGCGCTCGAGGTCGCCGCGGCCGCGCAGGGAGGCTAAACCCCCGGCGGTCGCCTCGCGAAGGGTTTGCGGCTCGGGCGAGACGCACAGGAAAGAGGGACATGCTCGACACTGACGAACAACGCCTGCTCGCACGCATCCAGTGGTGCTGCGAGCACATCGCCAAATACGCCGCCAAGCTCGGCAAGAGCTTCGGCCACGGCAACGCGAGCTTCGACGCGCTCTGCTGGCATCTGTCGATCCTGGGCTCGGCCGCGAGTCAGCTTCGCGAGCCGGTGCTCGAGGCGCCGATCAAGACCAGGCTGCTCGTCGTCGAATGGGAGACGCTCACGCGCCTGCCCGGCATCCTGATGCCAGACGAGAGGAACCCGGGGCAGTTCGAGAGCCACTTCCCTCTTCCCGCGTTTTTCGAAGAGCTCGTCCGAGAGGCCATCCCTCGGGTCGAGAAGGCCGTCAGGGCCCGGCTCGCCAAGCAATTGGCCCGTCGGACGCCGGCAAAGTAGAGCTCCAACCTATCGAGGCGCTAGCGAAGCGCAGGCGAATCGGAGTTGAAGCTTCGTCTGGCGCGGATCAGGCGGCGAAGCTGGAGCTTCGCCGTCCATCCACAGCGCTGCCCTGCCCGTATCGACAGCAGAGCGACAGGCTCGGCACAGTCCCCGACGCGCGTTGCCGCCTACGCCGCCCAGTACGACTCTTCGAGGCTGTCCTCGCGCTCGGGCAGCCCGTGGCTGAGCCGCGGCGAGTTGCGGCGCAGCACCTCGTAGCTGACGCGGTTGGCGTACTTGCAGACCTGGTGGATGGACGAATAGGTGATGAAGCGCGCCCGGTGCTTCGGCGAGCTCGGCGCGACCCGCCGGTGATGGACGTTGGCGGCGATGTCGTGCAGCACGGCCGCCAGGGCCGCGTCGCCGGCGCCGTTGGTGTTGCGGATGATGCTCGGCCCGCCGAGATACGGGTTGATGTGCGAGTAGATCTTGCGGGGATTCGCGCACTCTCGCTTCGACATCGCCCGGCTGTACTCGAAGCGGTTGTACTCGGCGATCGCCTTGGAAAGGATGGGGTCCTTGGTCTCGCGCCTGTACTCCTCGTCGGTCCAGGCGCAGAGGTAGAGCCCGTTGTGGTCGCGGGTGAGCAGCACGAGGTCGGCGAAGTCGAGCGCGGCCTCGCCGGCCAGGAAGGGGTCGTCCTTGCCCGTCAGCGTGCTCACCTCGTCGAAGTTGCCGGCCATCAGGCCCACCGAGCACGAGCGGAAGAGCTCGACGAGGAAGTCGCGCTTCTCGCGCACGAGGGCGGCCGTTCCCAGCGAGAGGATGACGGGAATCGAGGCGCGGTTCGCGTACTCGATGGCCCGCATCGTCGCCTTGAAGATGGGCGCCTTCTCGTCGCGCAGCAGGTAAGCGGTCAGCAGCAGCGCCGAGGCCCCGGAGATCAGCTCCTCGGAGACCGAGGACTCGGGGAACTCGTCCATGATGCCGCGAGCGACGCCGAAGCTGCGCTCGCCGTCTGGGGTGACCAGGCAGACCGCGCGGCCCATCGGCCCGTGAACCGGGTGCAGGTAGCTGAGGTCGACGCGCGAGCTGGTGTTGCGCACGTAATGGAAGGCGTAGTCGCCCACCGTGATCTGGTGGGTGATGGTGCCGAGCAGGTACGAGTGGTCGTCGGCCAGCACCGAGTAGTTGTGCAGGGTGTTGCCCACAGAGCCGCCGGCAAACTCTCCGACGATGCGGCCGTCGCGCTTGAGCTCTTGGTAGGCACGCTCGAGCGTGTCGTCGTCGAGCAGGACCGACTGGCCTTTGGGGATTCCGAGGGCCTCGAGCACCGGGAGGTCAACCCGCGCCTCGATGTCGACGAGGAGCTGGTCGATTCCCACGACGTAGATTACGGCCTCGGCCCCTGGGTCCTGAAACGAGACGCGGCCGCGGTCGGTGATGGGAAAGTAGTGCTTGCTCTTTCGCCTGCCTGGGAACTTCATCGGCGCCACCTTGGGCCTGGCCCCACGCGGCTGGGCCTCCCGCCACCGCGGCGCGCAGACTAGCACGCTGTGCCCAAGTGAACAGCTTGGCGCGCGGGACGCATTTGCGCGCCGGCAGACCCGGGGCGCCGCCGAGGCCGGAGGGCGGCAAAGATGCGGGCCGGATAGGCGACCGAGCGCGACCTCCGCAGCCTGCAGTCTGCGTTCGCGTCGCCCGGTCGGCCCTCGGAAGCGCGGCAGGCGCTGTGATCTCCCGGAAAGCCGCCAGGCACCCGGGCGCGAGCGAGCCTCGCCGAGGGCGCCTGGCCTGACCGCGACGGCATCCGACTTCGGGAGGTCGCCCTGGCGGCCGATCGCTCGGGGGGCAGGGCTGTTAGCGGACTGTCGGCCGGCCCCTGTTCTTCCGAGGCGCGACCGACCGCAGGGCGACGCAAGCCGTCGAATTTACTCGAGAGACAGGCTTGGCCCGCGAGGTGAATAGCCAAAGGTGCACTCACCTCAAGCACCGGAGGAAGCATGCGTCAGCTCATGATCGCTCTTGCCGTTTCCCTGTTGGCGCCGGGCCTCGTCGACGCTCGCCCGCCCGATCACTTCCGGCCCGCCGAGCGCAACCAGATGCGCTACGGCGGCGACACGCACCGCCGGGCGATGCCCGCGCCGAAGATGGACAGCGCGGTGCTGGCGCGGGTGCGCGAGAGGCTGGCGCGCGCCGATCAGCGCGGGCGACCGAGCGGCTTCGACAGCGCGCGCATGGACCGACCGGCCACGCGCAGCTTCGGCCGCTCGGCGACGCCCGCGCCCAACCCGTACGCCAAGCTCGAGAAGGCGGCGGTGGCCAAGGCGATGAAGAACCTGTCGGCCAAGGCCCACTTCG
>DHSB01000134.1:9569-10390 GCA_002408385.1 Myxococcales bacterium UBA5297
CAAGCTCGAGAAGGCGGCGGTGGCCAAGGCGATGAAGAACCTGTCGGCCAAGGCCCACTTCGCCGGCAGCGCCAAGGGCCTGCGCTCCGAGCGAGCCGTCAGGACAGGCTCCGGCGCCCGGCGCGCGATGCCCGCGCCCAACCCGTACGCCAAGCTCGAGAAGGCGGCGGTGGGCAAGGCGATGAAAAACCTGTCGGCCAAGGCCCACTTCGCCGGCAGCGCCAAGGGCCTGCGCTCCGAGCGAGCGATGCGCACCAGCGGAGTTGTCAGCCGCGCGATGCCCGCGCCCAACCCGTACGCCAAGCTCGAGAAGGCAGCGGTAGCCAAGGCGATACAGACCCTGTCGGCCAAGGCCCACTTCGCCGGCAGCGCCAAGGGCCTGAGCTCCGGCCCGTCGCGCGCGAACGACCCGGCGGCCGCGGCGCTGGTCGGTAGCGCCGTGAAGCTCGACCGCCTCGGCGCCGCCAGCCAGAGCCGGCTCGCGCGCGAAGCGAACGCGCGGTAGCTGGACTAGTTGGGAGTTTGGAGTTTGGAGTTGTGAGTCCGCCCGCGGGGCCCGAACGGCAGGTCGGGCACCTGCGGCGCAACCGCGCGGACGACAAGCTTCGCCAGCCACTCATCGTCGGTTGGGAGTTTTGAGTTTGGAGTTGTGAGTCCGCCCGCGGGGCCCGAACGGCAGGTCGGGTACCTGCGGCGCAACCGCGCGGACGACAAGCTTCGCCAGCCACTCATCGTCAGTTGGGAGTTTTGAGTTTGGAGTTGTGAGTCCGCCCGCGGGGCCCGAACGGCAGGTCGGGTACCTGCGGCGCGACCGCGCGGAG
>DHSB01000064.1 GCA_002408385.1 Myxococcales bacterium UBA5297
CATGCTGGGCACACCAAGAAAAAAGGCGGCCGACGAATCGGCCGCCTTCTCATGCCCAGGAGAGGACTCGAACCTCCACAGTGTTGCCACCACTAGACCCTGAATCTAGCGTGTCTACCAATTCCACCACCTGGGCGCGCCGCCAGCTCGCGCGGACGGAACGGGCCGCTGTTTAACCGTTTCGGCCCTTGCACGTCAAGCAACACTTTTCACCGTGCCAACGATTTCCCGGCCGCCCTGCCGACTTCGGGTCGAGCCCCTCGCGCAGGGCCTCGCCGGCGAGCTGGAAAGCGCCGACGGTCAGGAAGATGGCCGTCCCTGGGAAGAGGGCCAGCCACCAGGCGCCCGGGCTCACCGCGTAGCGATGGGCCTGGGTGAGGAGCTCGCCCCAGCTCGCCGTCGGAGGTGGCGCGCCGAAGCCGAGAAACGACAGGCCGCTCTCGATGAGCACCGCGTTGGCGACCCCAAAGGTCGCGGCGACGAGCACCGGCCCCATCGCGTTGGGCAGGATGTGCCGTAGGAGAATCCGCGCGTCGGTGAAGCCAAGCACCCGCGCGGCCTGCGTGTAGTCGAGGGCCTTGATCCGCACCACTTCTCCGCGGACGAGCCGGGCGACATCCGGCCATCGGGTCAGGCCGAGCACCAGGATCAGCAGCAAGAGCGTCGGCCGCTCGACGAGCGCGACCACGGCGAGCGCGAGGAGGATCGTCGGAAAGGTCAGCATCACCTCTATCGCCCGCGAAATGACCGCATCGGCAGCGCCCCCGTAGTAGCCGGCGAGCGCTCCGAGGAGCAGGCCGATGGCCACGTAGAGCGCCACCGAGGCGAAGCCGACCGTGAGGCTCACCCGAGTGCCGTGGATCAGCCGGGAGAGGACGTCGCGCCCCACCTCGTCGCTCCCCAGCAGGTGCCGGCCATCCGGCGGAGCAGGCAACGACGGGAGCGACAGGTCGGTCTGATACGGACCGAACGGCACCGGGGGCGAGAGCAGCCAATCGCCGCGCTCGGGACGCAGCAGCGCGCCCAGCGACTGGTTGTCGTGCGCGAGCAGAGCCGTGGGCCTCGTCAGGTTCGGGAGCAGAAAGAGCTCGCCGTCCAGGCGCATGGCGAGCGGCTGGTCGCTCGCGAGGAGGTCCGCGCCGAGCGCGACGAGCAGCAGCATCCCCGCGATCGCCGCCCCCGCTCTGCCCCGCGGACGCCGCCAGAACCGGCCAGCGGCGAGCGCGGCGGGGGGACGGCCATTGCCCCTCGAGCCGTTCGCTTTTTCGGTCATGAGCAGCGAATCCGCGGGTCGACCAGCGCGTAGGCGAGGTCCGAGAGCAGGGTCCCGGCCATGGTGAGCAGGGCCGTGAGGGTGGTGACCGCCATCAGCGTGTTGTAGTCGCGGGTGAGCACCGCCTGGAAGCCGAGCCGGCCCATCCCCGGCACGCCGAAGACCTGCTCGACGATGACGCTGCCGCCTATCAGGTGCGGCACGCTCAGCCCGAGCAGCGTCACCAGCGGGATGAGCGCGTTGCGCAACGCGTGCCGCGCGATCACCGCGCGCTCGGGCAGCCCCTTGGCCCGCGCGGTGCGCACGTAGTCCTGGCCGAGCGCCTCGAGCATCCCCGAGCGCACGTAGCGGCTCAGCCACGCGAGCGAGGCGTAGCTCAGGCAGAAGACCGGCAACACGAGGTGCCAGGCGAGATCTCCCAGCCGCGCCAGCAGGCCCGCCCCCTCCAGCCCCGGCGAGCTGAGCCCCTGGATCGGAAAGAGGTCGAGATAGCGGCCGCCGCCCAAGAACAGCACCAGCATGATCGCCACCCAGAAGCTCGGAAGCGCATAGAGGACGAAGAGCCCCGAGGTGAGCAGCCTGTCGACAAGCCGCCCGCGCTTGACGGCCGAGAAGACCCCGAGCGGCACCGCGAACAGGTAGGCGAAGAAGAGCGCCAGCGACGAGAGCAGCAGCGTGTTGGGCAGCGCCTCGGCCAGCTTGTCGGCGACCGGCCGGTGGTCGTAGGTGGAGACCCCGAAATCGAAGGTGAGCACCCGCCCGAGCCAGCGTGCATAGCGAAGGTGCAGCGGCTGGTCGAGGCCCATCGCGTGGCGAAAGGCCTCTATCGACTCGCGGCTGAGCTGCCCGGCCTGTGCCATGTCGGAGGTCGCGGTGAGCGGATCGCCCGGCACCAGATGGATGAGCGCGAAGGTGACCAGCGTGATCCCGAAGAGAGTCGGGACCATCGTGGCGAGCCGCTTGAGGAGATAGCTGCGCATGGCCGGATGACCGCCTTGCAGGGCGGCGGGAACTACTCTTGTCGCGCCCGAGGCGCGGGCTCGTCGAGCCAGATGGCGTCGAAATTGTAAAAATTGAGCGAGGGACGGACGCCCTTGACCTTCCTGTGGACCGCGTCGAGGTCGGGCCGCACGTTCAGGAACATGTAGGGCTGCTCCTCGTAGAGGATGCGCCCCAGCTCGCGGTAGAGCGCGCTGCGCCGCTCCGGGTCGAACTCGACGCGCGCCTGCTCGATGAGCGCGTCGGCGCGCGGGTTTTCGAAGCCGACGAAGTTCGACCCGCCCTTCGCCTGCGAGCTGTGCCAGACCTGGAACGGGTCGCTGTCGACGTCGGTGTCGCCCCAGAGCATCGAACAGGCGTCGAAGTCGCGCTCGTGGATGCGCTTGGAGAAGAGCGCCCACTCCGCGGTCGCGATGTCCATCTGGATCCCCGCCTTGCGGTAGGACTCCTGCAGAAAGAGCGTCAGCTTGCTCAAGAAGACCGAGCTCGCGGAGACGAGGAAGGTGAAGCGGAGCTTCGCGCCGTCCTTCTCGCGGACGCCGTCGCCATCGCCATCCGTCCAGCCGGCCTCCTCGAGCAGCCTCTCGGCCTGCTTCGGATCGTAGGCAAGCGGCCTGAGCAGCCGGTCGCAGTCCGGCCCCTCGTGCCAGAAGTGGCAGGTGGTCGGCTTCTCGAGGTCGTGCAGCACGGTGCGGTTGAAGGTCTCGTGGTCGAACAGCAGCGCCATCGCCTTGCGCACGCGCTTGTCGGCGAAGACCGGCCGCTTCTGGTTCCACCCGACCCACTCGTAGTTCTTCGGAAAGAAGCGCACCCGGTGGTAGTCGGTGACCAGCCTGGGGCTGCGCGCCATGTCGATCCACTGGGCGGGCTGGATCTGCGTCATCAGGTCGATCTCGCCGCGCTCGAAGAGCTGAGCGGCCACCGTGTGGTCGGGCACGACGCGAAAGACGAGCCGCTCGAGGTGCGGCGGCCTGCCCCAGTAGTCGTCGTTGCGCTCGAGGACGATCTGCCCCAGCGACTTCCAGCCCGCAAACCTCCAGGGCCCGCTGCCGACCGGTGCCCGGTGGATGGGGTTGGTGCGAAAGTCGCCCTTCTCGAGCAGGTGTTTGGGCATCACCGGCAGCGTCGTCGCCACCTGGCGGAAGAAGAGGAAGTAGGGCCTCTTCAGCTTCACCTCGAAGCGCAGGTCGTCGACCGCGCGGTAGCTCTGGACGTCGAGAAACGAGCTGCGCGCCGAGGCCGTCGGCAGGCTCGGGTCGAGCAGCTTGTCCATCGTCGCCACCAGATCGTGGGCGCTCACCGGCTCGCCGTCGTGGAAGCGCATCCCTTCGCGCAGCTTGAAGGTGTAGGTCAGGTGATCGGCCGATTCCTCGTACGACTCGGCCGCTCCCGGCACGAGCCGGTAGCGCGGGTGGTCGCTCGCGTCGATGCGCATCAGCGGCTCGTAGATGCGCCCGAGGGTAAGCCGGGTGGCGGTTAAATCGCCCGGATCGAGCACGTGGGGCGACAGATGCGGTGGGTCGGCGTGGAGGCGCACGATGAGCGTGCCGCCAGAGGTCGGCGTCCCCTCCAGCACCGAGGGCGGCAGCCGCCCCTCGAGCCAGTGCTCGTCGGGGACCGGCCGGTCCTCTGCCCGGCCCGGCGCGGGCGCGGGCGGGGCCTCCTGCGAGCGCTTGCACGAGCCGAGCAGCAGCCCGAGGCAGGCGGCGAGAACGAGGGCGGGCGCACCGGGGCTGCGGCTGGGCACTGGGCGGTCCTCCCGCGGGGTCAAGGGACAGCTCGGGCTCGGCCTTGCTCATCGCGAGCCCGGCCGCGCGAAAGCTCTCAGGCAGTAGAGCACGCCCCTTTAGGGGCAGCAACCGCGCAACCCCGCGAATTGAAAGGACATCCGCCGCCATCGTCCCCCAACGCCCGGCCGGTCGGAACCTGGGCTCCGGTGCGGGCGTTCGTACGTTTGACTTGCGACAAACCGCAACCCTAGACTTCCCCCCGCCATGCCTCCGAAAGCCATAGGGCAGTACCGGATCATTTCCATGCTGGGGTCGGGGGGCATCGGCAGCGTCTATCGCGCGTTCGATGCGCGCACCGGCGACGAGGTCGCGCTCAAGCTGCTGTCGAGCGGCCCGGCCCTCGATCCGGTGGCCGCCCGCCGTATGGCGCGCGAGTTCGAGGCCCTGCAGGACCTGTCACACGAGAACGTCGTGCGGGTCTTCGACGCCGGGGTCTGGCGCGGTTACCCGTACCTGGTCATGGAGCTTATCGAGGGGCTCACCCTGCGCGAGTACCTGTCCATCGACGCCTACGGCATGCCGGCGATGCACTCGGCGCTGGGCCGCAAGCCGGACGAGTCCTCCTCCGACGACGACGAGGACGACAGCAGCGCTTCGGCGGAGAGTCCGCGCGCTTGCTTCGGCCTCGACCACCTGGCCGAGGAGCCCGACAGCGACCCCTACTTCGCCGCCGACCACGTCAGCGGCCGCGGCCCGGAGGCGCTGCGGCGGCTCGCCGACGTCATCGACGAGCCGATGACCGACGAAGGGGACACCTTCGACGACGGGCTCGCGCCCGCGCGCCCGCTGGTCGCAGCAGCGGCCACGCTTGCCCGCGCGCCCAGCCCGAACCTCGCCGACCTGAACCGGCCCGAGCGCATCGCGCTGCTCAAGGACGCGCTGCTGCAGATCTGCGACGCGCTCGCCTACGTCCACGCCCGCGGCCTAGTGCACCGGGACCTGAAGCCCTCGAACATCATGGTGGACGAGGACCGCCGCGCGAAGCTGATGGACTTCGGGCTCGCCAAGTACCTGGCCGAGGACTCGGAGGTCACCGCGACCGGGCGCATCGTCGGCACCTATCGCTACATGGCCCCCGAGCAGCTCCTCGGCGAGACCATCGACGGGCGCACGGACCTCTACTCGCTCGGCGTCATGGTCTACGAGCTGCTCGCCGGCCGGCCGCCCTTCGAGGGCAAGGGGCCGGTCGAGATGTGCCATAAGGTCCTCGAACAGGAAGCGCTGCCGCTGCTGCACGCGAACCCGGGCGCCGACGAACAGCTCGCCCGCATCGCCCACCGGCTGATGAACAAGGACGCCTCGGAGCGCTACCAGACCGCCGAGGAGGTCTACGAGGTCCTCAGCGAGTAGCCGAGGACGAAACCGGCGCTTGGTCGGCGTCGCGGGCGCGCCTGCCGGACGGCGAAGGCTGCGGCTTGCTCTTCGATTCGCTCAGAGGCCGCGGGCCCCTTGCTCCCGGTCGCCAAGCGGATCGAGAAGCCCGGACCGAGCGGCCGGATTCGGCCGCGCCGTCGTGTAGACTGCCTGACCCTTTCGGCCCGCGAGCACCATGAGCCTCCTCCCCGAAGACGCCGGCTATTTCGAGCAGCTCCAGGCCTTCTTCCTGGCCTTCCGGGGAGACGGCGTGGCGCTCTCGCCGCTCGACGCCGAGCTGTTGCGCGCCTGGCACGAGCAGGGCGTGCCTTACGAGGTCATCTGTCGCGGGATCCGCAGGGTTGCCGAGTCGCTGGTCCTCGAGGGCCAGGTGCTCGGCCGGGTGCGCACGCTGCGAAGCTGTCGCAGGAGCGTCGAGCGCGAGTTTCGACGTTGGACCGGCCTGAGCGCTGGCCGGACCGAAAAGAGCGCCGAGGAGAAGACGCCCGGCGACTACGCGAGCGAACGCTTGAAGAAGGCGCGAAAGCTCGTCGAGAAGGCGCTGGCGGATGCCGATCCGCCGTTGCGAGCGGCGCTCGAAGCGGTCCGCACCCTGCTCGAGGAGGAAGCGGCGGACCCGCGGGAGGTCTCGAAGCGCGTCGCGCGGGCCGACGAAGCGCTCGCGCTCGGCTATCTTCGCCGCCTGCCGTTCGCCGAGCGGGTATCGCTCACGCGAGAGGCGAGGAGACTGGCCGGGCCGCGGCGCCCGGGCTCGAGCGCGCGGGCGAGGAAAGATGCGCTGAGAGCCCACCTCGTGGCCCTCGTTCGCGCGAAGAAGGGGCTCGTGGCGCTCGGCTAGGACGGTCGAAAGGAGCAGCAGGTGGCCAACGAAAGCAAATGCCCGGAGTGCGGCGGCGCCCGCTATCTCGTCGAGCGAAAGGGCGAAAAGCGCATTGCGCGCGCCTGTCGCTGCAACGACGCCTGCGATAGCTGTGGGGGCAGCGGACGCATCCACATCGAGAAGGACGGCTACGGCTTCGTGCAGACCTGCCCCTGCCGCGCGATAGCGCAACGGCTCACCCGCTTCAACCAGGCCGGGCTGCCGGCGCGCTGCGGGCTGTCCTTCGACGAGTTCCTGCCCCAGAACAGCGCGCAGGAAGAAGCCCGAGCGGTCGCCTACACGACCGCAAAGCGCTATCGGCCCGAAGAGCCAACCAAGGGCTTCGTCGTCGCCGGACCCGTCGGCACCGGAAAGACGCACCTGCTGTGCGCGACGCTCGGCTACCTGACCCTCGAGTTGGGCGTCTCGGCGCGCTACGTCGAGGTCTCGTTCCTCTTCTCGGAGATCCGCAAAGGCTTCTCCGAGAATCGCAGCGGCCTCGACGCGATCCAGCCGCTGGTCGACGCCGACGTGCTCGCCATCGACGAGCTGGGCAAGGGCCGCCAGAGCCCCTTCGAGCTCGACACGCTCGATGAGCTCATCGCGCGCCGCTACAACACCAACCGCACCACGCTCTTCGCGACCAACTTCGGCCTCCAACCCGAGGACCCGCGCGCGAGGGGCTATCACGACCCGGCCGCCAAGCTGGCCAGCAACCTCCTCCGCGACCGGGTCGGCGAGCGCATCTACTCGCGGCTCCACGAGATGTGTCACCTGCTGCAGTTCCCGCAGGAGACGCAGGACTTCCGCAAGAAGGACCGGGGGACGAGGTAGGACCGGAGAGCGCTGCCCTGGCCCCCGCCTGGGTGGAAAGCCTCGTGAGCGTCTACGTGGCCCCAGGAGCGGGCTACTGCCGTCGGTCCCATTTACCTAGGCCTGGCGGCCTCGAACGCGTCCTGGGCCAAGCTGGGGGCTCTGGCGGGCTGTCGGCCTGTTTCGAAGGCTCACTTTGGCGCTCTCGCCGGCTTGTCAGGGGCAGCTTGTGGCGCGGCGGCCGATGTCGCCCCCCCCGAAGCAGCTCGTCGGATTCGACGATCGGCGGGGCACCCGAGCACCGGCGATCGTCGCCACCGACGATTGGCGGAGCTCGGGAGCACCGAAAACCTCGCCGACCGACGATCGGCGGGACACCCGAGCACCGGCGGTCGTCGCCACTGACGATCGGCCGAGGTCCCGGCCCCTGCCCAGGCAACGCTCGCTTGATGAGGGTCCCATCCGGGGGCGCTCCCACCCGCTCAAGCCGCCTCGACCAGCGCCTCGTGCACCCGCCGCACGCAATCGTCGACGCGCTCGACCGGAACGAGCAGCGACAGCCGCAACGACGAGGTGTGGAGCCCGAGCACCGGCACGCCCATCGACTCGAGCGCCGCGAGCGCCCGGCGAAGGTTCGAGTGATCGGCATCGATGCCCGCGCCGACCGCGGTGACCATCCCGAGGCCCTCGCGCAGCGCGACCTTCTCCCCGAAGCGCTGCTTCAAGGCCTCCACGAGCGCCGCCAGGCCGTGGACGTTCTCGAGCGGCAGCACCATCGAGCCGCCCTCGCTCGTCGCCGACAGGTGTTTCCCGGCGACCCCGCGCGCGTCGAGCATCTCGCACAGCTCGTAGAAGGTCGCCGGCGTGCCCTTCACCGAAAGCACGGCCATCTCCTTCTGGCCCGCAACCCCGGAGACCCGCCTCGCTGAGGCGGGTGCGGCGAGGACGCGCGTGCCGGCGCCCCCGCCGAAGGTCGAGAGCGCGTCGATGGCGATGCCCGCCTTCTTCGCGAACTCGATCGCCTGCGCGTTGAGCACCCGCGCGCCCGCCTCGGAGAGCTCCTGCATCTCTTCGTAGGAGATCTCGCGCAGCCTCTTCGCCTGCTCGACGACGCGGGGATCGCCCGAGAAGACTCCGTCGACGTCCGAGTAGATCTCGCAGGCCTCGGCGCCGAGCGCGGCGGCCATCGCCACCGCCGTCGTGTCCGAGCCGCCGCGGCCGAGCGTGGTCACCTCGCGCTTGTACGAGACGCCCTGGTAACCGGCGACGATGACCACCCGGCCCTGCGCCAACTCCTCGCGCACGCGGTAGGGCCGCACGTCGACTATCTGCGCGTTGGTGTGGCCGTCGTTGGTGATGATCCCCGACTGGCTGCCGGTGAAGCTGATGGCGGGCACGCCGTCGGCGTTGAGCGCCATCGACAGGAGCGCCATCGAGATGCGCTCGCCCGCGGTCAAGAGCATGTCGAGCTCGCGCTTCTGCGGGTTGTCGGTGATCGCCTTGGACAGCGAGAGCAGGTCGTCAGTCGTGCCGCCCATCGCCGAGACGATGACCACCACGTCGTAGCCGCCGCGGCGGCGGGCGGCGATCTTGGCGGCGACCTGCTTGATCTTCTCCACGCTGCCGACCGACGAGCCGCCGTACTTCTGCACGATGATGGGCATCTGTCTTCTTCGACCTCCTCGACCCTGCTCATGTCTGCACGCCAACCTGCCGGGCGCCGGAACGGAGGCCCACAGACGCGCTGCTCGATGACGGGAGGGGTGAGGGATGCGGCCCGAAGCGGCCGCGGTGTGTGGCTGCGAGCTGGCGACCGCCGCGGCCGGAAGACCGCGGCGGTCTCGTGGCTCTCTCAGTCGCAGGTGCCGTCGCTGCAGGCGCCCGAAGCGCACTCGGCCGGCAGCCCGCAAGCCTGGCCGGCGTCCTTCAGGCAGACGGTGTTGGTGCAGGCGTGGTTCTCGGCACAGTCGTCGTCGTCCTGGCAAGTGGTCGGGCAGGCCGCGTTGGTCCCGTCGCACAGGAAGGCCCCGCAGGCGGTGCCGGCCGAGGCCACGGTGCAGGTGCCGTCCGCCGTCGCCCCGAGCGCGCTGCTGCAGACCTCGCAGGGCGCGGCGCACGCGCTGTCGCAGCACACGCCGTCCGAGCAGGTCCCGCTGTCGCACGCCTCACCGTCGCAGTCGGGGTCGGCGCAGTCGGCCGCTCCGTCGCCGTCGTTGTCGTTGCCGTCGTCGCAGGCCGTCTCCCGCGCCCGGCGCTCGCCGTCCTCCTCGACGCACTCGTAGCCGAAGCCCTGGCACAGCGAGCTGACCGCGAACGAGCAGTCGGTGTAGTCGCCGCAGCAGCCGCCGGAGCAGAACGAGCCGCTCAGGCAGGCGTGCCCGCAGGCGCCGCAGTGGCCGACGCTGCCGGTCAGGTCGACGCAGTCGCCGCCGCAGTAGAAGTCGCCCGCGTTGCCGAGGCACTGGCAGCTCGCCGCACAGTCGCCGGTTCCGCAATCGATACCGTTGGTGCACCCGGGCAGCTCCGCGCCGCAGGGGCTGCCGCACTCGAGGCACGCCTCGCCGTTGCACACGTTGTTCTCGCCGCACGCCACGCCCTTGCACACCGGGTTGTCGCAGGAGGCAAAGCCGGTCGCTACTTCGATGAGGCAGTCGGTCTTGACGCGGTGCCGACAGACGTTGACCGCCGAGCAGGTGCCATACCCGGCGCCGCAGCTCGCGCCGACGCAGGCGGCGCTCTCGCAACCCGACTGGCCGGTGACCTGGTCGATCTCGCAGTCGGTCCCGTCCCGGAGGCACTCGCCGTCTCGGCAGTGCGCGCCCGGCGCGCAGAGCCGGCCGAGGCACTCGACCAGAGAGCAGTCTGGCGTCGCGGGGCAGACGACGATGCCCGCGTCCGGCACGATTCCGGCGTCCGGCTCGATCCCGGCATCCGGCTCGATCCCGGCATCCTCTTCGATCCCGGCATCCGGCTCGATCCCGGCATCCTCTTCGAGCCCGGCATCCTCTTCGAGCCCGGCATCCGGCTCGATACCGCCGTCTTCTGGCTCTTCGCCGGCGTCGACGATTCCGGCGTCGATGAAGAAGCCGCCATCGGCCCACGGCGGGGTCGGCCGCACGCAGAGCCCCTCGCGGCAGACCGCGCCTTCGGCGCAGTCAGTGTCGGCGGCGCAGTCGGTGTCGCCGCTCACCAGGAGCGAGCAGCCAGCCGCCAGGAGGAACAGAGGAAGAAGGGCAACGCGCAGGAACGTGTCGCGCATGACTAGAAGCTCCCCGAGACGGCAGCGCCGTTGGCGGTGGGACTGACGGAGACCGTACGAGCGTCGGCTGAGGCGGGCTCGTCGCCGGTGAACAGCATCAGGATGCCGCCGGTCGCCATCAGCGCGATACCCGCGCCCGCCGAAATGTCGGTGTACATCGCCTTGCTCTTCGCGAGCTCGCGTGCGGCGCTCGGATCGCGGCCGGCCTGATAATCGGCGGTCGCGGTGCGCGCCTCCTGTCCGAACAGGCCGACACCGAGCCCAGTGGCCACCGCGCCGACGCCGATAAGGGTGTACGGAACGAACTTGGGAACGCGGAAAGGCTCCTTGGCGACGATCGGGCCGGTGACCACCTTGTCGTCATCACTCGGAGCGACCTTGGTGAGCGCCTTCGGTGCGTCCCCTGCTGCCTCGATGACCTTCACGGCAGGCTCCCCGGGCTTGACCTCGGCCGACGGAGAGGCCACCGCGACGACAGCCTGCGACAGGTCCTCGATCGGCTTCGCGATGGCCACGACCGCGGGCTCTTCAGCCGGCTTCGCGACTGCAGCCACCGCGGGCTGCTGTGACGGCTTCTTGTCGGCGGGCTTGGTGAGCGAGACGACCGCGGGCTCGTCGGCCGGCTTCTTGTCGGCCGGCTTGGTCAGCGAGACGACCGCAGGCTCGTCGGCCGGCTTCTTGTCGGCCGGCTTGGTGAGCGAGACGACCGCAGGCTCGTCGGCCGGCTTCTTGTCGGCCGGCTTGGTGAGCGAGACGACCGCGGGCTCGTCGGCAGGCTTCTTGTCGGCCGGCTTGGTGAGCGAGACGACCGCGGGCTCGTCGGCCGCCGGCTTGGTCAGCGAGACGACTGCCGGCTGATCCCCGGCGGCGGGGGCGGCCTCGGCGATTGCCGCAGCGGCGGCCGCCTTCTCGGCGACGTGCTTCTTCAGGGCGGCGGTCGCGCGCGGGATCTGCTTCTTGATCGCTTGCCGCAGCGTCGCGGGTTCGTCGTTGATGACGAGGCTGAAGATGTTGGAGATGATCTTGGCCTCGGCGGTGTCGACGAGGGTCAGCTTGACGCCGAGCTGCTTGCCGGCCGGGCGCACCGTCACGTTGGCGACGTAGCCGGCCGAGGCGACCTGGCCGATGCCCGCGAGGCACTGCAGATCCTCGTTGCAGGCCGGCACCTTCAGCTTCTTCTTCGCGTGCGCCAGGGCGACCTGCTTGGCGGCGATGAGGCGAAACCCCTGGCCCTCGAGCCCCTCCTTGGCGAAGTAGGCCGACCACTTGATGGCCTTGGCCGAGACGCCCTCGACCGGCGGTGGCTCAACCAGCGCGATGCTCTCTGTCTTGGGGGCTCGGCCCTTGGACTTTGCTTTCTTCGCCGCCAGCGCCGGGGTCGCCATCAGACTGGCGACCAGCAAAATGATGAGATGGGCTCGCATGTACCCTCCAGGGACAAGCGGTTCAGGCGGCATTCTACAAAGGTGGGGGGGACGTTCAACATCCAGGACCGTCCGCGAGGCCACAGCGGGCAAAAAAAGGCGGGCTCCCGCGTCGGCGTCGCGAGCGAACGGGCGAGGGTGCGCTTGACAGGCTTGTTCACCCCCCTATATTGGGCCGCCCGCGCAGCCATGCGGGCAACCATATAATTTTCCGATGCTTTTCGCGCAACGCCGCAGGGAATCGAAGCGGGGCCCTCCCTGTTGACTGCGCCCGACGGCAACCGCCGTCACTGCGGCCGAGCGAGCGAGGCCGTCGAATCCAGCCGTTTTGCCGACCGGAGACAGCGATGATCGAGGTGAAGGGTCTCACCAAGCGCTACCGTGATCGGGCTGCCATCGAGGGCCTGAGCTTCGAGCTCGAAGAGGGCGACATCCTCGGGTTTCTCGGCCCCAATGGCGCGGGCAAGACCACGACGATGCGCGTGCTGGCCGGCTTCCTGCCGGCGACTTCGGGCAGCGCGAAGGTGGCGGGCTTCGACGTCTTCGAGCAGCCGCTCGAGGTCAAGCGCCGCCTCGGCTATCTGCCCGAGCAGCCGCCCCTTTATCCGGACATGACCGTGGGCAGCTACCTGCGCTTCTGCGCCGAGGTGAAGGGCATCGCCTCGAAGGGGCTCAAGGCCGAGATCGACCGCGTCGCCCGCCTCACCCGCGTCGACGACGTGCTCGGGCGGGTCATCGCCAACCTGTCGAAGGGCTACCGCCAGCGCGTCGGGCTCGCTCAGGCCATCATCGGCTCGCCTCCGGTGCTCATCCTCGACGAGCCGACGGTCGGGCTCGACCCGCTGCAGATCATCGAGGTGCGCGACCTGGTGCGCGACCTGGCGGCGAGCGGCAAGCACACCATCATCCTCTCGACGCACATCCTTCAGGAGGTGACCGAGCTGTGCCGCAAGGTGCTGGTCATCAAGAGCGGCAAGCTGGTCGACTTCGACACGATAGAGGGCCTGCGCAGCCGGCACGTCGACGGCAAGGAGCTGAGCCTCGAGGAGATCTACCTCAGGCTCATCGATCCGACCGGCGAGCTGCGCCACCGCCCCGCCGAGGGCGCGACGCCTGCGCCCCAAACCCCGAACGCCGACGCCGGCAGCGCCGAGTCCGCCCCCCAGAGCGCCGGCGCCCCGAGCCCCGAGCCTGCCCCGGCAGGCGCGGGCGCCGAGACCACCTCATCGGACGGCGAGCCGCCCACCAAGGCCGCGGCCAACTAGCGACAGGAGCCTACCGACCATGCGCAACGTCGTCGCCATCGCCAAGAAAGAGCTGAACATCTACTTCACCACCCCCATCGCCTACGCGATGTTCGCGGTGATGACCCTGCTGCTCAGCTACGTGTTCGCCGGCTACCTCAACGCCTTCTCCAAGCTGAGCCTCGAGGCGAACGTCAACCCGCAGATCGCCGAGTACCTCAACGCGACCGACATGATCGTCTACCCGCTGGTCGTCTTCGGCGGGGTCTTCGTCGTCTTCATCGTGCCGTTCCTCTCGATGCGGCTCATCGCCGAGGAGAAGCGGCAGAAGACCTTCGAGCTGCTGATGACCTCGCCGCTGCGGCCCGTCGAGATCGTGCTGGGCAAGTACCTCGGCGGCGTCGCCATCATGGGCGTCGCGGTCCTCATCGCCCTGCTCTTTCCGGCCATCCTGCAGCTCTTCGCCGGCTCGGCCGGCACCGGCGGCTCGGGCGGCATCGAGTGGCGGACCACGCTGCTGGGCTTCTTCGGCCTCTTCCTCTGGTCGAGCGCGGCGATGGCCATCGGCATGTTCGTCAGCTCGCTCACCTCGAGCCAGGCCGTCTCGGCCATCGTCTCGCTGCTGGTGCTGCTGCTGATGTGGCTTGCCTCCTGGGGCGCGATGGCCACCGACGGCGCGCTCAGCGAGGTGATGAACTGGCTGTCGGCCCAGCGCCACCTGCACGGCTTCGCGCGCGGGGTCTTCGACCTGAAGGACCTCGCCTACTACCTGTCGTGGATAGTGCTCGGCCTGTTCCTGACCCATCGGGCCATCGAGGCGCACCGCTGGGCCTGACCGGCCCCGCGGGAGCGCGCAGGTCGCACCGGCCCAAACGGCCTCTACGCAAGCGTTCGGATTTGAGGAGTGCCCTCCATGAAGCTCAAGTACGCGGGACGAATCCTCGGAGTGCTCGGACTGGTCATCCTCGCCAGCTCGACGATCACCTTCATCATCGGCGCGCCGCTCTCGCTGGTGGTCGGCAAGGTCATCCTCGCCGGCTTCTTCTTCGCCACCTACGCGATCACGAACTGGGGTGACCTCGGCGCCTCGGCCTCGAGCAGGGGCACGTTCTTCTTCGGCGTCAGCGCGCTCGGCGCGCTGCTGGTGGTGGGCCTGCTCGGGATGGGCAACTACATCGTCCATCACAAGCCGAAGAGCTGGGACCTGACCAAGGCGCAGATCCACACCCTCTCGCCCGACACCCTCAAGACACTCGACGGGCTGAAGCAAGAGGTGACGGTCCTGGCCTTCTTCGGCAGCGGCGAGCCGTCTTACGAGGCGCTCTCCGACCTCTTCCGTCGCTACGGCGAGCGCAGCCCCCACTTCAAGTACGAGTTCGTCGACCCGATCAGGGACCCGATGCGCGTCGAGCAGTACGGCATCCGCGACGGCGGGCCCCGTGTGGTGGTCAAGCTCGGCGCCACCGAGAGCCGCTTCCAGGAGCTGAGCGAGGAGTCGCTCACCAACGCCATCGTCAAGGTGACGCACTCGGCGACCAAGAAGCTCTACTTCACCACCGGCCACGGCGAAGCCGACTTCGAGGACCAAGGCCCCGGCGGGCTCTCCGGCGTGGTCCAGCGCATGAGCAACGAGGGGCTCGTGCCCGCCAAGCTCAACCTGGCCGCGGCCGCGCAGATCCCCAAGGACGCCGAGGCGATCGTTGTCGCCGGCCCCGTCAAGCCCTTCCAGCCCGGCGAGTCCGACGTGGTGCGCCGCTACCTCGAGGCCGGCGGCAAGGCCTTCCTGATGCTCGAGCCGAGTGTCGAGAGTGGGCTCGAGCTGCTGCTCGAAGACTTCAACGTCCAGGCCGAAGACGCGACGGTCATCGATCCGGTCAGCCGCCTGTTTGGCGCCAGCGAAGCCATCCCGGTAGTGCAGAGCTACAACCAGGCCTCGGAGATCACCCGGGACTTCACGCTCAACACCGTCTTTCCGACCGCCCGCCCCCTCACCGTGCTGCACGGCGGCGCGTCGAAGGCGGTCGCGAGCCCGCTCGCGCTGACGATGCCCTCGGCCTGGGGCGAGACCGACCTCACCGCGCCCGAGGTCAAGCAGGACGAGCACGAGAGGGGCGGCCCCTTCCCGCTCGTGGTGACGGTGACGCTCGACACCAAGGACGCGGCGAACAAGCGCTCGGATGAAGCGCGGCTGGTGGTCGCTGGCGACCGCGACTTCGCGACGAACAAGTTCCGCACCGCCTTCGGCAACGAGGACTTCTTCCTCAATGGGCTCAACTGGCTCGCGGCGCAGACCGAGCGCATCACCATCCGCCCGCGCCTGCGCGAGGCCTCGCGGCTGTTCCTGTCGCCAGTTCAGCAGGCGGGCATCTTCTTCCTGACGGTCGACATCCTCCCGGTGACGCTGCTCGGGCTGGGCCTGGTCGTCTGGATGGTGCGGCGCAGCAAGTAGCGACGGACAGCAGTCCGCCCGCGCGGCGATAGCGGGGCGCCTCTCGCGCGCTCGTCTGCGAGACCGGCCCCGCGGCCGTGCCCGCTTCGCGGGCGTGGCGCCGCGTCGGCACCTTATTTTTCGAGGACCGACCCCATGGCGATGAACCAGAAGACCCGCTCGCTCGTGATGCTGGCCACCCTCGCCGCCGCGGTGTGCGGGGTCACCGTGTTTGCCTACTACGGCATCCACCTCGAGGAGGAGCAGGAGAGCGCGCGCAAAGAGAAAGAGAACAAGCTCTTCGACTTCGATCCAAAGCAGGTCTCCGCGCTCTCCGTCGTCGCCAAGGGCGAGCGAACGATGGTCGCCCCCGCCGAAGGGGGCGCCTGGAGCGTCGTCTCGCCGGTGAACACCGCCGCGGACGCCGAGACGGTCGACGCCCTGCTCGAGAGGCTCGTCGCGCTCGAGAAGCTGACCGTGGTCGAGGAGAAGGCTGCCGACCTGGCCAAGTACGGGCTCGACAAACCGGCCCTACGGGTCGTCGCGCGGCTCAAAGATGGAACCGAGCACGAGCTGAACGCGGGCCGCGAGAACCCTTTCGACGGCTCGGTCTACGTGAGCGTCGGCGGGGCGAGTGACGTGCTTCAGCTCGCCGGGAGCTTCAAGACCGCGCTCGAGAAGGGCACCCTCGACCTGCGCGAGAAGCGCGTGGCGCTCTTCGATGAGGCCCACGTCAGCGGCCTTAGCGTCGAGTTGGGAGAGAAGCACTATGTGCTCAGGCGCGAGGGCGCGATCTGGAAGCTCAAGAGCCCGCTGGCGGACCGCGCCGACGAGCTGACCGTCAACCGGCTGCTCGGCGCCGTTCGCAACCTGCGCGCGCTCCGTTTTGCGACCGACCTCGCCAACCCCGTCGAGGACGAGAGGTACGGGCTGAGCGCGCCCGAGCTCAAGGTCGTGGTCGAGCTGCGCAACGGCTCGCGGCAGACGCTCGTGCTCGGCAGCGCGGAGATTGACGGGCGGAGGACGCACTTCGCGCGGCGCAAGGAGGCGACCTCCATCGCCGAGGTGCCCGACAACCTCTTGCGCGATCTCGACGCGAGCACCTTCGACTTGAGAAACAAGCAGCCGCTCAGCTTCGACCGCCAGCAGGTCAAGAAGATCCGCGTCGCCTCGGGCGACGAGACCTTCGAGCTCGAGCGCGTCGCCAGCGCGAAGCCGGACGCCGGTGCGGAGCCGGGCGCGGATGACGATTGGCAAATCGCAGGCCTCACCCCTGCCAAGGCCCGCGAGTGGAAGGTGAGCGGGATGCTCTGGGCGCTCTCGACGATGAAGGCGACCCGCTTCGCGGATGAGAACCCGACCGACCTTGCCCAGTACGGGCTCGCCCAGCCCGCGCGGACCATCCGCCTGCTCGGCGAGTCGGATGCGCCGCTCGGCACGCTCCATGTCGGCAAGCACGAGGGCGAGAAGTACTACGTCCGCAGCTCGACCGATCCGAAGGTGCTCGAGGTCTCCGAGGCGAGCCTGAGGGACGTGCCCGCTTCGCGCGCGGAGATCGAAGAGAGCGCCGAGCCGGCTGCCGACAGCGCGAAGTAAGCCGGCGGCCGCCCGGTTTGCGCCTGCCGGAGGGCCTGAAAGAAGTTGATTCGGCCGGCTGTATTACCTAGAGTCCCTCGCTCTTTCTTGCAGCGAACCGCAGAGGTCCCAACATGGCACGCGTAACCGTTGAAGACTGCCTCCCGCTGGTGGAGAACCGCTTTGCACTCGTCCTTCTGGCGACCAAGCGGACCCGGCAGCTCATGGCAGGGGCCCGCCCGGTCGCGGACGCGAAGAACAAGCCGCCGGTCCTCGCGCTCCGTGAGGTCGCCACCGGGAAGGTGCGCTTCGACCGCAGCGTGCGCGACGCGCTCGCCGGCAAGTTCGACAAGCCTCGCGACCGTTCGCTCGTCCTACGCCCGGTCTCGCAGACCGGCCCGCGCAACATCCTGACGACGCCGTAGGCTTCCGGTCTGTCGCCACGGCCAGAGGCTCTGGCCTGGCGCCCCCACCCTTCCCTCCCGAGAAGCAGCACCTCGTGCTGAAGACCGCCTTTGGCTCGACGCGGCTGCCGGCGCTTGTGTGCTCGCGCTCGGCGGCTCGCACGCGCGCGGGTCTTGCCACGGCAAGGTCAAATCTCGGCCTCGGCCTCAGCTACCGGTACGGCGTTCCGTATGCGTTCGCCGAAGTCCCCTCGCGCACGCGAGCGCGATGCCACGGGCACGCCGTCCGTTGACCGGTTTGGCGCGCGAGGCCCGCGGATGAACCGCGAATAGATCGAGACGAGCATCCGCAAGGCCGGCTCCATCCTCCGGCCCCAGCTCCGTCGCCCTGGGGACGTGGATTCGTTTCTGTGCTCGCGCGTGGAAACGCTCCCTTCGCCCTGGGGCCGACCACCGCCCGAGTTTGACAGTCGTTC
>DHSB01000237.1:0-1135 GCA_002408385.1 Myxococcales bacterium UBA5297
GTAGCTGCGCAGCTCGCGCTCGAGGAGCTTCCCCTTCACCCCGCCCACCGCCCGCATCGCCCTCGGACGGTGCTCTCCCCGGTCATCGCCACGCCACGCCGCACGGGTTGGTCGCGTACGAAATCCCTTTCGCCTTGGCTCATCCTCATGTCGCGCGCGGTGGAGCTCGTGGCGTAAGTGAGGCTCGCAGGGTAGTTTTCGAATTGCAGTTCATCTACTTCCGGGGTTCTGAATGAAAACCGCGCTCATCGCTCTCGTCGGCCTCCTGGCTCTTCCCGGCTTTCCCGTGAACACCGCGAGCGCCGACTGCCCCTTGTCAATCGAGACGCCGTTCCAGGCAGTGCCGCTTTCCAGGAACAGCCTCATGGGCCGGATGGAAAATGAGAACCGGCTGGACGAGCTGTGCCCCGGACGCGACAAGGATTGCGTGGCAAAGGCGCTCGCCCCGGATACGGACGACATCCCCGTTCATGCCCGCCCCTCGGGCAAGGTGATCGCGAGGCTGAGGGTCGTTTACCCGCCCGGTAAAGGTCTCTCGGCCGAACTGGTCCTGGATGAGAGCGTTTTTCCCTTCACGCCCACCATTTACGACTCCGACTGGGGCTACGGCCCTCCGTGGTTCCACGCGACCCTTCTGGACAGCCGGAAGGGATGGAAAAAGATCGTCCTGCCCCGCATCGGCAGCGGATGGGTTCACCTGCCGGAGACGGACGCCATCAACCTGTTGAACCTGCCGCAGAAAGTCCTGAAGCTGTCGAGGAAGGGTCGCGACCACCTGATGGTTCATCGCAATGTCGTCGTCGTCACCTCGAACCGCAGATCCGTGACCGTGCGGGATGAACAGCCTGCCGACATGTGGTGCGAAGGGGGAGACCCACCGCCCCTTGCCCCCTTCACCGAAGAGGTCATCCCGCTCACCGACCTGTATGAGGACGCATGCAACCTCCTGCTCGCGCCCGCGTATACGAGGGGCTGCTAGAGGCTCGTTCCAATCATCAATCGGACGAGAGTCCCTACCGCCTCTCTTCAGGGTGTCCGCTCGCAGACCGTTTGAGAGTCCGCCGTCCTCTCGTCAGCCGGGCACGGAGGCACCGGGCTACCGATACATCAGGCGCTGCGCCAAGGAAGAACAAGC
>DHSB01000237.1:1512-6924 GCA_002408385.1 Myxococcales bacterium UBA5297
TCTTCGAGTACGGCTGCCTGCTCGGGGACAACTTCGACGACTCGACCATCGAGGCCGCGCTTCGCGATTCCCACGCCTCGGCTGCGTGGACCCGGTTGGAGCGGGCTGCGCTCCTCGAGGCGCTGCCGGGGCGACGCCATGCGGTGCGCTCGCGACGCCATCGGGCTGCCGCCCTCGCCCGGAGCTCGGGGCCGGCCCGGGAGACGATGCACCGCAACCTCGCGCAGGCGCTGCAGGGGCGCATGCTCGATGTCTCGAGCCCTCCGTCGCCCATCGAGATCGCCCGCCATCACTCGCGCGGTGGCGACTGGGCGAACGCGCTCTCTTGGTGGCAGCGCGCCGTCGAGCCCGCGATCGTGCGCCGCGATCATCACGAAGCAGTGCTGCGCCTGCAGGAGCACGCAGAAGCGATTCGGCTCGCTGCTGAGGCAAGAGCTATCCCGCCCGAGCAGGCAGCGACCCAACGATTGCAGGCGCTGTCGCGCGCCTGCTCGCACGCGGCGGCGGCCGGAGATCTCGGGCTCGCGCAGGCGATAGCCGAGCGTACCGCGGGTACGAAGAGCACCTCTCTCGAGGCCCAATGCGAGCAGATGCTCGCGCTCGCCCGCTTGCTCCGCCTCGAGCACCGACTCGAGGAGGCAGCGGCCGCGCTCGGCAGCGCCCAGCGCTCACACCCCACCGCGGCGCTCGTGGTGCTCGCCTTGGTCGAGGCCGGCGAGCAGCGCGAGGCTGCGCAAGACTGGGCCGGAGCCCGGACCGCCTACGAGAGCGCGCTCACACAGGTCCAGGCAGGCCTGTCGCTGGCGCCCTGGCATGCCGAGCCCGATCTGAAGGCGCGCCTGCTGTCGCGCATCGCGAGCGTCTTGGTGCGGCTGCGCGACAACGCGGGAGCCCTGGCCAGCTTCAATCAGGCGCTCGAAGCCTGCCGCCGCTCCGGGAACCACGGCGCGGAGTCGAAGCTGCTGGCCAACCTCGCATCCCTCGCCGCCCACGGAGGCCGGGACTACGAGGCCTGCCGACTCTTCGAAGCCTCTATCGCCGCCGCCGAGCGCGCGGGCGAGCTCGTCTCGAAGACGCGCCAGCTCGTCAACCTCGCTCGCGCCCTCGCCACGAGCGATCCGGCCCGGGCGCGCCAAGTGGCGGCGCAGGCCTTCGAGCTCGCCGGCGCCATCGGTTGGGAAGAAGGCCGCCGGCTGTCGCAGGCGGCCGTGGGGCCGAAACCGTAGGACGGTGGCCTTTCGCCTCAGGCCGACCTGGGCGCGCCGGCGAGCTTCCGATGACCTTCGAGGCAGTCGAAGTCGACCGGGGCCTTCGCGCAAGGCGGTGCAGGTGTTGAGCGTGCGCGAAGCCTAAGGCGAGTCGGCTTCTCCGGTCGGGCCTTCCGCGCCGAGCTCGGAGACGTGCACCGCCTCGAATCCCCAACTGAAGAGCACGGGCCACGCCGAAACCCTGAAGAACTGCGAGCCCTCGATCGGCCGCGTCACGGCGACGACGCGGGTGCCCGGGCGACAGCGCTCGATCCGTTCGCGCATCCGCAGCTTCGTCTCCGAGCGCCAGGCGCACCAGTTGAGGAAGAGGTGCGTAGCCTCCGAGAGATCGGCCTCTGCCGCGTCGCCGACCTCGAGCCGCGCGCCCGCCCGCACCATCGCGCCCTCGACCGCGCGCACATGGGCCCGCAGCAGCTCGACGCCACGAGCCTCGGCGCCGAGCCAGCGGGCCGCGAGGAGCGCCCGGCCACGGCCCGCGCCGAGATCCACGAAACGGCTGCCGCGCCGCACGCCTGCGCGCCAGAAGACGAAGACCGCGCTCGCGAGCAACACCTCGCCGTACATCAGCTCGCGAATCGTCTGGCCGGCCTGCTTGGTGGCACGGAGCGCCTCGAACGAACGCGGCCAGCGATAGGGCGAGGCGCGAATCTCCGCCGCCCAGACCGCGAGGTACGGCCGCAGGAGCGAGGGCCGCAGCAGCAGCAGGGCCAGGTCGGTCACGCGGCCGAAGACCGAGATGAAGAACGCGACCAGCGAGACGACCAGACGCTCGAGGGGCGACAGGCGAATCGCGTCTTCGTCGTGAAGGTCGGGGCTGGCGGCGGATGAAGGGTCGATGTCGGTCGGCACGGCGGCGCCATCGTGGGAGAGAAGGCCTCGAGATTCAAACGGGTCGCGCGGTCGCCCTCCGATGTCAGCCCCCTCCGCTAGGCTGTTTCGCCTCACGGGAGGGGACCATGGAAAGAACACGCGCATCACACGTTGGATCCGTAAGCTGCCGCAGACCCGCCGCTCGGAAGGCGCTCGGGCGAGACGCCGCTCGCCGCAACGAAGGACTCGACGTGACCACCACCATCGCCACCATCGAGGCGCTCCTCGTCGAGCGCTTTGGCTTCTCGTCCTTCCGACCGGGGCAGCGCGAGGTCGTCGAAGCGCTCCTCACGCACGACTGCGCTCTCGCCGTCTTCCCGACCGGCGCGGGAAAGTCGCTCTGCTACCAGTTGCCGGCCATCGCGCTGCCGGGGGTGACGGTCGTCGTCTCGCCGCTCATCGCGCTGATGAAGGACCAGCTCGACTTCCTGCGCAGCCGCGGAGTCCCTGCCGAGCGGCTCGATTCGTCGCTGACCGGGGACGAGGTTCAGTCGGTCACCGCTCGGCTTCATTCGGGCGAGCTGAAGCTGCTCTTCGTCGCGCCCGAGCGCTTCAACAATGAGCGCTTCCTCGCGTCGATGCGCGAGTGCCGCATCTCGCTCTTCGCGGTCGACGAGGCGCACTGCATCTCGGAGTGGGGCCACAACTTCCGGCCCGACTACCTCAAGCTCGCTCAGCTCGCCCGCGACTTGAAGGTCGAGCGGGTGCTCGCGCTGACGGCGACGGCGACGCCTGCGGTCGTCGAGAGCATCTGCGAGGGCTTCGGCATCCCGCCCGAGGCCGCTGTCGTGACCGGCTTCTACCGGCCGAACCTCGAGCTGCTGACCACGCCGGTGCAGGCGAGCGAGCGCGACGCGCTCCTCGTCGAGAGGCTGCGCTCCCGTCCACGCGGCTCGACCATCGTCTACGTCACGCTGCAGAAGACCGCCGAGCGCGTCGCCGAGCTGCTCGAGAAGGCGGGCTTCGCCGCGCGCGCCTACCACGCCGGGATGGACCCCGACGACCGCACCCGCGTGCAGGACTGGTGGATGGCCGCAGACGACCGCGTGGTCGTCGCGACCATCGCCTTCGGCATGGGCATCGACAAGGCCGACGTGCGCTTCGTCTACCACTACAACCTGCCCAAGAGCCTTGAGTCGTACAGCCAGGAGATCGGCCGCGCGGGACGCGACGGCAAGCCCTCGGTGGTCGAGCTCTTCGCATGCCCAGACGACGCGCCGCTGCTCGAGAGCTTCGCCTACGGCGACACGCCGACGAACCGGAGCCTGCGCGGCCTCGTCGACGAGCTGCTCTCGGCGGGCAGGGACTTCGACGTCAGCCTCTACGACCTCTCGTCTCGCCACGACCTGCGCCAGCTCGTGCTCCGGACAGCGCTCACCTACCTCGAGCTGCTCGGCGTGCTGCGGCAGGGAACGCCCTACTACGCCGGCTACGAGGCACGGCCCATCGAGCCGCTGGAGCAGATCTTCGGGCGCTTCGACGTCAACCGGCGCAGCTTCCTCGAGAGCGTCTTCGCCTGCGCGAAGAAGGGACGAACCTGGTACGCGCTCGACCCGACGGGCGTTGCGGCGAGGCTGAAGCAGGATCGCAACCGCGTCACGCGTGCGCTCGAGTATCTGGAGCAGAAGGGGCTCATCGAGCTGCGCGTCTCGGACGTCCGCAACCGCTACTCGAGGCTGCGGCCGTCGGAGGATGCGGCCGCGCTCGCCTCGGAGCTCGGGGAGAGGTTCCAGCGGCGCGAGGAGCAGGAGATAGCGCGTATCCAGCAGGTGCTGCAGTTGGTGACTCTCGGCCGATGCCAGGTGAACGCGCTCGTGGGCCACTTCGGCGAGAAGCGCGAAGCGCCCTGCGGGCACTGCAGCTTCTGCAAGAGTGGCGCGGCGGCGAATCTGCCGGACCGGCGGCCGCTTCCAGCGCTGCCCGCGGGCATCGACGCCAGGGCGCTCTCGGAGGCCCGGGCGAAGAACCTCTCCGCGCTCGGCGAGGCGCGGCAACTCGCGCGATTCCTGTGCGGGCTCACCAGCCCGACCACGAGTCGAGCGCGGCTCTCCAGAAATCGGCTCTTCGGCGCGCTCGAGGGCCGCGGGTTTGCCGACGTGCTGGAGTGGTGCCGGTGCTTCGTCGCGAGGCGGGCCGCGGAGTAGCTGGCTCCCGGCGGCCGGGCGAGGCTTCGGCTTCGACCGCGTCGGCCGCTTCCGTGCGCATCGAGCAGGCACGCGCCCGAGACTGTGGAAAGCCATCGTTCCAGACCAGCCGCCGGGGCCAGGCTACGCTCGGATACGGCACCGCACGTCCTCGGCGCCGCGTCGCGGCATGGGCGCAATTCATCCGAGACGGTCGCATGCCCATTTGCCGTTGATCTCGGCTCGTCCATGAAGGCCAGATCGTCATCTCCGGCAGAAAGGTGAGCCGTCCCCGTCGTCCCGCGACACTCAAGCTCCGGAAGGTGGAGCTCCACGGTGCAGCCCTCACGCGTCCAGATCCTCGCGCCCAAGCCCCGCGCGGCCGGCGGCGGCCCGGTCCTCGCACTCGGCGACGACGCGGATCTCGTCGCTGCGCTTCGGGCCGGCCATCCCGCCGCGCCCACGGTGCTCTTCGACAGACACGCCCCGCGGGTCCAGCGCGTGCTCGTCCGGACGCTCGGGTTCGACCCGGAGATCCCCGACCTGGTGCAGGAGGTGTTCGTCCGTGCGCTACAGCGGCTCGACGGCCTGCGCGACGGCGCGAGCCTGAGCGGTTGGCTCAGCGGAATCGCGGTCTTCACCGCCCGCGAGACCATCCGGCGCCGCGCTCGCTGGCGCTGGCTGCGCTTCCTGCCGCGGGAGGAGCTGCCCGAGGTCGAGGCGCCCCAAGCCGGCCCCGAGACGAGCGAGGCGCTGCGCAGCCTCTACGCCGTGCTCGAAGAGCTCTCGGCCGACGAGCGCATCGCCTTCGCCCTGCGGTACGTCGAGCAGATGGAGCTGACCGAGGTGGCCGAGGCCTGCGGGGTCTCGCTGGCAACCCTCAAGCGCCGGCTGGCGCGGGCCGAGAGCCGCTTCGTGGCGATCGCCCGGCGCCACCCAGCGCTCGAAGACTGGATCGAGGAGGGAGGTGCCCGATGGCGCGCCCGCTGAGTCCCCTGGAGCAGCTCGGCGGCGAGATCGCCCGCGAGCAGGACGAGGCGCTCGCCCGCGGTGACGGGCTCGCCGAGGCTCGGCGCGGCTTCCTCGCCGCGGCCGCGGCGATGCGCGATCCCGGGCCGCGAAGGCCTGCCTGGGCCCTGCCGGCCGCGGCC
>DHSB01000214.1:0-4615 GCA_002408385.1 Myxococcales bacterium UBA5297
AGAGCCCCGCTCCTACCCGGAGGCTCGACTACCACTACAACCTCTCGTCCCCGGGCCGGCAGCGCGAGGCGCTGCGCTGGACGGTCGGGCTCGCGCGCAAGGTCGGCAAGCCGCTCGTCGTCCACGTGCGCGAGGCCGACGAGGACTGCGCGCGCATCCTCAGGGAGGAGAAGGCCTTCGAGCTCGGCGGACAGATCCACTGCTTCACCGGCGACCGGCAGGCGGCGCGCACCTACCTCGACCTGGGCTTCCACGTCTCGTTCGCCGGGATGCTCACCTTCAAGAACGCCGAGGAGCTCCGCGAGGCCGCCCGGCTCACGCCGCTCGACCGGCTGCTGGTCGAGACCGACAGCCCGTACCTGGCGCCGGTGCCCTACCGCGGCAAGCGCAACGAGCCGGCCTACGTGGTCGAGACCGCCCGACGGCTGGCCGAGATCAAGGGGATGGGGCTCGAGGAGTTGGCCGAGGCGACCACGCGCAACGTCGCGCGGCTCTTCGGCATCGAGGCGCTCGCCGGCTGACCCCGCGGGCTGGCTGTGGCGAGGCGCTCGGCGGGCGGCCAGACAGCGGCAGGGGAAGAAGAAGGCGGAGGACCTGTTGACCTCGCCATGATCGCGAAGACCACGAAGAATCAGGCGGTTGCAGTGCTTCTGGCGCTGCTGGTCGCGGCGCCGGCGTTCGCCGTCCGCCCCTCGGTCGATGTCGAGGGCGAGGTGGGCGGGCTTCGGGTGAGCGCCGATATCGTGGCGCTCGATGCGCTCTGGCCCCTGCGCGACAGGCCGGCGGCCGTGCGCAGCTTCGCGACGCGGCTCGAGAGGGCGCTGCGCGCCTCGCCCGACGATCCGGAGCTGCTGTGGCGCGCTGCGCGCTGGCATGCTTGGCGCGCACAGTCGGCGACCGACCGCGAGCAGGGCAAGCGCGAGGGGAGGCTCGCTTGGCGCTACGGAGAGCGCGCGCTCGAGCTCGCTCCCGACTCGATTCCGGTGCGCTACTGGGCCGCCTTGAGCGTGGGCGCCTATGGCCAGTCGATCGGTGCGCTCAGCGCGCTGCGTCAAGGGATCGAGGGCAAATTCCGCTCGAATTTGAACTATGTGATCGAGCGGGAGCCGACATACGATAGCGGCTCCGCGCTGGTGGCCCTGGGCCGGTACTACTTCGAAATGCCGTGGCCCAAGCGCGACATGAGGAAGGCGGAGCGCTACCTGGAATTGGCGCTGAAGGTCAACCCCGACAACTTGCGAGCAAAGCTCTATCTCGCCGAGGTCCTCGCCGCCAAAGGCGAGGACGGCGCGAAGCGTGCCCTGGCGCTGCTTGGCGAGGTGCTGGCCGCGGGCGAGGGGTCGGGCGACGGCCCCGAGCGGCGGCAAGTCCAGAGGCTGGCGCGCGCGCTCAAACCAAAGATCGAGGAGAAGACGAAGTGATCGCTCGAGACCAGCTCCCCCCGGAGGACCGGAGGACCAACCTCTCACTCCAGACTGCCAGGACGCTGGTCGACCTGCTCCTGCTGCGCGGCATGGAGCCGGGCCGGGTCGCCGCCCGGCACAAGGCCGCCGGCGTCTGGCGCGAGCCGACCTGGGGAGAGCTGCTGCTGCGAATCAAGAGGATCGGCGCCGGGCTCGAGGCGCTTGGAATAGAGCCCGGTGACCGCGTCGCCATCTTCTCTGCGACCCGCTACGAGTGGGCGCTCGCCAACTTTGCCATCTTCGCCGTCGGAGCGACGGCGGTGCCGATCTACGCGTCGAACTCGGCCGAGGAGACCGAGTACATCCTGCGCGACAGCGGCGCGAAGGCGCTCTTCGTCGACGACGACAGGGCCGAGGGCCGGCTGCCCGGGCGGCTCGCGCGCGTCAGGCAGATCCGCGAGGGGCTGCCGGAGCTGCGGCACCTCATCGCCTTCGACGTGCCGGCCTCGGAAGACGGCGGGTGGACGAGCCTGTCGGCGCTCGAAGGCCGAGGCGCGCCGCTCGCCGACGCCAGGCCGCTTTTGCTCGAGGAGCGGGCCGCGCGCACCCGGCCCGACGACCTCTCGTACATCATCTACACCTCGGGCACGACCGGGACGCCGCGGGGCGTGATGCTCACGCACGCCAACTGGACCTCGCAGGCCCGCTCGGTCACCGAGATCAAGCTGCTCGGGCGCGACGACACGGCGCTGCTCTTCCTGCCGCTGGCCCACTCGTTCGCGCTGGTCGTCTTCGCCACCTGGCTTGGCCAGGGCATCGTCGTCGCCTTCGCCGAGTCGATAGAGAAGGCGGTCGACAACGCCGGCGAGACGCGCTCGACGGTGATGACGGTGGTGCCGCGGGTGCTCGAGAAGGCGTTCAACAAGGTCGTCAGCGACGGGGCGGCGCAGTCGGGCATCAAGGGGCCGCTGTTCACCTGGGCGATGGGCCAATTCGAGGAGTACGCCGCCGCCCGGGCTGCCGGCCGCGAGCACAACTCGGTGCAGTGGGCGCTCGCCAAGCGGCTCGTCTTCAGCAAGGTCGAGCAGAAGCTCAAGGCGCGCTTCGGCGGCACCCTGCGCGAGTTCATCTCCGGCGGGGCGCCGCTGGCGCGCAAGCTTGGCTACTTCTTCGAGACTTGCGGCTTTGACGTCTGCGAGGGCTACGGGCTGAGCGAGACGTGCGCGCCGACGCACGTCAACCTGCCGTTCCCGGGCAAGACCAAGGTGGGCACGGTCGGTCTGCCGTGGCCGGGCGTCGAGGTGCGAATCGAGGAGGACGGCGAGGTCGTGCTGCGCGGCCCGCAGATCATGAAGGGCTACCTCAACCGGCCCGACGAGACGGCCGCGGTGCTCGAGCCGGACGGGTGGTTCCACACCGGAGACGTCGGCGAGGTCGACCCGGAGGGCTTCCTGCGGATCACCGATCGCAAGAAGGACCTCATCAAAACCTCGGGCGGCAAATACATCGCGCCCCAGGAGCTCGAGAATGGCCTGAAGAGCGAGCCGCTCGTCAGCCAGGTCATGATCGTCGGCGATCGGCGCAAGTTCGTCTCCGCGCTGATCACCGTCTCCGAGGAGAACGCGCAGAGGCTGGCAGAGCAGGAGGGCTTCGAGGCCGAGAGCTACGCGGCGCTGACGCAGCGGCCCGAGGTGCGCCGGCGCATCGAGGCCGCCATCGAGGCCCTCAACGCGAAGCTGCCGAGCTACGCGACGATCAAGAAGTTCGCGATCCTCGACCACGACTGGACGCAGGACACCGGCGAAATCACCCCGACGCTGAAGGTGAAGCGCCAGGTCGTCGGGCCCCGCTATCGGCAGATCATCGACGGCTTCTACGACGGCGAAAGCTACGGCGTCTAGCTAGCGGGCCTTGGGCTCGGTCGCCTCAGGGGCGCTGCGTTCTTGGCCCGAAAAGCGTCGGCCCCGATGCAGAGCTGACGGTCAAGGCGCTGCCTACCACTCCATCTTGCCCGGCCTGGCCGCGGCGCTCTTGAAGTCGGGGCGCGCCACGTCGCTGATCACCGCGCGCACCGGGCCGAGGTCGATGACGCCCATCGCCGCGATCGGCAGGCGCATCTCGTCGTCGCTTATCCAGACGTGGACCTCGCGCGAGAGCTTCGAGCCTCCGATGCGGGTCGCCAGGCCGGAGATGTGGAAGGTGTCGAACTCGCCCGCCGGCGTCGAGACGTGCTCGCGGGCTTCGACCTTGCCCTCGAGCCGCCACATGCGGCGCATCGCGTAGACGTCGAAGCAGAAGGTCTGGCCGATGCTCAGCGGGATGGCGCGGAACAGATAGATGGCGCCGATGTAGTCGAGCGCGTCGGCGCGAATCTCGTTGCGCGCCGAGCCGGTGCGTTGGCCGGAGCGCCAGGCGATCTGCACGACCTTCTTGTCGCGCTTGAAGCCGACGTCGCCGATGCGGTGCCGGTTGTCCTCGTGCAGCTCCTCGTGGAAGCGGTCGGGCCGCAGGTCCTTGGCGCGCAGGTAGCTAATGAGCTCGGCCTTCACCTTGCGCACCTTGTTGAAGAAGGTGTTCGACTCGGCGCGCACGCGCACTGGCAGCTCGGCCTTCGCTCCGCGCCCCACAGCCGGCAGGACCTCGAAGCTCATCGTTCCGGCGCGCACGCCCATCACGTCGATGTCGTAGCCGAGCAGCTCGCCCGACGAGAACGGGTGCGGTCCCGAGCGCGGCTTGGGCAGCATCGCGCAGGCGCCCGCGGGGGCAGGCGTTACTCCGACGACCCGGGGGCCGTCGAGGACCGGCGGCTTGCTCGACGGCTGGCTCGACTTGGCGGCGAGTGGCGCGGGGAGCGCCTGGGGTTGAGCGCTTGCGCCTGCGAGGAGGAGGGTCGAGACGACGAGCGGGGCGAGCGGCATGGCAGTCTCCTGGCGCGGGATGCTAGCACGAGCCTCGGGCCGGGCCTTGGTGTCCGAGGGGTTTTGAAGCCGGGGCTTCGACGACGCCGGATGCGGGCTATTCGCGGGTTCGCGCCGCGGCCTGCTCGATCTGGTCGGCGAGCCTCTCTCGAACCTGTCGCCACCGGTCGGGGTCGCGCTCGATGAGGTAGGGCTTGGAGGCCAGGCTCGCCGCGGCCTGGCCGGCCTGGACCCCGAGCCCAAGGTCGCGCGCGAGCTTCAGGTATTCGTAGTCCTCGAGCCCGTCGCGCAGGT
>DHSB01000214.1:4762-23934 GCA_002408385.1 Myxococcales bacterium UBA5297
CGCGCAGGTGCTTGAGCCGGAGCGACTCGACGGGCACGTGCCCCTTGCCGCCGATTCGTTCGGGCGTGCCAGGGTAGAACAGCGTGCCGTCGCCGTTGCCGTGGAAGCGCCAGACGCTCTCCCAGGGGCGCGCCGGCTCGCCCTGCGGGCCCGGATTCCAGGCCTCCACCGTGTTGAAGTAGAGCTCGCCCTCGACCCCATGCCGGAAGGCGAGCACGCCCATGGCGCGGTTGAGCGCCGGCGGGTGGTCGACCATGTACGAGGGCCATCCGGAGAAGTAGGTGCGTGCCTGCAGATCGAGCGCGGGGACCGGGCCGCAGCCGTGGCTGCCGCACGACTGGTACCACCAGAGCCTGGCGCCCTTGTGGCGGGCCGCCTGGTAGCGACTGAGCGGGACGACTCCCTGGCAGTAGGCATCGCCCGGCCTGGGGAAGAGGCAATTGATGTTCGGCGCGAGGATGTCGACGACGCCTTCGATGAGCGGGTTGAGCGAGGTGGTGACGAGCACGCGCAGCCCGCTGTCGGCTTGGTGCGCGCCCTCGGCAATCCGCCTTACGAGCGGCAGCTCTTCGGGCCGCGGCTCGTCCTTCGCGTAGATGAAGGCGCGTGACAGCCATCCGCGCTGGCGCAGGTGCTGCGCGTAGGCCCGCAGGTAGGCGATCAGCTCGTCCTCGCTCCTCGCCTTCGGATGCAGGCGCACATCGATGCTGGTGAAGCGCGCCCCGTTCTCGAGCACGGTGCCGTCGAGGAAGGGGCCGACCTCGGCGTCGTAGTCGCCGAAGTCGAGCTCGAGCGGCTCGCGGCTGACCACCCGCGGTGGCTCCATGCTCATCCCGTGCAGCGAGAGCCGGTGGTGCAGGGCAGCGGTCGCATAGAGCCGGGTGAGGCGGCCGACGGCCTCGTCACCGAGGCCATGGCCGCGCACCGCGCTCAGGCCCGAGAAGCCGAAGGAGGTCTCGAGCGACGAGGTGGCGGGCAGGGCGAAGCTGCGCACCCGGACCTGCATCGGGAGCCGAACTGGCGGGCGGTCCTTGGCCTTCGCGGTGACGAGGCCCCGGTAGACCCCGGGCGCGGAGGCTCGCGGCGCGCACACCTCGAGGTAGAGCACCACCGGCTCGGGGCCCGCAGACGAGGCGGGAAGAGCGCTGCGGCCTTCGCCCGAGTAGAGATCGACAGCCGGGATGAGCGGGTCGGGCCAGCGCCCGGCGCGGCCCTCGAAGTTCGACGGCTCGCTCACCTCGATGAAGGCCTCGCGGTAGAGGCGCACCTCGAGGCTGCCGCCCTCCTGCGCGCGCAGTGGCGCCGCGGTGGCCACCAGGTTTGAGACCGGCGCCTCGGCGGCGAGCTGGGCGCCCTCGCACTCGCCCCGTGCGAGCGTCAGCTCGATGGATTGTTGGCCTTCGGGGAGACGCTCGCCTGCTCGGAGCTTCACCATGCTTCCGAGTGCCCTTGCCCAGGGCGCAGGTTTGCTCGGACCGAGCCCGAGGGCTACACCGGCGAGCGCCGCGAGCAGCAGCGGCACGAGGGCCAGCCCTCTCCGCAGCCTGCGCGACGCCCCTCGAGCCGCTCCCGCCATCTCCCCGCCTCCCGCGTTCGGGCGCTGCGGCTGGTGCAGGCGCCCGGGAAAACGCCGGTAAGGTGGCAAGGCGGGGACGCGAGCGCTATCCCGCGGGGCGAGCAGCCAACGGTTGCGCCCGGCTCGACAAGGTGTCGGGAAAGCTTCTTGAACTGGGGCCGCCGCCCGTTCGCCCCGAGCTCGTCACCGGTCTCTTGTCCTGCTTACAACTAGCAGGGCTGTCGACGGGCGCCCGCCCCGCGGTCAGCCCGAGCGTAGGCCGAGCCTGCGAGGCCGGGGTCGAGGGGGGCCTTCGACTCCGCTCCCGGCGCGGGCGCGTCGGGAGCTACGCTCAGGGTGAGCGGAACCGGACGGGGTCGAAGAAGGATTTCTCGAAGGATCTCAGTAGGCGGTGATTCCCTTCTGATAGCTGACGAGGTCGGCGGCGAGCGTGCCGATGAGGAACTCGGCATCCATGCGCACCGGGACATGCCGCGGGTCGTCGGTGACGAAGATGCGCAGGTCGCGCTTGGTCGCGAGCTGTCCGGAGAACTCGACCTGCACCCGCAACAGCTTGGTGTCGAAGCGGCCGGCCTTGGTCTCGACTTTGGCCTTGCCCTCGACGTCGACCTTGAGCGTGAAGACCCGTCGCCCGGTGAAGATGGGCATCTCCTCGTGGTCACCGACCTCGAGCTTCTTCTCCCGAATGGCGAAGAGGGCAGCGAGGATGTCCTGAGAGCCGGGGGGAATGTCGAAGTCGCGCTCGTCGCGAGGCTGGCCCGGCCGATCACGACGGGTCATCGCCTTGTTCTTCTGGCGGTCGAAGCGAATCCGCTCGCGGCGCCGCTCGTTCTTCTCCTCGGCCGACAGCTCGTTGCCCAGCGTGAGGCGCTCCTCGGGGTTCCACCAGGTGATGTACTTGTCCTTGATCGGGTAGAGCACGAACACCGGATCAGTCTTGGCGACGGCCATCACCGGCCAGACCGTCTCCCCTTCGATCTTGGTGTCGGCGCCGACGATGGTGTGGACCCTGCCGACCGGAAGCCCGAGGTACTTGCACTCGAACGTCAAGGTTTCGGCAGGTCCGAAGGCCCGCTCCGCGGCGAGCGCCGGGCTCGCGGCAAGCAGGGCAAGCGTTGTCAGGGACGCGGCGGCAAGGCCGTTCGGGGACGGGATTCGCAAGTGCATGGGGTCCTCGAGCTGCAGTGGACTGTGCGGACTAGGACGGTCGGGGCGCTCTTTTATTTCTTGAAGAGAGGCGGGGCGCAACTACCAAACCGCAGGCCAGGCAGGCAGTTGCCTGGCAACGCGTCAGCCGCCAAGATGCGCGCCATGCGTCGGTTTCTGGTCACTTTGGGCTTCTTGCTCGCCTTCCCGCTGCCGGTCCGCGGCGACGAGTATCACTACAACGACGTCTTCATGGGGCCGCGCGCTTCGGGGCTCGGGGGAACGATGATCGGGATCGCCGACGACCCGTCGGCTGCCTGGTACAACCCCGCGGGCCTGGCCCACGCCGAACGGGAAATGGTCTCGCTGAGCACCACGGCGCTCCTGGGCAAGGTGCTGACTCTCGAGGGGTATCTGGGCGGCGATCTCGATCTTGAGTCGGCGGCTGCCTTCTCTCCTGCAAGCGTGACGACCTGGCCGTTGCTCGCTGGCCGGTTCGCGTTCATGGGGGTGACCCCGTCCCAAGACGCCTACCGCGTCAACCGAGTCATCGATCAGCCGGTCCCCGACAGCCACCTGCTCGAGGCGAGCATCAGCCGCGAGCGTTCGGACAGCACCTACCAGGTCGGCGTGGCCTACGGCCAGGAGATCGGCCGGGACATCGATCTGGGCGTGGCCCTCTGCTACGTCTATCGCAGCTATCGGGAACACCGTTCGGACTTTCAGCATTTCAGCGTCGCCGACTCGCAAGGCAACGTGGCCTTCGAGCACACCTTCGACGAGAAGGGCATCAGCCACGGCGCGATACTCGTCGCCGGCCTGCTCTTCCACCCGGGCGGCCATGACGGACCTTTCCGGTTGGGGCTGACGGCGCGCACCGGGGCCAACGTGTCGAACTCGGCGTTCCTGCGCCAGACGACGTTTCGGGGCAAGCCGGCCGCCGACGATCCCGAGCGCGTGGTCTATGACCGGGTCCCCAACGACGACCTGAAGAAGGCCGACTCCAAGATCCCGCCCACGCTGGGGCTCGGCCTCGCATGGCGGCCGCTGCCGGGCTGGACGATCGCGGTCGACGGCATGTTGCACGGCTTCGTCGAGTACGAGAGCTACGGGTACACCGTCTCCAAGCTCTCGACCTTCAACGGCTCGTTCGGCACCGAGGTGCGGCTCACCGAGGACTTCGCCGCGCGGCTGGGCGCCTTCACCAACCGCACGAGCGCTACCCGCGACGTGAAGAGCTCGGACCTGCGGCCGGATAGCTGGGACCAGTATGGCGGGACGGTCGGCGTGACCCTCTTCGGCAAGTACCACAGCCTCAGCGCGGCGCTGAAGTACGCGCGGATGACCGGCAAGGCGACCATGCCGATGGGCGGCGACTTCGAGGTCATCGACGTCAGCGGTCGCGAGATAGGCGTGGTCTTCGGCGGCAGCTACTACTTCTGAGCGGCTCGTCCGGCGGTCGTCCCGGTTGCGCGTCGCGCCGGCAGCGTCCTCAGGGCCGCCGAAGCAGGCAGACCGTCCGATCGAACCCGCACCGCCCGATCGAACGGGCCGACCGGCCGCGTGAAGCTCCTCCGAAGAGACCTGGAGCCCTCGCCTCGCTAATGCTCGTAGGCGACCCGGAGCGCGATCTCCCGGCCCATGCTCGGAATTGGCGCGTGGCCGCCGTCGTAGGGCTGCAGGTAGAGCGACCGCTGCCCGAGGAGGTTGTAGACGCCCGCGCCGAGCTCGAGTCCGCCGAAAGTGGTGGGCCGGTACGAGACGAAGAGATCCACGAGCCAGGTCGACGCGGTCCTCTCAAGCTGCGGGGCCGAGCCCATCCCGGTCGCGGTGTAGCCGTGGCGTCCGCTCAGGAAGACCAGTGACGGCGCGACGAAGAGCCGCCGCAGCGCCTCGACCCTGCCCGACACCGCCAGCTTGTGGCGAGCAAAGCCGAGCAGCGTCGTCGGCTCGCCGGGCACCGCGTAGACGGGGACCTCGTTGTCGCGCGCGCGGTAGTAGGCATACGCCAGCGCCGCCGACACGCGGGGGTGCTCGTAGCGCAGGACCGCTTCGGCGCCGTTGACGCCGGCGTGGTTGTAGTTGACGTAGTTCTCCTCGCCGGTCGCCAGGTCCATGCTGTACACGATGGGGCCGTCGATGGTCATGTCGAACAGGTTGACCGCCGCGTAGACGCTCTCGCCGAACAGGTAGCCCGCCTCGATCTCGTAGACCCGGGTCTTCTCCGGTCGGATCTCCGGGTTGAGGCTGATGTTCTCAACCCCAGGGGCCTTGAAGGCATCGCTCATGAGCGCCTTGAGGTGCAGGTCGCCGAGCTGCCGCGTCAGGCCGATTCGCGGCACGAACGAGTCGCCGACCGCGCTGTGCCTCTCGTAGCGCGCCCCTGCCGTCACGTCGACGATGGGGTTCTGCCACACGCCCTGCAGGAACAAGGCGAGGTTGCGGTAGGAGACCTCTCGCCCTTTGGAGAACGGCTGGTTCGTGCCGACGAGCTCTCCGTGGACCGTCGCCCTGTCGAGCTGGCCCTGGACGCCGCCGGCGAGGTCGAGCCCCTCCAGCGGCTTCCACGCCAGCGCCAGGCTCGCGTCAAGCCGCTCGAAGGTCTTCTTGTAGTAGGCCGCGTCGCGGGCGAGCGGGTCGCTGTCCACCATGTTCCACGGCGACTGGTGCTTGTAGCGGACCCTCGGAGTGAGGGTCAGGTGCTCGCCGAGCGCAAGCTCGTAGCGCGCTCCCAGGTAGTAGCCGGGGAAGCCGAGGCGCACCGGCTTGCCGAAGGCCTCGCCAAAGCCGGTGCGGTCGAGGGTCTTGTAGCCGTCGTAGACGAAGCTCAGCTCGAGCCCGCGCCAGGCCGCGTTCAGGTTGAGGTAGGCGGGCTCGGCGCCGGAGTTGTCGCGCATCAAGAAGCTCGCCCCGCCGAAGTCCGTGTAGGTCGAGCCGCTCAGGCGCGACTGGCCGAGGAAGCCGGACGCTGAGAGCTCGAGGCCCCCAAGCTCCTCCAAGGTCTCGCCGTAGCCGATCGAGACGGTGCGGCGGGCAAAGCCTCCGTCGGTGTGGCCATAGCTGAGGCATGCGGACGGGCCCTCGAGCCGTCTGCCGTGACGGGTGACCACGTTGATGACCGAGAGCTCACCGTAGCCGCCATACATCGCGGAGCCCGGCCCGCGGATGATTTCGATCTTCTCGATCTGGTCGATGGGAAAATGGTTCCCGAACTGGGTCGTCAGGTAGAGCCCCTCGTTCATCTCGTGGCCGTCGAGCAGCAACAGGACCTTGCCTTCATGGCCCCACAGACCGCGGAAGCCGACCCCGAGGACGCCCTGCACGTCGGTGCCGAAGGCGAAGCCGGGAACACGGCGCAGAACGTCGACGAGGTCGCGCGCGCCGCTCGAGCGGATCTCCTCGCGGGTGATGATGCTCAGGATTCCGGGCGAGGAGCGCTGGGAATGCCGGGTCAGGGAGGCGACGCCGGTCTCTGCCTTCAGGAGGTCCGCGAGCGTCAGCTTGTCGATCTCTTCGAGGCTCTCGAACAGATCCTCGGGACCGGCCGCTCCGGGAGCGGCGCCCGCGGAGAACAAACCAAGAAGCACGACCCCGCCCGCCATCGCCATCCGTCTACGCGACATCGCATTCACCGAGGCTCCCCGCGAATGTGTTGATTGCGCCACAGTAGTCAAACCCCATCTCGGTTGAAAGGGGGGCTGGCTCATGGATCGGGGGCATCGCGCGCCGTGCGCGAACGGACCTCCTGGCCCCAGCTTCGCCCGTAGCCGGCCGGTGCTGCTCGGTCGCCATTCAGCCGGCAACCAGGCCGATGCTCTCGGGCGCGATCTCGCACGCCACCTGATCGCCGGGCCGCAGGCCCCAATCGTTCCCGCGTGGAAGGCGAGCTCTGAGCCCGAGGGGCGCCAGCCGCACCTCCATCCCGCTCAAGCCGGGCGCGATCGCCTCGACGGTGCAGAGAATGCGGCCCGGCGACAGCTTGCCGGGCGGCGCCAGGCCGATCTCCTCGGCGCGGATGAGCGCGAGGGCGACCTCGCTCGCGATGGGCGCATGCCGGGCAAGCAACATCACCGCGCCAGCCTCGAGCCTCAGCACCTCGCCGTCGTGGCCGCCCACGCGTACCGGCAGGACGTTCTCGACCCCGACGAAGCGCGCCACCGCCTCGGTCGCTGGGCGGCGCAAGACCTCTTCGGTCGCCCCGGCCTGCACCAGGCGCCCGTCGATGACCACCCCGAGGCGATCGGCCAGCGCCATCGCCTCGCGCCGATCGTGGGTGACCACCGCGCAGGTGGTGCCGGTCGCGCGGATGGCCGCCCGAAGGTCTCCGACGAGCAGCTCGCGCGAGGGAGGATCGAGCGCGGCGAACGGTTCGTCGAGCAGCAGCAGCTCCGGGCTCGCCGCGAAGGCACGGGCGAGCGCGACCCGGCGCGCTTCGCCCCCGGAGAGCCGCAGCGCGCGCCGGTCGGCGAGGTGTGCGGCGCCGAAGAGCTCGAGCGCGAAGGTCGCCGCGCGCAGCGCCTCGCGCTTCTTCGCGCCCCGCAGCTTCAAGGGCAGAGAGACGTTGGCGACCACGCTCCGGTCGAGCAGCAGCGTCTCCTGGAAGGCGAGCACGACGCGGCGGCGCAAGTCGAGCGGGACGCGGCGCGGGGTCGGCTCGCCGAAGTGGCGCAGCTCGCCTGCCACCGGCCGATCGAGCATGGCCAGCGCCCGCAGCAGCGAGCTCTTCCCGGCGCCGTTCGGCCCGATGAAGCTCCAGGTCTCGCCGCGAAGGATCTCGAGGGCCGGGACGAAGAGCACCTCGCGCCCGCCGCGCACCAGGCGCAGCGAACGGCAGGCGACGGCGACCGGCGTCGGGTTGGTCGAGGTGGCGCTCATGCGGCCCGTCGTTGCTGGATCCAGGTGAGCGCACCGTTGACCACCAGGGCGAGCAGCAGGAGCGTGAACCCCATTGCCAGGGCGAGGGCGAAGTGGCCCTGGCGCACCTCCATCACCATCGCGGTGGTGAGGATGCGCGTCTCGCCCTTGATGTTGCCGCCGACCATCATCGCCGCGCCCACCTCGGCGAGCAGCCGGCCGCCGGCCGCCATCGCCGCGGCGACCAGCGGCAGGCGCGCCTCGCGCAGCAGCAGCCACGCGAGCTGCCAGCGCGTCGCGCCCAGCGATCGGAGCTGCGCGGGCATCTCCTCGCCGAGCTGCTGGAGCCCCGCGGCGGTCAGCGAGACGACGATAGGGGTGGCGATGAGCGCCTGGGCGAGCACCATCGCGGTCGGCGTGTAGATGAGCTCGAGCCCGCCGAGCGGTCCCGAGCGCCAGAGCAACAACGCGACGAGCAGGCCGGCGAGCACCGGCGGCAGGCCCATCCCGGCGCTGGCGATGCCGAGCAGAAGGCGCCGGCCCGGGAAGCGCGCGAGCGCGAGCAGCGCGCCCGCGGGCACTCCGAGCGAGAGCCCGACCAGCAGGCCGCTCGCCGCGACCTTCAGCGTCAGGGCGACGACACCCCAGGTCTCCGGGTCGCCGCCGGCGAGCAGCGAGACTGCCTCAGCGGCCAGCGACACCAGTCCCTCCGGCCGCGTCCGGGATGAAGAGCGGCTGGCCGAGCGTCTCCTCGCCGAAGCGGGCGACGAACGACTGGATTTCGGGACTGACCAGGAAGTCGGCGAAGCGGCGCGCGCCGGCCTGGTTTGCTTGGGCGTGGCGCGCCGGGTTGACCTCGATGACGTGGTACGGGTTGTCCAGCGGCGGGTCGCCCTGGACGAGCGGTTCGAGCGCGAGCGTCGACCGCAGGGTGAGCCAGGTCCCGCGGTCGGTGAGCGTGTAGAGCGCCTTCTCGCTGGCGATTCGCAGGGTCTCGCCCATGCCCTGTCCGACCGAGAGGTAGCCCTCCCACGGGTCGATCTCGGCGAGCTTCAGCAGCGCCTTCTCCTTCTTGTGGGTTCCGGAGTCGTCGCCGCGGGAGGCGAACCCCGCCTTGGCCCCCGCCAGCTTGCCGAGCGCCTCCGCGGCCGTCTTCAGATCGCGAAGGCCCGCCGGGTCCGATGGCGGACCGACGAGGAGGAAGTCGTTGTGCCACAGGGCGCGCCGGTTGACCCCGTGGCCAGCCTTCACGAAGGCCTCTTCGGCCTCCGGGGCGTGGACGACCAGAACGTCGGCGTCGCCGCGCTCGCCCATCGCCAGCGCTTCGCCCGTGCCCACGGCAATCGCCTTGATCGGCGGGCCGCCGGCCGCGCGGAACCGCGTCACCAACTCGTCGAGCAGGCCGGAGTCCTGGAAGCTCGTCGTGGTGGCGAGCACGACGGCGCGCTGCTCGGGCTGCGACCGGGTGCAGGCCGCAAGCAGCATCAGCAGGCAGAGCGCCTTTCTCATCCGCGGATCCCTCCGTCGCCAAGGCGCGCGACCCTAGCACGCTCTGTCGGATGGTGGGCAGCGCCGGTGGACTGCCGGTTTCGGCGCTGGAGTGTCTTTGGGCGAACTCCTTGCCGGCGCGGGGAGGGATGTGCTACGGCGGAGCGGTCATGCGCGCATTCCCCTTTGCTATCGCGGCCTTGGCCGCCTTCACCTTCGTGGTTCTCCGACCGTCGGGGGCCCTGGGGGCCGAGCCCGTTGGCGCCGACAACTGCAAGGCCTGCCACGAGACCGCCTACAAAACGTGGAAGGACTCCCAGCACGCGCGCTCGCTCGAGTCGCTCTCGCCGCGCCAGCAGAAGGACGGGCGGTGCCTGTCGTGCCACGCGCCGCAGAACAGCCGCGGGCTCAAGGAAGTGAGCTGCGAGACCTGCCACGGCGGCGGCCAGTACTACACGCCGACCTACGTGATGAAGGACAAAGAGCTCGCGCGCGCGGTCGGGCTCGAGGACCCGTCCGAAAAGATCTGCAGCAAGTGCCACGACTCGAACGCGCCTTCGCTCAAGCCCTTCAAGTTCATCGACAGGCTCAAGCTCATCGACCACTGGAGCGCCGAGCGCGAGGCGCGCAAGCCGCCTGCCGGCGAGAAGAACAAGCCGTAGCCGGTAGGGGCGCACAGCAGTGCGCCCGGGGATGAACCTTCCCCTACCGACCCGTCACCGACCCCTACCTTCGCGCCGCCCGCGACAGCGCCTGCAGCACCGGATCGACCGAGCCGCGCGTCTCGCAGTACCGGTAATCGCTGCGCCCGCCGCTGAGCAGCTCGATGTCCGAGAGCGGGATCTCCTCGTCGAAGGTGGCCGCGGTGAGCCAGGTGTTGCCGCCCTCTATCTCGATGACCACGCCGATGGGGGCGATCTCCTCGGCGTAGCGGAGGATCGCCTTGCGCTGGCGGCCCTTGCGGTGGCCGTGGAGGCGGACGACGTAGAGCCCGGGCAGCTCCTGCTTGCCGTGCTCGCGGGCGAGCTCGGTCGCCTGCAGGTGCGCGGCGTCGGCGGCGCTCGCCGCGCGGTCGATCTCCTCTGACAAGCCCTCGGGCTCGGAGCCGTCGACGAGGCTGCGGATGATCGCGCTCATGAAGTCGCGCCGCTTGGCCGTCGTGTAGTTGGCGACCGCTTCGTCGATGGCGTTGGCCAGCCGCTGCCCGCGCTCGGAGAGCCGATGGCCGCGGCCCGGCGAGTCGACCGCGCGCGCGTCCTCGTCGGCCTTCGGGTAGGGAGGCTCGCCCCCGCGCAGCAGCTTGACCGCGGTGAGCATCCCGTCGAAGTCGCCGTGGATGACCAGGCTGTCGATGGGGCCGACGCGCTGCGCGACCTCGGGCGTGATCAGCTCCGGGCAGGCATGCGCGATGCGGTTGGGCACCAGCAGGAAGCGCGGATCGCTCCGGTACTTCGCCCAGCCGACCGCGTGCTCGTGGTGGTCGCACCAGAGAGCGAGCCTGTCGCCGAGCGCCTGGATGAAGGGCTCGGTCGCCAGCTCGAACCGCTCGTCGGAGGCGAAGGCGACGTCGAGCACCGCGACCCGGCCCTTGGGCGGGCGGGGCAGGTGGCTCGGGCTGCCTACGAAGTCGATGGCCAGTCTGTGCTTCTTGCTCACGCACCGCCTCCTACCACGATTCGCCTCCGGCACTGCCGGCATCGACGATCTGAGCGCCAAGTCTTCATCGGACGCGCCCAGCGAGAGGCTGCCCGTGCCATCATGCGCGGCGCCGAGGAGGAGCGTCCGATGAGAACCAACAGCAAGGCTCGCCGCGTTCCCAAGCTGCGCCTTTCGCCCGAGGAGAAGGCGGTCCTGCGAGGGGCCAAGCTGCGAGCGGTCGACTTCGTCTCGCTGGCCCCTGGAGAGATCCGCCGAGCGACCGGAGGTGCCATCGCCTTGGCGAGGGCGCGCGAGCTCTGCAGCCTCGCGCGTTTCCAGGAGTTGCCCTCGGTCGGCCCCGCGATGGCCGAGGACTTCGTCAAGCTCGGCTACGCGGAGCCGAAGGACCTGGTCGGCGAGGACCCGGAGAAGATGTTCGCCAAGTTCGAGCGGATCGCCGGCAGGCAGGACCCTTGCGTCGCCGACTGTTTCCACTGCGCGGTCTACTACGCCGAAAACCCCGGGGCGCCCGAGGACAAGCCGTGGTGGCACTGGTCCGAGGAGCGGCTGGCCAGGCAGCGCAAGCAGGGCCGGAAGAGCCGGTAGCAAAGGTCGAGCGAAAACCGGGACCGTTTCCGCGCTGTCTGGACGGCACGATTCGGAGCGCCGACCTTCGTGTCGGCCGAGCGGGTGCTCGATTTCTGGACGGGCGCATTGCCATGCGCCCCTGCCAGTCCACGCGGGCCGCGCAGGCTCGACCGCGGAAGGTCGCGGATTTCCGGCACGTTTCAAGTGCTTGGGGCGTCATCCCTGTGGCGCGACACGCTCGACAGTGCTAGCAGAGGGCCGCCCGAAAGTTCGACAGGGGAAGGGCAGGGCGACCGAGCCCTTCTCCAGGAGCCGACCGAATGAACGAGCAGATCAGCCCTATGCAGAGATTCCTCCTGGCGTTCGTCGCCTTCTTCGCCGTGCTCTTCAACCGGCAGTTCGCGCTGGGCGTCCACCAGGTGCGCGAGGCCCAGAAGAAGGGCGAGCTGCCTCCGGCTCCCGAGAAGGCCGCCCTGCCGGCGACCGTCGTCACCCCGGCAGCCGCCGAAGAGCCGGCCGCCCGCAAGCACCGCGACGCGCTCCACGTGCTCGCCATCCTGCAGCGCGACGGGCGCTTCATCGACTTCCTGCAGGAGGACATCGCCAACTTCTCCGACGGTGAGGTCGGCGCCGCGGCCCGCGCGGTCCACGAGGGCTGCCGCAAGGCGGTCCATTCCTACTTCTCGTTCGCGCCCGTCCTCAGTGATCCCGAGGGCGCCAACGTCGTCGTCGACAGCGGCTTCGACGCGAGCCGCGTCAGCCTGACCGGCAACGTGGTCGGCAACCCGCCGTTCCGCGGGACGCTGCGCCACCACGGCTGGCAGGTGAAGGAGATCAAGCTGCCCACCACGCCGGACGGGCAGGACCCGGCGGTCGTCGCGCCGGCGGAGGTGGAGCTGCCGTGACCGTTTCGAACAAGGCCAAGTACGCCATCGGCATCGACCTCGGCACCACCAACACCGCGGTCTCCTACCTGCCGCTCGACGCGGCTGGGGAGGCGGCCGAGCCCCAGGTCTTCGCCATCTCGCAGGTGACGCACGCGGGCAACGTCGAGGCACGGCCGCTCTTGCCGTCGTTTCTCTACCTGCCGCACCCGAGCGAGTTCCCGGCCGGCTCCCTGAAGCTGCCGTGGGACGAGAAGCGCGACTTCGTCGTCGGCGAGCTCGCCCGCACCCAGGGCGCGATGACTCCGGTGCGCCTGGTCAGCTCGGCCAAGAGCTGGCTGAGCCACCCCGCGCTCGACCGGCGCGCGGCGATGCTGCCGCTCGGCAGCCCCGAGGAGGTGCCGAAGATCTCGCCGCTGCAGGCCTCGGCGCGCTACCTGCGCCACATCCGCGAGGCCTGGGACGCGCAGGTCGCCAAGGGCGACGAGGCGCTCTCGCTCGAGTACCAGGACGTCACGCTCACCGTGCCCGCGTCGTTCGACGCGGTGGCCCGCGAGCTGACCGTCGAGGCCGCCGCCGAGGCGGGGCTCGCCAACCTGACTCTGCTCGAGGAGCCGCAGGCCGCCCTCTACGCCTGGGTCGAGGCGATGGGCGACAGGTGGCGCAAGCACGTCAAGGTCGGCGACCTCATCCTCGTCTGCGACCTGGGCGGCGGGACCACCGACTTCAGCCTCATCGCCGTCGTCGAGCGCGACGGCGAGCTGAGCCTCGAGCGGGTCGCGGTCGGCGACCACATCCTGCTCGGCGGCGACAACATGGACCTCGCGCTCGCCTACGCGCTGCAGCAGAAGCTGACCAAGGCGGGCAAGAGCATCGACCGCTGGCAGTTCCTCGCGCTCACGCACGGCGCGCGGCAGGCCAAGGAGGCGCTCTTCGCCGATCCGAAGAAGGCCTCGCACCCGGTGACCGTGCCCGGGCGCGGCTCGAGCCTCATCGGCGGGTCGGTCAAGACCGAGCTGACCCGCGAGGAGCTGACCGGAACGCTCGTCGACGGCTTCTTCCCCAAGGTCCCGGTGACCGCGGCTCCGGCGGCGCAGAAGCGCCTCGGCCTGACGACCTTGGGCCTGCCCTACGCCTCGGACGCGGGGATCTCGCGGCACCTGGCCGCGTTCCTGACCCGCCACCGCGCGGCCGCCGAGAAGCTCAAAGGCACGCCAGTGAAGGCCGAGGGCAAGAGCTTCCTGCATCCGACCGCCATCCTCTTCAACGGCGGCGTCTTGAAGGCCCCCGAGCTCAAGCAGCGCGTCCTCGACGTCGTGACCGGCTGGATAGAGGCCGAGGGCGGCGCCGCGCCGAAGGAGCTGCCCGGCTCGCAGCTCGACCTGGCGGTCGCGCAGGGGGCGGCCTACTTCGGGCGCGTGCGCACCGGCAAGGGCATCCGCATCCGTGGCGGCACGGCGCGCGCCTACTACGTGGGCATCGAGACCGCGATGCCCGCGGTCCCCGGCATGCCGCCTCCGCTCAAGGCGCTCTGCCTCGCGCCGATGGGCATGGAGGAGGGCACCAGCGCCGAGCTGCCTGCGCAGGAGATTGGCCTCGTCGTCGGCGAGCCGGCGCAGTTCCGCATCTTCGGCTCCTCGGTGCGCCGCGACGACCAGGTCGGCGCGGTGGTCGAGGAGTGGGAGGACGAGCTCGAGGAGATGCCGCCGATCGAGACCACGTTGCCGGCTGGCGGAGCGCTGCCCGGCCAGGTCGTGCCCGTGACCCTGCGGGCACACGTCACCGAGATCGGCACGCTCGAGATGCACTGCGTGGAGAAGTCGGGCAAGGCCTGGAAGCTCGAGTTCAACCTGCGCGGCGCGGCCGGCGAGGAAGAGGTGTTCGAGCAGGCGGAGGAGCCAGTCGAAGAAGATGAATCTTCCGACGAAGCCCGTGCGTAGGCGGATGGAGGGCGGAGCTCCAGCTCCGCCGCCGACGAAGTCGGCCCCCGCGTCCGTTCCGAGCGGGCGAGAATCAAATGACCATGAGTGGCGGAAGGTGCGGAGCTGGAGCTCCGCCGTCCAGTGTGGCTCCGCCGCCGACGAAGTCGGCCCTCCGTTGGAGAACGAAATCCCCGAGTGCTCGACGTGACGACGACGAAGCTGGAGCTTCATCCTCCATTCGCCGGCGCGCTCGATAGGCTGAACGAAGCTCGTGGCCGAAGGTGGCGGAGCTGGAGCTCCGCCGTCCAATGTCGCTCCGACGCCGACGAAGGCGCCCCTCCGCGTCGTTCCGATCGGGCAAGAATCAAGACCATCAGTGGCCGAAGGTGGCGGAGCTGGATCTCTGCCGTCCAGTGTGGCTCCGACGCCGACGAAGTCGGCCCTCCAGCAAAGAACGAAAGCCCCGAGTGCTCGACGTGACGACGACGAAGCTGGAGCTTCATCCTCCATTCGCCGGCGCGCTCGATAGTGTGAACGAAGTCCAGGACGGAAGGTGGCGGAGCTGGAGCTCCGCCGTCCAATGACCACCTCCATGAAACCCAGCAACGCCCGCTACATCGTCGGCATCGACCTCGGCACCACCAACTGCGCCCTCGCCTACGTGGACCTGGACGCCGAGGGCGATCTCGCAGCCCACATCCGCGACCTGCAGGTTCCGCAGCTCGTCGCTCCGGGTGAGACCGCGCAGCAGCGCCTGCTGCCCTCGAACGCCTATCTCCCCGGCGATCAGGAGCTGCCCGCCGGCGCGACGAAGCTTCCGTGGGGCGAGCGCCCCACCGTCGTCGGCGAGCTCGCCAAGCTGCGCGGCGCGCGCGTCCCCGGCCGCATGGTCAGCTCGGCGAAGAGCTGGCTGTCGCACGCCGGCGTCGATCGCACCGCGGCGATCCTTCCCTGGGGCGCTCCCGAGGGCGTGCCCCGCATCTCTCCGGTCGACGCCTCGGCGCTCTACCTCGCGCACCTCGAGGACGCCTGGAACCACCGCTTCCCCGACGCGCCGCTCTCCGAGCAGGAGGTGGTGCTCACCGTCCCGGCCTCGTTCGACGAGGTCGCCCGCGAGCTGACCGTGCGCGCCGCTCGCGAAGCCGGCCTCGGCAAGCTCACGCTCGTCGAGGAGCCGCAGGCCGCCTTCTACGACTGGGCCGCCAAGCACCGCGGCAAGCTCGACAAGGCCCTCGGCAACAACCGCCTCATCCTCGTCGTCGACGTCGGCGGCGGCACCACCGACCTCACCCTCATCTCCGCCGACCTCAAGGACGGCGGCCCGGTGCTCAAGCGCATCGCGGTCGGCGACCACATCCTGCTCGGCGGCGACAACATGGACGTCACGCTCGCCCGGCGCATCGAGGCTCGCCTCGGCGCGCGGCTCGACGCGGCGCAGTGGACCTCGCTGGTGCAGGCCTGCCGCCTCGCCAAGGAGAGCCTGCTCAGCCCGGGCGGCCCCGAGAAGACCAGCGTCACCGTCGTCGGCCGCAGCAGCCGGCTCATCGGCGGCGCGATGTCGGCCGAGCTGACGCGCAAGGAGGTCCTCGGCATCGTCCTCGACGGCTTCTTCCCCGCGACCGGGGCGAACGAGACGGCGGCCAAGTCCGGGCGCACCGGCCTGCAGGAGCTCGGGCTGCCGTACGCCTCCGAGCCCGCCGTCACCCGGCACGTCGCGGCCTTCCTGCGCGCCCACGCCCCCGAGGTCGAGGAGGCGCTCGGCGCGAAGGTCGAGGGCCTGCCGGTGCCGGACGCGGTGCTGCTCAACGGCGGCGTCTTCGCCCCGCCCGAGGTGGGCGACCGGCTCGCAGAAGTCGTCGACGCCTGGGGCGGCGAGCGCGAGCGGCGGCTCGAGGTGCTCTCGAACGACGCGCTCGATCTCGCGGTCGCGCGCGGCGCGGCCTACTACGGGCTGGTGCGCCGCGGGCTCGGCCTGCGCATCGGCGGCGGCACCGCGCGCGCCTACTTCATCGGCCTCGACGGCGAGAAGGGCGCCGGGCAGGCGCTCTGCGTCATCCCCAAGCACCTCGAGGAGGAGACCGAGGTCGAGGTGCCGCGCACCTTCGCGCTGCTGCTCGACCGGCCGGTGCGCTTCCCGCTCTTCGGCTCGACGGTCGCGCGCGCCGAGAAGCCCGGTGATTTGAGCGCGCTCGACGAGGAGCGCTTCAGCCCGCTGCCGCCCATCGAGACCGTGCTGCGCTCCGGGACCGACACCAAGGGCAAGGCGGTCGAGGTGCCGGTGCGCCTGCGCGCCTCACTCACCGAGATCGGCACGCTCGAGCTCTGGTGCGTCGCCACCGATCGCGACGCGCGCTGGAAGCTCGAGTTCCAGCTCCGCGGCGGCGCGGCCGAGGAGAGCGCGCCGAGCGCCGTGGCCCCGATGCCCCGGCGCTTCGGTGAGGCCAAAGAGCTCATCGAGGTCATCTACGGGAAGAAGCCCGCGCCGGTCGACAAGCGCGACGTCAAAAACCTGATCCGCAACCTCGAGAAGATCCTCGGGCCGCGCGAGGGGTGGACGACGCCGGTCATCCGCGAGCTGTGGGCCGCGCTGCACGCCGGCATGGGCAAGCGCCGGCGCACCGCCGACCACGAGCGGCTCTGGTGCAACCTGACCGGCTTCTGCCTGCGGCCCGGCTTCGGCGCGCCGCTCGACGCCTGGCGCGCCTCGGAGACCTGGAAGATCTTCGACCAGGGGCTGCAGTTCCAGAACGACACGCACAACTGGGAAGCCTGGTGGATCATGTGGCGGCGCGTCGCCGGCGGGCTCGACAAGGCCGCGCAGCAGCGCATCTTCGACAGCATCACGCCGGTCCTGCGGCCCGCGCAGCCGGGCAGGAACCAGCCGAAGCAGCGCGGCGTGAAGCCCGAGGGCATCGTCGAGCTGATCCGCCTCGCCGGCAGCCTCGAGCGCGTCGAGGCCGACGCGAAGAGCGAGCTCGGTGGCTGGCTGTTCGAGCGCATCGAGAAGGAAGGACCGGCGCCGCACCTGTTGTGGTCCATCGGGCGGCTTGGCGCGCGGGTGCCCTTCTACGGCAGCGGGCACGCCTGCGTGTACGCGGGGGTCGCCGAGAGCTGGATAGAGCGATTGCTCGCGCTGCCGATCGACCGCACGGAGCACCTCGTCTTCCCGCTCGCGCAGCTCGCGCGGGTCTCGGGCGACAGGCATCGCGATCTCGATCCCGGCCTGCGCCGCCGCGTCGCCGAGTGGCTCGGCGAAGCCGGCGCGCCCGACGTGCTCGTGAGGATGGTGCTCGAGATCGTCGAGCTGACCGGCGGCGACGAGCAGCGGGTCTTCGGCGAGAGCCTGCCGGGCGGGCTCAAGCTGTTGCCCGAGCCGAATGGTGAGGAAGCGGCGAGCGGGGCGACGGCGGGCTGAAGCCTTCAGTGAGTGCTCTGCGAACCCGCACCGGGTTGGCAGGGGCGCATCGCAATGCGCCCGGCCTGAAGTCGAGCACGAGCCCGTCCGCGAAGACGGGACTCACCGGCCATCGTCGTCGCAAAGCTCTTCGCGCCTCAGGGAACCGGCATCCCAGTGCGTGCTGCCTGTGAGGACCTTCGGTCGCCACCCTCGCGGAGGCGGGCGGAGCTTCTGCCGACGCTCGGCGAGCGCCAGAACCTGCGCCCGCTCTTCGCTGCTGAGACTGGCGAGCTCGCGGGCAAGCCTCTCGAGCTTCTTGAGATCCTTTGACACGTCTTGGATCTACACGTCGGGGTCGAAGGCCACCAGCAGGCGGGGAGCGGGGCGGCGGCCGGCCGAGCAGGTTGGCGGGCCTTTCGTCGTCGTTCAGCTCGAGGAAGGCAAAACCGACGCGTGAAAGAGAAGGGCGCGCGCAGCACCTCGCCGCGCGCGCCCTGTCTCGAAGAAGCCTTCCGCAGGCCTACTCCGGCGTCACCGGCGTCGGCTCCGGCTCGGGCTCCTTCGTCCCGCTGCTGCGGCGCGGGGTCCGGTTCATCGCCGCCCGGTACTCGTCGATCGGCCGGAGCGCGTTGCGCACCACCTCGAGGGTCTCCGGCTTGGTCTCGTCGGCCATCGCCAGCACCTGCAGGGTGTAGCTGCCGATGACCCGCGAGAGCTCCTTCAGGCCGTCGAGCATGTTGGCCGGCTCGGCCTCGTAAGCGGGCTTGGGCTGCGTCTTGCCGAGCACCTCGCCGTAGCGCTCGTAGGCGCGCCGCAGCTCGGCCAGGTAGACCGGGCCCGAGATGGTGTCGAGGTCGGCCGCGTGCCCCTCGTCGTCGATGCGCTTGAGCAGCTTGGCGACGTGCGCCCACTCCTCGTCGTAGCGCAGCGTCAGCCAGCCGAGCCCGTCGCCGAAGAGCGCCTTGAGCAGCTTCTCGGCCACCGACTGCTCCGGCAGCTCGGGCGACAGGTCGGTCGCGGCGAGGACGCGGTTGTAGAGGCCGCGAACCGCCGCGTCGAGGCGCAGGTCGGCCGGCTTCGCCTCGCTCGCTTCGCGCGACCGCTCGGCCTTCTCGCGGGCGGTCCACGCCGTCTCGAGCAGGTCCGCGCGCGCCTTGATGTCGGCCGCGAGCCGGCTCAGCGCTTCGTTCGGGTTCTTCGGGGTCGCCGCGTACAGGCCGTGCGCCAGGCTGATGCCTCCGGCGACGTTGGTGCGCGGCGGGGGCAGGTAGTCGAGGGGATTGATCATCGTGCGGGTCCTCCCGGCTTCGTGGTGGGTTTGCGTTGAAGCCGCGCCGACGCTAGCCCGGTCGATCTGCAGAGCAACAGCGTCGCGATCGTCTGGTTGGCTGGGATGTTCGGAGGGCGACAGTCGGCCCGAAGGTTCGCTTGCGAACGGGCAACGGGACTGCACGGACGGCCGGGGCGCGCGAAGCGGACGCTGGCCTTGCGCGCCCGTCCGCGGATCGGTCCGGCGCGTCAACCCGAGCCGGTCCGCGCGGCGGCTCGCTCGTCGCGCTGGTGCGCCGGAAGTGTCGGGAAAAACGCAACGATCAGTGATCCCGCACACAAACGGGTAGGCGAATCACTGATCGGAGCGGCTCTCGAGACCTCTTCGTTAAGAAAAACGCAACGATCAG
>DHSB01000214.1:24058-24280 GCA_002408385.1 Myxococcales bacterium UBA5297
AGAAAAACGCAACGATCAGTGGCTCCCGCACGCGAACGGGTAGGCGGGTCCACTGTCCGGAGTGGCTCTCGAGACCTCTTCGTCAAGAAAACGCAACGATCAGTGGCTCGCGCACTCGAACCGGTTGCCGCCGCCACAGATCGCAGCGGCTCGCGGTGGCTCGAGGCGCGGGGCGACGCGGGGCGCGGCCTCGAGCGCAGGGGCGAAGGCGCGGCCTCGGCC
>DHSB01000224.1 GCA_002408385.1 Myxococcales bacterium UBA5297
GGGCCCGTCGGTGCACTGGTTACCGCGCATGCAAGCCACCTCGGCGCAGCCCGAGCATCCCGACGCGTAGAGGCGACCAGCAGCAGCCTCAGAGTCGCCAGCCGATCAATCAGGTGGCAACGGCGCGCCAAGCGAGTCGATCTTGACACGCGCAACCAGGTCTCCCCTCGGAGTCTGCGCGATGGTGAATATCTCCTCGCACGTGACTCCCAAGGTCTCGCCCCAGCTAAGCCCCGAAACGGTCGGAAGAAACCAAGCTGCGCCATCAGCGAGACGGACGACGACGAGGCCGTTGGCACGAAAAGCGCCGCGCGCGGCAAATCCGCAGCCAACCTTCCAGCTTTCGGACCGGCCCACGAGTTGGCCCCCGATCTCTGCACGCACTCGGCGGCTGGTCGCCTCGAGTTGTGCAGGGTCGGTGGTGAATGGGGCGGTCATGATCGAGAAGGAGGCATAGTCGTGGTACCAGCCGCCGGGAGGCTTGCCCTCGCCATAGGTCCAGACCATCACCTCGCCATCGGTCCCCAAGTTGCTCGCTCCTCGCGAGTCGTCGCCAGGCCACCGCAGCAGGTTGCGCGGCCCATCCTCCGGGGTCCACGAGACAATGCCACTGTTGCCGCCTGCACTAACGACGATGAAGACCGAAGTCCCGATAACCGTGCGCTCGTAGGGCGTCAGCCCGTCGGGATCGATACCTGCCGAGTAGATGACCTGCCTGCCCTGCATCTGCCAGTCGGTCGCCTCCACCCGCCCGAGAAACCATTGAACCACCAAGTCTCGGGAGAAGCTGGACCAAGCACCGAGCTCCTTCGGCGCATCTATTTCTTGCCAAAGGTGCCTCGGCTCCTTGCCAACCTCACCCGTGAGGATATGAGCCGAATGACAATCGACCCGCCCGGTGCGAGCATTCCCGAAAATGTCAATGAGATATCGGCCATCGTTCAGATCGTGATTCGCGATAGCGCATCCGGTTCGAGCTTGCGGCTCGAGTATCGCGTTCACTACGTCGCCGTCGGCTTCCGCCAGGACCCAAAGACGGCCGTCACCATCAACCGGGTAGCGATGAAAGGCGAGCAGGGGGCGTCCTTCACTATCGGTCGTCATCCGCGCGACGTTGAAGCGTGCGATTCCGTCCGTCCAGGTAATCCTCATGATCCGGCAGTCGACGCTACCGTCGTAGGCACAAGACTCCCACTCGATAGGCGGGATATCCTCGAGGCTCTCAGGAGCCCACAGGTCGCAACAGCCGCACTCGACCCGGCGCCAGCCGGCAGGAATGAATGGGAAGAAGCACCCGGGCCCCGCGTCGACCACAGCCGAATCGCCAGCGTCAAGGGAAGCATCGATTCCGTCATGGGCGTCTTGGCGAAAGCCGGCGTCGAAGCCACCGCCGTCGAGTTGAGCGACGTCTGGGCGATGAGTGCCCGCGTCGTCGTCGCCGCCCGACGGCGGCTGCGAGGTGCAGGCGCCCATCACCGCGAATAACGGAATGGATGCAAGCACCGCAAGCGTAAGCCTCGACCGCATGGTGGCTGCTCCGGGACTGAGACGCGTCAGCGTAAGCATTGACTGCGGAATGCCTCGATGTTCCCGCCAGGCTCGAGGCTCGAAATGCGTCGCACATCGAGGGCGCTATTCCCCGCGAAGAATAGCTTCAAGCCGTAGATATCCGCGACCGGCTCGACCAACAGCGTGCCTTTCATCCCCAACGTGCCAAGGACTTCGAGGCCTTTGTTTCCTGCGAGATGGAAGATCAGGGTTTGGTCCTCGCGGCTACAGGAGGCGAGAAGATTCCCTGCGTAATCGAGCCCAAGCCAAACCTTGGTAAACCACGACTCGGCCTTCTGCTTGTGAAGCACCTCAGGCGGGCCGCCCGCAAGATCGATCGAGACGAGGCGAACGAGGCCCTCCTTAGGATCGCGATCAATCGCCCAGAGCCGTCCGTCATCGGGCGCTAGCGCGGCAGCGAGCACCTCCTTCAGTGCGAATTCGCCAAGTCGTACAGCGTGCCAGGTTCGACCGACAACGTTGTAGACCCACAAGTCTCCAGCGTACTTCTCGCCATTTCTTCCGCCGATGACGAAGACGCGCCCGTGAGTCGCGTCGTGGACCACGTTGAAGGCCTTTCGCGGAGCCATCGAGGCAGCGCGCGGCATTTCATCATCGATTCCCAACTTGCCGAGTCGCTCGGCAAGGGCGCCATTGAGTCGAATGTCCTCCAGGCTAAGGAGCTGCCCGTCGGCGGCCCAGAGCAGATCGACGATTCGACCGCCGTCCTTGAAGTCCAGGGCCACCGCGACCGGCATGGCGCCAGCCATTCCAACCGACGGATTCGCGTGATTCGCGCTGGCCCAAACGCGATTGTCCTTCAGCAAAGCTGCTTGCGCGCCAGGCGCGATACCGCTTTGCGCCCGTTCGAGTGTGCCGACGGAAGTGACGTAACCAAGAGGGCCGATCTCAGGCCAAAGGGTCCGAGCCAAAACGATGGCCTCGCCAGCGCGCCAGTCAAACGGGTTTTCGAGGACCTTTCGGCACTGCGGACAACCGTGGATTACGATATGGGGATCGAGTTGTTGGCCTTCCACAAACACTGTCTCGGCTGTGTTGAAGATCGATACATCGAGGTAGGCGTTCGAAAGCGAATCGGCCTCCGAACCATCGAGCCTTCGGTGAAAGCCTAGAGCAGGATGCTCGAGATCGAGGCCCACTCTAGTTGATGTGTGAAACCAGACCCTTCCTGCGACCGGGTTCGAGAACCGGTCGGAAATGCCGTCGACGTCCTTCTCCGCCCAGTAACGCCACGTTCGCGAGTACCGAGGGCCAGGAGGGCAAATCTCGCCCCAGCACGGAAGGCCGTAGTTGGTCGCCTCGGGTGCCGTGTCCTCGGCGTCAAGATTATCGGTACCGTTGGGCTGAGGGTGCAACTCTGAAACTGAT
>DHSB01000225.1 GCA_002408385.1 Myxococcales bacterium UBA5297
GCCGTGTCAAAGTCGGGCCGAGGGCAAGCTGCGGCTCATCGAGGCGCTGCAGGACTCCGGTGAGGTCGCGGTGATGACCGGCGACGGGGTCAACGATGCCCCGGCACTGCGCGCGGCGGTCGTCGGCGTCGCGATGGGCCGCGGCGCCGACGTCGCCAAGGAGGCCGCCGACATCGTGCTCACCGACGAGCGGCTTTCGGCGCTGCTGCTCGGCGTCCGCGAGGGTCGCACCGTCTTTCTCAACATCCAGAAGGCGGTCGACTTCCTCCTGACCTGCTCGATCACGACGCTGCTGGTCGTGCTGCTCACGACCGCCTCCGGCTTCCCGCTGCCGTTGCTACCGCTGCAGATCCTCTACCTGAACCTGCTGACCCACACCTTCCCGGCGCTCGGGCTGTCGCTCGAGCCGGGCAGCGCCGCGGTGATGCAGCGGCCACCGCTGCCGCGCAGCGCCGCGCTTCTTCCGCTCGCGCGGCAGCTCTCCATCCTCTGGCACAGCATCATCATCTCGGTCGCCACGCTCGGGGTCGGAGCCTGGGGATTGCGGCACGAGGAGCTCTCGCACGCCCGCTCGCTCGTCTTCGCGACCCTCACGGTCTCACTCATCCTCCACACCGCGAGCGACCGCTCGACCCGGCCCTTCGGCGGCTGGTACTGGGGCCGCAACCCGGGCCTCTTCGTGTTCATCGGCTGCGCGGTCGCGCTGCTGCTGCTCGCGCTCTACCTGCCGTGGCTGCGCGACCTGATGGGAATGACCTGGCTCGGCGGGTTCGACTGGCTCAGTGTCCTCGTCGCCGCGTTCGTGTCGCTCGTGGGCGTCGAGAGCAGCAAGTGGGCCTGGCCGCCGGCCGGCGAGAAGGCTCGGATTTGAGCCTCGCCGCACGCCTCGAGAAAGGCCCGCCCGCGATCGAGAAGCCGCTGCCGGAGCCCTCGGGAATCAGGAGCGCCGCGCCCGCTCCCCGCGGGCGCTGCGACAAGGCGGTTGCCATGTCACGAGCACGAGAGGCCCGAGAAGAGGGCCGCCGGCGACCACCTCGACGCGGCGCGGTTTCAAGGCAGCCGTCGTCGGCGCCAGGACCCGCTTCGAGCAGCGCGCCCCGTGCGTCCGTCGGCACGACCAGGCCCTTCTCTTAAGCGCCCCGATGCGCCAGGTCTGTGCCGTGAGGCCCGGGCGCATCGCCATGGGCACCTACTTCGACGTCACCTTCAGATCGAACGGGTATTCGATGGGGTAGATGCGGTTGTCGGGCGGCTTGGGGAAAGCGAAGCGACGCGCGGTGAGCAACACGCAGTCGACGACCCGGTCGTCCTTGACGGTGCTCTTCTTGAGCAAAGGCTTCAGCTCGGTGACGTTGCCGTTCAGGTCGATGGTGAAGCCCACCATCACCCTGCCCTCGAGCCTCTTGCCGCTGTCCGAGAGCACCTTCTCGTAGCAGCCCTGAATCTCCGGCATGTGGAACTTGACCACCTGCCGGATCGACTCGGGATCGAAGGGCATGCGACTGACATCCAGGCCGGGCTTCTCGGGCGCGGCACCCTCGAGCGAGGTCGGAACGGCCTTCGCCGCGGTCTCTCCGCCCTCGGCCGCGGTCGCCTGCGCACTGGCCGAGGCCGGCGCCACGGCGAGCAGGATGGCAAGGATTCGACTCGTCGCCTTCATCGCAACACTCCTCTCGTTCTTCCGGCTCGCGCGCCGGGGTCAATCCCTCAACAGGCTCGCCGCGATCACCAGACGCTGGATCTCGCTGGTGCCTTCGTAGATCTCGGTGATCTTCGCGTCTCGGAAATGGCGCTCGACGTCGTAGTCGGTCGTGTAGCCGTAGCCGCCAAAGATCTGCACGGCGTTCGTCGTCACCCGCCCGCAGACCTCGGAGGCGAACAGCTTGGCCATCGACGCCTCGCGGCCGTATTTCTGGCCAGCCTCCTTCTTCGCCGCCGCGCGCCAGGTGAGCAGCCGCGCCGCGTCTATCTCGGTCGCCATGTCCGCGAGCATGAACTGAATGGCCTGGTGCGAGTAGACCGCCCGGCCAAAGGCGCGCCGCTGCTGACTGTAGGCGAGCGCCTCCTCCATCGCCGCGCGCGCGATTCCCAGGGCCTGGGCGGCGATGCCGATGCGTCCGCCGTCGAGCGTATCGATGGCGATCTTGTAGCCCCCGCCCTCCTTGCCGAGCAGGTTCTCCCGGGGAACGCGGCAGTTCTCGAAGAACAGGCTGCAGGTGCCCGAGGCGCGGATGCCGAGCTTGTCGTCGGGCTTGCCGCGCTGGAAGCCCGGCGCGTTGGCCGGGACGATGAGCGCGCTGATGCCGCGGTGCTTGCGCTCCGGGTCGGTGAGCGCGAAGACGAGCACCGCGTCGGCGCGCGGGCCGTTGGTGATGAAGCACTTCGAGCCGTTGAGCACGTACCCGTCGCCCTCGAGCCGGGCGGTCGTCTTCATCTCGGTCGCGTCCGAGCCCGCCTGCGGCTCGGTCAGCGCGAAGGCGCCCAGCTTCGCGCCGCTCGCGAAGGGCGCGAGCCACCGCTTCTTCTGCTCCTCGGTGCCATGGGCGGCGAGCGGGTCGCACCAGAGCGAGTTGTTGACGCCCACGATGAGGCCGGTGCTCGCGCAGCCGCGGCACAGCTCCTCGATGGCGACCGCGTAGGCGACCGCGTCGAGCCCCGCCCCCCCGTGCTCCTCGGGCACGGTCATCCCCATCAATCCGAGCTCGCCGAGTTGCCGGATGGCCCCGGCGGGAAACTCGTGCTCGCGGTCCCACTGGCGCGCGTGGGGCGCCAGCTCCTTGGCCGCGAACTCCCGGCAGGTCCTCTGGATCTCCTGCTGCAACTCGGTCAGCTCGAACTGCATGCGCCCTCCGGTTCTGCGAAACGCGATTGTACGAACCTCACCCCGGCCAAGCGAAGAACCTGATGGCCTGCCCGTGCCCTTCCCGGCCGGCCGGACGGCGAGACTTCTAGCGCGGCTCGGGGAGGTATTCGAGCGGATCCTTGGGGATCCGGCCGTCGCGGACCTCGAAGTGCAGGTGCGGCCCGCTCGTGCGCGTCCCCGGCCCGACGCGCGCTATCGGGTCGCCCGCGCCCACCTTCGCCCCGTCCTGGACGAGGTTCTCCTGGTTGTGGGCGTAGATGGTGAGCAGCCCCGCGCCGTGGTCGAGGATGACGAGCTCGCCGTAGCCGCGCTGGAAGCCGGCGAAGAGGACCGTGCCGTCGGCCGCCGCCGCGATGATCGAGCCTTCGGGGGCCGACAGGTCGATGCCTTCGTGGTTGCTCTCGCCGCGCTTGCCGAACTTCGCGTAGAGCACGCCGATGAGCGGCCAGCGCAGCCGGGCCTTGCCTTGCGGGATGGGCGTCACCTTCGGCGGCTCGGGCTTGGGCTCCGGTGTGCCGACCGCGGGCTTGGGCGCCGGCTTGGCCGCGCCCGGGATGAAGAGCCGCTGCCCGACGGCGATCTTCGTCGCGTCGGAGAGCCCGTTCGCCAGCGCGATCTCCGCGACCGAGACCCCGTAGGTCTGGCCGATGCGCCAGAGCGTCTCGCCGGGCTGAACGGTGTGCTCGGCGCCGACCAGCTTCGGCTCGGGGTGGCCCTTCAGCTCGACCGGCGGCTTCTTCTGGACGCCGGCGGGCGGACAGCCCGCCAGCCCCAGCGCGACCGCGAGCAGCCCGGCCATCGAGCCGAGCGAGCGGCTTCGACGCGCGCCCCCGGCGGTCATCTCTCGCCGGAGTACGACTTGGCCTGGCTCAGCTCGAACCCGGGGACTTGCCAGCCGCGCAGCGACCCGAGCAGCGGGTGGTCGGTCATGTCGAGGTTGAGGAGGGTTATCGAGATGAGCCCGTCGCCGAAGACCGCGTTGCAGTCCGAGCCGGGGATGTCGTCGTACTGCGCCTCGCCGCCGCCTATCCAGTAGTAGAGCCGGCCGCGGGGGTCGACCTTCTCGACCACCGATGAGCCGTAGCTGCGCTTGCCGAGGTGGGTGACGGCGAAGGCGGAGGAGGAATTGCCCGGGATGTTGACGTTGAGCAGCGTGCCGGCCGGCAGCGGCCGCCCGGCGGTCTCGCGGGTCAGCAGCGCGGCGAACCGTGCCGCCTGGCGGAAGTCGAGGCCCGCGGCCAGCGAGAAGGCGATGCTCGAGACCTCGAGCGAGGCGGCCTCCATCGCCGCGGCCACGGTGCCCGAGTAGAGGACGTCGTTGCCGACGTTGGGCCCGTGGTTGATGCCCGCGCAGACCACGTCGGGCTTCGCGTCGCGCATCAGGTGGTTGAGGGCCACGTAGACGCAGTCGGTCGGCGTGCCGTCGACCTGATACCAGCGGGGCCGCAGCTCTTTGATTCGCAAGGGCCGCTGCAGAGTTATCGAGTGGGAGGTGGCCGACTGCTCACGGTCGGGCGCCACGACCCAGACTTCGGCGAACTGAGCGAGCTCGTCGTGCAGCGCGTGGAGGCCCTCGGCCTGGATGCCGTCGTCGTTCGAGATGAGGATTCGCACGGGCGCTTGCGTAGCAGACTCACCCCGGGGGCTCAAGTCGGCCGTGGGCTTATCGGACCTCGGAGCGAGCGATGGGGGCTCCTCTCGACACCGCCACCTGAGCGCGGGCGCGTGCCCCCCGGTAGGGAAGCTCCGCCGAGACTGGGGCGGCGGTCTCGATCTCATTCGCTTCCGGCGGCGCGCGAGATCGCGTTGCCGCGCGGCAACGCAGGCCTCCGTCCGGCCAGTCCGGCTGGTCGCTGGAGAAGGCGTCTTCACCGGGGCTGCCGGCTCTCAGGGCCTTTGACCCCCTGCTTCTCACGAGCATTGACCCCCCTGGGGCCTAGCCGCGTGACGGGTGAGACTGTGGCCGAGTCGCAGGGCGTCGTCCAGGTCTCGACCAGATTTAACTCGTCGTCGGGGCTGTGGGCCTTGTGGTGAACGGGCCGGCTTACGAAGCTGTGGGCAGCCTTGTGGGCGGCGCATTTTGTCGTCCACACGGCTGTCCACAGCGGAGTGGCCCGTCCTCCACAAGTCCACAGCCCTCGT
>DHSB01000057.1:0-34615 GCA_002408385.1 Myxococcales bacterium UBA5297
CACTTCAAAGGCGGCGCCAAAGCTGCTGCCTTGCTCTCCCTCCCGTTCAGCCCTTCGCGTCGCCGGCGCCTGCTGGCTTCTCGGTAGGCGCTCGCCATCCCTGCCATTGCCGCACGACCGCTACTACGACCTCTGCTGACTTCTCGCTCGGGGTCCCTACGGCCAGGTTCCCCAGAGGACTTGCACCTCCAAGTCACGCCCATGCTGGGCACACCACCAAGAACGCCCCCTCCTCGGTCGTCGAGGAGGGGGCGTTTCCTTTCCGATTCGCTTCCCGGGCCGTGCGCGATGGGGCCAGGGGGCAACTCGATCGGCGGCGCGAAGCGCTCCCCGACCGAGGCACCGCGCCCGCTCACCCCGAGCTTTGCACCGGGCCCTCGCCCGGCTGCGTCCCATGAACGAACCGCGGACTGGACGCTGAAGCACGCGCAAGCAGGTGGAAGGCTGGCCGCAACCGGTCGAGGAGAGGCCTCCTATCGACTCGACGCTCGTGCTCAACCCTCGAGGAACATCGGTGCCCTGTAAGTGAGGAGGGAGTTCGAGGGGACCGGTGCCCTGTCGAAGAGCCCGCGACTACCCTCGCGGCTGGCCGGCTATCGCTCGTCAGAACGTTTCCCCCCGCGACGCCGCAAATTAGAGCTCGACGAGCCCCGCCCGCATCGCCTTGAGCACGGCCTCGACGTGCGTGTTGACGCCGAGCTTGCGGTAGATGTGCGTCAGGTGCGTGCGCACGGTGCGTCGCTCGATGCTCATCACCCGCCCAACCTCGGCGTTGGACAGGCCCTTGGCGACGAAGGCGAGCACCTCGAGCTCGGCGGGGGTCAGCCCGTACGGATCGACCTTGATCTCTGGCTTGGCCTGAGCGCCCTGGAACGAGTTCCAGAAGCGCCGGGCGATGACCGGCTCGAGCACCACGCCCCCGAGGCGCACCTCGCGGATGCTCGAGAGGATTTTGTCGATGCTCACCCGCTTGACGAGATACCCGGAGGCGCCGGCGCGGATGGCCTCGTAGACCTTCGTCTCGTCGTCGAAGGAGGTGAGGATGAGCACGTCGATGGCCGGGTGCGTGCGCTTCAGACGCGCGGTCACCTCGATGCCGTCGATTCCGGGCAGCTCGAGATCGAGCAGCACGAGCTCAGGGGTCAGGCGCGCGCACTCGACCAGTGCGCTCTCGCCATCGAGCGCCGTGCCCACGATCTCGACCTCCTCCGGATGCGCCGAGAGCAGCTTGACCAGGTTCTTGAGCAGCTTGGGCTGATCTTCGACGAGGAAGACACGCACCGCACCCTGAGAGTCTGCCTGCGCCGGAGCGTGCTCGCCGTTCTTCATCGCTGCGCCCTCGCGACTGGTCATCGGCGCTTGCTGCTGCGCCGCTTCGTCTTTTTGGTCGATGGGCGGCCGAGCTTCTCGACGCGCTTCTCGTGCGCGCCGGGTTCGAGCTCGACCGTGAGCTCCTTCATCAGCCGCTTGTAGACGAGCAAGACGGTGTGCCTGCCGGGCGGCAGGCTGTAGTCGACGAGCGGAGTCACCTTGCCGATGTCCTTGCCGTCGATGAAGACCGCGGCCGGCACGTTCGCCTCGAGCGTCAGCGTGGCTTCAGCAGGAGGCTCGGCTTTCGCAGGCGCCAGGGGCTCCGTTTCGCCCGGCGTGAACGCGACCGGCGGCGCCAGGTGCGCGGAGGCAACGTTCGCCAGGAGCGCCGTCTTGGCCCCAAGCTTCTTGCCGAGCGAGAAGTAGACGAGCCCGGAGAGCAGGGCAAACCCGAGCATCGCCACGAGCCAGACCCCGGCGCCCACCCGCGGGCGCTCAGGCGGCGGCTCGAACGTCGGCGGGGGAACATGCCAGTCGTGGGAGGTGCTCGCCTGCTTCGGAGCGGCCAGCCCGCTGTCGAGCGTGTCGCCCGCCGGTGTCTCGAGCGGCGTATCCGCGCGGTCGGCGATTTTTGCGCGCGCTCGCCGTGGCGTCGGCGCAGGTTCCGTCGGGCCGTGGTTCACCGACGCGACCCGCGCCTCCTCCTGCGGCCCTGAACGGTGGAGGTTGCGCGCCAGCCGCGGCGCCTCGGACATCACCCCGGGCGGCGCCTCCCACTCCTCGAACTCCTCAGCCTCGGAGCTTGCCGCAACCTCTGGGGCCTGGGGCACCGTCTCCGCGGTCGGCTCGTCCTCGCCCGGCGCGGCCATGGTGTAGGAGATGCGGTCCTGGAAGTCGAAGGCGACCTCCTGCGGCGCCGACGGCAGCTCCCCGAAGACCTGATCGAGCGCAAAGGGCTCGACCATCGGCAGCTCGCCGCCGACCGGGCCGACCGTCACCTCGTTGGGAAAGATGTCGCGCACGAAGCGCGCGAGCTCGTTGGCGCCCGGGGCGTAGCCGAGAACCGAGAACAGCCCTCGCAGAGCCTCCGAAAGCTCGGCCGCCGAGCGGTAACGGCGCGCCGGGGCGATCTCCAGCGCGCGCATCACGACCGGATCGATTCGGGCGTTCAACCGCCTGTCGAGGCGCGAGGGTGCCAGTAGGGTATCGCGCTTGGTCGACAGGCCCCCGCCGCGCACCTGCGCCACCTCGCGCAAGGTGAGCAGCTCGTAGGCGATGGCGCCGAGGCTGTAGACGTCGCCGGCCGGCTTGCCTGCCCCCGGACTCTTCTGCTCGGGCGCGCGATAGGCGTGCCGGCCCTTGCTCGCCATGGCCTTGAGGACCGGCGAGGCGACCATCGCCTCGAGGGCGCCGAAGTCGACCACGCGCACCTTGCCGTCGAACCCGAGAAGGATGTTGCCCGGGGTGATCGCGCCATGGGCCCAGTCGGTCGCGTGGGCACAGGCCACCGTCTGTGCGGCCTCGGCGACGATGAACAGCGCCAGCGGGGGCGGGAGGACGACCTCCTTGGACATCAGGCGTCGCAGCGCGTCGCCGAGGTTGAAGCCGTCGACCTGGGCGCGCACCGCGGCGATGCGCCCACGCACCATGCCCACCTCTTCGTACCCGAGCGCCTGGGGGTGTCCGAGCGCGAAGGTGCGCGCCCCGTTCTCGCCAAGCGCCCGCGCGTACGCGGGGTCGCTAAACCGCGGGTTGAAGAGCTTGACGAGGACCTCCCCGCCGCCCTCGACCTGAGCCTTGAAGAGCTCGGCAAGGGCCCCCTCCTCCATCCGCGCCGAGAGCGTGTAGCGACGAGCCATGGCCTCAGACTCTTACCCGATTGGCGAGCGCTGCGTCGAGTGTCGAACGGCGCCCTGCCCTGCTCGGCCGACCGGTTCAGGAGCCCAGCTTGCGGCGACTGCGGGCCTTGGGGGCGACCGCGGCGAACAGAAAGCCGCACCAGGGGCAGCGCCCGCGCGCGATGGTGCCGACCTCGAGGTGACAGCCGGGACAGCGCGGCTTTTTCCTGCCTCGGGGCTGCGCGGGCTCGGCTTTCGGCTCGGGGCGCAGCATCCGCTCGATCTGCGCGACCCGCGATTCGAGCTCGACCACGCGGGCCGCAAGCTCGGGCTCCTGCCCGCCGCGCGAGCTACCAGGCTTGGCCCGACTGTGAGGCCGTTTGGGCTGTTTGCCCTCACCCATTCGGAGGCTCCCAAACGCCCGGCCGACGGGCGCAGACCGACGATCGCATGCCCCTAGCCGACGGGCAAGAAAGCGGCCGAAGCGGCCGTCCCCACCCGAGCTGGGGCGGGGCCGAGGCCCAAGCTTCGGTTGGAACGAGCTAACCCTGCGTGTTATGGAGAGAAACGGCCGCCGGGCAGCGTCCCGATCTGCCGCGCTTGGCCTCACCCGAGGGGGACTCTCCACGAGCTGTCGCGAACGAGCTTCCAGCCGCGCGCGGTGGGGTTGGACAGGCGCGCTCGGTCCGGCCGGGGCAATCTCCTACCTGAAGCACACCGGATGAGCCTCGTTCGAGCGCTCTTACCCCGAGGACGACACCGTATGGCGAGCCGCCAGACAACCCTCCCCACTGCGCCCCCTCGAAACGACCTGCTCAGCGACCCGGACCTGCGCAATCTCCTGGCGCCCGGTGGCCGGCGCGAGGTCGACCGCAGCCGCCAGGTCTACGTGAACCGCAACCTGCGGATGAGCAAGATCGACCTGGTCGGCTTCGACATGGACTACACGCTGGCCATCTACACCAAGCCGGCGCTCGAGCAGCTCTCGTACGACCTGACCCTGGCACGTCTTGTCGAAAAGCGCGGCTATCCCGAGTCGATCCTCGCCATCCGCTATGACCCTTCCTTCGTCATGCGCGGCCTCGCCGTCGATCGCGCCAGAGGCAACCTGCTCAAGATGGACCGCTATGCGCACGTCGGCCGCGCCTACCACGGCCGGCGGCTGCTCGACGCGGACGAGAAGCGCCGGCTTTATCGGGACGAGAAGATAAGCCTCAAGGCCGAGCGTTTCGCGTGGATTGACACGCTCTTCGCGCTGCCGGAGGCCTGCCTGTACGCCGAAATCATCGAGCTGCTCGAACGGCAGCAGCAGCGGGTCGACCCCGACCGGCTCTATCTCGACATCCGCGAGAGCATCGACGAAGTCCACCGCGACAACAGCCTCAAGAGCGAAGTGCGCCGGGACGTGCCGCGCTTCATCACCCGCGACCCCGAGCTCGGGCCCGCGCTGCACAAGCTGCGCTCGGGGGGCAAGAAGCTCTTCCTCCTGACCAACTCGCATTGGGACTACACCGACCTGTTGATGCGCTACCTGCTCGACGGCTGCCTGCCGGAGTATCCGAGCTGGCGCAACTACTTCGACCTCATCGTCTGCGGCGCCTCGAAGCCGGGCTTCTTCGGCCGTGGCAAGCCCTTCCTCGAGATGAGCCCGGAGACCGGCAAGCCGCTGGGCGAGGCGCGCTCGCTCGAGCGCGGCCGGGTCTACGAGGGCGGCAACCTCGCCGACTTCGAGCAGATGTGCGGCATCGGCGGCGAGCGCATCCTCTACGTCGGCGACCACATCTACGGCGACATCCTGCGCAGCAAGAAGTCGAGCTTGTGGCGCACCTGCATGATCATCGAGGAGCTCGAGGAGGAGATCGCCTACACCGACGCGCGCACCCCGGAAATCGCGCGCCTGGCGAGCCTCGAGCTGCTGCGCGCCGAGCTCGACGACGAGGTCAATTCCCGCAAGCTCACCCTCAGCGGGCTCGAGCGCCAGCTCGACCGCGACGGCTCGCTCGACCCGCGGGAGCGTCGAGCCCTCGAGGAGGCGAGGCGGCGCGAGAAGGGCGAGCTCGAGAGGCTGCGCCGCTGCTTCAAGGAGGCCTGCGCCGAGGCGGACAAGCTCGAGGCGCTCATCGAGGAGGGCTACAACTCGCACTGGGGCCTTCTGTTCAAGGAAGGCAACGAGAACAGCCGCTTCGGCGAGCAGGTCGAGCAGTACGCGTGCATCTACACGAGCCGCGTGTCGAACCTGCTCCACTACTCCCCGTTGCAGTACTTCCGCTCTGGCCGCGACTACATGCCCCACGAGCGCATCGGCACCAACGGCAAGGGCTGCCTCCCGCTGTTCGCCCCGCTCGGTTCCGAGGGCCCGCCCGCGGGCTCGAAGTCGGCGTAGGTGCGCCCGTCGAGAGTCGACAGTCGAGGTTCGACAGCCCAAGCTTCCCGACCGCGGCGTGGCAGGGGGCCCATGGCAATGCGCCCATCGAGGCCCGGAGCCCCAACCTTACGTGCTGGCGTTCCCGGCGGCCGGCACGAAGGCGCACGAAGGCGCACCCTCCGGAATCCTGCCGTGGCGGCATCAGAGCGCGTTGGACCGGGTTTGCCGGCCCGCCGATTCGTCGGGAGCCTGGCTCGGCGCCCGGCGACGCCTGCCCTGAGGCGCAAGGAGGCGCAGACGGCGACCGACGGCGGGGCCGTGCACGTGCAAGGGGGCACAGACGGCGACCGACGGCGGGGCCGTGCACGTGCAAGGGGGCGCAGACGGCGACCGACGACGGGGCCGTGCACGTGCAAGGGGGCGCTGACGGCGACCGATGACGGGGCCGTGCACGTGCAAGGGGGCGCTGACGGCGGCCGACAGAGCCTCCGCAGCCCACCGAATCCCCAAACAGGGGGGCGTCGAGCTAGCGGTTTGCCCCCGCCAGGCAGCAGGGCAGCGCCGAACGGCCAGGTTCGTAGCCGCCGTCTCGGCGACCGCGCCGCCAGCGTTGCGACGAGGCGAGAGTCGACAGCCCAAGCTTCTCGACCGCGGCGTGGTAGGGAGGCACAGCGATGCGCCCGTCGACAGCCGGAGCGGCAGCCCTCGTGCTCGCGTTCTCGCCGGCCGGGCACGAAGGCCGAAACGAACCGGCCCTCCGGGAAGCGTGCCCCCGGCACGGCGAATCTCAGGGAACGGCGAGGTGCGGGCAGGCTGGCCTCTCGCCACCCGCGCAGCCATGGAGCAAGGTGTCGGTGACGCAGATGGCTTCCCCGACCGCGCCGTCCTCGAACAGGTCGGCTGCGACCGGGAGGATGAGCTCCGCGTTCGACCTCTCGCCCTCGGCAGGCGGCCGGGTGTCGAGCACCGCGGCACAGATGCGCCTGAAGGCGCGCGTACCCTCTTCGTCCTCGCGAATCATCGCGACAGAGAGCCTCGCGAAGGTCACCAGGCTCGCCCGCTCGTCCATTTGGGCCAGCCCCTCGAGCACGCCGAAGATCTCGTCGAGACCGACCAGGCCTTCCTTGTAGGCGAGGGCGAACACCATGCGCATCAGCGAGGAGCTCGGGTCGTTCTTGCGAACGCACCCGAGCACCTTCTGCAGGGGACCGAGGACCGGTTGTGGGCGCCCCGGATCGAGCAGATCGTAGAGCACCGGGCGCAGCTCCCCGTGCGGCAACGACTCGTCGGCCTTCTCGTGCGGTCCGATCACCTCGTCGAGCGCCCGGCGCAGGTCCCCGTACTGCTCGCTCTCCCGGGTGATCCCGGCCGAGGTGAGCAGGTCGTTGATCGCGATCTCCAACCCGCGATGGTAGGCGGTCGGGAACTTGTCGGGGTCGGTCGGCAGCACCATCAGGTTGTCGAGAAGCAGGTTACCGAAGACGATCAGCTCCTCCTCGCCCATGTGGTCGGCGACCAGCCCGAGGGCATCGACGATGCTCGGGTGCGAGAAGAGCGCGGTCAGCTTGCCGAGGATGGCTTTCGGGCGGTCCGGTTGCCCCGCGTTCGGCTCGAGGAAGGCGAGCAGGCCCGAGACCAAGTCCAGGGTGTCCTCGGTGCGGCAGTAGGCCTTCGAACAGGTCGCCGAGAGCGCGGTCGCCAGCTCGTAGTGCGGCTCCTGCGCCGAGGGCGGGTTGCCGACGATGTAGTCGACGATCCCGGCGAGCAGCGGGTCGAGCAGCCCGAGCGCCTCGAGGCCCTTACCCTCGCGCACGAAGGTGCGGATGATGCGCCGCGCCTCGCACGTGCGGTTGGCGTCGCGCGGGGCGGGCGGCAAGGCGTCGTTGCAGTAGCCGCCCGCGGGCGCGCCGGGCTCGGCGGGGTCCTCGGCCATCGCGCTCAGGGTGCGCAGGCTGACGAACAGGAGCGTCTGGACCGGGCTGGGCGAGCCATCGGGCTGGGGCTCGAGCAGCTTGTTGCGCTCGATGACCTCGCGCAGCCCCTCGGCCTTGCCGCTCCTGAGTGCCGACTGCAGCGCGGGCGCCATCAGCTCAACTGAGCGACACTGGGCAGGCCTGGGCCGCGGGGCGGGCCCCTCGACATCCTGAGCCCCACAGCCTCCGGCCAATCCCGCGACCAGCCCTACGAGCGCGACGCCTGCAATGACAATCCGTCCGGTATTCACCCGGTCTTCGTAGCGCTCTCAGGCTGGCCTGGTCAAGGACGCGCCGCGGCCTGCGAGTGGGTCGTCGACTCGGGCATCTCGCCCGGCCCAGCCCACCCCGGTTCGACCTCGCCCTTCATCCGCGGCATCAGCCTGGGCGAGACGAGCATCCCCACCCCGGCGCCGACCATCAGGCCCAGGGCGAACAGCCCGATTCCCGGCAACAGCCAGTCGCTCGCCTTGCGTTCGGGCTCCATGCCCAGCGCCTCCAGCAGCTCACCGCGGTCCATCTTCCTCAGGTCCCCGAGCCTCATCGCTTGCTCCTTGGCCACGTTCACATTCCGCCGCTGCCGTCCTCGCTCCCCTCGTAGCCCTCGGCAGGCCCTTTCGAGAGCGCCGCGGCCCCCAGCTCGGCGAGCTCCTCGCGCACCAGCGGCAACAGCAGCGCCCGCGCCCCGAAGTGCAGCACCCTGCCCGTCAGGCGCGTAAACAGCCCTCCGCCCAGCACGTACCCGACCCCCAGGGCCGCGGCCATCGTCGCGTAGGGGTGGCGCTCCATGCGGCCGCGCAGATCGAGGGTGCGGTTGAGCTGGTCGACCGCCGCGCGCGCTTCGCCGACCAGCGCCTCGGTCTCGCTGCGGATCGCCCGCGAGTGGCGCAGCACCTCTTCGACATGACCGTCGTCCCGTCGCTCGTTGTCCTGCATCGCTGGCTCCTTGCCGCACCCGCTAGCGGCGCGAGGCGAGTCTGCCGATGAGAAACCCCGCCCCCACCGCGCACAGCAGGCAGGTGCCCGGGTACTCACGCATGACGGAGAGGGCCTTCTGGTTCCAGGCGCTCACCGCGTAGCGGACCTGCTCGACTTGGGCCCCTAGCCTCTGCTCGAGCTCGGCCGCCCCGTCTCCCCCGGGGTGCGTCGACTGCTCGTGTCCGTTGCCGCCGTTCATCCCTTCTCCTCCTTTTTCAGCGCCAGCCCTCACGGGGCCCAAGGCCTACTCTCCCCTGCGCCACCCGAGCCAGAGCCCGACCGTCAAGGCCGCGACCACCACCAGCACCGGGCGTCGGCGCACCCAGGTGCGCCAGTCGGTCGCCTCGTCGACCCGCTCGCGCAGGGTGAGCACCGAGCGGCTGATTTCGGCGCGCGCCCGGTCGATCTCCTCCTGGATCGCTTTCGGCTCGTTCAACTGCTCGACTCTCTCCGGCATTGCTCGCTCCCCCTTCGACCTGCCACCAACCGCCTAGACGGCGGCCCCACCGCCACCTCCGACCGTCTCGACCTCCACTGCCACCGCCTCGGCAGGCGCTCTGCGGCCCTGAGCCGCGGCCCTGCTCGCCTTGAGCCTCCAGGCAAGGAGCACCGCCCCTGCCAGCAAGTTGAGCAGCCCGAGCCCCGCCAGCGCTGGGGCCGCCCCGAGCCAGGCGGCAAGGACGACGGCCGCCGAGGCGTTGACGAGCCCCACCCCGACCAGCAGCAGCGCTCCCGCGCCGGCCAGCCACAGGGAGCGGCGGCCCAGCTCGCCCGCCTCGCGCTTGAGCTCGCTGCGGGCAAGGCGCACGTTCTCGCGCACCAGCCGCTCGGTTGCCTCGACCAGCCGCGTCAGCGTCTCGGCAAGGGTTGCCCTCTCACCAGCCCTCACCATCGAGCGCCTACCTCCTCGTGAGCCGGTCGATCTTCGCAGCAAGCTAGGTACACGGCTGCTCGGAAACCAGCCGCGCGCGGCTCGAGCTCGAGCCGCAGACGAGCAGGCAAGAACGGATTCCCCGCGAAGCTCGGTGCGCTCCCAACACCGCTTCCCGCCGGGGCCACCCTGGCCTTCGAGGCAGCGGACGGCCGCACCTTGAAAGATGCGCGGCAGACCGCATTCCGGCTGCCCACCTGAACATCAAGCCGCTCTGGTCGGCGAACCGAGGCGCGCGTCTGCGGGGCTCCACCTCGACAGGGACTCAAAAGAGTTCCGATCGCGTGGGGGCCGGCCGCTGGGAACTCTTCAGAGTTGCGATCGGGAGGAATTTCGGCCCGCCGGAAACTCAAGAGAGTTCCGATCGGATGGGGGCCGGCCGCTGGGAACTCTTCAGAGTTGCGATCGGGAGGAATTTCGGCCCGCCGGAGCTCAAAAGAGTTTCGATCGGGTGGGGGCCGGCCGTCGGGAACTCTTCAGAGTTGCGATCGGGAGGAATTTCGGCCCGCCGGAGGCTCAAAAGAGTTTCGATCGGGTGGGGGCGGCTCGCTGCAAACTAAAAAAGAGTTCCCGGCGAGGTTCCTCGGTCAGCGGTGCGCGACCGAGCGGGAAGGATTTCAACTCCCATCCAGGCACCGAGGCCGGGACGGCGAAGGCCCGAGGCCGCTACCGGGAGAGGGGCCGGCCGCGCAGGTAGCGGGCGACGAAAAACTCGTGCAGGTCCGAGCCGTGGTGCACGCGGCCAAAGTCGAAGTCGATTTGGGCCGGGTGGATGACGAAGGTCTCGACCTCGTCGCGCCCGACCCCCGCGTGTGAGCCGAACTCCCAAGCGAAGGCGACGTTGCTGCCGTCGGGCAGCCCGTTGCCGTAGACGATGAGATCGCCGGCCGAGGGGATGCGCACCATCTTCTCGAGAAACTCCCCGACCAGCAGGCCGCCGTAGCCCAGGGCGAGCTCGCGGGTCTGGGCGGGATCGGCGAGATCGATCCGCTGCCCGCGATACCAGGCGATGCCCGCGCGCCCGCCGCGGGCGGCGACGATGCCAATCGCCTCGCTCGATGTGAGCACCTTCAGGATGCGGCCGTAGCGCTGCTCGATCTCGCTGGCCTCGAGCGGGCGGGCCTCGCGCCCGAAGTAGATGTGCGAGATGTCGCCCGCGTCGACGCAGACCACCTCGTCGAGCACCTTGAGCCACTCGCTGTCGCCCCGGGCAAGCGCGATGGCGCGGGCGGCCTCGAGCATCGCCTCCTTCGCGCGCTGCTGCAGGCTCGAGGGGAGCGCCCCGGTCGCCCGGTCGACCTTGCGAAAGCGCCCGATGTCGCGCACCACCTCCTCGGGCACCCGCGGAGGCCCTTGGTCCTCGGGGACCGCGAGCGCCATGTAGTCGAGCAGGCTCAGGCCGGTGACCTCCTCGAAGGGCCGGGTGTCGACCTGCCCGTGGTCGGAGAGGACGTAGAAGTCGTAGTTGAGCTCGGAGACCGCCGCGCCCGTCGCGAAGATCCGGGCGAGCGCCCAGTCGATGCCGACCAGGGAAGCGAGCGAGACGCCGTTGTCGGGAGCGCGCCGGTGGGCGATCTCGTCGTAGTCGCTGAAGCAGACGTAGAGCGCGGGCACCCCGCGCACCAGATCGAGCACCGTGCCCCAGGTGGCCGCCTCGCGGGCGCCAATCGCCAAGCCGAACCGGTGCAGCAGGAAGGTCGGCTCGTGCTGGATGCGCCCGACGCTGGCCGACCAGCGGAAAAAGTCGGAGATCGCCCCGCCGCCTTCGCTCACCAATCGGCCGAGGACCCGCGCGGCGGTCAAGGAGTGGGCCACCGACGCGGCCGCCAGGTGCCAGTGGTCGTGGCCGGTGGGCACGAGCTGTACGTGGTCGGAGGACCACCCGGCCATCGAGAGCGCGTTGACGTCGGCGCCCCCGGCAAAGATGGAGAAGGAGGTGCTCCCGTCGCGCATCAGGGCCTCGCCCCTGCCCGACAGGCCCGACTCGACCCGGCCCGCGTCGGCCGACCGATCCATGCGCACGTCGTGGTGGCGCGCCCGGTCGTACCAGAGAAAGCCCGGGATGTCGGGGTCGCGGATGCCGTAGAGCAGGCCCGCCTGGAATGCGGGCGTCGACGCCGGCGCCCCCGACCAGCAGTCCGAGAGCCGATAGCTGCCTCCACGAAGCAGCCGCGCAAGAAAGGGCATCTGTCCGCGTTCGAGCGCCCGAGTGAGCGTGGCGCGCGAGACCCCGTCGAGGTGCAGGATGCAGAAGCGTCGCCCATTGGGATTGGGCGGCATCAGCGTCGTCGCCCGGCGCAACAGGGGCTTGAGGGCCCCGGAGACCAACGCCTGCATCGAGCGGGCGGCACGTTCCCCGACTGCCCTGCTGATGGCGATGCCCGAGTCGTCGACACCCACGCGTCGCCCCCCATCACCTCGCCCGCGCCCGTCTCTGGTCTGGCGACCGAATCGCGAAATCACCCGAACCTCGGCTCGCCACCTCCGCTCACCCCGCCCGAAGTCGAGGGACCCCTGACTCTGGCCTGCCCCGAGCCTGCCGAAGGGCTCGGGCCGACCGGTCGTTCGCTCGAAGGATTCTCCGACACGTCTTCAGGTCGCGCGCACCGGGCGCATCAGGCGCAGCAGGCGCATCGGCGCTCGCGCCAGGTCGATGAGCGAGCCGACCAAGGCGCGAGCCGACCGGTGGATGGTCTCGAGGTCCTCGCGCACCGTGCGCAGCAAATCGGCGTATTCGGTCGAGCGCTCGGCCGGGGGAAGCTGCCGGTTCGTGGGCGCCGTGGGCGCCTGGGCTCCGACCATTCGATCGATGACCTCGTGCCGGCCCTCCTCCTCGTCTTGCGCCCTGGTCTTGGTTGCCCGGCGCTTCTTGGCCCGTTTGGCGGTCTCGACTCCGGCTCCCTTGGCCCCTACCGCAGGCTTCTTGGCCGCCGCGGCCTTGGGGCTGGCCGCCGGGCGCACCGGCTCACTGCCCATGCTGAGCTTGGCCCGCTCCTCGGCATAGGTTCTGCGCCCGGTCTCCCCCCCGCGCAGCTTGTAGTAGTCCTGGTTCTCACTTCCCCGCTTGGCCATGAAAAACTCCTCATTGCGTGCACGGTTAGCGCAAGTGAAACCTAGAGACTGGGCAGGGGGGCCGCAATCGACGGCCCGCAGCCAAGCCCCCCGTGCGGCAGCTCCTCCGGCGATCCGGCAGGACGTTTGAGGGGACGCTCGCAGGCCCGCCTCCTGCCCCATGCGATAGTCTGCCAGCGCCCAGGCGGCGGCTCTTTCAAGGCCCCTGTCCGACCGGCCGCTCGCTTGCGCGCGTGCGCGCGACCTTGATACGAGGCGACCATGACTGTTCCCACCCTCCGGTTCCTGCCCGTCGTCCTCTTCGCGTTGGCCGCCGGCTGCGCTTCGACTTCGCTGCTGCCGGACGAGGACCGGGTCGGGCTTGCCCGCGACCTCGAGGGCAAGACCCTGCACCTGCGGGCGAGCAACCACGTGATGCCCTTCTTCACCGACAGCACCCGGAGGCTCATCAGCCCGCTGCCTCCCGACAGCATCGAGCTGCTCGTCGATCCGTCGGGCCATCCGATCCTGCCCGGGGCACCCGAGGACCTGCTCGCGCTGGGCTCGAAGGTGCGCGTCGAGAAGGTGGAGTTCCCGACGAGCCTGGTGGTCACCCGCCGCCCGCTCTATTCGCCGCGGACCGTACCCTGGCTCTACCTGTCGGTGGTCGGCCAGCCGAAGAGCCGCCCCTACGTCGCGGTGCTGCGCCAGGGCATCAAGACCCGCGAGGAGTTCCTCTCGGCGGTCGACCAGATCCTCTGCGAAAAGGACCCGACGCCCGCCCTCGACGAGTATCCGCCCGAGCTGCGCGCGGCGATTCGCGAGAAGCGGCTCGAGCCCGGTATGGACACGCACGCGGCCACCCTGGCTTGGGGACGGCCTGAGAGCATTCGCCAGGAGTGGGTCGAAGGGGTCAAGTCCGAGGTCTGGACCTGGCCGCTCGGCAAACGCAGCGCGACCTTTCGCGACGGCAAGCTCGTGAACGCGGCGCCCGCCTTGCGCTGAGTCCCCCGGCGCCTTGCGCCCCGTCGAGCCTCTGCCCACCTTGCGCCGAGCCATCAGGCTTCGCAGGGCGGGGGCGCACTCCCGACGCGCCATCCGAGCGCTCCCTCCCGCGTGCCGGCCTCGCGCGTGCGGAGGGTCTCCATGTCGATAGGTGAGCTGCTCGGCGAAAGCGACAACCCGCTGAACCCGGAAGAGCGTCAACAACTCCACGAGCTCGTGGTCTCGACCGCGCGCCGCTACCTCGTCTGCCGGCGCTTCATCGATCTCTACGGGCCGCTCGGCGCCGGCGTTCAGGCGGTGCCCTTCCACGAATTCGGAAGCCGGACACCCGGCACGCTCAGCCTCACGGGGGACGGCGAAGACCCGGCGCTCTCCCCTTCCTCGCGCAGCTTCAAGACGCTGCCGATCATCTACAAGGACTTCTTGCTCCACTGGCGCGACATCCAGGCGGCCCACGACCACAACCTGCCGCTCGATCTGTCGGCCGCCGCGGTCGCCGCCGCCTCCTGTGCCCAGAAAGAGGACGAGCTCATCTTCTACGGCGACAAGGGGCTCGGCATCCCGGGTCTGCTGACCTGCGAGGGGCGGCTCGTCGCCTCGCTCGGCCGATGGGACGAGCCCGGGGGGGGCCTCGCCTCCGTGGTCGCCGCCACCGAGCGACTTACGGGCGAGGGCTACTTCGCGCCCTACGTCCTGGTCACCTCGCCGCGCCTGTTCGCCTTGCTGCACCGTGTGCACGAGCGCACCGGCGTCCTGGAATTCGACACCGTCCGCACCTTCCTCGGCGGCGGGGTGTTCCAGTCCAACCTGCTTCGCGGCGACTCGGCCGTCCTCGTCGCCGCCGGCCCCCAGAACCTCGATCTGGCCCTCGCCCTCGATCTGGCGGTCGCCCACCTCGGGCCCGAGAGGCTCAACCACCCCTTCCGCGTCCTCGAGGTGGTCCTGCCGCGTATCAAGCAGCCCAAGGCCATCTGCACCCTCGAGCCGGGCGCCTAGGTCTTCGCCCTGGCTCCGACGTGAATCAAGGGCTTCCTCGCGTTACACTCCCTCGCCGGAGTGTCGCGGAGGAAGCTCGACTTGAAGCGTCTCGGGACCGCACTGCTGGCGTTGCTCGCCATCGGCGCGCTCGCCTACGCCCTCTGGCCCGAGGACGAAGGCGACTACAACCTCGCTGCCCTCACGCACGCTCACCAGCGGGCCGAGCGCAGGCTCTCCTCGCCGGTCTCCAAGGATGGCGAGCGCCGGCTCGCGCGGGTCTCGGGCCAGGTCGTCGACGAGCGCGGCCAGCCGCTCTTGGCCGACGTGCATCTTGCTTTGGACGAGGCATCGAGCCTGACCTCCGAGCCGTGCGAGTGCCCGACGTGCCACAAGCGGCTTCTCGAATGCGGCTGCAGCGCCGCAGCGGCCAGGGTCGCCCTGCTCGTCAGCCGTCGCGAAGGCGAGTGGCTGCCTCAAGAATCGGCGCACACCGGGGCCGACGGCCAGTTCTCGTTCTCGCCGTCGCGGGCCGGCCGCTTCACCCTCCTCGCGAGCGCGCCGGGGTACGCCCCTGCCTTTCGCCGCGCGGTCGAAAACGGCGACTCGGTCGTCCTCCAACTCACAAGTCCGAGAAGGCTCGGCGGCCGGGTCGTCGACGAGCAGGCGCGCCCGCTCGGCGGCGTCCTCGTGACCGCGGTCTCGGCGCTGCTGCCCCGCTTCGTCGAAGCCACCACCGGACCCGACGGAGCTTTTCTGATCGACGGGCTCGGCCCAGGCCCCCACTACCTCGCCGCCAACGCCCCGGGCTACCTTCCGACCGGCTTGCCGCTCAAGCTCCTCGCTCCCGCCCCGGTGACGATCACCCTGCCGCGGCCACGGGTGCTCGAGGGCGCTGTCCGAGCGCGCGGGATACCTGCCCAGGGCGCCTCGGTCCGCCTCTACTCCGAGCACGCGACCCTCTCGCTCGTCGCCGCCGACGGGACCTTTCGCGCCGAGGGGCTCTTCCCAGGCACCTACAGCCTCTCCGCATCCCTTGGAGGGCTGGCGGCGAGCGCGCAGGTCGTCCTTTCAGAGCCGGTCGCCCGGGTCGAGCTGTCGCTCGACGAGGCCCTCGTCGCGGTCGGCCAGGTCCTCGACCCGGCGGGGATCGCGGTGCCCGCCGCGGCGCTCTCGGCAAAGCTGGGGACCCGCAAAGTCGCCGATGCTCGGAGCGATGCCCAAGGGCGCTTTCGCCTCGAAGGGGTCACCTCCGGCGCGACGCTGACGGCCTCGGCCGAGGGCTTCCGGCCCGCGAGCACGACCCTCGCCGCGCGCGACGAGGAGATCGTGCTCGTGCTCGAGCCCCTCACGCTGGCTACCGGCCAGGTGGTCTCGGCGGCGGGCGTGCCGCTGCCCGAGGTCCAGGTCCTCGCCCGCGGGGCGAGCCGCGGGGTGGCGACGAGCGACGCCTTCGGCGCCTTCCGCCTCGAGCTCGAGGGACCGGGGCCGGTCACGCTGATGGCTCACCACTCGCTCCACGGCGCCGGCGAGGTCTCGGTCGAAGCGCCGGCGAGCGAGGTGCGCCTCGAGCTGTCGGCGCTCGGCAGCATCCGGGCCCGCCTGGTCGACGCTCGGGGCGCGCCGGTCGCCGGGGCCCGCGCGGGGGCCTGGCTCGAGGAGGTGCACAAGCGCAACGAGAGCTTCTCGACCGACAGCACGTCGGGCGACGACGGCGTCCTGGTCCTCGCCGGCCTCGAGGCCGGCAGCTATCGGGTGCGCTTCTCGGCCCGCGGCTTTCGGCCCGCCGAAAGACCGAACGTCGCCGTCCCGGAGCGCGGCGAGGTCGATCTCGGGAGTGTCGAGCTCGAGCTCGGCGAGCGGATCGCCGGCACCGTCCTCGACCCGGACGGCAAGCCGGCCGCCGGAGCGTTCGTCCACCCGCGCGGCCGCGGCTCGCGCGCCGGCGAAGGCGTCGCGGTCGGCCCCGACGGCGCGTTCGAGATCGTCGGCCTGCAGGCCGGCACCTACCTGCTGTCGGCCTTCCTCGACAAGAGCGTCGGCGAGGCGAGCGCCCGCGGCGGCGACACCGACGTCGTCATCCGGCTCGCGGCCCCCTCGCGGCTGCGTGGCAGGGTCCTCGACGGCGCAGAGCGGCCCTTGGCCCGCTTCTTCGTCGACGGCGCGCCCATCGACGCGCCCGACGGGCGATTCGAGGTCGCTGTGCGCGCCCACCGCGACGCGGTCATCTTCCGCGTCGGGGCAGAGCGCAAGCAGACCGTCTTCAGGCAGGCGCGCCTCGGCTCGAACGGCGTCGCCGAGGCTGGCGACATCGTCCTCGAGGAGGCGCGCGCGGTCGAGGGCCTGGTCGTCGACAGGCGCGGCGAACCGGTGGCCGGCGCGCTCGTGAGCCTCAACGGGTCCGACTCGGGCGCCCGCGACGAGCAGCCCGCCTCGACCGTGAGCCGCGCCGACGGCACCTTCCGCATCGACGGCCTCTCTCCGGGGCCGGTGACGCTGGTCGCCCGGCGCGCAGGTGCGCTCGGCGAGACGAGCCTCCGAATACCGCCCGACGCCGACGTCCGGGGCGCGCGCATCGAGCTGAGCGCCTCGAGTGCCATCGCGGGCACCATTCGCGACGCCGGCGGGCGCGGGGTCTTCGCCGAAATCCACACCCGCAACCTCTCCAGCAACTCGGACGCGCAGGGGCGCTACCGAATCGACGGTCTCTCGGCTGGCAGCCACCTGGTCGTCTTCATGTTCGATTCGGACGGGTTTCGTGCGCTGACCCGCCAGGTCGAGGTCTCCGAAGGCGAGACGGTGCGCCTCGATGTCGACCTGAGCGGCGGGGCCACGCTGCGGGTCCTCGTCGAGGGCGCGGCCACGGGGATGGTGCATCTGACGAAAGCCGGCCCGTCGGGCAAGGTCGAAGCCGACGACCTGTCATTGCTGCAGACCGGCCAGGTGGTCGATGGGGAGACTCTCTTCGCCGGGCTGACGGGCGGGCTCTACACGGCTGTGTTCTACGACGAGGGTGGCCAGCTCTCGGCTCACGGGGTCGTCGACCTGCGCGACGGAGCCTCGGCGAGTCTCACCCTCGTCGTGCGCAAACCTGGCGACATGGCTGGAAGCCCACTCCCGGAAGGACTGTATTAGCGACGGTCGGGAGCCCGGGCTTCGCCCGAAACCCAGGCTCTCGGTCGCAGGTTGGTAGGGGCGCATCGCAATGCGCCCGTCGAGGAATCGGGCAGACACGCGAACGATCCCCGCGGCCGGAATGAGCTCGGACCTCCGAGCGCGTGCCAAGACGCGGCGAATCTCAAGTGTCGGGAGGCGGCCGGGAGCTGCGCGCGAGCAAGCGCCGCGGCGAGGACTTCACCTGCTCGCGCGCAGTGCCCCTGCGGCAAGCCCTTCCTTCCGGACGAGCTTCATTCCGCTTTCCGAGTGCCGGCGCGCAGCCCCGCGCCAATCCCCGGGACGAGGACCCAATCGCCGCTCTGCGGCGAGTAGAGCGCGGTCGCTTCGAGGTCGAGGTCCACCCTGCCGGCGTCGAAGGCGTAGCCGAGCGTGAGCCCGGGGGTGTGCGAGAACCCCGAACCCGCGATCTTCTCGCGCAGCCAGAGGTAGCGCAGGGCGGCGTAGGCCTGGTCCTGCTCCGCCAGCGAGTAGCCGACCGCGAGCGCGGCGTCGGGCAACAGCAGCGCGCGCCAGTCGGTCGGCGAGCTCTCCGGCGCGAGCGCCGCGGCCACCGTCAGCCCCGCCTCGGCCACCCCGGTTGCGCTCCCCGACTCGAAGAGCCGAAGCCTCGCTCCTGCGCGGATTCCCAGCGGAAAGACCGACAGGTCCAGCTCCCCAGCGCCGCCGATTCCGCGCCGGACGAAGACCGCCGGCAAGAGCAGCCCCTCGTCGAGCCGGTCCGCCTCTCGCTCCTCCTGCGCCACCCGAGCGAAGAACGAGGCCAGATCGAGGCTCACCCCCACCACCGTCTCCCCGTCTTTCAGGGTTTGGGCAGGCCGGTGGAAACCGTAGGGCGCGCACGCCATCAGAGCGGCGCAGGTGAGAGTGGCGAAGGGTCGCATCGCGAAAAGGGGCGGAACGCGCGCGCGCCCCGACTCCGCACGGTAGCCCGTCCGAATCCCGGCCAGCAAGGCAAGGTCCACTATGGAAAACACTTGTGCTACGGTCCGCCGTCTACCCGCGGCCGCCCAGCCGCAGTTCTCGTTAGGGGATGCCATGGCCAAAGCCCTGGTCGTAGACGACGAACCGAATCTGCGTCGGGTCCTGGCCGCGATGCTCAAGCGCGAGGGCTATGAGGTCACCGTCGCCGAAGACGGGGTCCAGGCCCTCGCCGAGCTGCGCAAGAACGGCGCCGACGTGGTCGTCACCGACCAAGTGATGCCGAAAATGGACGGCATCTCGTTGCTCAAGGCGGTCCTTGCCGACTTCCCGGAAGTGCCGGTGATCATGATCACCGCCCACGGCACGGTCGATTCGGCGGTCGAGGCGATCAAGCTGGGCGCCTTCGACTACATCACCAAGCCCTTCGAGCAGGACGAGCTGAAGCGGGTCATCGCCAAGGCGGTGCGCACCCGCGATCTGTCGAAGACGAGCGTCCCGGCCCCCTCCGACGAGAAGGCGCGCCAGGCCTTGGTGGGCGCCTCGGCCTCGATGCAGGAGGTCTTCAAGATCCTCGACAAGGTCGCCGACACCCCCTCGACCGTGCTCATCACCGGCGAGAGCGGCACCGGCAAGGAGCTGGTGGCGACCGCGCTGCACGCGGGCAGCTCGCGGCGCACCAAGCCCTTTATCCGCATCAACTGCGCGGCCATCCCCAAGGATTTGATGGAGAGCGAGCTGTTCGGCTACGAGCGCGGGGCCTTCACCGGAGCGGTCACCTCCAAGCCCGGGCGCTTCGAGCTCGCCGACGACGGCACCCTGTTCTTGGACGAAATCGCCGAGATCCCTCCCGAGATGCAGGTCAAGCTGCTGCGGGCGCTGCAGGAGAGTGAGTTCGAGCGGGTCGGCGGCATCAAGACCCTCAAGGTCGACGTGCGCCTCATCGCGGCGACCAACCGCGACCTGAAGAAGGAGGTCGCCGAGGGCCGCTTCCGCGAGGACCTGTTCTACCGGCTCAACGTGGTGCCCATCGCCCTGCCGCCGCTGCGCGACCGGACCGACGACATCCCGGCGCTCGTGCGCCACTTCGTCGACAAATACAACAAGCGCCTCAACAAGAAGGTCCAGGGCATCGAGCCCGACGCGCTCGAGGTGCTCCAGGAGTACGGCTGGCCGGGCAACATCCGCGAGCTCGAGAACCTGATGGAGCGCATGCTGCTGTTTGCCGAAGGGCCGGTCCTGCTCGCCAGCGACCTACCCGAGCCGCTCAAGACGGTCGACACCGTGAAGCTCCCGGTCCTCGCCGCGGGGCCGGCCGGCGACGCCTCGATGAAGGAGATCGTGCGCCAGGCGGCCGCCGAGCTCGAACGCGACCTCATCGGTCGCGCTCTCGAGGAGACCGGCGGCAACGTCACCCAGGCGGCCAAGAAGCTCAAGATCTCCCGCAAGAGCCTGCAGATAAAGATGAAGGAGTTCGGCCTTCGCGACCACGAGGGCAGCGTCAAGGCGCCGGCCTGAAGAGGCGTCGAGAAAACCCTCTTCGACTCCGTCCGCTTCCGCTCGCCCTGAGCCCCGCTCCCGACGCTGCGAGCGGCAGGAGCGGAGTCGAACTGCCCCTCGACTTGTGGCCTCGCATCCTCGGTCTACGCTCGGGCCTCTCGACTTCGCTCGAGGTGACCGGAGGGGGCGGGCCGAGTTCTAAGGAGATTTCCCGACACCTCGTGAGCGCTCCGTGCCGGTTGCCGGGTGCTGGGGCCTTTGCCCGGAGCATCGCTTTCTTGACACCCCCCTGACCCTCCAGTAGCTTTGCCCGTACTAACGCGGATTTAGGCCGCTTTCCGGTCACGGCGCAGCAGGTCTCGCAGCCCAAGGCCCTGCTCGCGGAGGAGCAATGAGTCTCCACTCCCATGCTCGTCTCTCGCTTCTCGCGGCGGGCCTTGCCGTCGCGCTGAGCGTGCCCGCGCAGGTCGGCGCCGCCGAGCTGACCCGAGTCGCGAGCTCCTTCGATCTCGACAACCCCTTCGACCTCGACCTCGAGCTCGGGTACGCACGCACGCAGAAGCGCGCCAAAATCACCCGCGAGCGCCATCAGGACGGGCACATCGCCAACGTGATCGAGATGCGCTACCACCAGGTGACGCAGGAGATGCCGATGCGCCTGGCCATCGGCATCTATCAAGACCTCGAGCTCCACGTCGGGGCCTCGCTCGTCTTCAGCGATCAGAAGCTCTGGCGTTTCCCCGGCCTGGACGAAGACGGCAAGGTCATCACCAACGAAAACAACTCGACGGTCGTCAACAACTGCGTCAACCCCGACGGCTCTCTGGTCGACCCTGGCTGCAAGGGCGACAGCTTCGCCGGCGCCCAGCCCATCTTTCCGATCCCGGGCCAGTCCTATCGCGGCGGCTTCTCGAACATCACCGTCGGCACCAAGTGGGCCCCGCTCAGCGATCGACGGGACGACACCAAGCCGAAGTGGGTCCTAGGCTTCGACTACACGATCCCCTCCTCGAGCCTGAACAACCCGTCCAAGCCCACCTCGGCTTCGGACCCAGGCAACATCGGCGACATGGCCCACCGGCTGACCGTTTCGACGGCCTTGTCGAAGCGCCTGGGCGCCATCGACCCGTACGTCAAGCTGCACTACACCTTCCCGACCCGCGCGACCGGCTACTACAGCAACTGCCGCAACCCCGAGAACCTCGGTTCCGGAGGCAACTGCGGCAGCGGAGCCTGGACCTTCGCGGACGCGGGCTACAAGCCGCAGCAGGTCGCGGGCCTGTTGTTCGGCGCGGAGTTCTTTCCCTACGACGACCCGATGCGCAAGCAGTCGGTCAGCATTGACCTGCAGGCCGCCGGCTCCTACGTGAGCAGCGGCCGGGTCTACAACGAGCTGTCCGACGCGGCCGGCAAGCTGCTCTGGACCGAGGAGTACATGACCATCGGCGGCAGCATCGGCGTCAACGCCCGCCCGGTCGAATACGTGCAGTTTCGCCTGAGCGCGAGCCTCTACCACGAGACCGAGCACTTCCTGTCGGGCGAGCAGATCGGCAAGGACATCAACAACGCCTGCGGCGACGACACCAGCCGCGCCTGCGTCGACCTCGGAACCAACGAGGTCAATCCCACCTTCGACTTCCGCTACGACATGCCTGGCCGGCGCTTCCGTATCTCCGAGACCAGCGTCTTCAGCGTCATGGCGACGGGCGTGCTCAACTTCTAGAGCTCGCTCGCCGAAGAGAGCTCCAGTGACGAGGGCGCGTTTCCGACCGGGCGCGCCCTCTTCGCTTGTCAAAGGGGCTCGGCCGTAGGCACGACGCACGCCCGGGCCGACCCGAGCGAGGACGCGTCACCGTCCCGGGCTCGGGGCGACGAACGCGACCGCTCCACGAACGCGAGTCCGGCTACCTGCCCATCGACTCCTTCGCGCGCAGCGCGAGCGAATAGACCTCACTTCGCGGCCGGCCGGTCGCGCTCGCGAGATCCTTGGCGATCTCTTTGACCGAGCCTTCGCCTGCGGTGAGGCGTCGCTCGACCTCGGCGACGATGGCCTCGTCACTCGCGACCTCGGCGGCTTCCTCGGAAACCCCTTCGACGAGCAGGGTGATCTCACCCCGCACCCTGCCCGAGAACCTCTCGGCGAGCTCGCCGAGTCGGCCGCGTGCGAGCTCTTCGTGCAGCTTCGTCAGCTCCCGAGCGACCACCGCACGCCGGTCGCCGAAGACCCCGGCCAGCTCGCGCAACGTCGCCCCGAGCCGCTCAGGCGACTCGTAGAGCACCAGCGTCGCCCCCAGGCGCTTGAGCAGCAGCAGCTCGCGCTCGCGCGCCGTGCCCTTCCGCGGCAGGAAGCCCACGAAGTGGAACCGATCGGTCGGTAGCCCCGAGGCCGAAAGCGCGGCGATGACCGCCGAGGCACCGGGGATTGGCACGACGCGGATGCCCTTGCCGACCGCCTGCTGCACGACAGCGGTCCCCGGGTCGCTGATCCCGGGGCTGCCAGCGTCGGTCACTAAGGCGAGGCTCTCGCCGGCCTCGAGCCGCGCGACCAGCGCTGCTGCCTGCTGCTGCTCACGAAACGCGGGCATCGATACGAGCTTGGCCCCAATGCCGAACCTGTCGCAGAGGATGCGCGCGCGCCGCGTGTCCTCGGCGACGATGGCGTCGACCTGCTTGAGCGTCTCGACGGCGCGATAGGTGATGTCGCCGAGGTTCCCGATGGGCGTCGCGACGAGATAGAGGGTTCCGGCCATGGGCTGCCTCGATTGAAGGAGCCGCCTACTCTCGCACACGGGCCCGCCGGCCGCGCGGCTGTTCGCCGTGCGCACGGCCAAGGGACCAATGACGAGCTCAGGGTGAGCGGAACCGGACTGAGTCCGAGAAGGTCTTCTCGACGGAGCTTCACCGCTTCTAGAAGAGCAACGGCGCGCTGCGGCCCGAGAAGTCGACCTCAAAAGCGTCCTCGATGTGCTCGACGCGCGGCCCGCTTCGCGTCGGGATGACCGCCAGAACGTCGAAGCGGATGACTCTCTCGGTCAGTCGCCGGCTCACGACGTAGTGGAGCGCCACCAGGCTCAGCTTGCGGCGCTTGGCCCGGCTGATCGTCTCCTCGGGATAGCCGAAGGAGACGTAGCTGCGCGAGCGCACCTCGACGAAGACGAGCTGCAGGCCTTTCTCGACGACGAGATCGAGCTCGCCAAGCTGCGACTTGTAGTTGCGCTCGAGGACACGATAGCCGCGCTCGGCGAAGTACTCGGCCGCCAGCGACTCGCCCTCCTCGCCCTGCTGCTGCTGCGGCGTCGGTTGCTTGCCCTTGCTCTGTTTGGCCATGCTCCCCTCCCTCTTCGTTGGTGGAGAGCCTGTTGTAGCGCACGGGTCTGACATCGAGCCGAAGCGTGCCGGGTCCCCACAAATGGAGGCCCATCGCGCCTCGAAAACGCGCCGAATCGCCGCTCGAGTGCCCCGGGAAGAGCTCGGGCGCGCGCCGCCTGGTCGCCAGCCTCCGGACACGGACCCGTCGAGGCCCCCCTCTTCGCGCGGGCCGGCCGGCCTCCCGCCCGTCGGCCCCGAGGCGGGAGCCCGGTGTCGGCCTGCCTAAATCTGCGCCGGGTTGTCGGCGAGGTTGCGATGGGCGGGCAGTGCGCTCGCGTGCACCACCTGAGTCATCGTGCCGATGTGCTTCAACATGCGCGAGACGAGCTGCAGCTTGGGCTCATCCCAGCCCATGAACGGCTCGTCGAGGACGAACGAGACCTGCGAAAGCGGGGCGAGCTTCTCGACCAGAGTCAACTTGACCGAAAGGTACAACAGGTCAAGATCGCGATCGTCGAGCTGGCCGGCCGGCACCTTCCTGCCGGGCGCAACCAGGCTCGCGTTCGCCGCCGAGTCGAGCTCGACGCCGAGATAGCGCCGATCCGTCAGAGCAACCAGGTATTGAGAGGCCCTATCGCGCACCGTGCCGCCCAACGCCTCGAGGCTTGCGCCCGCGAAGAGCTCCTGCGCACAGCCGAGGAGCTTGGGCACCGGATCGTCCTTGGCGGGCTTGTCGGCCGGCGCCTCGAAGCTGCCGCCCAGCGCCGCGGGCTTGTCGGCCGGCGCGGCGCCGCCGGCAAGCTGAGCTTCGATCTCCTGAAGCTCGGCCTCCGCGTCGCGCCAGTCGCGCATCACCCCCGCGCCCATCGCCGCGATCTGCTCTTCGAGCACCTTGGCCTGGGCGACGAGCGCGTCCTGCTCGTCGAGCGCGCCGAGCAACTGCGGATCGGAGCGGGCCATCCCGAGCTTCGCCTCGGCGGCCGCCAGCGTCTCCTCGGCAGCCTGGCGCTTGCCAAAGAACTCGAGGAACTCCTTGCCCGTCTCGACGCCGACGATCCGCATCGCCGCCTTGATGGGGAAGAACTCGTTGTCGAAGGCGAGGTTGAGCTTCTGCTCGCGGTCCTTGTTCATCGAGAGCTTGCGCGAGAGCGAGTCGCGATACTGCAAATCGCCAATCCACCGCAGCGCGCAGAGCCCGGCGTAGCCAAACGCGGGGATGTCGAGCAGCGCCAGGTAGCTGCCGGCAGTGTCCCTGAAGACGATCCCGAGGATGAGGGCGAGCAAGCCCGCGCCCATCCCAATCTGGAAGCCGCGGCTCAGCCAGATAGGCTCGACGTGCGCGCTCTCGGCCTCCGCCCTGCCGGCCATCTCGTCTTCGCGCAGCTTCTGGATGGACTCGTCGCGCTTCTTCGCGGCGTCGTCGTAGCGCGCGGCTCGCTCGAACGCGTCGGGCGGCAGGCCCAGCGCATCCAGCGAGTGGCCCGAGCGCATCGACTGCTTGGCCCGGTCGACCTCCTCGACCAGCCTGTCGAGCTGCTTGAGCCGCTCCTCGAGCTCGAAGATGCGCTGCTGCATCCCCTCGAGGCGAAACTGCGACTCCTCGAGCGCCTTGCCGGTCTGCACCTCGGCGCGCAGCCGCTCGACGTCCTGCTGGGCCTGCGCCGGGTCGAATTTCTTCTTCGAGGCGGCCATCGCCGCCTCGATGAGCGCGTTGGGGCGCAGCTTCGTCGCCGGTTCCGAGGCCGGGCCCAGCGGCTTGCCGGAGCTGGAAGAGGACTTCGGCTCGGCCGGGCGGCGGGAAGGAAGCTGCTGGGCCGAGAGGCAGAACAGCTCCTCGAGTTGGCTCTTGGAGGGCAGCCCGAGCGCGTCGCGAAGCAGGTTGTTGATGGCGAGCGGGTCCTGGGAGACGACCGCCCAGGTGTTGTTCGGCTCGAGCCGATGCAGCGCTCCCGAGCCGCCCAGATTGCGCACGAGCCGATAGGCCTTGCCGTCGCGCCCCTGGACCGTCAGCCCGGCACGCGCGGGCGCCTGCCCGGTGCCGAGCATCGCGTCGCTGCCGCGCCCGTCGTTGTAGAGGAGCGAAGACAACAACACCCCGACCCCCGGCGGGGTGCCCGCGGGCGGAACGAGGACGTTGTAGCCCGGCTTGAGAACTGCGCGCGCCTGGGACGAGAAACCTTTGATGGCCTGGGTCGCAAGCTCGAGGATGAGCATGCCCAAGATAGTCCTTGATTGGCGCTTCGATTTCCAGCGGATTGATAGCCCGCCCGGGTGTCATCCAGGCGGGCGCCCGCATCAGCGTGGGCGTCGGCGAACCGCCAGCGCCTCGAGCCTCTGCCCGACTCCGGTAGACGGGCGCATTGCCATGCGCCCCTCCCCGGGCCTCTTTTCGCCCCGTGCCGAGAGGTCCGGGCAAGCCCCGAGCTCTCGACTCACGACCGCCGCTAGGCGTTCTGCTCGCTGATGTTGCTGCGCGACGAGGCACGCACCTCGCGCTGGGTCTCGATACGGGCCTTCTTGCCGCGCAGTTTGCGCACGAAGTACAGGCGCGAGCGGCGCACCTTGCCCGAGGTGAGGACCTCGATCTTCTCGTAGCGCGGCGAGTTGAGCGGGAAGACGCGCTCGACGCCCGTCCCGTAGCTCATCTTGCGGACCGTGAAGGTCGTGCGGTTGTTGTTGCGGGCGCGGGCGATGACGACGCCCTCGAAGGCCTGGACGCGCTCCTTGCCGGCCTCGCGGATCTTCCAGTGCACGCGCACGGTGTCGCCCGGACGGAAATCGGGGTGATCGGTGCGCAGGTTCTTCGACTCCACGAGGTCAAGTATCTTGTTGCGCATGGCTCTCTCCTTCGCCTTCCAGCATCTCTTTCAAGAGCACGCGATCCTGCTCGGATAGCGTCAGCTTTGCAAACAAGTCAGGCCGTCTTTCGCGCGTGGCCTTCAGCGACATTGCCCGGCGCCACCGGGCGACCCGCGCATGGTCGCCTGACAGCAGCACCTCGGGGACTCTCTTTCCCCTGAACTCTGGCGGTCTCGTGTACTGGGGATACTCGAGGACCCCTTCTTCGAAGCTCTCGCTCGAGGCCGAGGCGAGGTTTCCCAGAACCCCCGGCTCGAGCCGCGTCACCGCGTCGACTATGCACACCGCGGCAAGCTCGCCCCCGGTCAAGACGAAATCGCCCAGCGACATCTCCTCGTCGACGAAGTCGAGCACCCTCTCGTCGACGCCCTCGTAGCGTCCGCACACCAAAACCAACGACCCGAGAGCGTGCAGCTCGCGGGCGACCTGCTGGTCGAAGACCCGCCCTCGCGGGCCCATCAGAATCACTCTTGCTCCCGGCCTGCGCGCCCTGGCCGCCTCGATGGCCTCGACGAGCGGCTCGGGCTTCATCACCATCCCCGCGCCGCCGCCGTACGGCGTGTCGTCGCAGACCCGGTGCTTGTCGTGGGCGAAGTCGCGGAGGTCGGTGACGGCCACCTTGAGGTAGCCCCGCTCCCTGGCCTTGCCCAGGATGCTCTCGGTCAGCGGACCTTCGACCATCCGAGGAAAGAGAGTGAGGATTTCAACCGACACCATCTCCCCAAGCTCCCTTTCGGCCCTCTGGGCCCGCTACTCCTCCTCAGGCGGCTCGATGATGATTTGGCCGGCCTCGAGATCGACCCGCTTCACGAAGAGCTCGACCATCGGCACGTGCAGCTCACTGTCGCCGATGACCAGGTTCGATACCTCGCCGCCGCCCTCGAAGACCGCCTCGACCCGCCCCAGCCTTCGCCCTTCGGGTGTCAGCGCTTCGAGCCCGACCAGGTCGCCGGTGAGAAACTCGCCCTCTTTCTCGGTCAGGGACGAGCGAGGCAGCAGCACTTCGTATCCACGCAGCGCCTCGGCCCCAGTCCGGTCGTCTACCCCTTCGAAGCAGACGAGCACGCCCCGGGAAACAGGACGCGCCGAATCGACCCGCCGCGGCTCAGCCTCCCCTCCGGGACAGCGAAGCAGCAGCGTGTCGTGAGTCAGGAGCTCCTCGACCATGCCCTCGTCGGCCCGGATGGCGACCTCGCCCCGGAGCCCATGCGCCTTTGCGACGACGCCAAGCTGGACGAGCCGTTCGGGTTGCGACATGACCCTCTAGGCCTTGGCTTCGACCGCCTGCTTCTTGCGCCCGCGGATGAGCCGAGCGACCGTGGCCGTCGGCTGTGCGCCGGTGCCGAGCCAGTAGTTGAGGCGCTCGTCGTCGAACTCGACCTTGGCCGGCTGAGCGGTCGGGTCATAGGAGCCGACGGCCTCGATGAACTTGCCGTCGCGGCGGTTGGTCGAGTCCGTCGCAACCACGTGGTAATACGGGCGTTTCTTGGCGCCCGCGCGGGCGAGCCGAATCTTCACTGCCATGGTGGAACTGCCTCCAACGTGCGCGAAAAGCGCAAAAAAGAGCGTGGTTTATGTACCGAGGCGCGGCCCCATGTCAAGCTTGATTGCTGACCGGCGCACACTTGCGCCCCCCGTAAGCTCCCGACAGCCTTGCCCTTTGCCAGCTTGACCGCCCGTGTCCGGCGGCTTGGTTGCCGGAAACGCTGCGGTCGCAGGGCGGCTGTCGGCAGGTCCAGCGCGGGCGCGGGCAGAACGGTCTGAAGAGCCGTCGAAAGATCTTCGCGCCCCCCTCCCGTTCCACTCACCCTGAGCGTAGCTCCCGACGCGCGAGCGGCGGGAGCGGAGTCGAAGGGGACCCTCGACGCAACCCCGGGAGCCCACCGTCTCCTAGCGCGAGGCGACCGTCTCCCCCCGGGCCTCGCGGCGAGCCTGCTTGGCCTGCTCGTTCAGGTAGCTGCGCAGCGCCTCCCGCCCGACGTAGGGAGCCCGTACCCGCCACCACGGCCCGTTGACCACCACGGCGGCGACCGCGATGGTCGGGTTCTCTTTGGGCGCCCAGCCGACGAACCACGAGTAGTCGCGAAACGGCTTCTTGTCGGCGAGCGACCCGGTCTTGCCGGCCGCCCGCACCTCGCCGAGCACGTAGCGGCCCCGCTCGCGGAAGGCTTGGCGCGCGGTGCCCGAGGTGACCGTGTTCTCGAGCATGTCGGAGAGCTCGGCGGCGAGCCGCTCGTTGACCACGCGGTGCTCGGCCGCCACCTCGTCGTCGAAGAGCACCGGGCCGACCATCGCCCCGCGGTTGCCGACCGCCGCGGCGATGGCGGCTCCGTGCAGCGGCGAGAGGAAGACCTCGCCAAACCCCGCCGCGGTGGTCGCCAGGCCGAGCGAGTCCTCGGGGATCTTCGCGAACGAGGCGTCGGTCGGCACCGCGAAGGACCAGGGCTGGTTGAAGCGAAACTTCTCGGCCCACCGGGTGAGCGAGGCCGCGTCGAGCGAGCGGTTGGCGAGCTTGGCGAAGACGACGTTGGTGCTGTCGCCCATCGCGTTCGCGAGCGTCGTGCAGCGCCGGTCGCGGCGGGGGTCGTCCTTGAGCAGCTTCTCGGTCAGGCCCCGCTTGCCGCCGTGGTAGCAGACCCGCTCCGAGGCCGGCACTCCGGCCGAGAGCAGCGCCGCGCCGGTGACGATCTTGAAGGTCGAGGCCGCCGGGTAAAGCGCCTGGACCGCGAGCCCGCGCATCGCGGGGTTCTTCTCGCTGTGCTCGGCCAACGCGAGCACCCGCCCGGTCGCCGGCTCGATGGCGGCGAGCGCGCCGAACGGCACGTCGTAGGTCTCGAGCAGCTTGGTCATCCGCTCCTGGAGCGTGGCGTCGATGGTGAGCGCGCGTTTGCCCCCCGGGCCGTCGAGGTAATAGCGCCCGTTCTCCAGCGTCGCGCGGGCGAGCAGGTCCTTGTCGGCCGGCGTCGGCTGCAGCCTGTCGAACGACGGCCGCTCGGCGCGCGCCGTCGCCGGGTCTCCACCCTCCTCGCGCAAGCTCTCGACGCGGCTCTCCGGATCGCCCAGACCCTCGTCGCCTCCCTCGGCCGAGGCCTGAGCCTGCGCCCCCTCGTCGCCGGCGGGCGCCTCGTCTGCCGAAGCGCCGAGGGCGACGAGGATGAGCACCAGCACCAGCCCGGCGAGCCCGAGCAGCGGCCACGGCCCGTTGGGACGCGAGAGGTTCGAGCGAGGGCGATAGGAGGAGGAGTAGGAGCGGTAGTCGCGCACCGGAGATCACCAAGCAGGCGGGCAGGCGGGAATCGACCCCATGCTACGGCCATGTAGCAGGCTGTCCAGAAAAAGCCCGCGCCCGCGAAATCGCCCGCCCGCGCGCCCGTAGAGCGAGGGGCGCGCGTTGAAAATCGAGAACCCGACTGTTAGCGTCCGCACCCTTCCCATGAACGCACTGACCGAAACCTGGGTGGTCTTCTCGCACGAGGCTCGCCGCAGCGCCCGCAGCGCCAAGACCCTTGTCCTGCTCATCCTCTACAGCCTCGCCTCGGTGATCTCCGGGCTGATCTTCGTCGCCGCCTCGCGCAAGGCGCAGGAGGGGCTCGCCACGCTGGCCGGCGGCCAGCAGATCCCCGCCGACGACATGGTGAAGATGAAGATGGGCGCGCTCTCGCTCTTCTTCGGCAAGGAAGAGGAGTTGCTGCGCTACCTGGCCGACATCCCGCTGGTCGTCCTGTTCTTCTACAAGTTCGCCCTCTTCTTCCTGCCGCTGCTCATCGCGCTGATGGGCTTCGATCAGATCTCGGGCGAGCTCAGCTCGCGCTCGATCCGCTACGTCTCGCTGCGGGCTCGCCGCGGCTCGCTGCTCGCCGGCAAGGTGATCGCGCAGGCGGCGGTGCTGCTCGGGCTGACCGCGGTGATGAACCTCGGGGTCTTCGCCTACGCCGCGGCGACGACCGAGAACTTCGCGGTCGGCGCGGGCCTCGCGGCGATGGCGCGCTTCTGGCTCCTCGCGCTCGTCTACACCTCGACCTACCTGGGGCTGACCGCGCTCTGCTCGGCGCTGTTTCGCACCCCCATCGTCTCGCTGCTCACCAGCCTCTGCGCGCTGTTCGTCTTCTGGCTGCTGGCGATGCTCGGCAAGTTCGAGAAGCTCGCCTTTTTGAGCTGGGCGACCCCCTCGCACTACGAGGACGGCCTCGTCTCGCTCGAGCCGCTGCAGGCGCTCGGCGCGGCGGGCGCCTACGTGCTGTTCGCCGCCGCCTTCCTCGGGCTGGCCTACCTCGCGCTGCGCAGGAGGGACCTCTGATGTCCGAGGCCGCAATCCAGCCCACATTGCCCCTCCCTTCGGCCGCGCCCGAGCCGGCCGTCCTCCTCGAGTCGGTCGTCAAGCGCTTTGGCGCCACCCTCGCCGTCGACCAGGTCTCGCTGCAGATCCCCGGCGGCGGGGTCTACGGGCTCATCGGGCCCAACGGCGCGGGCAAGACCACCACCTTCTCGATGGTCTGCGGCTTCCTCACCCCGACCTCCGGGGCGGTGCGCGTGCTCGGGCACCGGGCCGGCGAGGTGACCGCGCTGCGCGGGCGCCTCGGCGCCCTGCCTCAGGACGCGCTGCTGCCGGCCAACGACACGGTCGGCGACGCGGTCGCCTTCTACGCCCAGCTCCTCGGAATGGCGCGCCGCCAGGCGACAGCCGCCGCCCAGCAGGCGCTCGACCGGGTGGGGATGTCCCAGTGGTGCCGGGTGCGCTGCGGGGCGCTCTCGCACGGGATGGCCAAGCGCGTCGGGCTCGCGCAGGCTTTCCTCGGCAGCCCCGAGCTCGTCCTGCTCGACGAGCCGACTGCGGGCCTCGACCCAAAGAGCGCCTTCCAGCTTCGCGAGTTCATCAAGCAGCAGCGCACCGAGGGCCACACCATCGTCATCTCCAGCCACAACCTGACCGAGCTCGAGGAGCTGTGCGACTCGGCGGCGATCCTCGACCACGGCCGCGTCGTCGCCTCGGGCTCGATGCAGGAGCTCACCCGCGCGGTCGCCGAGGTGCGCTTTGTGCTGGCGAGCGACGCGGTCCCCGAGGACGGGCTGCGCGCCCTGCCCTGCGTCGAGGCGCTCACCTTCGACCGGACGCGCCGTAGCCTGGTCGTCACCTTCTCGCCGGGCAAGCACGAGGCCGAGGAGGTCATCGCCGAGGTGCTCGGGGTGCTCCTCGCTGCCAAGGTGCGCATCTCCGGCGTCGCCAAGGGCCGCAAGCTCGAAGAGCGGGTGATGGAGCTGGTCTAGCCGCACGGGCATGCGCCGCGGGTTGCCCGCCGCCGAATCGCGCACGACCGTGGGCGGCACGCTGCCCGGCGCTCCGCTTTGCCGTCGCGGAGCTTCGGGAATGGTGCCCGACGCTTCCGATTTGCCGCCGCGACGCTTTGGGCACTCTGCCCGGCGCTCCGATTTGCCGCCGCGGAGCTTTGGGCACTCTGCCTGAAGCTCCGATTTGCCGCCGCGACGCTTTGGGCATCTGCCCGGCGCTCCGATTTGTCGCCGCGACGCTTTGGGGCTCTGCCCGAAGCTTCGATTTGCCGCCGCGAGGCTTTGGGCACTCTGACTCACGCTCCGATTTCCCGCCGCGGAGCTTCGGACACTCTGCCCGAAGCTCCGATTCGTCGCCGCGACGCTTTGGGCACTCTGCCCGGCGCTCCGATTCGCCGCCGCGACGCTTTGGGCACTCTGCCCGGCGCTCCGATTCGCCGCCGCGGAGTGTTGGGCACTCTGCCCGAAGTTCCGATTCGTCGACCGGGGAACTTTGGCACTCTGCCCGGCGCTCCGATTCGCCGCCGCGAAGCTTTGGGCACTCTGCCCGAAGCTCAGATTCCTCGACCGGCACAGTGCCAAATTCTTCCAGTCCAACTTCGAGCTCCTTCTGGCGGGGAAACTCCGGTCTCGATGCCTCGCTGCTTGCTGCCGGGCGACAGCGAGCCGGTCGCTGGCGCCGAGGAGAGGCTCCAGGCCGAGTTCGACGTGCGGCGGCGCATCGGCAAGAGATGCGTCGTCTGCTGCTGCGAGCGGAAGGGCCCCGAGCCCTTGGCCGGCTGTGTCCCAGGAACGAACAGCCGATTGCCGTAGAACCAGGCGCGCGCGGCTTGATCAGTCGAAGTCGGTCGGCAGGTCGGGGTTGCGCAGGTGCTCGAAGAGCCGCGCAAGCTGGCTCGGTGTCGTGCGCGACAGCGAGAGCTCGAGAGCGGGGAGCTGCTCCTCGGCGAAGAAGGCCGCCCCCTCGGTCTCGGCGCTGTCCCTGGCCGCGCCGCCGAGCAGCTCGCAGCGAATGAAGATCTTGTAGAGGTGAAATGGCGCAGCCGGCGTGTGCCCGTGCTTGCGCCTGTCCCAGACCGCGAGCAGCTTGACCGCCCGCGTCTGGAAGCCCGTCTCCTCGAAGACCTCGCGCACCGCGGCCTCGGCGGGCGTGTCGCCAACGTCCGCCCAGCCTCCCGGCAGCGTGTAGCGCCCGTCGCGCAGCTCCTTGACCAGCAGGATGCGGCCCTCTCCATCGAAGACCACCCCGCGCACGTCGACCTTCGGCGTCGCGTAGCCAAGCTGCTGCGCGAACAGCTCGCGGATGGGCTTGACCTCCGACTCGGCGCCGGCGGCCATCATCTCCGCGGCGACCGCGCGGATGGCGTTGTAGCGCTCGATCTCAAAGGGGCTCTGCGTATAGGCGAGTCCGCTCTGGGCGAGGGCCTGGAGCTTGCGGGCCCACTCGATCCATTTGGGATCCATCAGGATGCTCTCGTCGCGCGCGAGCGCCTGGTGCTCGAGGGCAGGCCAACCCGCTCGGCGCGAAGCGGTGCGCTTGCGCGCTCACTGTTTTCTCGGCGGCGACGGCGGCCCGCCCCCGCCCTGCGAGGCTACCTCACCGCGGTGAAGAACCGCTCGAACCGGAACCCGACGTCGTCCCAGAGCCAGAAGCCCGGCTTGCCCCATGACAGCCAGACGACCAGCGCCCGGCCCTTGACGTGACCGAGCGGCACGTACCAGCCGCCCGCGCGCCCGTCCTGAGAGTTGTCGCGGTTGTCGCCCATCATGAAGAGGTGGCCCTCGGGCACCTTGAATGGCCCCTCGTAGATGAGGTGCGGGCGGCCCGGGTCGCGGATGACGTCGTGGACCGAGGCCACCTTGCCGTCGGGGCCGAGCAGCTTCTCCTTCAACAGCTCGCCTTCTTGCTCGACCCAGGGGCCGTCGTCGCCGAGGCGGTCGTAGTAGCCGAACTCCTGCTCGGCGATCTCGCGAGGTTGGGGCACGCCGTTGACGTAGATGACCTCGCCCTTCACCTCGACGGTGTCGCCCGGCAACCCGACGATGCGCTTGATGTAGTCGCGCCGCTGCAAGAACGGCCGCTCGTCGTCGAGCGGGTTGACGAAGACGACGATGTCGCCGCGCTCGTAACCGCCCCAGTGGAACAGCGACTTGTTCACCACCGGCAGCCGCAAGCTGTAGGAGAGCTTATTGACGAAAATGTGGTCCCCGATCATCAGCGTGGGGATCATCGAGCCCGAGGGGATCTTGAACGCCTCGATGACAAACAGCCGCAGCACCAGCGCGATGGCGAGCGCCTTGCTGATCGACACGGTGAACTCGACCGCCGGGCTGCGGCGGGCGAAGCCCAGGTGCTTCTCGACGAGCTGGTCAAGGTGCTTGAGCGCGCCGCCGAGCTTCTCCACGTTGGCGACGGGCAGCGCGTTCTCGAGGGCGGCGATGCCCGCCTGAAGCTGCGTGAGCTTCTCGGCTTGCAGGCGCTTGCCGTAGCGCTTGGTGAGGCGCTTGGCCTCGCGCAGGAAGTCCTTCGCCTCGCGGCGGGTCTTCTTCAGCTTCTTGCGCGCGGCGCGCGCCTGGTTGGGGTCTGCCTTCTTGGAAGCCTGTTGCGCCATCTCGGACAAGCCCTCGAGCCGTCCCTCTTACGCCGTCTCGGCGAACCGCCAGGCCGCGCGCCCTTGGGGATAGCTTCTACTCTCCCTGGTTAAACCGCCAGCCGGCGCCCGCCTTTCCGGCCCTAGTCCTCACCCACCTTGAGCACCGCCAGGAACGCCTCCTGAGGGATCTCGACCGAGCCGACCTGCTTCATGCGCTTCTTGCCCTCCTTCTGGCGCTCGAGCAGCTTGCGCTTGCGGCTGATGTCGCCGCCGTAGCACTTGGCGGTGACGTTCTTGCGGAAGGCCTTCACGTTGGTGCGGGCGATGACCTTCGAGCCGATCGCCGCCTGGATGGCCACCTCGTACATCTGGCGCGGGATGACCTCCTTGAGCTTGACGCACACGTCGCGGCCGCGCTCGAAGGCCTTGCTGCGGTGGACGATGACGTTGAGCGCGTCGACCGGCTCGGCGTTGATCAGGATGTCGAGCTTGACCAGGTCCGACTCCTGGTAGCCCTTCAGCTCGTAGTCGAGCGAGGCGTAGCC
>DHSB01000057.1:34722-45595 GCA_002408385.1 Myxococcales bacterium UBA5297
TAGCCCGTCAGCGTATAGTCGAGCGAGGCGTAGCCGCGCGAGACGCTCTTGAGCCGGTCGAAGAAGTCGAAGACCACCTCGGCCAGCGGCAGCTCGTAGGTCACCTGGATGCGCGAGGCGCCAAAGTACTTGATGTCCTTCTGCACGCCGCGCCGCTCCTGGCACAGCTTCAGGACGTTGCCGACGTACTCCTCGGGCACGTGGACATGGCAGGTGAGGATCGGCTCCTCGAACACCGCGATCTGCTGGACCGGCGGCAGCTTGGCCGGGTTGTCGATGTGGAGCACCTCGCCCGACTCGGTCGTGATGCGGTAGACGACCGAGGGCGCGGTGGTGATCAGGTTGAGGTTGTACTCGCGCTCGAGCCGCTCCTGGATGATCTCCATGTGCAGCAGGCCGAGGTAGCCGCAACGAAACCCGAAGCCGAGCGCCTGGCTCGTCTCGGGCTCGACCGAAAACGAGGCGTCGTTGAGCCGCAGCTTGGTGAGCGCCTCGCGCAGATCCTCGTAGTCGGCGGCGTCCACCGGGTAGATCCCCGAGAAGACCATCGGCTGGATCTCTTTGAAGCCGGGGAACGGCTTGTCGGTCGGCTTGCGGGCGTCGGTGACCGTGTCGCCCACCTTGGCGTCGGCGACCTCTTTGACGTTGGCGACGAGCAGCCCGACCTCGCCGGCGCGCAGCTCCTTGACCGGCATCGCCTTGGGCGAGTTGACCGCGAGCTCCTGGACCTCGAAGTCGCGCTTGACCGACATCAGCGTGATCTTCTGCTTGACCGTCAGCACGCCGTCGAGCACGCGCACGAGCATCACCACGCCGCGGTAGCTGTCGTACCAGCTATCGAAGATGAGCGCCTTGAGCGGCGCGCTCGAGTCGCCCTTGGGCGGCGGAATACGCGCGACGACCGCCTCGAGCACCTCCTGGACGCCCTTGCCCTCCTTGGCCGAGGTGAGCACCGCGTTCGAGGAGTCCAGGCCGATAATGTCCTCGATCTGCTCCTTGGTCCCCTCCACGTCCGAGGAGGGCAGGTCGATCTTGTTGATGACCGGGATGATCTCGAGGTCGTGGTCGAGCGCCATGTAGACGTTGGCGAGCGTCTGCGCCTCGACCCCTTGCGTCGCGTCGACGACCAGCAGCGCCCCCTCGCACGCGGCGAGCGAGCGCGAGACCTCGTAGGCGAAGTCGACGTGGCCCGGCGTGTCGATGAGGTTGAGCTCGTACTCCTTGCCGTCCTTGGCCCGGTAGCTCATGCGAACCGACTGGGCCTTGATGGTGATCCCGCGCTCGCGCTCCAGCTCCATGTTGTCGAGGAACTGGTCCTGCTTCTCGCGGTCGGTGATCGTCCCGGTCTTCTCGAGCAGCCGGTCGGCGAGCGTGGACTTGCCGTGATCGATGTGGGCGATGATCGAGAAGTTTCTGATGTGGGTGTTATCGGAAGGCATGCGGCCGCTCGTTCCCCCAAGCCCCCGGCAGTTTCGGGAGCGTTGCGTAGCACACAGAAAGTGAAAACGCGAGTAAGAACAAGGACGAAACAAGGGTCGCCCGGGCCTTATTTGCCCCGCGACTCGCCCGCCCAGAGCGGCGATCTCCCCCGGGCGCGCCGCGCCCAAAGCGGGGCTCCGAAGTTCGTGCCGGCCGGCGCCCTGCTCGAGCCCCGGCCGGCCTTGTCGAACAGCCGTCGGTCGCGCCTTAGGGGCAGCAGCCGCAGCAGGAGCACTTGCAGCAGGAAGGCGCCGGTGGGCAGGGCTCTTCGGGCTGGCTGAAGTGGAGCGCCGAGCCGGCGATCCCGTACGAGCCGATTCCGCCGAAGGCCGAGCCGCCCGTCGGCATCAGGGTTCCGGGCGAGGAGGCGCTCTCCAGCCCGGCGCTCGCCGAACAGGGCGGACAGACGCCCGACCAGCCCTTGAGCAGCGGCGACGGCTCGAGCTCGCCCGCCTCGGCTGCGATCGCCGGGACGGCAAACAGCAACCCGAGCGCAGCGATCGCCAGCAGCATCACGACGCGCATCGAAATACCCTCCCTGCCCGAAGAGCCGGGCCTGCGCTCAATCTGGCGAGCGAACCCCGGCATCGCCCGTCGCGCCGGCGGGACTGCCGCCAAAGATCCGACCCGTCGAGCCCCGGGGTTCCGGGAACGCTCAAGCTCGGCCCTCGACCACGTATGCTCGCACGACGGCGAAGCAGGAGCCTTCTCCTCGGTTCACCGGGCAGGCTTGGAGCCGCGGCTCCGCCCTCCACCCGACTCTGCCGGAGGGTCCCTGGCTGATCGGAGGGCGCTGCGGCGGCGGCCCAGGCTACGCGCCGCGCTGACAGACCTTGAAGAGCATCCGCTCGAGCACCAACCGCCCGACGCCGCCGGACTTGAGCTCGACGTCGGCCTGCGCGACCGCGAGCAGCGCGCGCACCAGCTCCCTCGGCTCGAAGCGCATGCAAGCCTGGAAGCCCAGCCAGCAGACGAAGGGGTGCGGCACGCGGGTGCCGCGCTCCTTGGCCTCCTCGGCCAACGCCTCCATGCCCCGGCCGTTGAACTCGCGCTGCGTCGTCCGCGCCCCGAAGCCCAGCGCGCCCCAGCGCATCCGGTCCTCGAGCAGCCGCCGCACGATGGAGGCGATGGCGCCGTGGATCCTCAGCGCCGGCTCCTCCTGATCGAGGGCGACCTCGATGTAGTGGATGGCCGCCTTGAGGTTGCGCGCGCCGATGGCGTCGGCGATCTCGCGAAACTCCTCCTCGCGCGCGCGGCGTACGAGCAACCGAACGTCGGCCGCCTCGATGGTCGGGCGCTCGTCGCCCACGTAGACGGCCAGCTTCTCGAGCTCGCTCTGCAGCAGCCGCATGTTGCCGCCGCACAGGTCCTTGAGAAGCTGCTCGCCCTCGGGGGCGAGGCGCTTCTTGAAAGGCTTGAGGACGTCGGCGACCACCGCGCGAATGTCGAGCTTGCGCAGCTCGCGCTCGACCTTGTGCTCGACCGAAACCCCCATCTTCAGGAGCTTCTTCGCGAGGGCGGTGCGGCTGTCTATCTGCTGGGCCTCGACGATGAGGTGGTGGTCCTTGGGCAGGCCCTTCTCGAGCAGCGCCTCGAGCGCCCGCGTGTCGCCCTCGGGCGCGGTGAGCCCCTCGGCCTGGCAGAACTCGCCGAGCGCCTTGAGGAAGGCGGCGTCGGCCTCCTCGGTTTCGAGATCGAGCTCGCGCGCGAGCGCCTCGGGGTCGGGCGCGAGCAGCATCTCCAGCCCGAAGCCGGCCTTGGCCATCAGCGCGAGCGCGCGGTTGGCCGCGACCCGGCGGCGGCCGGCGTTCCACGCGTCCTTGATCTTCGAGAGTCCGTCCGCCCTGCCCTTCTTCGGCTGCAAAAACTCCGGGTCGCGCACCACGACGACCTTGCGGCCGCGAAACATCGGCGCGGTCGCCAGATCGCGCGCGACCTCGGCGGGCGAGGCGCCCTCGAGCACCGCGAGGTTGAGCCCGGCCATCGCCTTGGGCAGCAGCTTCGCGACCAGCTCGTCGCTCGCCTTGCGCACGAGGAACTCCTCGCCGGTCACCACGTAGATCGGCGCGGCCTTGCCCTGCTCGATGTCTTTGAGAAGCGCGGAGTTCTGGCTCATACGTCCGGAAAGAGGAAGCGCAGCAAGAGCTGCTCGGTCTGCAGTCGGTGCGAGGCGTTGAAGCGCAGCTTCGCGCGGGCCGAGCGGCACAGCTCGATGCGCCGCAGCGCCTCCGGGGCCCCGTGCCGCGCCGCGCTCGCGGCGGCCAGCTCGCCCAGGTCACAGTTGATGAGCCCCTCGGGCGAGCCGCCCGAGGCGAGCGTCGCCAGGTCGCGATACCAGGCCTCGAGCAGGTCGAGGTGCGCCTCGGCCGAAGCCCGGTCGGTGGCGAGATCCTCGGCGAGCAGCAGCGCCGCGCGCGCGTCGCCCGGGGCGAGCCCCTCGATTCGCGCGAGCATCTCCTGGCGCCGCGCGAGCGCCTTGGGATCGAGCGCGAGCGCCTGGCCGAGGCTGCCGCCGGCGAGCGCGGCGCACAGGCGCGCGGTCGCCGGATCGGCGCCGCGCTCGCGCGCGACTCGCTCGGCCACCAGCCCGAGCGGCAAGGGCGCGAAGGCGAGCTTGAGGCATCGCGAGCGGATGGTCGGCAGCAGGGCGTGCGGGGCCGAGGACACCAGCACCAGGGTCGTCGCGTCGGGCGGCTCCTCGAGCGTCTTGAGCAGCGCGTTCTGCGCCTGCACGTTCATCGCCTCGGCGCAGCCGATGATCGCCATCTTGCGGCGCGCCTCGAGCGCCTTGAGCGACAGGCGCTCTTGGAGGTGGCGGATCTGGGCGATCTTGATTTCGCGCGAGGGCTTGCCCGAGAAGTCGGCGCGCCCGGCCCAGCCGCGCGCGATCAGCTCGGCCTCGGGCAGCACGAGCAGGACGTCGGGGTGGTTGCGCCCCGCGATGCGCCGGCATGGGCCGCACTCGCCGCAGGCGTCGGCCTCCCCGCGCTCGCAGTTGGCCGCCTGGGCCAACGTGCGCGCGGTCAGCTCCTTGCCGACGCCCTCGGGCCCGCCAAAGAGGTAGGCGTGGTGGAGCTGCCCGCTGGCGAGAGCGGAGACGAGCGAGCCGAGGACCCGCTCCTGACCGAGGATCTGGGCAAATGTCATGCGGCGCGCACTGTAGCCATTTTGGCTGCCAGGCCCAAGCGCGAATCGCTCGGCTCCCTGCTGCGCCGCCCCCCGGCTCGCTGTTAGTTTTGCGCCTACTGGGAGTTTCACCCCTGCACAGGAAGGATGCCCGCCCATGCGATTCGCTAGCCTCGCCCTCGTCTGTCTACTCTCTACGAGCGCCTGTTCGACCATGAGCAAAGTCAACCGAGCCGCCGCCGACGTGCTGATGCCCCCCTCGGAGGAGACCAAGCTCGGCCGGCAGATGGCCATCGAGTTGCAGAAACAGTCCAAGGTGCTCGACAACGCCGAGGTCGTCGCCTACGTGCAGCGGGTGGGCAACCGCGCCGCGGCCCGGGCCGAGAACCCCGATCGCTGGCGCTTCACCTTCACCGTCATCGACGACCCTCAGACGGTCAATGCCTTCGCCATCCCCGGCGGTCACATCTACGTCTACAGCGGGCTGCTCAAGGTGATGCGCGACGAGTCGCAGCTCGCCGGGGTGCTCGCCCACGAGATCGCCCACGTCACCTCGCGCCACATCGCCAAGCGCATGGTCGCCGCCCAGGGGCTCGAGACGCTGTCGGCGCTCGCGCTGGGCAAGAACCCGGGCGAGATCGCGCAGATCGTCACCGGGCTGCTCTCGCAGGGCGCCCTGCTCAAGAACAGCCGCGACGACGAGTACGAGGCCGACTCCATCGGAGTGGTCATCGCCTCGAAGGCCGGCTACGCGCCCGGCGGGCTCGTCGACTTCCTCAAGCTGCTCAAGCAGATGGAAGGCAACGTGCCCGAGCTGCTCTCGTTCCTCTCCGACCACCCCGCGACCTCGGAGCGCATCGGGGCGCTGCAGGTCGAGATTCGCGAGAAGCGCTTGGGCGGCGCCAACCGCAACGCCGAGGAGTTCGAGGCCATCCGCGGCAGGCTGTAGCGGTCGGCCACAGGTCGGCAGGAGCGCATGGCAATGCGCCCGTCGACCAATCGGGCAGAGGCGAGCGATTCGAGGGTCCCGGCACGAGGCCCGGCCCTCCGGCAAAGAACCCAAGCGATCGGTCGCAGGTCGGTAGGGGGCGCCTTGCAGCGCGCCCCGGGACCTGGCTCTTCACTCCCAACTCAGTCGGCCAACTCCAGCCGAAGCGTCAACGCAGAAAGTACTCCATCGAGTCCACCCCGACGAAGTCCGACGCGACCTCGGTTCCCACCGGCGTCGCGTCGCCACACACCGTCGCGAGCGAGCGCCCGCGTGCGTCGTTCGTCGTCAAGTACGAGGCCATCGGGTGCGGCTCGGCGAAGTACTCTCCGGCGAAGACCGGGCAGGTCTGACACCCCTGCGCATAGGTCCAGGGCACGCCCGACGACGGGCTCTCGAGATAGCCGGCCCCGGGCCCGTCGTCGTTCGCCGAGAAGAGCGCCTGCAAAGGAACGGCGTCGGGGGCGGCGTTGTGGATCGGGACCTCTTGAACGAGACGCTCGACCCGCGCGCCCCCCGCGGCGGGAGCGCGCCAAAGGCCTTCGCCCGTGTAATAGAGCGGCTCGCCCCCGCCGCCCTGAACGGTGCGGGCTCGATGGACGACCAGGTGCTCGGTCTCCACGCCGAGCAAGGGCCACCAGCGCCCCGGCAGACGAAACCCCCTGCCGTCCAGTGACGCTCCGACCGCGGTGCTCCAGAAGGCCGAGTACCCGGTGCGCAGCGGCGCCGTCTCGCCGGGACTCCAGACCGTGCGCTGCACGAGGGTCCAGCCGCCGCCGGCAAAGGACATCAGGCAGCGCGTCTCCACCGGCTCGTGTCCGCCGGCGCCATCGGGGTCGATCGGATAGCGCCCGTCGGAGGCGCGTTGGGCGGCGCGCAGGTGGATCTCCCGGCAGCTCGCGAGCGCCACGCACGAGCGCGCCTCGCAGGCGAGGCTGCGACAATCGGTGTCCCGCACGCACGCTTGGTTCAGCCCGCACCCGGGGCAGCGCTCGCCGCAATCGACGTCGGTCTCGGTCCCGTTGAGCACGCCGTCGGTGCACAGCGGCGCGGCACAGCGACCCGATGTACAGACCCCCGATACGCAATCGACCGAGCCGCGGCACGCCTTCCCGTCGCTGCAGGCTACGCATTGGCCGCCGCAGTCGACGTCCGATTCGGCTCCGTTGAGCCGACCGTCGTCACAGCGCGCAGGCGCGCACACCGAGCCGCGAGCCCCGGTCACGCAGGCTTGCGAGAGGCAGTCCGAATCGACCCGGCACGCCATGCCCTCGACGCACGGCCCACAGCTCCCGCCGCAGTCGACGGCGGTCTCGTCGGCATCGAGCTGCTGGTTCGCGCACGACTCGGGCAGGCAAAGCCCGGCGATGCACGAGAGCCCCGCGGCGCAGTCGCCTTCCACCGCGCACCGCTCGCCGGTCAGACACGCCGGGCAGCCGGCGCCGCAGTCGAGGTCGGTCTCATCGCCGTTGTGCTCCGAGTCGTCACAGCGCGCCTGCGCGCAGAGGCCGTCAACGCACACTCCGCTCTCGCAGCTCTGCGGACCCTCGCACGCGCGGGTCGCCGGACAAGCCGGGCAGGAGCGCCCTCCGCAGTCGACGTCGGCCTCAGTGCCGTTGCGCACTCCGTCGCCGCACGACGGCCAGGAGCACTGGCCTTCGGCACAAAGCCCCGAGTCGCAGTCGCCGTCGACCTTGCAGCGCTTCCCGGGCGCACACCCGTCGCAGTCGCCCCCGCAGTCGACGTCCGTCTCGGAGCCGTTCGCGAGCCCGTCGCTGCACGAGACGGCGACGCAGCGCCAGGCAACGCAGTTGCCGCTCTCGCAGTCCTCGTTGTCAAGACAGCCGCGCGCAAGCCCGCAGGGCGGGCACAGGTCGCCGCCACAGTCGGTGTCGGTCTCGTCGCCGCCCTGCCGCTCGTCCTCACAGGGCCCGAGACACCGGCCGTCGAAGCAGCGGCCGTCACCTTTGCAGCTCAGGCCCTCGCAGTCCTCGTCGGCGCAGTCGAGAAGCCCGTCGCAGTCCTCGTCCAGGCCATCGCCGCAGCTCGTCTCGTTTGCCGAGCAGTCGACGCACTCGCCCGCCCGGCAGGCCTGCCCCAGCCCGCAGACGGCGCCGACGCACGCGGCGACACACTCGCCGGCCGAGCATACCAGGCCCTCGCCACACGGCTCGTCGCCGCAGCCCGGCGGATAGCACTCCCCGGCGATGCACACCGAGCCCTCGGCGCAGCTCTTCAGCGCGCAGCTCTCGTCGACGCACCTGCCGGCGACGCACACCTCGCGGTCGGCGCACGGCTCGGCACAGGAGGTCGGCAGGCACTGCCCGTCGACACAGCGCTCTCCCTCGGCGCAGTCGGAGTCCGGGCAGGCAGCCGAAACACAACGCCCCTCGCGACACGCCCGGCCCAGCGGGCAGTCGGAAGTGACGACGCAGCCCTCGGAGGCGGCCGGAAGCCCGGGGCGACAGGCGAGCGAGGCGAGGGCGAGCAAGAGGAAGAGTACGGGCAACGATGAGCGCATAGGCGGCCACTATAGCGCGCCGTTCGGCGGCCGAGTGTTGGCTAGCAGGACTCGGCTCCGGGGCTCGTCTGTTGAAAACCTGCAAGATCGCGACTAGGGTCACTCCTTAGCGCGGCGCAGGTCTGCCAGACGAGGGACCCATGAGCGTGGCGCGGGGGGAAGACATGAACGCGGCGAATACGCCGGGCGCTTGGGAAGCGCTGTCGGATGGCGACCTGGCAGGGTCGCTGCTCGAAGCGTTGTGGGGGTCGCCGGTCCCGATCGCCATCTTCGACAGTCAGCTTCGCGTCGCGCGGGTCAACCCCGCGATGGCGCAGCTCAACGGCGTGAGCGCCTCGGCGCATGTCGGCCGGCGCCTGAGCGAGGCGCTGCCGCTGCTCGACGTGAGGGCCGAGGAGTCGTTGCGCCAGGTGATGCGCACCGGCCAGCCGCTGCTCAACGTCGCCTACTCGGGCGAGACCGAGGCGGTGCCCGGCGCCAAGCGCGACTGGCTCGGGAGCGTCTTCCCGGTGCGCGGCCCTCGCGGCGAGGCCATCGGCCTGTGCGTGATCGTCAACGAGATCTCCGCGCTGCGACGCCAGGAGGATGCCGCCCGGCGTGCCCAGGCCGATGCCGAGCGCGCGTCGCGCCGGCTCGAGGCGCTCCAACAGTTGGGCGAGCCGCTCTCCAGCGCCCTGACACCGGCCCGGGTCGCGCACGTCGTCCTGCACGTGGGCCTGCCGCTGCTCGACGCCGACGCGGGCTCAGTGGCCGCCATCGAACAGGGCGCGCTGGTCGTCCTCGGGCGCTCGGGGTTTTGCGACGAGACCATCGCGTGCTGGGCGCGCGCCCACGGCGCGCGCCCCACGCCCCACTCCGACGCGATGGCTTCCGGTAACCCCGTCTTTCTTGAGAGGCTCGAGGAGGACTTGAAGAAGCTCTACCCCGAGCAGGCGCAGCTGCTCGGGCCCACCCCGTTCGCCTCGGCGGTCGTGGTCCCGCTCATGGCGGACGGGCGCGCGCTCGGGCTCCTGTCACTCGCCTTCACGAAAGCGCGCTCGTTCAGCGGCGATGACCGCTCGTTCATCCTCGCCCTCGCCGCTCAGTGCGCCCAGGCGCTGCATCGGGCCCGGCTATTCGAGGCCGAGCAGCAACAACGGGCCCGGGCCGAGCAGAACGCGCTGCTGCTCGACACCTTCATCGCCGCCGCCCCGTGCGGCCTCGCCTTCTTCGACACCGAGCTGCGGTACCGGAAGATCAACCCTGCGCTCGCCGCCATCAACGGCCAGCCTGTCAGCGAACACCTCGGAAGGTCGGCCGACGGGCTGGTGGGCCATCCGGGCACCGTCCAAGCGCTCAGGCAGGTGGCCGCGACGCATGCGCCGCTCGAAGGGCTCAGCCTCGCCGTCCAGACTCCGGGGGGCTCGGGGCGTTCTCGCTCCTGGCTGGCGAGCATCTTTCCGGTCTGTGGCCCGGAGGGCACGCTGTTTGGCGTCGGCACCACGGTGACCGAGGTGACGAGCCTGCGCGACTCGGAGCACGAGCGCGAGAGGCTGCTCGGCGAGCTTCGCGAGGCGCTGCGCGAGCGCAACGAGTCGGTGGCGCTGCTCGAGCACCTGCTCGACGCCGCCCCGCTCGGCTTTGCCCTGCTCGGTCCGGATCTTCGCTTCCTCGAGGCGAACCGGGCCTTCGCCGCGCTCTGGGGGGACAAGCCCGCCGAGGACTATTTGGGAAAGACCTTCGCGGACTTCGCCCCCGCTCCCCTTGCCGAGAGGGCGACCGCGCAGTGCAAGCAGGTGCTCGCCTCGGGCGAGCCGATGACCGACGTGGAGTTCTGCGGCGAGGACTGCGGCAGGCGCTGGGCCTATCTCGGGAGCTGGTTCCCGGTCCGCTCAGCCGACCGCGTCCTGGGGCTGGGGGTCGTCCTTCGCGACGTCGCGGCCCAACGCGCTGCGCAGGAGTTCCAGCGACACCTGCTCGGCATCGTCGGGCACGAGCTGCGCAACCCCCTGGCCGCCATCTCCGCCTCCGCGGCCTGCCTGCTGCACAGCAGCGCGCTGTCGGGGCGCGACCGCCAGGTCCTCACGCGGATCGCCGCGGGCAGCTCGCGCATCGAGCGCATCGTCGGCGACCTGCTCGACTTCACGCTCGTGCATGCGGGCAAGGGCATCCCGGTTTCACGCCAGCCCGCGGATCTGGGCTCGCTGTGCCTGCAGGTCATCGACGAGATCGAAGCATCCCAGCCGCAGGCGAAGATCGCCTGCCGCGGCGAGGGAGACGGACGCGGCGAATGGGACGCGGCCCGCCTCGCCCAGCTTGTCGCCAACTTGGTGACCAACGCCTTGAAGCACGGCGCGCAGGGCAGCTCCATCGAGGTGCGCTGGCACGGCTCAGAGGACGAGGTGCTGCTCGAGGTGCGAAATTCGGGCGAGCCGATAGCCGAGGCGCTGCTCCCGCACCTCTTTCAGCCCTTCGGGCAGGCCTCGCACAGCGACCACGGCATCGGGCTCGGGCTCTTCATCTCTCGACAAATCGCGGCCGCACACGGCGGCACCATCGAAGCCCGCTCGGACCTGAGTGAAGGCACCGTTTTCTCCGTCCGGCTTCCTCGCCGTCAGGCGGGCCGCGACCCCTGAGAGCGGAGCTGCCTGGCCCTGCGCGCGTCTTCAAGAGGTGTCGCGAAACCTCCTCGAGCTCGGCCCCCTCCTCCGGTCACCTCGAGCGGCGTCGAGGGGACCCTTCGACTCCACTCCCGCAGCTCGCGCGTCGGGAGCTGCGCT
>DHSB01000057.1:45721-46540 GCA_002408385.1 Myxococcales bacterium UBA5297
CTCGCGCGTCGGGAGCTGCGCTCCACGGGTGAACGGAACCGGTTGGAGTTCGAAGAGGGTGGCCTCGACGCCTCTTCAGACGAGAAGCGGCCGCCCGAAGCGCTGCTCGGGCGGTCGCAGGGGTCTGGCCGGGCGAAACGCGCTCAGGAGCGAGGCGGCAGGCCGATGATCTCGCGGGCCTGGGCCGGGGTCGCGATCTCGCGGCCCTTGCCCTTGGCGAGCTCGACGGCCTTCTGCACCAACTCGAAGCTGCCCTGGGCGAGCACGCCCTTGGAGATGAAGATGTTGTCCTCCATGCCGACGCGCGCGTTGCCGCCGCGCTCGGCCGCGTACTCGACCATCGGCAGCTCCATGCGCCCGATGCCGGCGATGCACCAGGTAGCGCCTTCGGGAAGCTGCGTCAGCAGGTACTCGACCGCGTCGGGACGGGCCGCCAGACCGCCGGGCACGCCGAGCACGAAGTCCCAGTGGCCGGGGAAATCCACCAGGCCCTGCTTGTGGAGGTACTTGGCCTCGTCGACCATCCCCGCGTCGAAGATCTCGAACTCGGGCTTGAGGCCCGCGGCGCGGATGCGCTGGGCGATGTCGCGGGTGAGCGGGCGCGGGTTCGAGAAGACCTCCTCGCCGAAGTTGACCGAGCCGGTCGACAGCGTCGCCATCTCCGGCTTCAGCTCGCCGGTGAGCGTCAGCGGCTGGCAGCGCTCTTCGCCGCTCATTCCGACCGCGCCGCCGGTCGAGACTTGGACGATGATGTCGACCTGCTTGCGAATGAGGCGGATGGCCTCGCCAAAGAGCGCGGCCTCCTGCGAGGCCGCGCCG
>DHSB01000057.1:46663-49390 GCA_002408385.1 Myxococcales bacterium UBA5297
GGCCTCCTGCGAGGCCGCGCCGTCGGGCTTGCGCGCGTGCAGGTGCACGAGCGCCGCGCCCGCCTCGCGGCAGCGCACCGCCTCGGCGGCGATCTCCTCGGGGGTGTAGGGGATGTACGGGCTATCCTTGCGCATCACCTCGGCGCCGACGAGCGCGGCGGTGATGATCATCGGCCTGTGGGCCATCGGGTCCCTCCTTGCGAGTAGTGCGCGCGTTCATCGGCGCCTCGAGGCCCCGCGCGCGGGCTCGCTTCTCGAGACGGGTGATGCGACAAAACGGGACACCTGCCCGGTGGCGACCAGGGTCCGAAACCGCCCGCAAGGTTCGGCCAACCGAAGCGGGAAAGCGAGCGAAAAGGCGACGATCGCGCGCCGGTCGAGGCGCCAGACCGCGCCCGGTGATGCACAGCGCTTACTCGGCGCACCTCGAAGGTCGGCGCGCCGCCAGCCGCTTCCACGGAAGAGGACTACGGCGCAAGGCAGGCGCCGTCGGCACATCCGGCCGGACAGACCACGCATCAGCCAGGCGCCCGAAAGCTGCCCGCTTCCCGCCGGAAGCTCCAGGCAGGTGCTCTCCCAGAGGTTGGCCCCAACGCAGTAGTCCGACCAGGAGAAGGCCACCCCGGCGTAGTCGACTCCGGTCGCGGTTCACCGCCGAGAACGGGTCGGATGCCGTCGCTGTCGGCACAGCTCGAAGTGGAGGTCCGCACCGGGCTCGAGGCTCACATCAAGGCCCTCGACCAGTCGATCAAAGAGGCCGATGCCGCCATGGCCGCGCAGTTGGCCTCCGACCCCGAGTGGGCCAGACGCCTGGCGCTCCTACGCTCCATCCCCGGCATCGGCCCGATCACCGCCCGCGCCTTGCTCGCCGGTCTCCCGGAGCTCGGCAAGCTCAACCGCAAGAGCATCGCCGCGCTGACTGGCCTGGCGCCCCTCAACCGCGATAGCGGATGCATGCGAGGCCGTCGCACGACTTGGGGAGGCCGGGCCGAGGTGCGTACAGCCCTCTACATGAGCTCGCGGCAGCCATCCGCTCCAACCCGGCCACCGGCGCCGTCCACGCGCGCCTGATCAAGGCCGGCAAGCCCAAGAAGGTCGCGATCACCGCCTGCATGCGCCGCCAGGTCATCCTCGCCAATACGGTGCTCAAGTCCGGCGAACCCTACAGGCGCCCATGCTCTTGACTCGCGACACAGTTGCTCGACTCTGCCTCCCTCGTTCCTCGGGGCGCTAGGCTCGGGGTGAGCCGGTGGCGAGCCGAGGCTGATGCGGCCCTCCCAGCCTGACGGGCCGGCTGCATTGCGTTCCTCGCGCCAGCGCGCCAAGAGGTCGGGGCGAAGCGGTCGACTCCCAACCCCCGACTCCAGACTCCCAACTACCACTGCGTCTCGTCGTAGCTCGAGAACTCGAGGCTCTCGATCAGCGTCGAGCAACCGTTCTGCACCGGGGTGAAGCTGCTGCCAGAGATCACGGTCTCGACCAGCCGTACGTTCTCAAGACGCCCGACCATCGCGGTGTTGCTCAGCTCGGTCAGAGACAGAGTTCCGCTCGCGGCTGACGTAGGTCTTCATCGCGCCCGACGACGTTTTCGCCTCGATGATGACGAAGTGGTAGCAGCTCGAGCAGTTGGTCTCGGCCCCAGCCAGCGAGAAGGAGCCGGTCCCCTCGTCGTAGACCTCGATGAACAGCTCGAGGAACGGGGTGGCCGGCGTCGCCGGAAGCTCGATCGCCCGGTAGAAGTAGCCGTAGTTGTTGGCGGTGTATTCGTAGATGAAGTCGCGGAACTGATCGGACGCGAAGCTCGCCGGTAGGAAGCACTGCTCGACGTGCGGGTCGAGCGGCTCGTCGGGTTCGCCGTACTCGAAGGACAGGGACGGGATCTCCAGCTCGCAGCCGCCCCCGACGAGGCTCGTCGCCAGGGTTCGCTCGTCGATGACCACCTCGGCGAGCCGCACGTTCGCGAGGCTGCCCGCGATTCGGCGCGCGCCGACCTCCGTGATACTCAGGGTGCCCTCGCGAGCCAGGTAGTACTTCTGGTCCTCGGCCGACCTGCCGGCGATGACGAGCACGCAGCGCTCGCAGCTCGCGTAGCTGAAGGGCTCTTGCGAAAGGTCGAACGTCCCCTCGATCGCCGTGCTCGCGGAGAGCGGCCAGAGGGCGACCGAGAGTGTCTGGGCGAAGGGAGCGTCGACCTCGTGATTGGCGAGGTACTCGTAGCCGTCCTCGTCGACGAGAAGCGCAGGCTCGGAGGTGAAGGAATCCGCGCCGAAGGCCGCGGGGGCATAGCACCGCTCGAGCTGTTCGGGCGTGGAGAGCGGCTCGCAGGCCGAGGTCTGGGCGTTGCAGCGCTCGTCGGCGGTGCAGCAGCTCATGCCGCACGCGGTCTCGCCCGCCGAACACTGGGGCTTCGGCTCACAGCGCGACGTCTGGGCGTTGCAACGCTCATCCGCAGTGCAGCAGCTCTCGCCGCAAGCGACTTGACCCGCGGCACAAGAGCTCTCCGGCTCGCAGAGCAGAGTCCCGGCGTTGCATCGCTCGCCGGCGCCACAGCAGCTCGTGCCGCACGCGGTCTCCTCTGCGCCGCACTGAAGAACCGGCTCGCAGGTCGAGGTCTGCGTATCGCAGCGCTCTTCGGCCGAGCAGCACCGGGCGCCGCAGGCGGTCTGACCGGCCTCGCACTGCTCGGAGTTGGGAGGCTGCCTTTCGCCCGAGTTTGACAGTCGTTCG
>DHSB01000195.1:0-899 GCA_002408385.1 Myxococcales bacterium UBA5297
GGCGCAGATGAACGCGCCGGCGGGGCCGGCGACCATCGGCCCGACCTCGGGCTTGGGGCGACAGCAGAACGAGCACCAGCAGTCGAGGTCGGGGGCCGCGGCCGTCGGTCCGCGCCGCGGGAGCTCGAGCCGGGCGCGCGGCGAGGGCTCGGCCTGCGGCGCGAGCTCGCCGACGACCTCGGGGGCCGAGGCGTCCGGGTCACTTCGGATCGCGAGGGGCTCGATGGAGACAAGCGGGACGTCCGGGGCCAAGGGCTGCGCGTCCTGCTCGGAGCCGGAAGGATCGAGCTCGTTGACGAGCCGCTCGATCTCGGCCTGCCCGGGCGACAACCTCAGGCAATGGTGCAGCAGCGAGAGCGCCCGCCCCTTCTCACCGGCGTCCAGGCGGATCTGCGCCGCTTCGCGGAGCAGCGCGGCGGCCCGGTCGAAGTCTTTTTCGATCTCGGCCGCCTGCGCGGCGCGCATCAACTCGCGAGCGTTCGACCGTCCCAATCGGCACCTCCTTGGACGGCGGCGAGATTAGCACGCAGCCTGCGCATCACTCCGGCCGCGCGAGCGGCCTCCTACTCTTCGGCCTCGCGCGCGAGCAGGCCCTTCATGAAGAACTCGGCGGCCCGATAGCTCGAGCGCACGAGGGGACCCGCGGCGACGTAAAGGAACCCGAGCGCAAGCGCCTTCTGGCTCAGCGACTCGAACTCCTCGGGCGAATAGAAGCGCTCGACCTTCAGGTGGTAGGGCGACGGCTGCAGGTACTGGCCGAGCGTGAGGACGTCGACGCCGACGCCGCGCAAATCCTGGCAGGCGCGGAGCAGCTCCTCCTCGGTCTCGCCGAGCCCGAGCATGATCGAGCTCTTGGTATAGGGCCCGCCGCGCGACTTGAGGTAGCGCAGCACCTCGAG
>DHSB01000195.1:1036-4414 GCA_002408385.1 Myxococcales bacterium UBA5297
GAGGTAGCGCAGCACCTCGAGCGACTGGGCGTAGCTCGCGCGCCGGTCGCGCACCGCGGGCGTCAGCCGCTCGATGGTCTCGACGTTGTGGGCGACGACCTGCGGCCTGGCGTCGACGACCTTGTCGAGGCGCTCGGTCGAGCCGCTGAAGTCGGGGATGAGCACCTCGACCATGGTGTTCGGGCACTCGCGGCGCAGCGCGGTGATGGCCTGGGCGAAGTGTCCGGAGCCGCCGTCGGGGACATCGTCGCGATCGACCGAGGTGACGACCAGGTACTTGAGCTCGAGCGCCTTGACCGCCAGGGCGAGGTTCTCGGGCTCTTCCGGATCGAGCGGCGCGGGGTGGCCGACCTTGACGTGGCAGAAGCGGCAGGCGCGGGTGCAGACCTCGCCCATCAGCATCACCGTCGCCGTGCCGCTCCCCCAGCACTCGCCCATGTTCGGACAGCGGGCTTCCTGGCAGACGGTCGTCAGGCGGGTCTTCTCGAGGATGGCCTTGACGCGCTCGTAGGCCTCGCCGTGCGGCAGGCGGACCTTGAGCCAGCGGGGCTTGCGCGGGGAGCCGCCCTCCTCGACCTGCGGGCGGCTGAAGCGGTCTGGGGTGCCGGACATGTTGACCTCCGCTCGAGAAGGCCTCGGCAAGTACACCTCGTCATCGTGGGGGTCAAGGAGCGGCCGGGAGGGCGGACCTCGGTGGCGGTGGGCCGGCACGAAGGCCACGAAGGCCGGCGCTCCGAACCAGGTTTCAAAGGGTTACCCCGCGGGCCGTGTCCTCTGCTTGACGGAGCCCACCTCGATGCCGATGCTGTGCGCCCTTATGCCAATCCTTCGCGGAGCAGTGACCTTCTCTCGCTTTCGCGCCGAGCCCGTCGGACGGGTCCCGCGCGACTCGAACCAGTGGCTGGCGCGGGGCCTGAAGCTCCGGGCCTTCACCCCCATCGACCGCAAGGGCGACGTCGATCGCTCGGCGGGCTTCGTCGAGCTCGAGGCCCAGGACAGCGTCGAGTTCAGCCCCGGCAGCTTCATGCAGGGCGAGCACCTGGTCGTCTCGTGGCGCGTGGACCAGCTCAAGGTCTCCAGCGCGCAGGTACGCGCCGAGCTCGAAGCCTGGAAGACCGCCTTCGAGCTGGACAAGGGCCGTCCGCCGGGCCGGGTCGAGCGGGCCGAGGCGCGGCTTGCCGTGCGCCAGGAGCTGCGCAACGCGGCCACGCCGAGCAGCCGCACCGTGGACGTGAGCTGGAACCTCAAGACGAGCTCGGTCGAGCTCTGGACCGTCTCGCGCAAGCTCGTCGACGAGATCGCCGACGCCTTCGGCAAGGCCTTCGACACCAGGCTCATCCCGCAGACCCCGCCGGCGATGGCCGAGGCGATCGGCATCCCCGACTCCTCGCTCAAGCCGACCCCCGAGCTGAGCTGGGTCGAAGAACAGGAGGCCGACGATGGGCAGGCGTGAACAGGCGCGCCAGGAGGCGGCCTTCCACCGGGGTGAGGTCGGCGTCGACGGGCGCGCGACCGAGGAGCGGCGCGACGCGGCCGAGCTCGAGCGCAGCAAGGCCCGCGAGCAGTTCTTGCGAGGCAAGGCCTGGCTCGGGCGCGAGTTCCTCACCTGGCTGCTGTGGCGCACCGAGAGCGGAGAGCCCCTGCTCGAGCACGAGGGAGCGCCGCTCAGCGTGCTCTTCACGGGCCGGCTCACCCTGCGCGGCATCGCCGGCGAGGTGACCGAGGTCGCGGTCAAGGGCACCGACGCCCCCTACTCCGCCCTCGTCCGTCAGGCGGTCTGCCGCGGGATGCTCATCCACCAGGCGCGGCTGCTGCTGACGCACGGCGAGAAGGTGTTCGAGGCCACGCTCGACGCGGAGTTCCTCGACGTGCGCGGCGCGAGGCTGCCCGAGCTGATGACCGAGGAGCAGGACGACCAGCTCCAGGAGCGGCTGTGGCTCGCCGAGCAGCTCTCGGCCCTGCTGTCGGCGCTCTTCGTGGAGTTCCTCAAGATTCGCACCGGCCGCGGGTGGCGGCGCACGGTCGTGCCGCAGATCAAGGAGTGGATCGAGGAGGAGCCGCCCACGGCACGGCGCGTGGCCTGACGAGGTCGCGCCAAGCCCTCCCGGGCAGAGCGCCAAGCCTGCGAGCGGCGGGGCCGACTGCACGCAGCCCGCGCAGCGCCACTTCGGCCGCGTCGCGCGTCTCCTGGCAAAGCCCCGCCCCTCGACACCCGGCCAGGCAGCGATCCGCCTGGCAGGAGGGGTGCCAGGCGACTGGGCTGCCGAGCCCGGGGGTGACGCCGGCGCGATGCTATCCTTGAATCGTCCACCGCGGAGCCGACCATGGCCGATGCCGAATTGCCGCCTGAAAGCCTGATCCTTCAAGCCCTTCACGCCATCCGCAAGGAGATCGCGGGCACCAACGCGCGCCTGGACCAAACCAACGCGCGCCTCGATCAGACGAACGCGCGCCTGGAGCAAACGAACGAGCGCCTGGACGCGACGCGCGAAGAGCTCTCGGCGCGAATCGACGAGACCAACCAGCGGCTCGACGAGTTTCGCGTCTTCACGGTGCAGAAGCTCACCGATCTCAACGCCAAGGTCGACCGGCTCGGCGAGCGCATGAACACCCTCGGCGATCGGATAGAAAACGTCTTCGCCGGCCAGCTCGGCCAGGACGTGCGCGACCTCAAGAAGCGGATGCAGGCCGTCGAGGAACGGCTCGCCTTGCCTGTCGCGCACGAGGACCCCGCTCCGTACCTGAAGAAGCCGCCCGACAAGCCGTAGATGCGCGCCCCAAAGCTTTTTCGCCGAGCGCGCCGCCTGGAACCTCTCTTGCCCCGAACCCTACGGGCTCTCCCCGTGAAGCTGCTCACGCCAGTCGAGCCGGCTCCGACTCCCGACCAACTCCCCGAGTCCCTCCCAAGCCCCTTCGACGAGCTGGGCCCGCACCCGCTCGCCCGCGCGGCGGCGCTCGCCCTGCAGGCCGAGCTGCGCACCGGGTTCATCGCCCCTGGCCTGTCCACCCGCCTGCTCGAGGGCCGCGACGGCGGAAAGATGTTCGGCGTGCTGGTCGTGCAGGGCCCGAACGGCGAGGTCGGCTTCCTTCGGGCGTTCTCCGGGATGCTCGCCGGACGCTGGGACGTCGAGGGCTTCGTCGGGCCGCTGTTCGACCGCGAGGCGCGCGACAGCTTCGAGCCCGCCGGTGAGGCCCAAGTCAAGGCGCTGCTCGCGCGGGCGGAGGCGGCCCGCGCCTCGCCGCACCTCGCCGAGCAGCGCGCCCAGCTCGCCGCCTTGACCGAGCGGCACGCCCGCGACAGGTCGGCCCTGCAGGCGCAGCAGCTCGCCCGTCGTCAGGAGCGCGGTCGGCGGCGCGCCGAGCTCGCGGCGGGGGGGC
>DHSB01000195.1:4637-20427 GCA_002408385.1 Myxococcales bacterium UBA5297
AGCTGCGCCGCCTGAAGGCCTCGCAGCTTCGAGAGAGCGCGGAGGTGGAGCGCAGCTTGGCGCGGCTCGAACGGCGCCTGCGCGCCCACGACCGGCTGCGGCGGATCGTCTGTGTCCGGCTGATGCGGCGCATCCACGACACCTACCTCGTCCCCAACGCGCGCGGCGAGCATCGCCCGCTGCGCGCGCTGTTCGCCTCGCCCGACCCGCTGCACGGCGCCGGCGACTGCGCGGGCCCCAAGCTGCTCGCCCACGCCTTTCGCAATGGCCTGCGGCCGCTCGCGCTCGCCGAGTTCTGGTGGGGCAGTCCGCCACTCGGCGGCGGGCGGGTTTCGGGCGCCTTCTACCCGGCCTGCAGGAGGAAGTGCGGCGCGGTGCTCCCGTTCATGCTCGAGGGGCTGCGCGTCTCGCCGCCGCGGGCCTTCACACCTCCGCCGAGCGAGGGGGCGCAGCTCGCCGTCGTCTTCGAGGACCCTTGGCTCGTCGTCGTCGAGAAGCCCTGCGGACTGCTCTCGGTGCCCGCGCGCGACAGGTCGCTGACCGACTCGGTGCTCGCGCGCCTGCGGGCCCGCTATCCGCAAGCCACCGGACCGTTGCTGGTGCATCGGCTCGACCTCGACACCTCGGGCCTGCTCGTCGCCGCGCTCGACGCCCGTACGCACGCCGGGCTGCAGTGCCAATTTGCCGGCCGCGAGGTCCGCAAGCGCTACGTCGCCTGGATTGACGGCCAGGTTCGCGGCGAGCGCGGGAGGATCGACCTGGCCCTCCGCGTCGATCTCGACGACCGCCCCCGGCAGATTCACGACCCGGTCCACGGCAAGCGTGCGCTGACCGAGTGGCAGGTGCTCGAACGGCGAGGCGCGCGCACCCGCGTGGCCCTCTTCCCACTGACCGGCCGGACCCACCAGCTTCGCGTCCACGCCGCGCACCCGCTCGGCCTCGGCGCGCCCATCGTCGGCGATCGGCTCTACGGAAACCCCGACACGCGGCTGCAGCTACACGCCGAGGCGCTCAGCTTCCGGCACCCGGAGACCGGGGTGCTCGTCAGCTTCGAGCGTCCCGCGCCGTTCTAAAGGCCCCGAGTGTCGGGATGCATGCGAGGCCGAAGGTCGAGACGCCTGACCCCGAGCGATCGGCAGCAGATTGGTAGGGGCGCATGGCAATGCGCCCTTCGCGGAACTGGGCAGGCGCGGCCGGTAGGTTCCCGACGACCCGTCCCTCCGGAATCCGTGCCGCCGCACGACGAATCTCGAGCCGAGCAGTCGAGGGCGAGCGGAACCGGACGGCGACGGATCCTCAGGCCTCGAAAGCGGCGAGCACCTCGCCCACGTAGGCGCGATGGAAGTCTCGCTTCGGGTACAGCCCGAGGATCGAAGGGTCGAGGAAGCGCTCGGGAGCCAGATCGAACGTCGCGAGGACCCGGCACTCGAGGGCGAGCCGGGCTCCGGCGACGCGCGGGACCTGGATGGTCTCGGCCTTCTCCGGCTCGAGCCCCGCCTCTTGCCACTTGTCGGTGTCGCGGCCCGACCTGCTGCCGCAGAGTTGGAGCGCGGCGCGCATCCCCTCGGGCAGGAAGTTGAGCGTGAGCTCGGGAGTCTCATCGAGCAGGCTATAGGTGTGGCGCGTCGGCCTCACGTAGACGGTCGCCACCGGCCGGTTCCACAGAGTCCCGACCCCGCCCCAAGAGACCGTCATCGGGTTGGGCTTGCTCACGCCGCCGACCAGAAGAGCCCAGTCCTGGTCGAAGGCCGCGAAGGGCCGCAAAGCCAGTTGTTTTGGATCGATGCGCTGCATGGAGAGCTCCTTGATCGAAGCGCTGGCCGTCCCCGCGGCGCGCCAGGCGTGCCCTGCCGATGCTCGCGCGAGGAATTGGGTTGCGTCGCTGAGCGCCTGGAGAGGTGTCGAAGAATCCTTCGACCGATCATCGGTCAGCCCGAGCGTAGGCCGAGCTTGCGAGGCCGCAAGTCGGGCCCCTCGACTCCGCCTCCCTCGTTCCTCGGGAGGCTACGCTCGGGGTGAGCGGGTGACGAGCCGAGGTTCGGGGAGTTTTCCGACACCTCTCGAGCTACCGGCGGATACGGAAGTCGCGGATCTTGTGGATTCCGCCCTCGAGCGCCGGCGCGTCCGGCCGGTGCTGGGTGAGCACGAAGAACGAGGCGGCACCCGGGAAGGCCTTCTTCAGCAGATTGCTGTTGGCCGGCTCGTTCTCGAAGATCGCCACCACCTCGCCGAGCCGCTTGAGATAGGCGCCGACATTGCGCTTGAAGACCTCGTCCTCTTCGTCGAAGAGCTTCTTGGTCAGCATCATCGTGCCGACGATCCCGACAGGAAAGCCGTACATCCGCAGCGACTCGGTCAGGCCCACCAGCATGTTCACGTCGCGCCCGGTCAGGTAGATGACCGTCGCGCCCGCCTCGTGGACTTTGCAGACGAAGCTCTTGGCGCCTGGCAACGGGATGTCAAAGCGCTGGTATTCGTCGGAGAAGAAGCGCTTTGCCCACTGCTCCTGGATGAACGCGCATTCGGCCGGGTCGGCGACGCCGAGCCTGTCGAGCGTCGCGCCCACGCCGTACTGGATGAGGGAGAGGTCCTCGAACCCGTCGAGCGCCTCGACGAGCGTGGGCAGGCGCGTCTCGAACTGGTCGGCGATCTCGCGCAGGATGTAGACCGTGCGCGCGCGGTTGTCGAAGAGCGTGCCGTCCAAGTCGAAGATGGCGAGCGAGGAGGTGTCGTTCTCGGTCTTGGAGCGGATGCGCTCGAGCACCTGCTGCAGTTGCTCGTTCTGGGCGGCCTGTCTCTCGGGGCTCCAGGATTCGGTCACGATCTCTCCTTTGGCGCAGGTTGCTGGAACTCGGGTCGAATTGCCAGGAAGGCAGAAGGAGAATAGCAGGCGACCGCAAGAACACCGGTCGCCCGTTGCTCCTGAGCTTCGAGGGCGCTCTCGCCTTGGCCGACCCGCTGCTCAGCCGATGGCCAGAGAGCCATCCGCGCCGTCAGCCGAAGAGCGACCGGGCGGCCGAGGACAAGAGGGGCGAGCTCTCTTTGGTGAGGCCGGCCAGGCGCCGGGGCCCGCGACGGCGCCGTCTATCGAGCGGGCGGGACTGCGCCGGCCGCACAGAGCGCCGCCCCACCCTGCGATTCGTCAGCCGCGGTGCAGATCCGTCGAGAGCGCCTTCTCAACCTCGCTTCAGCGCCTCTTCTTCATGCGCGCACGCAGGCCGCCGAGACGGCGGCCCTTCCCCCCACCTCACTCCTAGCGCATGCGGCCGGTACTCGGGTCTCGAGTGAAAGCCAGGTCCGCCACCCGCTCATAGGGTTGGCCGCGCAGGTCGATGAGCTCGCACCCCCGCGCTTCGACCTCGGAGCGACGGGACAACAGCGCTGCGGCGGCCGCTTCGTCGAGCACGTACACGAGAGTGCCGCCGCTCTCGACGAACCGCTGACCGTAGGAGATAGGGACGTCCGGCCTGACCGGTCCCAAGACCGACTCGCAGACCGGAAGCGTCTTGCGCGTCCCGTTGGCGAGGAGGACTACGGTGCGCGCCTGGAAGACGAGCCCCGCGCCCATGGAGATGGCGTAGCGCGGGCTCTCGTCGACCGAAGTGAAGTGCCCGTCGGCGATGGCGTTCTGGACGGTGTCGTCGTCCAGCCGCACGAGCAGCATCGGCGAGGTCTCGAAGGGGATCCCGCTCTCGTGGAAGGCGACGTGGCCCCTCGCGCCGACGCCGACGATGTGCAGGTCGATGCCGCCAAAGGAGGCGATCTTCTTCGCGTAGGCGTCGAGCACTCCCTCCTTGATCTGGCGCAGCACTCCGTCGGCCAGCTCTTTGATGACGACCGCCTTGCCCTTGTCGGACCCGCGCAGCTCGTAGGAGTCGGGGTGTCGCTCGAGCGCGCGGATGAGCTCGGTCTGGTCGATGAGCGTGCCCGCGGGCACGTTGGTCTCGCGGAACTTCTGGCCGAGAAGGGCGAAGAGCTCCGACACCATGAAGGAGCTGTAGGACTCCGGGTGGAGCGTGCGCTGCTGAGGGTTCTCGCCGGGAAGACCGACGTATTCGTCGAGATTGAACGAGCGGATGCGCCGTGGGTCGATGCGGCCGGCGTTGAAAGCCTTTGCCAGATGCTTGTAGAGCCCGGTGGGCGTGTTGCCCGTCGCGAGCCCGAGCACGTACTCGTCCTTGACCGCATGCTTCTCGCGGATGTCGGCCTCGACGAGGTCGGCGGCCACCTTGCTCATCTGGTCGAAGTCGCGCGTCACGAGGATTCTGAAGCTCATCGCAGGCGCCTCCAGCTCGATCGCCTTCTTGCTGCGACAACGTTCGTCCGAATCGCCGAAAGCGGTCAGCGCCCCGGTTGGGCATTAGGTCAGGCGCGGGTCGGCAAGGGGTACCCCGAGACGCGCTCGCAAGCGATTTTGCGACGAAGACGCGGGCTGCGCCAGCAACAGATGCGGGAGCCGGGGCAACCGACGGAGGGAGCGGTTCGCGGGTCGGGAGGCTCGGAAGTGATGCGTAGGCTCACGCCACCTCAGCGCCGCCCGTGTCGAGGGGCGCTGATGCTGCACGCCCGAGGTGCGAGCGGACAGCGGTGCGTGGCGGCGGCGTCAGAGGCAGAGCGGCGACGGCTCGGGCAAAAAAAGGAACGAAGCGTCGTCCCGGTCCCGCTGACCGCGGCGCGCTTTTCGGCTCGTGCGCCCCCAAGCCCATCAACTCAGCCGCACGCCCCCGGCGCCGCGAAGCTCTCAAAGGCCGAGCGTCGACTCGCGCTCGAGGCGACGGTTGATCTCGCGGGCGAGCACGACGGCGTTGTTGTGCTCGGCGTCGCGCGCCGCGAAGAGCAGCGTCACCGTCCGGCGTTGCGCCAGCCTCGTGAGCTTTTCGAGGAGAGGCTGCACCTGCGGCGAGCGCAGCTCCTTCAAGTAGAGCGCCTCGAATTCGGCAAACAGCTCGGGCTCGCCATGCAAGCGCTTGCGCAGCTCGGTGCTGGGCGCGAGGTCGCGCAGCCAGGCGTCGTGCTGGAGCGCTTCCTTGCGGATTCCCCGCGGCCAGAGTCTGTCGACAAGCACGCGGTAGCCGTCGCCGCGCGCAGGTGGCTCGTAGACGCGCTTGATTCGCACCATGGGTTCGCTCCCCTCAAAGCCGGCACTGACCGACAGCCGGAGCGCGCGTTTCACCTCTTCGCGCTGCCCCAACTATCGGGCCGCGATGCCGAGTCGCTCAGGCCCCGAATCTCTACCGACAGCCTGCGCCAAGAGAAGTCTGAAATATCGACGCTGGCCATCCGCCTTTCGACGCTGCCGGTGTAGCTTCGCAATGCCAGCCGCCCAAACCGACCGGCCGAGCGCTCCGCCCAAAGCCCTTCCGATGAGCAAGCCCCTGCGAAACCGAGCGACGCCGCCTCGCTCGCCAGATCCCGGACCGACAATGAAACGACTCGTCTACGCGCACCGCGGCGCTGCGGCCGAACAGCCGGAGAACACCCTCCCCTCCTTCCGCCTCGCGCTCGACCTCGGCGCCAACGCCCTCGAGACCGACGCCCAGCTAACGGCCGACGGCCCTATCGTCGTCTCGCACGACCCGACCGGCGCTCGGATGTGCGGCATCGCGAGGCCTATCGCGAAGAGCACGCTCGCCGAGATCCGAAGCTGGGACGCAGGCTGGGGCTTCAGCGGCCCCTCGGGCGGCAGGCCGTTCGCCGGGAAAGGCTATTCCATGCCCACGCTCGAGGAGCTCCTCGTCGAATTCCCGGGCGTGCCGCTCAACGTCGACGCGAAGTCGCGCCACCCGGAGATGGTGCCGACGCTCTTGCGTCTGCTGCGCCGGCTGAGGGCCCAGGAGCACGTGCGCATCGCGAGCTTCTCCGACCTGAACGTCCTCAGGGCGCGTCGCGGCCGATACGAGGGCTCGACCGGCCTTTCGCCGATGGAGGTCGCGGCGGTGCGCTTGCTCCCGCTCGGTGCGCTCCGGCAGTGGAAGCTGGCTGGCCGCGCGCTGCAGGTCTCCCCGAGATCGGGAGGATTGTCCCTCGACGCTCCGGGGTTCATCGCCAAGTGCCACGCGCTCGGCCTGCGGGTGGACTACTGGACCATCAACTCGCCGGAAGAGGCCCGCCGGCTCTTCGCGGCCGGAGCCGACGGGGTCATGACCGACGACCCGCGCGCGGTGGCCCCGGTTCTCCGCGGCCTGGACGGATAGGCGGCCGCGCGCCCGCTCGCCCTCTCTCGGTCCCTTCCGTGGGAACGCCCGCCGAGGGTAGATTTCGCGCCGCGTAGTGGGAGCAGCGATGCACGAAAAGCAGGATTGGGAGAAGAAGCTCGACGCGAGCATCAAGCGGGTCGAGGAGGCCTTCTCGCGCAACAAGGGCTCGGCCGGCCGGATCATCGAAGACCTGATCGTCGCCGCGGGCACCGAGGCGCTCGAGCAGGTCGGCGAGGCCATCAAGCGCAAGCAAGACGAGCGGCGCGACCGCGAAGAGCTGCGGCGCAAGAGGGAAGAGGAGCGCCGCTGCCGCAAGCTCGAAGAAGAGGCGGCCGCGCGGCCGCAAGGGCTCGTCTTCGGCCTCGCCGCGGCCATCGCCCTGAGTTTCGCGATCATGAACGCGGCGACGCTCTGGTGGCTCTTCTTCCTCGCCTTCGGCTTCGCGATGGCCTCTGTCAGCTTGCTGTCCAAGGCCTCCGAGCGCGACCGGCTGCTCAAGGAGCAGCGCAAGCAGGCTCGAGCCGTCCAGGCCGCGCTGCCGACGGGCATCCAAGCGGCCGCTGCCCAGTCGCCGACCGAGGCGCGGGTCGCGCGGGTCGATGCCGTCTGCGAGAAGATCCTCGCGGAGATCCGGTCCGGCCCGCAGGTCGTGCGCGAGGTGATCCACCGGCCCGAGCAGACGCTCGCGGCGCTGCGCAAGGCCTGTCACGAGCTTGCCAAGCGCGAGGCCGAGCTGAGCGCGGCGATCACCCCCGCCGACGAGCAGCGCCTGCGGACCGAGCGCGACGCGCTCTCGACGCGCTTCGCCCAGGAGAAGGACGAAGTGGTCCGCGGCAGGCTCGGGCTGGCCTTCAGCGCGCTCGAGCAACAAATCGCGCAGCGCGCCGAGCTCGCCACCGCGGCCTCACGCTACGAGGCCGAGAGCACTCGAATCCTCTACACGCTCGAGAGCCTGCACACGCAGATCCTCCGCGCGCGTTCGGCCGACGCGTCGTCCTCGGAGGTCGCCGGGGCGGGCCTGCGCCGCAGCCTCGAGCAGCTCAGCGACGAGATCGACGCGGTCGCCGAGGCGCTCGAGACCGTCAACCAGATGGACACCTCCGGCCTCTCGCGCGTCGCCCCCGTCGAGCCCGTTGCTGATGGAGCGGGCGGGGGCTCGAGAAAGCGCGAGCGAAGCTGAAGGTCCGTCGAGAAACCCTTCTTCGACTCCGTCCGGCTCCGCTCACCTCGAGCCTAGGCCGAGCCTGCGAGGCCGAGGTCGAGGGGCGAGGCTGGGCACGGGGGTCGAGTCGATAGGGCCTCTGGTCGACCGGTTGCGACCAACCTTCCCTCTCCCCTAAGCCGGCCAAGCCGGAACCAAAAGAGTCCAGCGTCTGTGCTGGCCGGCTGGCTTCAGTCCTCAAGACCACAGGCCCAAGGTCAGCGAGACCGCCGATTTCTTGCCAGCTTGGTCAGATTCTCGCCGGTAGGTCCCTAAATGCTCGCGCGCGGTGGTTCTACGGCAATTGGCCGTTCGTTCATGAGACACAGCCGGGCGAGGGCCCGGTGCAAAGCTCGGGGCGAGCCGGGGGGCGGACCGCAGGGAGATTTCCCCGACGCCTATTGAGCGGGCGGTCGCGGAAGCGCGATCCGGTCCCCCGAGCCCCGCGGAACGGAGCCCCGTAGTTCTTCAAGCCCTGGCTTGCCGCTACTTCACCTGCACCTTCATCGGCATCAGGGAGAGCGGCTGGCTGCCCATCTCCAGCAGCGTCAGCCCGTAGTCGAGCCCCGAGGCGCGCAGCAACTTCTGGACGCGCTCCTGCTCCTCGTTCGAGAACAGCGAGACCTCGAGCGGTCCGCCACGACCGCCGACCAGCTCGACATCGACCTGTTTCCCGGTCAGCCCGGCGCGCGCCTTGGCCCGCTCGAGCGCCTCGTAGAGCCCGCCCAGCGCGTCGACCAGGCCAAGGTCCCTCGCGGTGACCCCGCTCCAGACCCGGCCACGCCCCAGCTCGTCGACCCGTTGCTTGTCGAGCTTGCGCCCGGAGGCGACCTTCTCGATGAAGAGCTCGTACGACTGATCGACATACTGCTGCACCGCCTCCTGCTCCTGCTGTGTCCAGGGGCGGGAGAGCGCGAAGAGGTCCGCGCTCTCGCCTCGCTTGAGGATGACCGAGTTGATCCCGAGCTTGTCGAGCAGCGGCCCGAAGCTCGGCTTGAGCGCGAAGACGCCTATCGACCCGGTGACGGTCGCCGGCTCGGCGAGGATCTCGTCGCCGGCGACGGCGATGTAGTAGCCGCCGGAGGCCGCCACGTCGCCCATCGAGACGACGACAGGCTTGCGCTCCTGGACCCGCTTGACCGCCCGCCAGATCAGGTCGCTCGCCAGCGTGCTGCCGCCGCCCGACTCGATGCGCAGCACCAGCGCCTCGAAGGAGTCGTCGCGCAGCACCTTCTCGAGCGCGCGCACGATGGTCTGCGACCCCGCGATGCCCGCTCCTCCCAGGTCTGGCCGGCTCTTCCCCTCGGCGATGAGGCCCTGGATGTCGACGAGCGCGATCTTCGGGCGGCACCCCCAGCGCCTCGGCCAGCTCGTCGGCCCCGGCTCGCTCGCGACGAGGTCGACGGCGCCGCCGGCGAGCTCCTCGAGCCGCTTCGGGAGTTCGTCCGGATAGACGATCTCGTCGACGAGCCCGGCCTCCTTCGCCCGCTGTGCGCTGAGGATGCCCTTCTCGATCGCCTGGCGCAGCGGCTCGACGGGGAGCTTGCGCGAGGTGGCCACGGCCTCGAGGTAGAGCGGAAAGACCGTGTCGAGGTAGGCGTCGAGCATCTCGCGCTCCTCGGGGGACATGTCGGTGCGCGTGAGCTGGTCGGGCGAGCTCTTGTACTGGCCGACCCGCGCGACGTCGATTTGGACGCCGAGCTTGTCGAGGGCCTCTCGCAGGAACAGGCTCGAGGCGCTCAGGCCGTTGACGAGGAAGGTCGCTTGGGGCACCGCGTAGACGCGCTCGGCCCCGGAGGCGAGCAGGTATTCGCCATCCTCGGCGGTGAAGACGAAGGCCACGACCCGCTTGCCGGCCGTCTTGAGTTCCGCGAGCGCGCTGCGCAGCTCTTGATAGCGCGCAAGGCCCAGCTCTGCGCCCCCGACCTTGAGGACGACTCCCGCGACCCGCTCGTCTTCGCGCAGCCTCCGCAGCCGCGCGAGCAGCTCGAGGTACGGATCGCTGGACGAGGCGCTGAGCACCAGGGCCAAGGGCCCGCCCGGCGGCGACAAGGCGCGCTCGAGGTCGACGACGACGAAGCGGCGGCGGTCAAAGGGCAGGCTGCGATAGCGCTCGGAGCTCAGGCGCACCTGCACGAGGTGGTCGGCGCGCCCGAGGTCGTCGCGCACGCCCAGGGCGTAGCCGAGCCCGAAGTTGGGCGAGTTGAGGATCAAGCCGAACTGCGCGACGAGCTCGCCGTCGAGCTGCAGCCCGGTGCCGACGCCCGCCAGCAGCACCAGCCCCTCGACCGGCTCGCCTCGCAAGGTGAACGCGAGGCGCGCGTCGTCGAAGCCGTTGCGGTCGTCGACGAGCAGATCGGCGCCCAGCTCGAGCCGGTCGGTGAACGGCCGGATACCGATGCCGACGTCGTAGCGCCTCGCCAGGCTTTGGCCGTCCACCGTGTCCGCGTCGAGATCGAGCACCGAGGCGCCGATGGACAGGAAGCGCCATGGCCGCAGCAGCAGCCCGGCGTCCCAGGTCGACAGCGCGTCGAGCGAGGCGCTCTGGCCGGACTGGAAGAAGTTGAGGTTGGCGCCCAGCGAGAAGACCTCGCCCCCGAGCGCGAGGGTCCACTGCGTCTTGCGCACGTCGGGGCCCGCGCCCGTGCGCACCCATTGAGGCGAGAACCCGAGCGACAGCCCGCCGAAACCGACCGAGAAGAACAGTCCGTCGGCGACCAGGTCGAGGTCGATGTTGCGCTCGTGCAGGTAGAAGACCGAGGGACCGCGCACCAGCGCGAGGCCGGCGGGGTTTATCGCCGGTGAGGTCCCCTGATCCTCGAGCGCGACACCGGTCGGCGGCAGCGCGATTCCGGTCGTCGGGGCCCGAAAGGCGACCGTTTCAGGCTGGGCCGACGCGGCGGAGGCGAGGCACAGCAGGCAGAGGGGGGCGAAGCATCCAACGATCGCGCGCGAGGCGGTTGCCTTCATGGCGTCTCCTGGGTCCTGGGCAAGCGGTCATTCTAAGGCCTGCCCTCCAGGGCGAGCAGCGGCCCCACAAAGAACCGCCTGCCCGGCCGCGCGTCCGACGGGCACAAGAAGAGGGCGGTCGGGTTGAGTCCCCGGCCGCCCTTCAGAAGGCGTGCGCTGCCCTGGGGCGCCTCTACCAGATGGAGCTCTTCTCCTCCTTCTGCGGTTGGGCCTTGGGCTGGTTGTCGCGGCCGCCGCCGCTCGACTCCTCGTCCCAGTCCTCCATTCCGGTGCGCCGGTCGAGGGGATCCTTCGAGGTCGCCGCCTTCGGATCGGACCGGCGCTCGGCGGAGGCGAGGATGAGGTTGCCAAAGCGCTGAACCTCCTTGGGCAGCTCGCCGTACTCGTCGCCGACGAAGGTGCGAGCCTTGCGCGCCAGCTTCTCGCGGCTGGCGAAGTCGACGAGGACCAGCTCGAGTCGCACGCGGTTCTCAGAGGTGCGCACCGTGCCGACGAGCGCGCGGTCGACCCGCAGCTTGGCGCCCAGGCCCATCAGAGCCTTGGAGCCCTGCTCGCGCTCGAGCTCCTCGACGACTGCGTCGAGCGACTCCTCGAGCGAGCCGAACTCCGAGGTCGGGGTCAGCCGCGGCTTGACCACCGTGCCCTCGGGGCCGTTGACCTCGACCATCTGACCGAAGGTGATGAAGCCAGGCCGCTCGATGCGCAGCAGATGCTTGCCGACCGGCACGCCGTCGATGACCAGCGGCGCGTAGCCCTTGTACTGGCCGTCGAGGAAGACGCGCCCGCCCGGCGGGGTCGCCTGGACGTTGACCGAGCTTAGACGGCCCTCGGTCGAGAGCGAGTTCTGCATCTCGCGGTAGAGCAGCTTGAAGTGCTTGCCGAAGGCCGGGCCTTGGAACTTGTGGCCGCGATCGACCGCGAGCAGATCGCGCAGCGCGTCGCGCGCGCCCTGCTCCTCGCCCTTGAGCACCTGCACGGCCGCGAGGTGGACGAGCGCCTCGCAGTACTCGCTGCAGCGCTCCATCGCCGCGGACGCGTTGTCGACGTCGATCAGCCCGGAGCGAAAGCTCGCCTCCGCCTCGTCGAGCTGGCTCGAGGCGAGCAGCTTCTTGCCCTCGTTGACGGCGGTCTGGACCCGCTTGCGCGCCTGAAGCGCCTGCGCCGGAGTCGGGTCGCCCAGCAGGTCGTCCGACCGGCGCAGGCGATAGGCGCTGTTCTTGTCGACCGCATCCTCGAGGTACTCGGTCAACTGCGCGGCGGGCGCATAGGCGTTGCGGTCCAGGGGGATGAGCAGGACCGCGCCGCGGTGAGCAGCCGAGGCCGCGGCAGGAAGAAGGAGGAGGATGGAGACGATGATCAGGGCGAGATGCTGGGGCATCCTTGATCCGGTCCTTTCCCGCGCGGCCGGCACGGACAAGCCCGCGGCGCGTCGACAACTTCACATCTTAGCTTCGCATCGTTTCGAGTCCATTTGGCTCCGCCGAACGACCGATGCCTCTTCGGCAGGCCGTTCAGGCCCCAACCGGGCACGAGTGGCCGACGCCCGAACGAGCGAGGTTGTTCAGAATCATGCGCGGCCGCGGCCCCAATGCTAGGCTCTTCGGCCCTATCCACCGGCTCGAGGAAGCAGCGCCCATGGCTCGACTCCTTGTAGTCGAGGACGAGGTAGACCTCCAAGAAGTGCTCGCCTACAACCTGCGACGGGCCGGGCACGAGGTGCTCGCGGCCCTGCGCGGGCAGGAGGGGCTGCGGCTGGCCCGCGAGAAGAGGCCCGCGCTGGTCCTGCTCGACCTGATGCTGCCCGACCTGCCTGGAACCGAGGTCTGTCGCGCCCTCAAGGCCGACCCGGCGACCTGGGCCATCCCCGTGGTGATCCTCACCGCCCGCGGTGACGAACCCGACCGGGTCATCGGCTTCGAGCTGGGCGCCGACGACTACGTCGTCAAGCCGTTTAGCGTCCGCGAGCTGGTCCTGCGGGTCGAGGCGGTGCTTCGCCGCGGGCAGCGAGCCACCGACCCCTCGTGCTTCGGCGCGCTGCAGATCGACCGCGCGGCCCACCGGGTCCGGGTCTCGGCTCGCGAGGTCGAGCTGACCGCCTTGGAGCTGCGCCTGCTGCTCGCCTTGTTCGACCGCCGAGGCCGGGTGCAGACCCGGGCGACGCTGCTCGACGACGTCTGGGGCCTCGAGGTCGAGGTGACCTCGCGCACCGTCGACACTCACGTCAAGCGCTTGCGCGAGAAGCTGGGGGTCGCCGGCGGATACATCGAGACGGTGCGCGGCGTCGGGTACCGCTTCGCCGAGGCGCCGGGCGCTGCATGAAGCTGGGAATCCGCGCTCGCCTTGTCGGTATCTCGGCCCTCGCGGTGGCGCTGCTCGCCACGCTCGCCTGGCTGCAGGCGCCGCGGCTCATCGAATCGCTCCTGGCCCCCGAGGACGCGCTGCGCGCCCGTGCCGGGGAAATCGCCCGCGCCGCCGCTGCGCGAGACCCTGCCGAGCCCTGGGGGCAGCTTGTCGCCCGCCTCGAGGAGCCTGGCGCTTGGGCCGTCTTCGACAGCGACGGGCGTCTGCTCTTCGACTCCTCGGGCAGCCCGGTTGCCCCAGCCCCGCGCGAGCGGCCGTTCGAGATTTTGCGCGATGCGGCCAGCGGGCGACGGGCGGCGGTGGCCTCGGCCGCTTTCGAGAGCCCCGGGGGGCGCGGCACGGTCCAGCTCCTCGCCCCGCTGCCGGACACCGATGGCGCGGTCTTGCGCCTGCGCTGCGCCATCGTGCTCGCGGCCCTGCTCGCGTTCGCCCTCGGCGGCGCGCTCTCCTGGCTCGCCGCGCGCTGGACGATGGGCGTCCTCGGCGCGCTCGCCCACGCGGTGCGCCGGATGGCCGGAGGAGACGAAGCGTTGCGGGCCCGTAGCGCCCGAAGCGACGAGCTCGGGGAGCTCGGCCGCGCCGTCGACGAGCTGGCCGAAAGCTTGTCGGCGGCGCTGCGCGAGCTGCGCGACGAGCGCGACCTGCTCAGCGACGTGCTCGAGACGCTGCAGGAAGGCGTCCTCGTGCTCGGCTCCCAGGGCCGGATCGAACGGGTCAACCCGGCGCTGCGCGAGATGCTGCTGCTGCCGCCCGAGGTCCACGGGCGTCTGCCGCTGGAGGTCCTCCGCAGCTCCGACCTGCAGGAGCTGCTCGTGCGCGCCCGCCGCGCGCCGAGCTCGGCCGAGCTCGAGTTGCCGGGGATCAAGCCAAGGCGGGTGCTCGCCCGCGCAGCCGCGCTCGGCACGAGACAGGGCGGCCTGCTGGTCACCTTCGTCGACATCACCAACGTGCGCCACCTCGAGACGCTGCGCCGCGACTTTGTCGCCAACGTCTCGCACGAGCTGCGCACCCCGGTCGCCGCCATCGGCTCGGCCGCCGAGACGCTCGACGCCGGCGCGCTCTCCGATCCGGCCGCGGCCGCCCGCTTCGTGGGCATCATCGAGCGCAACGCCGAGCGGATGAGCCGCTTGGTCGACGATTTGCTCGACCTGGCGAAGATCGAGTCGAAGGAGCTGCACCTCAAGCCCGAGCCGCTCGATACGCGGGCAGCCACCGACCAGGCGATAGCCCTGCTCAGGCACCGGGCCGACAGGCGAGGGATCGGGCTGCAGACGGCGATCGCCGCTTCGGCCTGGGTGCTCGCGGACCGGCGCGCCCTCGAGCAGATCCTCGCCAACTTGTTGGACAACGCCGTCAAGTACAGCCCCGAGGGCAGCCGCGTCCTCGTGCGCGCCCGCCCCGAGGGCTCGCGCCTGCGCATCTCGGTCGAGGACGCGGGCCCGGGCATCGACGCCCGGCACCTTGCCCGGCTCTTCGAGCGCTTCTATCGCGTCGACCCGGGCCGCTCGCGCGAGCTCGGTGGGACCGGCCTCGGGCTCTCCATCGTCAAGCACCTCGTCGAAGCGATGGGCGGCTCGGTCGGGGTCGAGAGCGAAGCGGGCAAGGGCTCGACGTTCTACTTCGAGCTGCCGGTGGCCGAGCGCTGAGGAGGCCTCGGGGAAGCGAACAGCCGGTCGCCGTCAGAGGCGCCACCTCCGAGCGCCCGAGCCGCCAGGCGACCACTTTTTTCGCCAAAGATGCCCGAGAAGGCCCCTGGCTGGCCCCCAGAGCGATCTTGCCCCCCCAGGCTTGCCTTCAAATACGACTGGCGCTCGCAAGGCGCTCCTGGCGCCATCCCGGGGCCTGGTGGGCGCCTCCCAGAGCAGCCGCCAAGCGCGCGTATTTACGATGGCTTTTCTCCTGCCCGGGGCACCCCGGAGTCAGGGCGCGACAGGCCCCCGCGCCCTGGGGCAGCCGCTTCTTTGTTCGAATCTGTCACACATCTGTCACATGGACGCGCTAGCTCTGCTCGCGCCCGATGAGCGGGCCAGGAGGCGGAACAAATGCGTAGCGCAATCGCAATCGCTGCGGCGGCGGTGTTGGCCCTGCCGGCATGCAAGAGCAACCAGGTTCGCATCAGCGCGAGCGGCTCGAGCACGGTCTTCCCCATCACCGAGGCGATGGCCGAGGAGTTCGGCAAGAGCCACCCGGACATCCGGGTCACCGTGGGCATCGCCGGCACGGGCGGCGGCTTCAAGAAGTTCTGCGCCGGCGAGACCGACCTGTGCGACGCCTCGCGGCCGATCACGCCGACCGAGGTCGAGCAGTGCCGGGCCGGCGGCGTCGAGTACCTCGAGCTGCCGGTCGCCTTCGACGGCATCGCCGTGGTGGTCAACCCCAAGAACGACTGGGCCGAGGAGATCACCGTCGCCGAGCTCGCCAAGCTGTGGGCCCCTGCCGCTCAGCGCACCGTGACCCGCTGGAGCCAGGTGCGCGCCGGCTGGCCCGACAAGGAGATCCACCTCTACGGCCCCGGCGTCGACTCCGGCACCTACGACTACTTCACCGAGGCGATCGTCGGCCAAGAGCACTCGAGCCGCGGCGACTACACGGCGAGCGAGGACGACAACGTGCTCGTCCACGGGGTCGCGCGCGACGAGCTCGGCCTGAGCTTCTTCGGCCTCGCCTACTACTCGGCGAACCGCTCCCAGCTTCGCGCCCTGCCGGTCGACGACGGCAAGGCCGAAAACGGCGACGGCCCGATAGCCCCCAGCGTCGAGACGGTGCGCGGCGGCTCCTACCAGCCGCTGTCGCGGCCCGTCTTCCTCTATGTGTCCAAGGGGGCGCTCGAGCGCTCGGAGGTGCGCGCCTTCGTCGACTTCTATCTCGCCAACGCCGAGAAGCTCGTCGCCCGCGCCGGCTACGTGCCGCTGCCACAGGCGGCCTACGCGCTCGCCAAGAAGCGGGTGGACGGGCGCGTGACCGGCTCGGTCTTCGACGGCAAGGGCTCTCAGGTCGGCGTCTCGGTCGAGAAGTTCCTCGAGCCGGCAGGCTCGGCCCCGGCCGACAAGGCCGCGGCGAA
>DHSB01000054.1:0-4952 GCA_002408385.1 Myxococcales bacterium UBA5297
AAGTGGCGGCTCAGGCCGGGTACCACCGCCACCATGGACGACAAGACCAAAGAAGAGATTGCCCTCTTCCGTATCGCGGTGCTCGGACCGTTGGTCGGCGCCGAGCTCGAGCACGGGGATCTGCTCGAGCTTTGTCGACAGGCGGCCGAGCGGCGCTGGGAATGGCCCGACGGCACTCTGGGCCGCGTCGAGGCGCGTACGGTCGAGAACTGGTACTACGCCTATCGCCGCGGTGGCTTCGAGGCGCTCAAGCCCAAGGACCGCAAAGACCTGGGCCAGAGCGAGATCAGGACCGAGCTGGCCGAGCTGCTGCTGCGCGCCAAGCGTGAGCGGCCACGCCGCTCGCTGCGGCGCCTGATCCGCATGATGGAGCGCTCGGGCAAAGCCCAGCCCGGCGAGCTGTCGCGCTCCTCGGTTCACCGCTTGCTGTCACGCCACGGAGTCTCGCGCCGGCCCCTGCGCGGCCCCACCGCCGAGAGGCGCTCCTTCATCTACGAATTCGCCGGTGAGCTGCTCGTCGGCGACGCGCTTCATCTGCGGCGGCGGGTTCTCGGACCCGACGGCAGGCCGCGCAAGGTCTACATGCTCTCCCAGATCGACTGCGCGACCCGCTACCTCCCGGAGAGCATCTTCGCCTTCAGCGAGGATGCCGCCACGCAGGAGCGTGGCCTCAAGAGCGCGCTGCTCGCCCACGGTCTGTGGCAGCGCTACTACGTCGATCTCGGCTCGGCCTATGTCGCCGGTTCGCTCAAGCTGATCTGCGCCGAGCTGGGCATCGAGCTGTTGCACGCGGGGCGCCGTGATGCGGCGGCCAAGGGCGTGATCGAGAAGTGGCATCGGACTTGGCGTGAAGAGGTCGAGGATGAGCTTCCAGACCGCCCGATCACCTTCGCCGAGCTCGAGCAGAAGCACCGCGCCTGGCTGACCTGCGAGTACCACGCGCGCAAGCACGAGACGACCGGCCGCGCGCCGCGCGAGCATTGGCTCGAGCAATGCGCAAAGCTGCGGGCCGCCCCGAGCCAAGAGCGAGTCGACGAGCTCTTCCTCCACCGCGCACGACGCACGGTCAGCAAGACCGGGTGTGTGCGCTGGCAAGGCGGTCGACTCGAGGTCAGCCCCGAGCTGTGCGGCCGCCAGATCGAGCTGCGCTTCGATCCCCACACGACCGAGAAGCTTCCCAGGGTCTTCGTCGACGGCCGCTTCGTCTGCGACACGGTCGCGCTCGACCTCGTGCGCAATTCCCGCCGCAAGCGCCGCCGCGACCTCGGGGAGCCGGCCGCGCCAATCGAGCCGACGGGGATCGATCCACTCGCCGATCTGGTGCGCGAGCACCAACGCCTCACCCAGCCTCTCGACCATCTTGCCCGCAAGGAGCCTGCCGATGACGAAGACTCGACCGAGGAGTGACCTCTACCGCTCGCGCTTTGGCCTGCGGCATCACCCGCTGCCACGTGATGCCGCCGGACCGAGCTTCTTCGACCAGACCGCCGGCATCAAACGCCTCGAGCGCTATTTCCAAGACCTGCTCGACGAACCGGGCTTGGGCGTGCTGACCGCCGCGCCCGGGGTCGGCAAGACCGCCGCGATCCGCAACCTCTGCGCGTCACTGCCCGAGCCCGACTTCAGGGTGGTCTACCTCTGCGACACCGCAGTGACCGCCTGCGACCTGTACCGCACTCTCGCGCTCGAGCTCGGGCTCAAGCCCGCCCATCGACGTGCGCAGCTTTGGTGGGAGCTCAAACGCACCATCGCGCACCTGGTCGAGCAGCAGCACACGCTGCCGGTGCTCGTCATCGACGAGGCCCAGCAGCTCTCCGACGAGTTTCTCGGCGACCTGGGCGGCTTTCTGAACTTCGCCTTCGACCGCAAGACCCTGCTGACGCTCTGGCTGGTCGGTTTGCCGCAGATGACCGTGCGCTTGCGAATGCGTCATCACGCGCCGCCTGGCGCTGCGCTGCCACGGCTGCGGCGCGTGCGCGGCGGTCTGCCCGACCTGCCACTGCTTCGACCTCGTCGACGAGCCCGACGGCGACGACCGCGGGGGGCGCCGGCGCAACTGGGACACCTGCCAGACCGGCAAGTTCACGGTCCACGCGAGCGGCCACAACCCGCGCGGCTCGCAGAACGAGCGCTTCCGCCAGCGCGTCCTGCACAAGTTCTCCGTCTACCCGAAGCGCTTCGACGAGGTGCTTTGCACCGGCTGCGGCCGCTGTGCGCGGGCCTGCCCCGCGGGGATGGACCTGCCCGAGATCCTCGACCAGATCGCCAAGCTCGCCGGAGCCGCGGTCCCGACGGGAGGGAAGAAGTGAACCTGTACCAACCGCACCTGATGCGAATCGAAGAGGCGGTCGACGAGACCGCCGACACGCGGACCTTCAAGCTCGTCTTCCAGGATCCGAAGGTGGCGGAGAGCTTCGTCTTCCAGGCCGGCCAGTTCGGCGAGTACTCGGTCTTTGGCGAAGGCGAGAGCACCTTGTGCATCGCCAGCTCCCCGACGCGAAAGGGCTACATCGAGTGCAGCTTCAAGGAGGCCGGCAAGGTGACGAGCGCGCTGCGCAGGCTCGGCGTCGGCGACACCATCGGCTTCCGCGGGCCGTACGGGAACCGCTTCCCTGTCGAGCAGATGGAGGGCCACGACGTCGTCTTCATCGCCGGCGGCATCGGCCTCGCGCCGGTGCGCTGCGCGATCTGGAACGTGCTCGATCAGCGCGAGAAGGTTGGCGACGTGACCATCGTCTACGGCGCCCGAAGCGTCGGCGATCTCGTCTACAAGCGCGAGCTCGAGGGGTGGGCGAAGCGCTCGGACGTGAAGCTGTGGCAGGCGGTCGAGCCGGGCGGCGAGACGCCGGACTGGAAGGGCGAGATCGGCCTCGTCCCGGCCATCGTCGAGAAGGCCGCGCCGAGGCCGGCCGACGCCTTCGCGGTTGTCTGCGGCCCGCCGATCATGATCAAGCTCACGCTGCCGGTGCTCGAGAAGCTCGGCTTCTCCGAGGAGCGCATCTACACCACGCTCGAGAACCGGATGAAGTGCGGCCTCGGCAAGTGCGGCCGCTGCAATATCGGGCCGGTGTACGTCTGCAAGGACGGCCCGGTCTTCAGCGCGAAGGAGCTCAAGACGCTGCCCCAGGAGCGCTGAGCGCGCCTCCGGGTTCGCTCCTTCCAAGCTCTCGCCCGGCTTTCCTGTTGCGCGCCCGATGGCGCCGCGGGAAGCCGTTTCCTCCTCCAAGCGGCGCCTGGCAGGCCGAGACGTGTTGTCTGGAGCCGGGTCTGCAGTCCCAGCATTCGCGCGAGGGGTCACTCAAACGCCTATGCTGCCGACGGCAATGCGAATGCCCCGGGCGTCGATGCTCGAGTCCGGTGCGCTCTGAGAGAGAAACGGGCGCTAGATCGTTTTGAGCGACGCCGCTCTGGTGCGGTCGCGACTTATCGCGAGGGACACAATTGAAGACAACAATCGGCGCGTCGGCGCGCTTGCTTTCGGTCTGTATCGCTGTGGCGGGAGCTTCGTGCTCGCGAGGGGGTGAGCCACCGGCTCGCACCAGCGGCGAGACGCCGCCTCCTGCGAAGTCGCTCGAAGTGGCTACGAAGCGCGTCGCCAAGGTGCGGACGACCGCGAAGCCGCGTCCCAACGCGTTCTGCCCGGCTGGCAGGTCGGAGAAGCGCAACCAACCGAGCATCCCGGTCGACCGCAATGAGGCCGATGCAGCCAGGAAGGCGCTCGAAGAACGACGAGTGAGGTTCGGCGCCAACGAGTTCGTCAATGCGGCCGGCCGCAGGGGCGGTGATGGTGGTGCGCATGCTCGCGAGCTCGTCGGGCTGTTCCTGAAGGCAGGGATGGCCGTAGACGAGCGCAACGCGCTTGGGATGACGGCGCTCATGGCCGCCGCGTCCGAGGGGCGGGCGGACCTAGTCGCGCTGCTCCTCGAACACGGCGCCGATCCGGACGCCGCCGATACGTACGGTCAAAGCGCGCTGACGCAGGCCGCGTCTCGTGGACGTGCCGAGACCGTGCGCCTCCTCCTTGAAGCCTGCGCGGACCCGAACCAGGCCGAGAGGGACCAAACGGCGCTGCTGCTCGCGGCAAGAGCGGGGGCGGTCGAGACTGCCGAGATGCTGTTACGTGCAGGGGCCGACCCGTTGGTAACCGACCGTTCCGGCGGCACGACGCTCCATGCGGCGGCCGCGGCGGGCACGTTGGCGCTCGTGAAGCTCCTCGTGGAGTATGGCGCAGACGTGAAGGCGGAGGAGTCTGCCGGGTCGACTCCGCTTCATCGGCTGCTTGGCTATCAGAGCCCGGACGAACCTGTCTGTGGAAGCTGCGACCTCCCGCTCAAGCTCCTGCCGGCCTCGCGCAAGGAATACGCTCGCGCGAGGAAGCTGGAGAACGACCGGACCAGGGCTCCGATCGCGGCCTTCCTCATCGAAGAGGGCGCCGATGCGGACGCGGAGACCGACGACGACCAGACACCGTTGATGCTCGCCGCGGCCAAGAACTATCCGGAATGCGTACGGACGCTGCTCGCGGAGGGCGCCGATTCTGGCGAGGAGAACTCGGACGGCAAGACCGCCCTCGAGATCGCGCGAGGGCATGGCAGCCTGGATGCGGTGGAGGCGCTGCAGTAGGCGGCTGCGGCGCCTCCAGGCTTGGCAGAAGGGCAGCGAGGATTGCTGGACTTTCAACAACAGTAGGCCCAGCGGTCAACTACGTGAGACGCCGCGGCAACTACCGGAGAAGCAGCGCTCGACTACGTGAGACGCCGCGGCAACCACCGGAGAAGCAGCGCTCGACTACGTGAGACGCCGCGGCAACCAGCGGAGAAGCAGCGGTCAACTAAGGGAGAAACAGCGGTCAACTACGGGAGAAGCATCGGCCAACGAGTCGAGAAGCAGCGGCCAACGAGTCGAGAAGGAGCGGCCAATGAGTCGAGAAGCAGCGGCCAACGAGTCGAGAA
>DHSB01000054.1:5218-5396 GCA_002408385.1 Myxococcales bacterium UBA5297
ACCAGCGGCCAACGAGTCGGGAATCAGCGGCCACATCCGAGCGAGTGGTGCACTACTCTGAAGACATCGACTCGAGCGCCGCGAGTGAGCTAACGCGAACGCATTAGCTCGCTGGAGGGCCCAGCCGGCGATTCTGCTAGCCCCGCTTGGCCGCGGGCTTCTTCACCGCAGGCTTCTT
>DHSB01000054.1:5703-13928 GCA_002408385.1 Myxococcales bacterium UBA5297
GGGCTTCTTCGCCGCGGGCTTCTTCACCGCGGGCTTCTTCACCGCGGGCTTCTTCACCGCGGGCTTCTTGGCGGTGGCACGCTTTCGAGCCGGCTCGCCGACCCCGGCGAAGTAGCTCTTCAGATTTTGGAAGTAGTAATCGATCCACCCGTGGGCGTACTGCTCCCCCTGGCCCTCAGGGATTTCATCGTGGACCAGGGTGACCTCGGTTCCGCCACTCTGCTTGTCGTACTCGAAGGAGATGTCGACGAGCGAATCAGGCGCGTCGGCTGGAAACTCCGTCGTGCGCCAGGACTGGACGATGCGCTTGCCCTCGACGAGGTCGCGGTTGGTGCCGGTGATGTAGCCGTCCGCGGCGGTGAACGCGGACCCGATCCGATCATCGATATGAGCGGGGCTGCCGGTGAAGGCCGCGTGCTCTTCGCTCGATAGCCATGCCTGGTAAATGCGCATGGGCGAAGCCGGGATCAGCGCCGAAACCACGATCGAATCACTCGTCAAGGTCTGCCTCCTGTCGAACAGTTGGTTCGGCGGCAACCTAGACCGCGAGGCGTCGTTCGCGCAACGAGCAGAGCCCAGGATTCGAGCGTGTACCGCCACGCTCAGCCTCGGGTGGTCGGATGAGCGTGGAGTCGGGCGGGTTGCGGCGCGCCCGAGTCTGGCGCTACCTGGCCGCCAGCTCGTCGTAGGCGCCGAGCGCGCGGACGATGATGTCGTTCATGTCGTAGTAGCGGTACTCGGCGAGCCGGCCGACCAGATAGAGGTTCGGGTAGCTCTTCGACTCTTCCCGGTAGCGAGCGTAGAGCGCGTCGGTCTCGGGCTTGGGAATCGGGTAGTAGGGCTCGTTGCCCGCGGCTGCGTCGCGAGCGAAGGGCAGCGGGTACTCCTCGGCGACGGTCGTGATCCCGGGCAGCCGCTGCAGGGTCATGTGCTTGTACTCGGTGATGCGCGTGTACTCGTGCTCGTTCGGATGGTTCACCACCGCGACCGGCTGGCGCAGCTCCTCTTCGTAGGTGACGAACTTGAAGCCGAGCGAGCGATACGGAAGCTGGCCGAAGCGGAAGTCGAAGAGCTCGTCGGTCGCGCCTGAGTAGACGACAGGGCCCTCGAAGGGACGGCCTTCGACGAGGAGGCGGTTCGAGCCGGGCTCGGGGTGCACGAGCTCGCGGGCGTCCACGCCCAGGCGCAGCTCGATTTTCGGGTGCGCGAGCATCCGCTCGAACATCCGCGTGTAGCCCTCCTTCGGCAGGCCCTGGTGGCCCTGCTGGAAGTAGCGGTCGTCGTAGGAGATGCGCACCGGGACCCGCCGGGTAATGGTGGCGAAGTCGAGCTTCTCGGGCGACTCGCCCCACTGCTTGATCGTGTAGTGGAGGTAGACCTTCTCGAAGATGAGCTCGCCGAGCGCGGCGAGGTCCGCGTCGCTGCTCGCGCGCAGGTCGGCCACCGGGACCTTCGCCTCCATGCCGTAGGTTTCGACGAGCTTCTGCTTGAGTGCCTCGGCCTTCGAGGTGGGGAAGAGCCGCTCGAGGGAGGTGAGGTTGAAAGGGACCGGGACGAGCTGGCCGTCGACGCTCGCGAGCACGCGGTGGGCCTTGTAGTCGTTCCACTCGGTGAACTGAGAGAGGTAGGCGAGCACCCGCTCGTCGTCGGTGCGGAAGATGTGCGGCCCGTAGACGTGCACGAGCACGCCGGCCTCGTCGTAGCGGTCGAACATGTTGCCGGCCAGGTGCTTGCGCCGCTCGATGAGCAGCACGCGCTTGCCCTGCTGGCTCGCGAAGCGCTCGGCGAGGATGGCGCCGGCAAAGCCGCTGCCGACCACGAGGACGTCGTATCTATGGGACATAGGGCTCTCGATCTGCTTTGGAGGCGGCGGTCAGCGCGGCCGCGCGACGGTGCGCCTCTAGAACGGGTCGTTGATGCCGCCAAGGAAGCGCTCGAACACCTGGCGCGTCTTTTCGACCGCGTTCACCGACCCGTGAGCGGCCCGGTGCGCGGCTCTGTAGAAGAACCGGAAAGAGCGCTTGATCTCTCCGCGCGCGATCATCGGCGCGAAGCCTGCGGAGCGGTTCAGGCGCATCATCACCTTGGAACGGGCGAGCTCGCCGACCGGCCGGTGGCTCACCCAGCCCGGGAAGAAGCGGTCCATCACGGCGAAGATGTCCTTGAGCCCCTGGCGAACCGGGTAGTCCTTCAGGCGCCCGACCTTCGGAACCCAGCTCAGCACGTGCTTGAGCGTGTAGTACTCAAGCTCGTAGCGGTAGCGCTCGAAGGCGCCCTTGCGCTCGAAGAACTCGAGCATGTCGGTGAGCACCGGCACGATGTCCATGATGCGCCGGGTGGTCGCCTTCATCGACTGGTCGGGGCGGGTCAGGTCGTAGTGGTACCACTCGCGCGGCGTGTAATAGATCCGCTCGGCCGCGAAGTAGGTCTTCGGCGAGAAGTTCGCGTCGGCGTGGATGACCCCCTCGAGCATGCGCACTTCGCGGTCCTCGAACAGCTTGCGGCGGTAGAGCCGGCCGCACGGGGTCGCCCAGTTCTTGAAGAGCAGGGTGCGCTCGGCCTCACTGAGCATCCGCTCGCTCCGCAGCTCGGGCAGCGGCAGGTAGGGTTCGCAGTGCGTCTCGAACCGGTAGAGCAGGTTCCCGATGAGCAGGTCGGCGCCGGTCTCGACGGCCTTGTCGTACATCTCCTGCAGCGTCTGCTCGCCGAGAAAGTCGTCGCCGTCGACGAACGCGAGGTAGTCGCCGCGCGCCCTGTCGATGCCGTAGTTGCAGGCCGAGCCGTGGCCGCCGTTGGGCTTGACGAAGGTCTGGAAGATGCCCGGGTGCGCGGCGGCGACCTCGTCGATGATCAGTTGCGAGTCGTCGGTGGCCCCGTCGTTGACGACGAGCACCTCGTAGGGCTGATCGAACTGTTGGCGCGCCAGCGAGAGAAGGCAGCGCTCGATGTAGAGCTCAAGGTTGTAGACGGGGACGATTACGCTGACTTTCGGGTGCATGCCGCTGCTTTCTCGGAGAGGAGCTCGTCGACGAGCTGCTGCATCTGGGCGACTTGACGCTCGTGCGAGTAGGGGGCCGCGACCGAGTAGTCCACCGGCACCTTGCGGTCGAGGTAGCGCTTGAGGACGAAGGCGACCCGGTCGACGCGCTCGTCGGCGACGAGGTTGCCGCTGGCGCGCAAGAGGTCGGCGCAGGGGCCGTCCTGCATGGTGATGCCGACGATCGGCTTTTTCGCCCCGAGGTAGTCGACCATCTTGCAGGGCAGGAACGGGCTGTAGGCGAGCCCGTCCTCTTCGACAGAGAAGAAGGCGTCGATGAGCACCAGGGCGTCCATCTCGCACATGCGCGCGAGGCTTTCGACGTAGCCGACCTGGCCGCGGAAGGCGACGTGGTCGCGGTGGCGCATCGCCGCGTGGGCGGCGGCGTCGAGGGCGGTCGTCGACCCGTAGAGCTCGAGGAGGAACCGGTTTCGGTACTCCGGGTAGATCTGCAGGAGCCGGTCGATGGCGCGGAAGAGGACTTCGGCCTTGCGCTTGACCGCGTAGAGCGTGCCGAAGTGGCCGAGCAGGAACCTGTCGGTCGAGCGCGCGGCGGGCTGTTGCGGGTACATCTCGGGGTCGAAGGCGTGGACGATGACCCGCGACTTGGCCGCGTATTGCTCGAAGCCCTCGAGCATCAGGCGGCGCTGGTACTCGTTGTTGAAGACGAGCCGGTCGGCCTGCTCGAAGGCCTTGCGCTCGCTCTCGTTGTCCTCCTGCCAGAACGGATAGTCGGGCATGTACCGGACGTACGGGTTCTTGGCCGACGGGTCGCCGAAGTAGGCGATCCACGGCAGGCCCGAGCGGCGGCAAATCTCCCAGGCCACCTTGTGGCAGTGGACCTCGTTGGAGTGCGAGATGACGAAGTCGTACTCGCCCGCGCGCGCCTGGAAGTGGGCGAGGCAGCTCTTGAGGAAGCCCTCGCGCGTGGCCGCCGAGCGCGGGTGCAGGTGATCGACCTCGATCTCGAAGCGGCGCAGGTTGCGGCGGTGGTCGAAGCCGAGGAGGCGCTCGTCGCGCGCGGCGCGCTTGACCTGCAGGACGTCGAAGTCGACGTCCAAGTCCTTGATTCTGCGGAAGAAGTCGACGTCCGCCGAGCCGACGTAAGGGACGAAATACCAGGAGATTGCTAAGCCGCGCGGCCTTCGGAGGGCCGTTCCGGCCGGTCGATCGGTCATTGAGGTGCCTCGAAATCCTTGCCCGGGCCCTGGCGGGGTGCGCGCGAACGAACCGCCTCCCGCAGGGCGCCGGCAAAAGCGCAGATCAATCGTTTGGGCTCGCATGTGTCAAGAGGTGCGCAGCTCGCGCGACTTGACGGAGCGAAGCAGAGGCGACCGCGAGCTTCGCAAAGCCGCAAGTGTCTGCTTGCACACCAATTTGCGCCCCGCCATCATCCGCGGACATCAGTGAGAGGGGCTCCGGACGATGAACATCCTGTTATTGCACGAGCGTGCGGTCCCCGGCGGCCTCGAGACGCGCCTGCTGACGCACGCCCGCGCGCTCAGGTCCCGGGGCCACCGGGTCGTCGCGGCCCGCGCGCCCGGCCTGATGAGCCAAGCCTTCGCCGAGTCGGGGATCGAGGAGATCGCCTTTGACTTCCGGTCGCGGGAGGACTTCGGCGACACGGTGGCGAGGCTGCGCCAGGTGATTCGGGGCGAGGCCATCGACTTCTGTGATGCCCATCCCTTCATGAGCCTGCTGCCCGGAGCGCTCGCCGCGCTGGCCGAAGAGGTTCCGTACTCGCTCAACTTCCACGGCCTGCACGACTGGGACAGCGAGCTGCTGCTGTTTCGCCACACGCTCTCACTGCTCTGGCCGCGTGCGGCCCTGGCCACGGCGAACGCGCCGGCGACGCGCGACTTCTTCGTCGCGGCCTACGGCATCGACGGCTCGCGCTTCCTGTGCGTGCCCAATGCGCTCGACCTCGAGGGGCTGCGCGAGGCGCCCGAGGCGAGGCTGCCGCCCCGGAAGCTGCTCGTGCTGTCGCGGCTCGACTCCGACAAGCTGCTCTCGCTGCGCGCCGCCGCGAGGGCGATCGCCGCGTACGCCGACCTCGAAGCCGAGGGGCTGGAGGTGCGCATCAGCGGCGGCGGAGACGCCGAGCAGGAGGCCCGCCGCGAGCTGCAGCCTTTGGAAGAGAAGGGCCTTCGCTTCGACTGGCGCGGCCCCACGTTCCGGCCCCACGAGGAGATCGCCTGGGCCGACGCGGTCTTCGGAATCGGCCGGGTGGCGCTCGAGGGGCTCGCTGCCCGGCGCCCGGTCGTGGTCTGCGGCGTCCTCGGCAACCTCGCCGGCCTCTGTCGGACCGCGGGAATCGAGCGCTGGTTCGCGAGCAACATGAACGGCCGCAACGGCCCCGACGCAGAGCCGGCCCTCGTGGCCGCGGAGCTCGCCGCGATCGGGCGCGAAGAGCTCGACGCGCTGGGCGACTGGATCCTCGAGCACGCCGGCCCGAAGCGGCTCGTCCCTTGGGTGCAGGCCGTCGAGGGCTCCCGCGGGTGCATCCCGGCCGACGGCGCCGCGGCGCTCGGTGAGTCGCTTATCGCCTTTTTCTCCGACTACTACCGGGTGATTGCCGAGAAGCTCAGGGCGGCCGAGGCCAGGGAGCACGCCCTGGCGCAGGTGGCGGCGACGCAGGCGGAGATGAGCCGGGTTCGCGCCCACGAGGCGGCGGTCGCCACCGCCGCGCTCGGGCTCGAGGGCGCCTACCACCAGCTCATCGCCGGCGCGAGAGGAGCGCTCAAGGCCTGGCCTCCCCATCCCATCGAACAGGCGAGCGCGCTGTGGAGGGTGAAGAGGCAGTTGCTGCCGAGGATGCGCGAGGCGATCGCCGAGCTGCACCGGGCCCTCGACTAGCCGGGCGCAGATCGGCCAGCGACGCAGTGGACCCAATCGGCGCGGGCTATGATGGTCGCGTACCTCACACCGGAGAGAACGCGATGCATGGAATGGCGCTCGCGCTGCTGGGAGTGTTGCTGGCAGGCGGACCACAGCCCGACTCGAGGCCACCGCCGCGGGTGGCGGCGGATGCCGAGCAGCGCGTTCTCTTCGACGAGCGCGATGGCCGGGTGCTCGAGGGCATCGTGCGCGCGCGGGCCGACTCGAGCCCGCCTCGCACCGCCTTTACCCTCTTCGAGCGAAGCCCGTCCGGCTCGCGCAAGCTCGTCGAGGGCGTGGGCGCGGCCGCCTACGCGCCCGATGGCGCGGTGCTCTATGTCCGGGGCGAGTCGCTGATCGAGCTCGACTCCGAAGGGCCCCGCGCCGTCGCCGAGCGGGTGGCGCCCGACTTCGCGCTCGACCGCTCGGGCAAGGCCCTGGCCATCGTGCGGCTCGGCGAGCGCGGCGGCGGCACCTCCCTCGACGTGCTTCCGCGCGAGGGCGGAGAGGCCAAGCGCCTGGTCGAGCCCGAGGGGTACAACGGAACGCCCGTCTTCTCTCCGGACGGCAAGCTGGTCGTCTTCTCCTCGACCCGCACCGGCGTGGCTTCGATCTTCGCCGTGCGCCGCGACGGGACGGGGCTGCGGCAGGTAACGAACCGGGGCCTCGAGGCCGGCCGCGGCGGGCTTGGCCCCGATTTCGTGCCGCCCATCGAGTCGCGCCGGGGCCTGCGCTTCGTCGATGGCTCGACGCTCGAGTACCGGGGCGCCGGTGGCCTTTGGCGGTTGGACCTCGAGTCGGGCAGAGCGCGCCTGACGGAGGGGGGATCGCGATGATCCGCCCGGCTCTATTCGCGCTCTGTCTGCTCTCTCCGGCGCTCGGGCTGGCGAGCCCCTATCGCTTGCCACTCGAAGGCTGCGACCAGCCGACCGGCTGTCAGCCCCAACCGCTCAACCTCTGCTACGTCACCGCCTACTTCGACCACAGCGGCCAGGACTGGAACTGCAGGGCCGGCTACACCTACGACGGCCACGTCGGCACCGACTTCGGCGTGGGCGGCTGGACGAACATCAACAAGCGCGCGGTCGTCGCCGGCAACGACGGCCAGGTCATCGCCCTCAACGACGGCTGCGACGACCGCAACAGCAGCCTGGAGAACTGCGCCTGCGGCGGCGGCTTCGGCAACTTCGTCAAGCTGCAGCACGCCGACGGCCAGGTGACCATCTACGGGCACATGGGCCGCGGGACCCTCGCGGTGCAGCTCAATCAGCACGTCACCTGCGGCCAGGTGCTCGGCAAGGTGGCCTCCTCGGGCTGCTCGACCGGGCCGCACCTTCACTTCGAGGTCGTCGACCCGCAGTACGGTTCGGACGACCCCTATGCTGGCAACTGCGGCGGGCCTCTGAGCTACTGGCTCTCGCAGGGCGCCTACTGCGCGCTGCCCGGCGCGACCGGCTGCAACGTGACCCAGACGAACAACGCCGATTTCGTGACCGAGACCGTCCCCGACGACACGCACTTTCAGCCGGGGGCGACCTTCACCAAGACCTGGACGATGCGCAACTCGGGGACGACGGTCTGGACCGGGCCGGCCGGCTACCGCTGGACCTTCACCGGTCAGCAGCCTTTCGGCGCGCCGCAGGTGACCGAGCTGGGGGCGGGCGAGGCCATCGAGCCGGGCCAGAACAAGACCTGGTCGGTGGCGATGACCGCGCCGAGCGCTGCGGGGACGTATCGGGGCTACTGGCGCATGGACCACGCGGGCAGCGGCCTGTTTGGCGACCAGGTGTGGGCCCAGATCATCGTCGACCCGCCGGGCAACGACGACGGGGCGAGCTTCGTCTCCGAGACCGTGCCCGACGGCACCCTGTTCGCGGCCGGGGCGAGCTTCGAGAAGAGCTGGACCGTGCGCAACACCGGCACGACCACCTGGTCGAAGAGCGCCGGGTATCGCTGGGCCTTCGACGGCGGGGAGCGCTTGGGCGGGCCGGACTTCGTCGAGCTTGCCGCCGGAGAGACGGTCAGGCCGAACGGGACGAAGACCTGGTCGGTCTCGATGCGGGCCCCGACCGGCGAGGGCACCTACCGCAGCAACTGGCGCATGGAGCGCGCGGGGGCGGGCCGCTTCGGCGACCGGGTCTGGGCCGAGATCGTCGTCCAAGCGCAGGCGGGCACCGACGCGGATGGGGATGGCCACGCCTCGCTCGAGAGCGGCGGCGACGACTGCGACGACCAAGATCCCGAGGTGTTCCCGGGCAACCTGGAGCGCTGCGACGGCAAGGACAACGACTGCGACGGCGAGACGGACGAG
>DHSB01000054.1:14058-14961 GCA_002408385.1 Myxococcales bacterium UBA5297
ACTGCGACGGCGAGACGGACGAGGACCTGACGCGAAGCTGTGAGGCGGGCTGTCCCGGCACCCAGACCTGCAGCGAGGGAGTCTGGGGGCCGTGCGAGGCGCCCGAGCCGAGCGCCGAGGAGTGCAACGGTCGCGATGACGACTGCAACGGGCTCATCGACGACGGCGCCTCCTGCGACGACGGCTACATCTGCAAGGCCGGCTTGTGCCTTCCTGACGGGACCGGGTCGGCCGACGCGGGCGCCCCGCCGCCCGATTCGGGCACGGCCGGACCCCGCGAGGACGCGAGCATCCCGGGACCCGGCGAGGACGCGGGCATCCCGGGGCCCGGCAGCGACGGGGGAGAGACGGACGGGATCGGCGCGCCGGTGGGCGGCGGGTGCGGCTGCACGGGCGCCGGGGGCGCGCCTGCCGCGGCCCTCGGGCTGCTCGGGCTCATCCTCGTGAGGAAGGGCAGGGGCTCGCCCAGGTCCTGACCGACATTGACCGGGCGGTGGCGAGTATCGAGAATCGGACCTCTTTCGACGTGTGACCTATGGCACCTATCAACGACCCTCGCTCTCGCTTGCTCGTAGCCGCTCTCGTCGGCCTGGCGCTGCTGCTGCCGGGCAACGCCGCGGCGCAGCGGATGACCTTCCTCCACACCCCTCCGCCCAGCGCCGAGGCGGGCAAAGACCTGGAGATCGTCGGCAACGTCTTCGGCGCCGGGGACCTCGCCAAGGCCCGCTGTCGGTATCGGGAGAAGGGGAGGAGTTGGAAGCAGGTCGAGCTTGCCCTCGAGTACGGCGACCTGTTCCGGGCGATCATCCCGGGTCAGGACCTCGTCCCGCCGAGCATCGAGTACTACTGCATCGCCATCGACTACTTCGGCGGGCAGACCGAGCTCTATGGCTCCCCGTCGGG
>DHSB01000054.1:15110-35419 GCA_002408385.1 Myxococcales bacterium UBA5297
GGCGCCCCGGCGAGTCCGGGTGACGGGCACCTATCAGCCCCCGCAGGCGGCCTCTGTGTCCGAGCCCCCTGTGGACGACGGCACGAGACCTGAGCCGGTCCTGACCACCGGCGGCACGGCCCTCGCCACCTCGGGGCCGACCGCGCCCCCGGAGCCCCCGCGTCCTTCCCCGGTCGCCGGGCCTGCGCGCGACGAGGCTGCTGCCGACGAGCTCGCGCTCTTCGGTGCCGAGGACGTGGTGACCCTGGCGACCCGGCAGGCACAGTCGGTCTCGGTCGCCCCCGCCATCGCCACCGGCGTGCCCGAAGACCAGATGCGGGCGCTGGGCCTGCGCACCCTGCCCGAGGTCCTCAAGATGGTCCCCGGCTTCGAGACGAGCCGCGACGTCCAGGGGTTCCACCGGGTCTCGGCCCGCGGAATGCGCGACGATTCGGCGCTGCTCATCCTCTACGACGGCCACCGGCTCAACAGCCCCTACGACGCGAAGGCGCTGCTCAACCTGCCGACCGAAAACATCGAGCGCGTCGAGGTCGTCCGTGGCCCGGGCTCGGCCCTCTACGGCACCGGCGCTTTCCTCGGCGTGGTCAACGTCGTCTCCAAGCGGCGCGAGGGGCTCGAGGCCGCGGCCTCGGGAGGCTCGTTCGGCTCGGCGGCGGCCCATCTGTCGGGCGGGCTGCGGCTCGGCGAGTCGGGCTGGTTCCTCTACGGGGACGCCGGCTACACCCGGACCGACGGCTACCGCAAGCCCATCGTGAGCGATTCGGCGTCGGCGAAGATGGAGGCGGCAGGGCTCAAGGACGAAGAGGCGAGCGCGGGGCTGACCAACGACTCCGGGCAGCAGGTCAACGCCGGCTTCGAGATCCGGCGCAGCCCAGCCGGCGGTGCCCAGACCAAGCTGAGCGCGCGCTTCCTGCACGAGGACCGCGCCGCGCTCGTCGGCCTGTTCGACGTCCTCGGGCGCGAGTCGAACCTGCTCTGGAGCGTCATCCTCGCGGACCTCTCGCACGAGCAGCCGCTCGGCAAGTCGGGGGCGCTGACCGCGCGGGCCTTCTTCGACCAGCAGATGGTCGATAGGCTCTTCCAGGTCGCGCCCCGCGGCTACCAGCTCGTCGACGGGGTCAGCGCGCCGGTCGGCCTCTTCGAGCGCACCCGCTTCACGGCGAGGACCTACGGCGGCGAGCTGGGGCTCGACCTCTCCATCGCCCAGTCGCACCGGCTCTCATTGGGTCTCTCGGGCGCGGTCCAGGACCTGCCCAAGTACTCCTACCAGGTCAACTGGGAGCAGGAAGAGGTGTTGGCCGAGCTGCGCGATCCGACCGGGTTCACCGCCCGCCAGTCGCTAAAGGAGCTCAACCGGCGCCTGGTCGCCGGCGCCTTCATTCAGGACGTCTGGCGCGTCCACGAGACGCTCTCGCTGACGTTGGGCCTGCGCGCCGACGTGACTCAGTTGCCGAAGACCAGCGAGAGCGGGGGCGAGGTGCTCATCGAGGGCACGCGCATGGTGCCCAGCCTCAACCCGCGCCTCGGCCTGGTCTGGTCGCCGGGCGAAGGATGGAACTTCAAGCTGCTCTACGGCCGCGCCTTCCGTGCGCCGACGATGCAGGAGCTCGCCGAGCGCATCCCGACCACCGATCTGTCGCAGGGCCGGTTCGAGGGCAACCCGGGCCTGCAGCCGGCGACCATCGACACCGTCGAGGCGGGAGTCGAGACCGCCACCGCGGTCGGCGAGAACAAGGTCCGTCTGCGCGCCAACGGCTTCTTCAACAACTTCAGCGACCCGATCATGGCGATCGACACCTCGGGCAACATCATCCCGCTGTCGAACCGCAAGCTCGGCGTCCTGGTCTGGGGCGCCGAGGCCGAGGTGCGCTTCGAGGTTTCCAGCCGCGCCTACACCTTCATCAACTACTCCTGGTTCCGCGCGATCGACCTCGCCACGCCCAAAGGCTTCGAGTACCTGGTCAACGTGCCGCAGTACCGCTTCAACTGGGCGGCGCAGTTGCCGCTCGGCCGGCACTTCGACCTCGCAGTGCTCGCCCAGCTCGGGGCCGAGCGGCGCAACAACGCGCTCAGCCAGCTCGAGACGATGCGCTACTACCGCATCCCGGCCTATGCGCTGGTCGGCGCGCAGCTACGCACCGAGCAGCTCGCCGACCACTTCGACTTCGCGCTCACGGTCCAGAACCTCTTCCAGTACCAGCTCTACGACGACGTCCCGCGGCCGGACGAGGGCCGGATGCCGGGGCTGCTGCCGCGCGAGGGGCTCGGCGCTTACCTGACCGCGCGCATGCGCTATTAGAGGCGACAGATGAGACTGCTCAAAACGCTCCAGCCCCTCCTGCTCGTCGCGCTGCTGGCCGCCGGGTGCGTCGAGTACAACGAGGAGTGCTCGCGCTTCATGCAGGAGCCGGACGGGGTTGCCGGCTACCTGGCCGGCGACGCGAACATCACCAAGGCCGTGGTGCGCACCGACGACAACGCGATAGGCCAGCTCGTCGCCGAGGCCTACTACCACGCCTTCGACGAGGAGCAGGCGAAGGACCGGCCGCAGCTCTCCCTGGTCAACAGCGGCGCCATCCGCTCGCAGGGGGTCTGCGAGTCGCGCGAGGTGCTCTACGGCGGGCCGGTCAAGCGCAAGGTGTTGCGCGACGTGCTGCCGTTCGACAACCGCGTCGTCGCGCTCAGCCTCACCCACAAGCAGCTCAAGAACATGCTCGAGCACTCGGTGTTCAAGTACGACAAGGCCGAGCCGAAGGGCTGGTTCCTGCAGATCTATGGCGGCGAGGTCTTCTTCGACTGCCGAGAGCCGGGCGAGACGCTCGACGCCGAGGGCATGCGCGCCACCGAGGGCCGGCGCGTCACCCGCGTCCTTGTCCACCACCGCTCCTGCGAGGAGGACCCGGAGAACCCGGACTGCGGCAAGAGCGTGGAGCTGCCGCTCGCTCCGCCCTCGGAGACCGAGACCATCCGCGTCGCGGTCGACAGCTTTCTGCAGGGGGGCGGAGACGGCTTCGTCGATCTCAAGGCGGTCGATCCGAACGCGAGCGACACGCTGTCGGCGGGCAGCTTCAACTTCGAGATCGTCGCGCGCTACTTCTCGAAGGCCTATCCCGCCGAGGCTCCGCTGTCGGCGACTGCCGAGGATCGCGTCCACCTGCACGAGTGCAAGTAGCTCGGGCGCGGGCTCGCAGGGCACCGCTGACCCGTCAAGAGTGCGCTCGGGCGGGACGCGTCGGTCCGGGCCTGCCGGCAGGGTAGAAGAGCCGCGACGCGCGCGACTTGCCCGAGACGCCGCGAAAGCTCATTGCCCCTCGGCTCTGCCGCCTGCTCACCCCCGGTAGTCGCGCCCCTGCCGTGCGGCGGGTCGTTGCCGAGAGCGTCAGGCCAGGCGGCGTGTGCTTGGCGGTGAGCCTATTCGGCGAAAGGGGCGCACCCGCGGCGTCGCGGGACGCGCGAGCTCGGGCTCTTTTCGAGCGACAGAAGAGGCCCAAACCAACCCTTCGGGCGCGCGCCCAGTCGCAACAAGCGGCGCAGAATCGAAGGGAAGCTAGACGGCGTCGCGCTCGCGCGGATCGTCGGCGTCGCTGGTGCCGACCACGTCGTTGACCGACGGGTAGCGCATGATGTCGTTGCGCGCGATGCGCCACGCCTGCTGCACGATCCACGAGAGCGAGCGATCCTGGCGGGTCGCCTCCTCCTGAATCTCCTTCAGCATGTCCTCGGGGAAGTAGAGGCTTTGCTTGCGCTTGTCAGTGCCGGACATCGAGTGCTCCTCGGGATGTCGCCCTACATAGGCGGGCAGGTCGTCCTTTGACCTTCAATATCCGACACTTGTAGACGCGTCAACAGGACGGCCGAAAAAGCTTACCGCAGCGAGCAAGCGCCGAAAGGCTCGTTGTTTCGCGCTCTTGGCGTTAGCCCGCCTGCCTGCCATCCAGCAGGGCGAGCCGTAGCCAACACGGTCGGCATCAGCCTTGAGCTTCAACTGCCCACCGAATAGGTGGGAGGCGAGTGCCCTCGAGCCCATCGGCAATCCGGCCTCGCTGGCGGCTCGGGCCGGACCATCTGGCTTGCGATGATTCGGCCCCTTCCAGATCACGGACGGCAGGCGTTGCCTTGGGCGCCGATCCGGTCGGCCCAGAAGCTGTGCGCCACGGCTCTCGAGGTGTCGCGCTCGCCGATGAGCCGGTCGGCCAGCGGCGGGAGGCCCGGGGGGCGGGGCGGTGTTTCTCGGAACGCAGCCCTCGGTGGGCCGGGCTTTCGATGCCCGAGCCTCGGGCAGACAAGGACTTGACTATTGCCGGCCCGCGTCTGCTGTGGCATTTGGCACGCGCTACCTGGCGTCCCCCGGCGGTGCGCTCGTGGTTGTTCGAGGTCGGGCAGGACGGTGCGCGCAGCTCCTCATGTTGCGGAGAGCTGGCGGCCGGCCCCTCTTCGTGCCGCCCGGACGCCGAGCCGGGACCGCCTTTCGAGAATGTCCCTGGGACGGTCGCAGCGTACGGTGGACAGGCCACAACTGAACCGCGGGTGTCGGACACATGGCTGGTGACAGGAGCAAGACGGCCCAACAGCAGGTCTCGAGGGTGAGCTCGCCTCCTATCGAGTTCATCACGCTCTCGCTGCGCTGCCCGGTATGCAACACGGCCTTCAACTCGGAGATCCCGAATCCCGGTGCGCCGGTGGGCAGGGAGAGCGACCTGCGCCCGAGGTTCGCCGGGCTCGATCCGCTGCCCTCCCTGATCCAGTCCTGCCCGTCGTGCCGGTACTCCGCCTATCACTGCGGCTTCGATGGTCGGCACGAGGAGGTCGACGAGCTGCTCGACTCTCTTTCCAGGCGGCTCGGCGATCGTCCGCCGACGCGGATGCAGCCGCTCGAGGAGAACGACCTCGACGACCTTCGCCGCTGGATTCGCCGCGGCAGCCTGACGAGCGACTTCGCCGAAGGTCGAGAGCCTTATGGCGCCGAGCGCTACGTGCTCGCGGCCCGCTGCCACGAATACGTCAAGGACGACGACTCGCTCGAGCTGGCCGACTACTACCTGCGCGCCGCCTGGTGTGCCCGCGCGAGCGGGCAGCCTGAGCTTCAACGCGAGAGCCAGCGCGAGGCTATCGTCCGGTTCGAGATCGGCCTCGAGGACTCGACGCTGGTGGCGGAGTCGGACAAGCCCCGCATCCTCTTTCTGATCGGAGAGCTCTCGCGTCGAAGCGGCGACTTTGGCAAAGCGGTCGACCTGTTCACGCAGCTCGACGGGCAGAACGAGAGCGTAGAGGCCGACGAGGACGAGTCGGTACTCTTCGCGGCCCTCGCCAGGCGGATGCTCGCGCTCGCGGCGGTCAAGAGCGACGTGAACGCCGCGCTTCCCGAAGAGGACCTCGAGCTCGAGGGGGACGACGAGGCGGACGAGAGTCCTTGAGGCACGAGCGCGGTCGCGGTTGAGTCAAGCTGCTTTTGGGTGGGCCCGAGCCCCTCGGCTCTTCTTGGCGGCCAGCGCTCGCCGCGCCAGCCGCTCGACGTCGCCCGGGGGGGGCGCAGCCGAGGTCGACTTCGCTTGGGCTGACCGGTTGCCGGCCATGCTGGTGTGAGGCACAGCAGCGCCCGCCGCAAGAGGCCGGCAGCGCCGCGTCGGTCGACACGCGGCGCGAACGCCCTTGCCTGGGGCTTCAGTCCCGGCGCCGCCGCAGGAGAGCGAATCCGGCGAACACCGCTGCGAATAGGGCCGGTGAGGCGCTGCCAGCCGCGCAGCCACAGCCTTCGTCCTTCGTGCTGGCGGCCGGAGCCGGCTGCGAGCCGGCGTCCTGCGGACCTGCTCCTGCATCGGGCGGAAGAACCCCCGCATCGGGCTTCAGGCCAGCATCGGCCCCCGCGTCGACGAGCTCGCCTGCATCGGGCTCGGAGGCATCGGGCAACCCTGCATCCGGCACGGGCGACAGCGGCTCGGCGGCGAGCGTGACCCCGACGAGGCTGAGCCCGTCCGCGCCGGCATTGGCGATCGAGACGAAGATCTCGCCGCCGCGAGGGGCTTCGAGCGCAACCTCGGCGCTGAGGGTTTCCCCGGCCCCCGTGGCGAGCGCCTTGACGATTTGGGCGTCGTGGGCGAGCCGGCCGGGTTCGCCCGAGTACGCAACCGGCCCGCCGACGCTGACAAGAGCACGCACCTGCACCGCGCCGCCCAGGCCGATTGCGAGCGAGGGCCCGAGGCGCGCTTCGATGGAGAGCGATTGGGCTCCGTCGGGGACGACGAGCTTGAGCTGGACGGGCCCCGGGGCGAGCGGCGAATAGCCGGAGGAGGTGCCCGGGAGCCAGTATTCGGCGCGCGGCTCGAGGTACTCGATGACCTTCACGCACTCGATGACCCCGCGCGCGCGGTACTCGGCGAGCACCGTCTCCCGCGCGTCGGGAATGGTCGCGAAGGCGGCCTCAACCTCGGCGGCGATGGCCTCCGCGGTCTCGGCGAAGCCCGAGGCCGGGACGAGCGACTTGAGTGCATCGAAGACCGCCGTGTCGAACGTCTTGCCGGAGTCTGGGCCGAGGAACTGCTGGCGCAGCCTCCAGGTCGCGCCGGAGAAGTGCATGCTGTCGTTGTGCACCTCGCCGATGAGCAGGTCGGGGCACTTGAAGTCATTGTCCAGGCTGCGCAGGCTCGCGCCCTCGCCCACCATCGCGCCGAACCACTCGGCCATCGCGGGGTCGTCGGTCATCGCGCCGGCAAAGTAGTCGGCAAAGCCCTCGTGCAGCGAGCCGGCCTCGTCGAGCGCCCCGTACAGATCGAGGTGCGGTCCGTTCAGGTTCGCGGTGGAGAAGACCACGCCGTGCGCAAGCTCGTGGTAGATGACCTCGCCGTCGTAGGCCGAGTCGGCGGCCGTCCCCTGGAAGAGCACGATGGCGTCGGTCTGCGGCAGGTTCGCGCTGGTGAAGATGGGCAGCTCGGCCCAGGACTCGCGGGGCATGAAGGCCGCGTTGCCGGCCGGGATGCGCACGAGGGGAAAGAAGAGCTCGCCCCCCGGGGTCATCTGTGGCGGCCAGGTGAACGCGTCGGGGATGAGGAAGTTGGCCCAGACCTGCGTCTTCTTCGGCGGGTCCTGTTGCCCGTCGCGCAGCAGGAAGCCCGGATCGCCGAGCGAGCGGAAGAACTGATAGGCGCGGTTGGCGTGGTAGAAGCCGTGGACCTCGGCGAAGGTGTCCTGGTCGGCCGGGTCGTCGCCGACGGTCAGGCCCGAGGTCACCGGGTCCTGCGGCGGATCGATGGCGAGCGGGTCCTCGGGCGAGTAGTCGTAGTTGCTGCGCCCGTCGAGCACGTTCGATGCGCGCGGGCGCAGGTCGCACCACTGGGCCTCGAAGGGCAGCGGAAACGGTCCCATGGCGATCGTCCCGGTGATCACGTTGATCGGGTTCTCGGGATCGCACTCGGCCCGGGCGCAGCAGCTCACCGCGTCGAGCAGCGTGCCGGCGAGCCGGCCGTCCGGGTCGCGCGCGGCGGAGGGGGGGAGGAAGTCGCTCAGGCTCTGCGTCACGAGAGGCTCGCCTTCGGTTGCGCCCGGGTTGGTCTGCCAGACCTTGGCGTCGTCGGAGAAGTAGATGCGGTTCTGGCGCGAGACCACCTCGCCGGTCGCCGCGTCGACGAGCGCATAGACGTTCTCCAACGGGTTGAGCGTGGCGACGTGGATCTCGTAGGCCAGGCGGGCGACGGCGCCGCGAACGTAGACCACCTCGCGGAAGGCGCCGGCGGGCCTGCCGTGCTCTGTCACCACCGCCTGAAGGCCCGAGGCGACGAAGGCGAGGGCATCGGACCCCTGGACCGCGCGGGTGAGCTGATGGCCGTGAATCGGTCGGGCCGAGCTGGCGACTCGGCGCACCCGGCCCTCTGCGTCCAGGGCGACGGTGAGCTGCGCGCCGAGGATCGGCAGGCCACGAAAGCTCGTCTCGAAGCGGACCACCTTGCCGGACCGCAGTGGCGAGATGCGCGGCTGCTCGAGGTCGGCGCCTCGCAGCCCGAGGGCCTCGGCGTGCTGCAGGGTGAACCGCCGTGCCGCCAGTGCGGGATCACCGTCGAGAGGCGCGGCCTTGATGCCAGTCGCCAGCCGCACCAGCCCGTCGCGCTCGAGGACTCGGGTGGCGGGAAAGCTGACTTGCGCCTGGGCAAAGGCAGGGAAGAGAAGGGCAAGGCCCAACACGAAGCGGTTCATGCGTGGCTCCCACGGCTCGTCTGCCGGAAAGAGGACGAGGCATGTTAGCGCACGGCCTGTTCCCGGACGAACCGTGAGGGGGGCAAGCGCCTGGCTAGCCGCCGATGTTGCGCATCGAGAGGAGCTTGTGGCCGGCGTCGGGCAGGGTCATCTGGTGGTGCTCGGGCTTGCGCTGCAGGGCGGCGCGCACGGCGCGGGAGAGCTCCGCTTCGGCGTTCTCGCCGCGCAGCAGGCGGGCGAGGGGGACCACCTGTGTTCCACCCAGGCAGGCCCGCAGGTCTCCGTTGGAGGCGACGCGCACCCGGTTGCAGCTACTGCAGAAGTTGCGGCTGAGCGGCCCGATGAAGCCGACGCGACCGCCCTGGCCAAGCCAGTACTCCGAAGGCCCAGACGGCGCGCTGCCCGAGACCTCGGACTCGGGGCGCAAGGCGATGCCGTCGCGACGGATGCGCTCGACCAGCTCGAGGGTGGGCACGGGCGTGCCTCGGGCGAATGGCATGCATTCGATGAAGCGCACCACCATCCCCTTCGACCACGCGTAGCGGATGAGGCTGGCCGCCTCGCCCTCGTTCTCGCCGCGCAGGACGACGGTGTTGAGCTTGAGGTCGTCGAAGCGCGCGGCGAGGCAGGCGTCGATGCTCGCGAGCAGGCGGTCGAGCGACCCTGCGCCGCCGGTAAGCCGCCTGAACCTGGCCGGGTCGAGGCTGTCGAGGCTGATGTTGAGCCGGGTGACGCCCGCATCGAGAAGCGCCTCGGCCATGCTCTCGAGCAGATGGCCGTTGGTCGTCATCGCGAGCTCGGCGATGCCCGGCACGCTCTTGATGCCCCGCGCGATCTCGAGCACGTCGCGCCGCAGCAGCGGCTCGCCCCCCGTGAGGCGCACGCGCCGCACTCCGAGTCGGGCGAAGACGGCGACCAGGCGCACCAGCTCCTCGGCCGTGAGCGACTCGCCGTCGAGGCGCGAGTCCGGGGGCGTGCAGTAGCCGCACTTGAAGTTGCAGCGCTCGGTCAGCGACAGGCGCAGGTAGTCGACGGTGCGCCCTTGCCCGTCGCGAAGGGGTGGGGGGCGCGGGTCGCAGGAGTCTTGGGCGTCTGTGGGGCGCTCGGGCAAGCCAGGCACATCAACCTCACGAGGGGCGCCACTATAAGGAATCCGACACCTGCTTGCATTCCGCCGCCGCGGGCTGCGCCGGGCAGGTCAGAAGAGGCCGGAGAGGGCTTGGGTGGCGTGTGGTGAGAGGCGCCGAGCGCCTTGCATCGTTTCTCGAGCGAGCGGCGCCTTGGGAAGCGGGCTGTCCGGCGTTTCTTCGCCTGCAGAGGCGAAGACGCGAGCGGGTCCTTCTTTCCCCCGGCCGGTGGCTGGTCGACCGAGGGCCGAGCGCCGTCGCGCTAGGCCCCGGCCTTGTCGCGAACCGACTCCTCGCGCAGCTCCGACAGCCTGGCGACCGGTAGTGAGAGGAAGGCCTTGACGACCTCGGCGTCGAATTGCGTGCCCGCGCAGCGCTCGATCTCCAGGCGCGCCGCCTCGTAGCCCTGGCTTTTGCGGTACGAGCGGTCGCTCGTGATCGCGTCGAGCGTGTCGGCGACCATGAAGACGCGGGCTCCGATGTGGATCTCCGAGCCGCTCAGCTTGCGGGGATAGCCGTTTCCGTCGAACCGCTCGTGATGCGAGAGGACGATGTCGGCCGCGCCGGACAGAAACCCGATGCTCTTGAGGATGTTGAACCCGATCTCCGGGTGTCGTCGCATCTCGTCCCACTCGACGGGCGTCAGGGGGCCGGGTTTGAGGAGGATCGAGTCGGGGACGCCGATCTTGCCAATGTCGTGCAGCAGGGCGCCGCGGCGGATGTTGGCCAACTCGTCGCCGCCGATTCCCAGCCTCTCCGCAATGGCCACGGTGTAGCGCACGACGCGCTGCGAGTGGTCACTCGTCTCGTGCTCGCGAGCGTCCAGGGCGGCGACGAGAGCGAGCAGCGTGTTGTTGTAGGCGTCCTCTATCTCGACGAAGGCGTGCTGCAGCTCGGCTGTCTTCTCGCGCACCCGCCTCTCGAGCCGGGACTGGTAGCGCTTTCGGGCCAGCTCGATGCGCCGTTTGGCGAGAGCCCGCTCGATGGCGCGCACCAGGTCGGTGACCTTGGGCGGCTTGAGCAGGTAGTCGACCGCGCCGCGTCGCAGGCACTCGACCGCCGACTCGGTGTCGCCGTACCCGGTCAACATGATGACCGCGGTCTCCTCGCTCTGCTTGCGGATGCGATCGAGCAGCCACAGGCCGTCGTGCCCGGGCATCTTCATGTCGCTGATGACGAGCTGGAACCCGGCGGGCAGGGCCTCGAGCGCGGTATCGGCGCTCGCCGCGCAGGTGCAGCGGTAGCCCTCCTCCGCGAGGAGGACCGAAATCACGTCGCGCACGGAGTCGTCGTCGTCGACTATCAGGATCCGCGGGGATTCCTGCGACTCCACTGAATCGGGCTCAACACCCGCCACGAGCTCCTCCAGAGCCAGGAAGCTGCCCGCCTGCGCGGGAAGGGAGCGGATTCTACATGCCGGGCCGAAAGAAGCCCAAAACGCTGCCAAAGGGCTTTTCGGGACGCGGCTCAGCCTAGGCCAGTTTCTCGATCTCCTCGACGCTCTTCGAGGGGTCGAGGTAGTCCGACAGCTTCTTCTTCAAGTATGCGGTCGCGACCGCACGCACCAGCAGTCCGGGGTCGGTGCCTTCGGCGTCGATGCTCCGGTCGTTCACCGTGACGTTCGCGTCGAAATCGATGCCCTTGACGCTGCCGCGGAAGCGGGCGTTGTCACCCTGCCAATCGACGGAGACTCCGTACTGCTCGTGCCAGTAATTGGTGAGGCGCTCGACACGGCGCTTGGCCTCGTCCTTCCCCAAGGAATGGACCTGCGAAAACTTCATAGGCGGGCTCCTCCGATGAGAGTGAGTGTACGCAAACGCGCACAAGCTAGCGCATGACAGCCGCGAGTGGGAGCGCTTTTGCCGTCTGCAGCGCCGGGGCTCGCTCGGAGGCCGGCTGTTTTTCGCGGCAGGCAAGGGTGCTGCTGCGGCAGGTGTCACTGGCATCGGGCTCGACTCGGCGTGCCGGGCGCGAAGTGCAAGCGCTGGCTCGTCTGGCGCGCGAGGAGCTGGCCTCCCCCGCCGATTTCGGGCGGCCGGCCCTCTTCGAGTCAGCCCGACGGCCAAGTTCCAAAGCGAGCGCGGGCAGACCTTGGGGCGCGGCCCTCGATGCGTGCCTTAGACGAGCACGATGCGGGCGATCTCCGGAGGTGCGCCCACGCGCGCCGGCGGTCCCCAAAAGCCGCACCCGCGGCTGACGTACAGCGCTCGGTCGCCGACGCGGTACAGGCCCGCGCAGTAGGGGTGGTAGGCGAGCTTGACGGCGAAGGTCCACGGCCAGATTTGGCCGCCGTGGGTATGCCCGGAGAGCTGCAACCCGATTTCGCGCTCGATCGCCTGCTCGAAACCGCGCGGTTGGTGCGCGAGGAGGATCGCCGGGGCGCCAGGGGCACGCCCGGCGAGGGCCGCTTCGAGGTCGTACCCGGAGGCATCGCCCCGCTTGCGCATGCTCCAGTCCCCGACCCCGACGATGTCCAGACCCTCGAGGCTCGCCGTCTCGTTGAGCAACACCTTCATGCCCATCGAGCGCAGGAGGGCGGTCCAGGGACCGGCGCCCGAGTAGTACTCGTGGTTGCCCAGCACGAAGAAGGTGCCCAAGCGCGAGCGCAGCGAGCCAAGGGGCGCGACCACCTCGGCGAGCCGCTCGACGCTGCCGTCGACGAGGTCGCCGGTGATCGCCACGAGGTCGGGGCGCAGCGCGTTGGTGCGCTCGACCAGCTCGGCGATGAAATCGCGGTCGACCCAGCCGCCGGCGTGGATGTCGGTAAGGTGGGCGATGGTCAGCCCCGAGAGCGCGCGGGGCAGGCCCGCCAGCGCGATGGTCGTCTCGGTCACTTGGGGCGGCGCAAATGCGCGCCACCAGCCATAACCGGAGGTCGGCACGGCGACTGCCACGCCGAGGAGCCCGCCCTGCGCAAGAAACTGCCTGCGTCCGGGGTCACTGGGCCCGGCGCCGGGCTGCGGCTTGGCCGCACGCCGTACGAGCCGCCCGAGCAGGCCTCCAAGGTCGAGCGCGCCGAGGGTGACGAGAAGATAGAAGCCCACGCCCATCCATAGAAAGGCGGCCTTGGCCAGCAGAGTCGTGAGACTCCCGGGCGCGGCGTGCTGGCCCGCCGGGCCCGCCACCATGAGCAGCCCGAGCGCGCTCAGACCCACGGCGCCCGCGCGGCGCAGGGCGCGGCGGCTCGTGTGGGCGCGGATGAGTCGCCGGTAGAGGTAAAGGTGAGCAGCGACGTTCACCGTCAGGACGACGGCGACCGACAGCAGGATTCCGAGAGCGCGAAGAAGGTCCATGAGGTGTCGTCTTCGACACGGCCGAGCAGGGCTCGGGCGCGGCGGGGGTCTTCTAACCCGACAGGCGCAAAGGCTGCCAGACCGGCAAACCAAGGTCGGGCCTGCGGTGGCGCGAAATCGGAGCGGGCGAGCCGTCTTGGGCTCGAGGCAGATTCGTTGGGCAAACACCTTGACACGCGCAAGACCGTGCGGTATTGAACCGCGCGCTTTTGACGGGAACCCGCGAGGTCGCAGGCGTGGCCGGACCGAAACACACCGAGAACACCGACGCTCTGCGCGAGCTCAACGAGTCGTGGGAATCCGCCAAGGCTGAGTTGTCGCGGTTGCGTGAGTCGGTCGAGCAAGCAGTGCGGATGGGCGGGGCGCAGGGCGAGCTCGGGAGGCGACGAAGCGAGCGCGAAGCAGCCTTGCTGAAGTTGGGTGAGGCCTTCTACAAGCTGGTGCAGGACGGGGCTGTGGATGTCCCGGCGGCGTTGAAGAGGGCGGTGGGCGAGGTCAAGGCTAAGGAAGCGGAGCTGCTCAGACAGCAGGCGGACATCGCGGCCATCCTCAAGGAGGCCGAGGCGCTGGTAGAGAAGAGCCGAAAAACGCCGACGAAGAAGAGGTCGAAGTAGCCGGAAAGAGGAGATGGGGCTGTAGCTCAATTGGGAGAGCGCCTGAATGGCATTCAGGAGGTCGACAGTTCGATCCTGTTCAGCTCCACTTGGCAGACGAAGAGAAGCTCGAAGCACTCGGCAGGTTCTCGAAGTTCGGTGAAAAGCGGCTGTTGGCCAATTGGCCGTGAGAAGGAGATGGGGCTGTAGCTCAATTGGGAGAGCGCCTGAATGGCATTCAGGAGGTCGACAGTTCGATCCTGTTCAGCTCCACAGTGAAGAAGGCCTCCCGGAACATCGGGAGGCCTTTTCCGTTCGAGGCTTCGGAGTTGCGTCCGCGGGTCTCGCGGATGCCGGATTCCCGAATTTGGAATTGGCCCTCGACTCCGCGAGAGCGTCGGAAGGCCGAGGGCCGAATTCGGTTTTCGCTGTCGCCAGCTTCCCGCAGGGCTCGCGGCGCCTTTCGATGCTCGACCCTTAGAACCGCTCCCAGCGCACGATCTCGTCGAGCGGTTTGCGATTCTTGGGTTGGCCCTCTTCTGCCGGGTAGCCCAGGGGAAGCAGGACGACCGGCTCGACGTGCTCGGGCAGGCCCAGGAGGCGCCGTGCTTCGTCTGGCTTGAACGCGCAGACCCAGCAGGTGCCAAGGCCTAGCTCGGCCGCGCACAGGGTCATGTGGTCGACCGCGATGGCCAGGTCGATGTCGCCGTGGAGTTTCCCGTCGGAGCGGCGCCAGGCCGAGCGGGTGTCGCAGCACGCCGCGATGACGATCGGTGCCTGCCTGAGCCACTCGGGCCGATAGGCAGCACCGAGCTCGGTTCGATGCGCCTCGTCGCGCACGACGATGAAGGTCCAGGGCTGACGGTTGCACGCCGAGGGCGCGAGACGGCCGGCCTCGAGCACCTGCTCGAGCTTCTCAGTCTCGACCGGGTCGGGCCGGAACGAGCGAATGGAGCTGCGGCGCTGGACCAATTCGAGAAAGCTCATGGGGCAACTCCTTCGAAGCGTACGGTGGCCATCCACAAGCCGACAGGCCTTGAAGCACGACTGCCAGGCGGGCCGCCCATACACCTACCACACCCCGGACTGACGGAGGGTGGGTTGATGTAAACCCTGAAGTTCCTCTAGGATGCGCCGCGTCATCTCATCAGAACCTGGAGGACGTCGTGATGCGTCGCGCGTTGATGGCTTGTTTCGCAGTTGCCCTGACCTTCGGCCTCGCCGGCTGCGGTGAGGATTGTGTCGATGGCTCGATCATGAAGTGCACCGCCGCGGACGGCCGGCCCGGCGAGATGGTCTGCTACGCAGGCGCGTTCGGCGCATGCGAAGCGACCGCCGGAACCTGCCGCAACGGCAGCCAGCGCGACTGCAGCACTGACTGCGGTACCGGCAAAGAAACCTGCGTCGATGGCAACTGGGCCGGCGACTGCAGTGCGCCCAAACCCCAGCCCGAGGTGTGCGACGGCATCGACAACAACTGTGACGGCAGGATCGACGAGAACTGCGACTGCAAGAGCGGCGTCACCGAGGCTTGCTACGAAGGCCCGGCCAACACCCGCGCCGTCGGCCTCTGCTCCGACGGGCAGCGCGCCTGCAACAACGGAATCTGGACCCCCTGCGCCGGTCAGGTGCTGCCGGTCACCGAGCGATGTGACGGCCTCGACAACGACTGCGATGGGGTCATCGACAACGGCTGCACCTGCGTCAACGGGGTGACCGAAGCCTGCTACGAAGGCCCGGCCAACACCCGGAACAAGGGCGTCTGCATCGACGGCGAGCACACCTGCGCCGCCGGCGTCTGGAGCACCTGCTACGGCCAGGTCAAGCCGACTGCCGAGCGCTGCGACGGGCTCGACAACGACTGCGACGGCGTCGTCGACAACAACTGCGACTGCCAGGACGGCGCCAAGCAGTCCTGCACCACCGCCTGCGGCACCGGCGAGGAGGTCTGCGTCAACGGCCGGTGGGAGAACTGCACCGCGCCCAAGCCCCAGACCGAGATCTGCGACGGCCTCGACAACAACTGCGACGGGCGCATCGACGAGCCGCCTTTCTGTAGCTGCGTCCACAACCGCACCGAGCCGTGCTGGGAGTACCACGCCTCGTTCCGCAATGTCGGCACCTGCCGGGACGGCACCCGCACCTGCACCAACGGCGTCTGGGGCGCCTGCCTCGGCCAGGTTCCCCCGGCGCTGACCGACAACTGCAACGACACCCTCGACAACAACTGCGACGGCACGGTCAACGATGGTTGCACCTGCACCCACGGCGAGAACCAACAATGCGGCAGCGACGTGGGCGAATGCCAAAAGGGCCTGCAGATTTGCAACAACAACGCTTGGGGCGAGTGCGTCGGCGAGGAGGTTCCCGCGACCGAGACCTGCAACGGACTCGACGACGACTGCAACGGGCAGGTCGACGACGGGCTCGAGGGCGATCTGGCCGAGCCGAACGACACTTGCGACACGGCGACGATGCTGTCGGTCTCCGACGCCGACACCAGCGCGACCGTCCTCAGCTACACCATCTACCCGACCGGCGACGTCGATTACCTGAAGGTGACCGCCGCCGACGGCACTTCTTATTCGGACGGCTTCTACTGCCTCTTCAACAGCAAGAAGCCCCAGTGCCACTTCCTCGACGTCGAGATCGTCGGTCCGACCGGCACGTCGGCTCCCTACAAGGCCTCGCTGATGGCCTGGGACTGCGCGAGCACTCCCTTTGGCGACACCGACAACGCCTCGAATTCGACCGGCTCGATCTGGCATGGCCGCTGCGTCCTAGACGATTCGGTCGACTACTGGCTCAAGGTCGAGCCGAAGGCCGGCGCCAATCCCCAGTTCTCCTGCGAGCCGTACGAGCTGAGGCTGTTTCACACCAGCGAGAACTATGACTGCTGCACGATGGTCGACTGCTCCACCGACGCCGACTGCTGGGGCGAAAACTGGGGCTGCGGCGGCTGCGACCGGAGCAGCGGCACCTGCCGTAAGCGCTGCGAGATCACCGAGTGCGAGACGAACACCGACTGCTCGGCTGTCGGCTGCGGCACCTGCAGCGGCGGGGTCTGCGGCGAACACCCGTAGGAGCCCGAAGCGGGCGTAGCAAGTTGCGAGGGCGCGGCCGGTTCGTTTGGTCGCGCCCTCGCTGTTCTTTGGCCGGCCGCGGCCCCAGTTCCCCCGCGGACACACGCGGCGCCGCCAGCGTCCCCAGGACTCTCTTCGAGGCTTCCCGTCCGGCCTTGGCAGCGGCGTGGCGGCGGTGGCCGCCAGCGACTCGCCGGCGGCCTCGAGGCGGCGAGGGCCTCTCCGTCGGTTCTTCCCGGGGCGACCTGTGGGCGCGCAAGCCGCTCGCGTGGCGCCTGACCTTGGAACGTTCGGCGCGCCCGAACGCGACCCGCCGGGGCCGCGGTCGGCGCTCGCCGCCCCGGCTGCCGGCACGCAAGCGGGGATGAAGGGCCGCTTGGCGCGGCTCGGGGTTAGCCCGGTCCCAAGACCGCCCGGGCGATCTGGAAGTAGATGACCATCCCGGTGACGTCGACCAGGGTCGCGATGAGTGGCGTCGAGGCGACCGCTGGGTCCAGCCCGAGCGACTTGATGAAGATGGGCATCAAGGCGCCGACGACGGCGCCGAAGGAGACGATGAAGAGCAGGGCCAGGCCGACCACCAGGGCGATCTCGGGGCCCACGTCGGGCCACAGCAGGGCCCGCAGAGCGCCGATCACCGCGAGGATGACCCCGAGGATGAGCCCGGTGCCCGCCTCGCGCAGGGCGACGCGCCAAGCTTGTTTGGGAACGACCTCGCCCAGCGCAAGCGCGCGGATGAGCAGACCGGCCGACTGGCTGCCGGTGTTGCCGCCGGCCGAGACGATGAGCGGGATGAAGAAGACCAGCGCGAGGGCTCCGGCGATCGATTCCTCGTAGGCGCGCAAGGCGGTCCCGGTCAGCAGCTCGCCGAAGAAGAGCACGATGAGCCAGCCGGCACGGCTGCGGAGCATGCGAAAGAAGCTGGCGCGAAAATACGACTCCTCGAGCGGCGCCATTCCCGAGAGCTTCTGGACGTCTTCGGTCGTCTCCTCTTCGACCACGTCGACGACGTCGTCGACGGTGACGATGCCGAGGAGGTGTCCCGCGTCGTCGACCACGGGTACGGCGAGCAGGTCGTATTTCGAGATGATCTGCGCGACCTCCTCCTGATCGGTGTCGCCTTTGACCGCGATGAGGTGCTCGGTGTCCATCAGCTCGGTCAGCTTGGTCTGCGGCTTGGCGGTCACCAGTGAGCGCAGCGAGACGACCCCGCGCAGCGAGCCCTCGGGCGAGACCGCGTAGGCGTAGTAGATGGTCTCTACCTCTTCGGCGACCTCGCGGATGCGGTCGATCGCCTGGGCCACCGTCATCTCCGCGTCGAGGTCGACGAAGTCGGTGGTCATCAGCGCGCCGGCCGTTCCTTCGGGCCAGGCGAGCAGCGAGCGCAGGTCCTTGACGTCCTCCTTCGGCAGACGGGCGAGCAGCTTTGCCGCGAAGGTCGGGGGAAGGGCCTTGAACAGGTCGGCGCGCTCGTCCGAGCTCATCTCCACCGCGAGCCGCGTCGCCATGTCGGGGGCGATCTTCTCGAACGTCTCTGCCCTCAGCTCGTCGTCCAGCTCCTCGAGGACGCCCACCTGATCGGTAACTGGCAGCGCCTTGAGGAACAGGATGCGCTCGTCCTCCTCAAGCGAGATGAAGATGTCGGCCGAGTCCGCCGGATGCAGCTCTTCGACGAGCTCCCGGATAGCGGCCGGGTCGCCCTTGAGGGCATCGCGGACCTCGGGGAGAACGAGCTCGGAGACGCGCATCTAAATCCTCCTCACCAGCCAGGCACCCGTCCCGTGACAGGTGTGCCGCCGGCGCGGCAGGCTTCCTTTACGCGATTCGACATGCAGCGTGAAAGGGAAAGGTTCTTCGCAGCGGCCGGCGGCAAGAGGTTCTGGCGCACCGGGGACTGCCTGTGCCATTTCGGGCGGGCCCGTGCTCGATGCCCAGGCGCGAAAGGCCTGCTACCGCCGCACGGATGCGGAGGGTGCCGTCAGGGCGAAGCTCCGGGGGGCGCGGGCAGGCCGCGGTGAGCTCGAGGAAGCGCTGGGTGCGGCGCGAGCGAGGTCGAGGGGTCGACTCCGAGCCAAGTCGAACCTCTACTGCGATGGGAGCTACGCTCGGCGTGCCGCCTATTCCACCTCGCCCTGCTTGAAGAACCGCCGCACCGCAGGATGCTCCTCGGCGGCCTCGAAGAAGCGCTTCGTCTCGTCGAGAAAGCCGATCACCCCGTCGTCGAGGACCGCAACGCGGTCGGCGACGAGGCGGATCGAGTCGAGGTCGTGCGAAACGACGAGGGCAGTGGTGCCCTGGTCCGCGGTCTGGCGGATGAGCCGGTCGACCCGGCGGGCGGCCGCGGCGTCAAGGCCGGTGGTCGGCTCGTCGAAGAGGATCGCCTCGGGCTCGAGCGCGAACGCGCGGGCGATGGAGGCGCGCTTGCGGTCCCCGGGGCCGAGATCGGGCGGCGATTTTCTCGCGACCTCGGCGAGCCCGACCTGCTCGAGCGCGCGGTCGGCGCGCTCGACAGCCTCGGCCTCGGGCAGTCCGAGCGCTCGCAGCAGCGGCACGGCGACGTTGGCGCGCAGGTCCATCCAGTCGAGCAGCGCCGAGCCCTGCACGACGTAGGGCACTCGGCGCCGCAGCCGGGTTAGCGCGCGCTCGGGTAGGTGATCGATGCGCTCGCCGCCGACGTGCACCTCGCCGGCGTCGACCCGCAGCAACCCGACGCAGCAGCGCGACAGGACGCTCTTGCCGACCCCGCTGCGCCCGACGACGAAAGTGACCCCGTTGCGCGGCACGTGCAGGTCTACCCCGGCGAGCACGCGCCGGCTGGCAAAGCCCTTCTGAACGCCGACGAGCCGGATCATCAGAGCCCCGTGTAGAAGAGCAGGGCGCTGATCAGCAGGTCCAAGATCAGCACCAGCATGCAGGAGGCGACCACGCCGGTGGTCGTTGCGGCGCCGACCGCGCCCGGCCCGCCGCGCGCCGAGAAGCCGCTCTGGACGGCCGCCAGCGGGATGGCGAGGCCGTAGCCGAGCGCCTTGGCGAAGAAGGCGAAGATGTCGCCGAGGTCGACGAAGGTCGGATCCATGAACGCGGTGCCGTCGGCGCCGTAGGCGTAGGTGGAGACGACGACGGTGGTCAGCGTCGCCGCAGCGGTCCCGATGACCAGCAGCGCGGGCACGCCGATGAGCCCGCCGACGATGCGCGGGAAGGCGACATCTGCGTACGGGTCGCCGGCCGACAAGCGCAGCGCGTCGAGCTGCTCGGTCACCTGCATGGCGGCGACCTCGGCGGAGATCGCCGCGCCGATGCGCACCGCGGCGAGAATGCCGGCGATGGTCGGGCCGAGCTCGCGGATGAGCACCTCGAAGTAGGCCGGACCCACGATCGACAGATCGCCGACGACCTTGCGCGCTTGGTACGCGCCGTGGGCGGTCATCACCGCGCCAAAGAAGACCATCCCGCCGAAGACGAGCAGCAGCGAGCGGAAGCCGATCTCGTGGACCTGGCGCACGATCTCGCCGCGCGGCACCCCGCGGCGAAGGGCGCGCCGGGTCGAGCGGCCGAGCAGGATGGCGAGCTGGAGCGGGCTGACGGCCATCAGAGGACCCTCTCGAGCGCGACGGTGATCCCGTAGTCGAGCGCGGTCAGCAACGCCGAGCTGGCGACGACCGCGACGGCGGCGACCCGTCCGACCGCGCGCGCCCCGCCGCGGGCGACCAGGCCGGCGCGGGTGGAGATGAGCGAAATGGTCAGGCCGAAGGCGACCATCTTCGCCGAGCCGGCCAGCGCGTCGCGCCATCCGAGCATCTGCTCGAGGCTGCGGAAGAAGGACCCGGGGTCGACGGCGATGATGAGCTGGCCGAAGAAGGCCGCGGAGAAGACCGCGACCAGGTTGACCACCAGGCCCAAAGCGGCGATGGCGATGGTGCTGGCGATGACCCGCGGGGCGACGAGCAGGGCGAAGGGGTCGACGCCCACCCCGCGCAGCCCTTCGAGCTGGCCGCCGATGTTCATCGAGGCGAGCTCGGCCGCGTTGCG
>DHSB01000054.1:35628-35910 GCA_002408385.1 Myxococcales bacterium UBA5297
GAACTCGCGCAATATCGTGTAGCCGGCCGCCCAGCCGATGAGCGACTTGGCCCCGTAGCGCTGCACGTTGACGTTGGCGAAGAGCACGAGGATGCCGCCGATGAAGACCGCGAGCGCGACGACCAGCGGGATGGCGTCGTAGCCGAAGTGGACGACCGAGCGCACCAGCTCCCGGGGGTCGAGTCTGGGCAGCGCGCGCACGGTGCGGGCGATGACGAGCCCGAGGCCCCCGACGTGGTTGGCCAGCTCGATGGCCGAACGGCCAATCGTACGGAAGGGGCC
>DHSB01000054.1:36085-40757 GCA_002408385.1 Myxococcales bacterium UBA5297
AGGGAGGGGCCCGCCGCTCACGACTCGACTCCTTCGAGCACGGCGCGGACCGCCGGGCGCGCCAGCACCTCGGCCGGCGCGCCGCGGGCGAGCGGGCGGCCCGCGTCGAGGACGAGCAGCTCCTCGCAGCGCTCGAGCAGCGGCCCGGGCTGCGCGGCGGCGATGACCAGCCCGCCGCGGCCCTTCCACAGGTCGAAGAGCAGGTCGAGCACCCGGGCCGAGGTCCCCGGATCGAGGCCGGCGAGCGGATCGTCGGCGAGCAGGTAGCGCGGGCGGGCGACGATGGCCCGCGCCAGCCCGAGCCGCTTGCGCATGCCGCCCGAGAGCCGCTCGGGCAGCGCGTGCTCCTGGCCGTCGAGGCCGACCAGCGCGAGCGCCTCGCGGGCTTTGAGCAGCGCCTCGGGGCGAGCGAGGCCGCGCCGCAGCAGCGGGAGCGCGACGTTGCCGAGCGCGTCGAGCGAGTCGAAGAGCGCGTCGTTCTGAAAGACCATGCCGAAGCGCGAGCGGATCTCGCCGCGCAGCCGCGACCCGGCGGCGACGAGGTCGTCGCCGTCGACGAGAACGCCGCCGGAGGCGGGGCGAACCAGGCCGCACAGCGCCTTGAGCAGGGTGGTCTTTCCGGCCCGCGCCGGGCCGGCGACCGCGAGCGTCGGGCCGCCGAACCCGCCGGAGACGGGCCCGAGCGCCGGCTCGGAGCCATAGTGGACCGTCAGCTCGCGGAGCTCGATCACTTGCGCCGCTGCCTGCGCTCCAGCCAGCGGGTGACGCTGATCTTGTGCCCCTTGCCGCTGGAGAGGCTCCAGAGGGCGACCGCGCCGAAGAGCATCCCGATGAGCAGCAGCGCCAGCGCGCCGAGCACCGGGACGCCGTGGAAGGCGAAGTCGAGCTTGGAGAAGGAGATGAAGGCCCCGATGGTCAGCCCACAGGCCAGGAAGCCGAGAAAGGCGACAAAGCCCAAACCCTTGAGGCTCTGGTGGATGCGCACCAGGTCCTCGCTGGCGAGGTTGACGCTGAACTTGCCGCTCTCGAGGTCGAGCAGGATCTGCGAGAGCTGCATCGGCACGTCGGTGGCGAAGGTCTGCAGCCTCAGCAGTGCGCGCATCCCGGTGATGCCCACCCCCATCGTCTCGTAGCGGCCGACCAGCAGCTCCTTGGCGTAGGGGAGTACCGCCTTGCCGATGTTGATCTCGGGGTAGAGGCCGCGGATGAGCCCTTCGACGGTGACCGCGGCCCGGGAGAGGATCGCGTACTCCTTGGGGATGCGAACGTGGTAGCGCACCGCCAGGTTGAGCAACTCGGGGATGAGCTGGTTGGTGTCTATCTTCGCCAGGGTCACCGTCTCGGCCAGGTACTGGTCGAGCACCGCCTGGATGTCGGTCTTGAAGGCCGCCAGGTTGGTGCGCTGGTCCGGGGTGGCGACCCGGTAGAGCAGGCGCGCGACGGTGTCGGCGTCCTTCAGGGCGACGGCCATCACCAGCAGGATCAGGTTCTCCTGCATCTGCTTGGTGAGCCGGCCGACGACCCCCAGGTCGAGCAGCGCGACGCGCTCCTCGGGCAGGACGAGGATGTTGCCCGGGTGCGGGTCGCCGTGGAAGAGCCCGTCGTCGAAGAGCTGGTGGAAGGCGCCCTCGAGCAGCGTCTCGGCGAGCAGCTTGCGGTCGTGCTGGGCGAGGTCCACGCCGCGCAGCTTCTGACCGACCACGTACTCCATCGTCAGCACCGTGCTGTTCGACAGGTCGTCGTAGACCTTGGGGATGGTGATCCTCGGCCGGTCGCGGTGCGTCTCGCCGAAGTCGCGCAGGTTCTTCGCCTCGTTGAGGAAGTCGAGCTCTTCGCGGATGGCGACGTCGAACTCCTCGATGATGCCGGTCGGCGAGTAGACCCCGGTCTCCTCGACCACCGCCTCGAGGATGCGGGCGGCGTAGTAGAGCAGGTCGAGGTCGGCGCGCACCCGCTCGGCGATGTCCGGCCGCTGCACCTTGACCACCACCTCGCGTCCGTCGCGGGTGGTCGCCCGGTGGACCTGGGCGATGGAGGCTGAGGCGAGCGGGGTCTCCTCGAAGGAGGCGAAGACCTGCTCGATTGGGCGCCCGAAGCTCTTCCCGATCTGCGAGCGCACGTGCGCCATGTCCTCGGGCGGCACCGCGTCCTGCAGGGTGGAGAGCTCCTGGATGAACTCGCGCGGCAGCAGGTCGGCGCGGGTCGAGAGCACTTGGCCAAGCTTGACGAAGGTGGGGCCGAGCTCGGAGAGGAAGAGCCGGAAGCGCCGGGCGGTGCTCTCGTGGCCGCTCTCGGGGCGCGGCTCCTGGCGCTCCTTGCGCCCGAGCACCTCCCACAGCCGCGTGCGGTCGAGCAGCTCTCCGAACCCGTGGCGCAAGGCGACCAGCGATATCTCGCGAAGGCGGCTAAGGTCCTTGAAGGCCTGTCGGATCATGGTCGGGGAGGCCGGCGTGGCCGGGCAGGGGCGGGGAGGGCGTCGCCGAGAGGCCAATGGCGCAAGACCGGAAAATAGCCCGCGCCGCGAACTTTGGCGAGAAAAGGACAGAAGCGGGGCACGCGACACCCCGGCGCGGCCGGCGGCGGTTTGCGGGCGACCGAGCGGGCATGCTAGGTTTCCGGCTGCTTTCTGCCGAATTGAGAGCGAAAAAAGAGCCTCGCAGCCACGCCCGCCACTCTCATCACGCAAGCCGGCGGGCGCACCTCCCGATGCCAACGCACTGTCCCCACTGCCGAGCACCGCTTTCCGCTTTCGGGCCGCTGCTGCCCGTCTGCCCCTCGTGCCGCGGCGCGCTGAGCGTCCCGCTCTCCTCGACGCTGCCGACCAGCTCAGCCTGGGTGACCGTGCGCTCGCCCGACGGCTCGTCCATCGACTATCCGCTCGCTGAGACCACGCGCATCGGCCGCCACCCGATCAACGCCATCAAGCTCTCCGACCGCGAGATCTCCAAGGAGCACGCCGAGATCGCCAAAGTCGACGGCGAGGCGTGGGTCCAGGACCTCAACTCCTCGAACGGCACCTTCGTCAACGGGCGGCGCATCACCCGCTACAAGCTCAAGGACGGCGACGAGATCGCCATGGGCGGCAGCCTGCTCGTCTTCCACTGCTCCAGGCAGGCCACCGGCCCGAACGGCGCCGGGGTGACGATGGTCCAGTCGGTCGCCCCGCAGGTGCTCGCCAGCGTGCAGGCCGAGGACCCGCGCCAGTCGCAGAGCGGCTTTCGACCCGAGCGCGAAATCAAGGACGTCGCGGACCTGCGGCGCGACTACGAGAAGCTGCGCATCGCCAACGAGTTTCACCGCCAGGTCGGCCTCGAGCGCGATCTGCCGACCCTCTACGACAAGATCCTCAAGGTCGCCTTCGACCTGCTCAACGCCGACAACGGCGTCATCCTGCTGGTCGAGCCGGGCACCGAGAGGCTGCGCCCCGAGGCGGTGCGCCGGCGCAAGGGCGGCGACGTGATGCTCTCGCAGACCCTGCTCGATCAGGTCGTGTGCACGCGCGAAGGGGTGCTGACGCAGGACGCGATCATCGACTCGCGCTTCTCGGCCGCTGCCTCCATCGTCGCCCAGGGCATCCGCTCGGCGATGGCCGTGCCGCTGCTCTCCAAGGGCGAGCTGTGGGGCGTGCTCTACCTCGACACCCGCGAGCGCGCCGGCGCCTTCACCGAAAAGGACCTGCGCCTGCTGAGCGGCATCGCCGCCCAGGCCGCGGTCGCCATCGAGAACGTCGAGCTCGCCCGGCGCATCGAGCAGGAGGCCGAGACCCGCGCCCACCTGTCGCGCTTCCTCTCGCCGGCCCTCGTCGAGCAGGCCCAGCGCGGCCACCTCGACCTGAAGAAAGGCGGCGAGCTGGTCGAGGTGTCGGTCCTCTTCGCCGACATCCGCGGCTTTACCAGCATGACCGAGCGCGCCCAGCCCCAGGAGATAGTCGCGCTGCTCAACGAGTTCTTCGAGCTGACCGTCGACGAGGTCTTCGCGCACGGCGGAGTGCTCGACAAGTTCATCGGCGACTGCCTGATGGCGCTCTGGGGCGCCCCGGTGGTCCGCCCGGACGATCCCGCCCGGGCCATCCGCGCCGCCATCGACATGCAGCAGAGCCTGGTCGAGTACAACCGCGAGCGCGCCGAGCAGGGCAAGACGCAGGTGGCGATGGGCATCGGCATCAACACCGGCCTCGCGGTCGTCGGCAACATGGGCTCGTCCAAGCGCCTCGAGTACACGGCCATCGGCGACTCGGTCAACCTCGCCTCGCGCCTGTGCAGCCTGGCGGGCGAAGGGCAGATCGTCGTCAGCGGGCTGACCCTGGAGCGCGGCGGGGCCGGCATCCACGCCCGCGCCCTGCCGGAGGCCAAGGTCAAGGGCAAGGAGAAGCCCGTGCCGGTCTTCGAGGTGCTCGGTCTGCAGGCGACCGAGTGACCAACGGCTGACTGTTCGCGTTTTTGAATCCTCGGCCCTCCTCCGCTACGCTCTGAGCCCCTCCCGCCGAGCAGGCGGGCAGGGGTTCGAACGGAGCACTCCCTTGGCCGAGGTGGTCGCGCGCCAGAGCTGTCCGAACTGCGGCAAGTCGCACGACGTGTCGGTCTACGTCAGCGGCCAGCGCGTGCTGTGTCGCTGCGGGCTGCACTTCGAGGTGCGCCGGCGCGACGTGCCGCGGCCCGCGCCGCTGTCGGCC
>DHSB01000053.1 GCA_002408385.1 Myxococcales bacterium UBA5297
AGGTCGAGGGCCAGGCGTCAGGACTAATGGACCAGCGCCAGCGGCGGGAACGGAGCCGAAGGGCCCTTCGACTTCGGCCTGCCCCGAGCCTGCCGAGGGGCTCGGGCTGACCGGGTATCGCTCGAAGGATTCTTCGACACATCTTCAGTCGAAAGCCGAGTGAGCCGGCGCCCAATCGCCGGCCCACTCAAGGCGTCGAGGCGGCTACTTGCCGAAGAGGTTCTTCAGGCCCTTCTTCGCCTCCTCTTCGGCCTTCTTCTTCGCCTCTTCTTTCCTGCGCTCGGCCTCGGCGCGGGCCCTCGCCTCGGCTTCGGCCTTGAGCCGGTCGGCCTCGGCCTTCGCCTTGGCCTCGGCCTCCTTCTTCAGACGGTCGGCTTCGGCGCGAGCCTTGGCTTCGGTTTCGGCCTTGAGCCGCTCGGCCTCGGCGCGCGCCTTGGCCTCAGCCTCCTCCTTGCTCGAAACGCCGAGGACCTGCTTCGCCTTGTCGCCGAGCAGCTTCTCGGCCACTTCGCCCGCTTTGCCCGCGAGGCAGCGCTGCGCGAGCGAGAGCGCTATCGACGCGCCGTTCGGCGTGAAGGAGGGCTCGTCGACCGTGCCGCCGATGGCGACCGGGATCTTCAGCTCCTCGTTCGACTGGCACTTGCCGGCCGTCAGCTTGTTCACCACCGCGGGCGCCATGAAGTAGTCGCCCTGCAGGAAGAGCTTGCCGGCGATGCCGATGGCGCCGGTGAGCACGACCTTGCTGCCGTCGAGGGTGAGCGTCATCGGCTTCTTGAGCGTGAAGCGGCCGTCGCGCACCTCGAAGTCGGCCGCCATGTTGCGGATGGCGTTCTCGGACTGGATCGGCTTGAGGCTCAGCCCCGGCACCTTCTCGAGCGCGCTGAAGTCGCCGACGACCGCCTGGGTGAGGCTCGCGCGCGCGAACTTGCCCTCGTTGAGCGCCACGGCGACCTTGCCGAGCAGCTTCTCCTCGAGCTCGGCGGTCTCGAAACCCTCGCCGGCCAGCTCGACCGCGAGGTCTGCCTTGCCGTGCAGCGTGTCGGGGTACTTGGTCTTCGCCGACAGCGCCTGGTTCACGTCGAGGCCCTTGATCGAGAGGTTCGCGCGGAAGGGCATGCGGCCCTTCCAGATCTCGGCCTCGGTGCCCTTGGCGGTCACCGTGCCGCCGAAGACGCCGAAGGTGCAGTCCTCGAGGCGCAGCTTGCCGTCGGCCAGCCGCACGTCGCCGCGGAAGTCGCGCAGCTCGGTCTCGGAGACGACGATGCGCTTCAGATCGAAGGTGCCGGTGAAGCGGTAGTCCTTGAGCGACGGGTCGTCCTGCGCCGGGGGCTTCGCCGCCTGCTCCTGCTTGGCGGGCTCGGCCGGCTTCTGCTCGGAGGCGCCGTCGCCCAGCAGCGCGTCGAGATCGAGGTTGGTCGAGCTCAAGCGCAGCTCGGCCTGCGGCGCGAGGAGGTTGGTCACGCGGATCTGCCCGCGCAGATCGCTCTCTCCGAAGCGCGCGTTGATGGGGTCGATGGCCACGGTCATCGACTCGAGCTGGTTTGGGTTGCCGCTCACCGCCAGCTTGGCGTCGACAAAGCCCTTCTTCGCCTGAGCGGCGGGGATGGCGGTGACCGTCTTGGCGAACCGCTCGAGGTCGAGCTTCGCCATCTCGACCCGCAGATCGGTGTCGCCCTTGGCGAGGTCGAAGCCGCCCTTGGCACCGAGCTTCAGCTCGGCGAGCTGCACGTCGAGATTGCGCACGTCGATGCGATCGCCGGCGCGGTCGACCGTGACCTTCACGAGCAGCGGCGTCGCGGCCTTCTTGCTGACGAGCTCGGGCATCTCGATGACCGCCTTGTCGGCGTCGAGCAGCAGGCTCGCCTTCAGGTCCTTCTCCGGGTTGCCCTTGGCCGTCACCTCGAAGCGCAGATCGCCGTCGAGCCGGGTGCCGGGGATGTCGAGCTTCACGTCGAGCAGCGCGAGCTGCAGCGCCGCGTCGAGGTTGGCCGCGGTGCCCTTCAGGTGGCCGGCGAGCGAGCCGTTGCCCGAGGCCTTCGCGCCCGAAGCGGCCAGCGCCGTGTTCGCCGCCGGCAGCAGGCGCGCCAGCCTGTCGAAGCTGAAGGGCTTGGCGCCCAGCTTCAGGTCGAGGGCCGGGCTCGAGAAGTCCTTCACCGTGCCCGAGAGCTGCAGGTCGAGCTCGTCGAGCCGCAGCGCGAGCCCGCGCAAGGTCGCGTCCGTGGCGGTGAAGTCGCCGTCGACGCTGACGCCCATCGGCGTGCCCTTCGGCTTGAGGAGCGTGTCGGGGATCAGCAGGTCGAGGGCCGCCATGTCGACGTTGGCGCGCACGGTCTGCTTGTTCGCGTCGCCGCTCGCCTTGACGTCGAGCGCGATGGGGCCCTCGAGCCGCGCGCCCGGCGGCAGGCTCGCCTTTGCGGCGGGGTAGTAGGAGAGCAGGACGCTCGGATCGAGCGAGGTCGAGCGGACGGTGAAGTTCTTGAACTTCGGCCTGCCGCCCAGATCCTCGAGCGCGCCGGCCATCGCCAGCTTCACCGCGCCGACCTGCACGTCGAGCTTCTCGATCTTCGCGCCGAGCCTCTCGAGGTCGGCCTCGAGCTTGGAGTCGACGCGCAGCTCGAACTTCGCGCCGCCGCCGAGCTGCAGGTTGGCGATCGACAGGAAGCCGTTGATCGAGATGGGCTTGCCCGGGTCGATGGCGCCGACGGTCCAGTCGGCCGAGGCGAGCGCGGAGTCGATGCGCGCCGGCACTGCCGGGCCGAGGTAGGGCGCGATGCGCGAGAGGTCGACCTTGTCGAGCCGCAGCTTGACACCGCCGATCTTCGGCAGGCCTTCGACCGCGAGATCCGGGGGAAGCGGGCCGACCGAGGTCTCGAAGGCGAAGTTGGGCGCGTCGGCGAAGACCGCGGCCTCGACCTTCACCCGGATCGGATCGGACAGGCGCACGTCGTTGAGGCGGACGCCCAGCTTGCGCACGAAGCTCTCGGCCGGCTGGCCGGTCGCCGTCGCGTGGTCGACGAGGCGGATCTGTGCGTCGGCGAGGCGCAGCTCGTTGATCGAGACCTTCTCGAGCCAGGCCTGGACCTCCGGCGACATCGGCTCGGAGGGCTTCTCCTCCTTCGGCTCATCTTGAGCGGGCTCGGCTGCGGCGAGCTTGTCGAGGATGTCCTGGTAGGAGAGCGAGCCGTCCTTGTAGCGGATGAAGTTGATCGCGAGCCCGTCGAGGTAGGCCGCGTCGATGACCACCTCGTCGCCGCCGGAGAGGATGGCGCGCCAGATGGCGATGTCGAAGCCGATCGACCCGACGCGCAGCAGCGGGCGATCGTCCTCGGCGCGGCCTTCGGCCGGGGCGATCTCGATGCTGGAGACCGTGCCGCCCAAGGTGGGGAAGAAGCGCGTGGAGATCTCGCCGACCGAGACCTTGCGGCCGAGCTTCGCCTCTATCTCGGGCTTGGCCTTGGCCACCTGCTCGTTGAGGACCTTGTCGAGATCGATGAGCAGATACGCCAGGGCGCTTCCGCCGACGAGCAGCAGCGCGATGACACCAATGATGATGCCCGCGATCTTGAGGGCGCGCTTCATGGTGCGCCTCCTTATGGTGGCCTTGGAGTGACCAGGGTCTCGGTTGTTGTGACCCGCTGAGTGGGGGTCGCCGCCAGGCTGAACAGCGCCTGTCGATGGGACGAGAGCCTAGCTGCAGGGCGCGGCGCTGCCAACGATTTCAAGGACTTCGGCCGGGTTACGAGCAGGCGGGGGGGCGGGAGGCCGACCTTCGTGTCGGCCGAGTGCTCGATTCCTGGCCCGGGCGCATTGCGATGCGCCCCTGCCGACCTGCGGCTTGCTCGCACGAACGCAGGGGGTTGGGGACCTACTCGGCAGAGTTTGACCAGATTGGCAAGAATCTGCGGCCTGAAGTCTGACGACTGGGGCCTGCCGGCCGCCCCGATCTCCCGGATTCCTCTTGGTTCCGGCTCGGCCGGCTTGGGGACCTACTCGGCAGAGTTTGACCAGATTGGCAAGAATCTGCGGCCTGAAGTCTGACGACCGGGGCCTGCCGGCCGCCCCCGATCTCCCGGAGTCGTCTTGGTTCCGGCTCGGCCGGCTTGGGCGTTCGGCCTAATGCGTCGGCTCACCCCGGCTCGTACCCGCGGACCATCAGCGACGCGAACATCCCCGAGATCGCGCCCATGGTCGCAGCCACATCGGGCTTGCAGACGACCGTGCAGCTCGCGGCGAACAGTCCGAGGACTTGGCCGGTGAGCACCATCAACAGCGCGCCGCCGGCGGCGCCGATGACGAGGCGGACGAGCAGCTTCTTGGCCTTCAGGATCATCGAGCTCCAGCCTCCTTGCTCAGTTTGAGCCAGGGCGGAGCGAAACGATGCGACCGGGGGCGGGCGAGAGAGCGAGCGCTCATAAAGGGAAAGGGCGCGCCGAAGCGCGCCCCTTCTCGAACAGGCGGTCATCGATCGATCAGGCGGTGAGCTGCTCCATCAGCGCCTCGTCGATCTCGAAGTTCGCGTAGACGTTCTGGACGTCGTCGTTGTCCTCGAGCAGGTCCATCAGCTTGAGCATCTTGGGCGCCTTCTCGGCGTCGAGCTTGACGGTGTTCTGCGGCAGGAAGGTGGCCTTGGCTTCGCTGGGCTTGAAGCCCTTCTTCTCGAGCGCGTCGGCGACCTTGTGGACGTCGTTCGCCTCGGTGTGGATCTCGAAGCCGTCCTCGCCGTTGTTGATGACATCGAGCGCGCCCGCCTCGAGCGCGGCCTCCATCAGCGTGTCCTCGTCGGCCTGGTCGATGGAGATGACGCCCTTGCGGTCGAACATCCAGCCGACCGAGCCCGACTCGCCCATGTTGCCGCCGCCCTTGGAGAAGGTCGAACGCACCTCGCCGGCGGTGCGGTTGCGGTTGTCGGTCATGCACTCGACGAGCACCGCGACGCCGCCGGGGCCGTAGCCTTCGTAGGTGACCTCTTCGTAGCTGATGCCCTCGAGCTCGCCGGTGCCTTTCTTGATGGCGCGCGTGATGGTGTCCGAGGGCATGTTGGCGTCGCGGGCCGCGGCCAGCGCCGAGCGCAGCCGGGCATTGCCGTCAGGGTCGGCTCCGCCGAGTCGCGCGGCGACGGTGATCTCCTTGATGATTTTCGTGAAGAGCTTGCCCTTGGAGGCGCCCATCGCCTCCTTCTTGCGCTTGATCTTGGTCCATCTGTTGTGGCCGGACATCGACACCTCCTCGGCTTCGAAACTGGCTCCGCGTCCCTCTGGCGAAAGGGACGGAGACTGCTACCACGCCGCCCGCAGGGCGTACAAGCGGACAGGCTGTCCCGAGCGCCCTTCGTCACGAGGGGCGCGCGATGAGCGGGCTGAGCACGTGATCCAAGGAAGAACAGAGCGCAACCCGCGCAGAATCCGGACCTTCTGACCTGCCGCGGAAGCTGTTCTCGGAGGCCATTTCCGCAAGCGACCGCTCCCCTTCGAGAGTGGTCGCCGCCGCTCTGCGAACGGGCCACGAGGCAGAAAGCAAGCACACGCGATCGCCCCTCTCCGGCCCGCGCAACCTGGCCCGCGACGAGCGCGGTCATCGGCGGGCCGTCAGGGAGGGCAGGGGGCGGGCCAACGGCGGGCGAGCCGACTCCAAACCTCCCAGTCGAGACATCAGGTCCCAGGAGCGCCCTCAGAGAGCGCGCGGTGCCGTCCGAACGCCGGCGTTCCCGACGTCCCTGCCGACGAGACGTTGACGGTCCCTTCTGCCGTCGGTCGACACGACGGCCGGCCTCGCGACGCTTCGCCGCGGTGGGCGCGCGCCTCGTGCGTGCTATATAGCCGACGCCTCGCGGCCAGCCTCGCGATGGCCCAACAGCCGAGAGCATCGACCATGACCGTTCGAGTCCGTATCGCCCCCAGCCCGACCGGCGACCCGCATGTCGGGACCGCCTACATCGCCCTGTTCAACTACGTCTTTGCCCGCAAGAACGGCGGCCAGTTCATCCTGCGCATCGAGGACACCGACCGGACCCGCTCGACGCTCGAGTCCGAGGCGGCCATCCTGCGCGCGCTGCGCTGGGTCGGGCTGGAATGGGACGAGGGCCCGGACAAGGGCGGGCCGCACGGCCCCTACCGGCAGAGCGAGCGCGCCGAGATCTACAGGCAGCACGCGCAGATGCTCATCGACAAGGGCGCGGCCTACCGCTGCTTCTGCACCGCCGAGCGCCTGGCCGAGCTGCGCAAGAGGCAGATGGCCGAGAAGAAGAACCTCGGCTACGACGGCCTGTGTCGCGACCTCTCGCGCGAGGAGTCGGACAAGCGCGCGGCGGCGGGCGAGCCGTTCGTGGTGCGCCTGGCCATGCCGCGTGAGGGCGACACTGTCTTCCCCGACCGGCTGCGCGGCGAGATCAAGTTCGCCAACGCCGGGGTCGACGATCAGGTGCTGCTCAAGTCGGACGGCTTTCCGACCTACCACCTCGCCAACGTCGTCGACGACCACCTGATGGGCATCACGCACGTCATCCGCGCCGAGGAGTGGATCAGCTCGACGCCCAAGCACGTGGTGCTCTACCAGGCCTTCGGCTGGCAGGCGCCCGAGTTCGTCCACATGCCGCTGCTGCGCAACAAGGACAAGTCAAAGATCAGCAAGCGCAAGAACCCGGTCTCGCTCGACTACTACCGCGACGCGGGAATCCTGCCCGAGGCGCTGCGCAATTTCCTGGCGCTGATGGGCTGGTCGATCGCCGCCGACCGGGAGAAGTTCACCCTGCAGGAGATGATCGAGGCGTTCGACATCGATCGCGTCTCGACCGGCGAGCCGGTCTTCGATCTCGTCAAGCTCATCGACCTCAACGGCCAGTACATCCGCGAGATGAGCGAGGACGAGCTGGTCGAGCGGCTGCTAAGCTGGCGGCTGTCGAAGGAGTCGTTTCGCAAAGTGATGCCGTTGGTGCGCGAGCGGATGAAGACGCTCTCGGACTTCATCGCGCTCGGCGACTTCTTCTTCACCGGCGACCTGGACCACAAGCCGTTCGCGGCGGCGATGGTCTCCAAGGGCCGCACGCCAAGCGAGACCGGCAAGATCCTGCAGGAGTACATCGAGAAGGTCGACGAGCCGTGGAAGGAGGCGCGCCGGGTGCCGTTCGAAGACAAGGCGCTCGAGGAGTTTTCGCGCACCTTCGCCGAGGAGAAGGGCTGGAAGGTCAAGGAGCTCTTCATGGCGCTGCGGCTGGCGGTGACCGGCAAGAGCGCGACCCCGCCGCTGTTTGCCACGATGGAGGTGCTCGGCCGCGAGCTGACGCGCAAGCGAGTGCGCGACGCGGCTGAGACGCTGAAGGCGTTGCCTCCGCCCAAGGCCTGAAGAGCAGCCTGAGTTGGGAGGCTTCAGTTCTGAGTCGTGAGCTCTCGGTCTCGCGAGGCTCCGGTGAAGTGAGACCTGGCCTCGCGACTCACAACTCAAAACGCACAACTGAGAACTCGAAATGCTCCTCCTCGGCATTGACACCGCGACGCTCACCCTGTCGGTCGCTCTCGTGGAGCGGCTGGCGGGCGAGGACCGCCTGCTCGAGCGCGTGGTCGAGCCGCCGCCCAAGCCTCATTCCTCGCTGCTGCCCGGCGTCATCGGCGAGATGCTCGCGCGCCGCGGCGCCCGGCCCTCCGAGCTTGGGGCGATCGTCGTCGGCCTCGGGCCTGGCTCGTTCACCGGGTTGCGCATCGGGCTGGCGACCGCGAAGGGAATCTCCTACGCAGGCGGCATTCCGCTGGCCGGCGCCTCGTCGCTGGCAGCGATGGCGCTGGCGGCCGCTTCGAGCATGCAGGACGGCACTCTGCTCGTGCCCGCGCTCGATGCGCGCAAGGGCGAGGTCTATTGCGGCTTCTATCGAGTTGCGGGCGAGTCGGTCGTCGCCGAGGGGCCGGAGCTGGCGATCGGTCCGGAGAAGCTGATGGAGCTGCTCGCCGAAAAGCCCGGCGCGCGCGTCTTCGGGCTGGGGCGCGAGGCCTACGCGCCGCTCCAGGAGCTGCCGGCGCCGGGGACCTCGGTGCGCACGCCGGATGCCTTCGCGCTCGTGCGTCTGGTGCGGGAGCTGCCCGGGTACTCGAAGGGGTCGACCTTCGGCCTCGAACCTCACTACGTGCGCCCGAGCGATTCGGAGTGGACGCTCAAGCAGAAGAAGAAATAGAACGAACGCAACTTCAGCTTTGCCGGGCGGGGATTGTTGGAGACGACCGATGAACTTCGGGAATCGCCAGGTCGACCTCGAACGCTTGCGGCGCGAACACCGCGCGCTCGACGAGCAGATCATCGCCCTCGAAGGCCGCCGCTGGCTCAGTGTCGCGGAAGAGGACGAGATCAAGCGGCTCAAACGGCGCAAGCTGCAGATGAAGGATCAAATCGCCACGCTCGCCGATCGCGAGCGGGCGGCGCGGCCGTAGGGAAGGGCAGGCCGCTGGCGGAAGCCGAAGCCTGTGGGCGATTTCTGGATGGGCGCAGTGCTATGCGCCCCTCACCTGCCGTCGGGCACTCGGCGAAGCCCTGGCTCGGTTCGTCGACCGGGCTTGCGGCGCCCGCCCGCTTAGAGCTGGAAGCGGTCCGTCACCCCTGCCGTGCGGTCGAGGATGGTCGCCCAGCCGACGAGGTCGTCGACCTTGCCCTGTACCGCCTGCGCGGTCTTGCCCAGGATGGCCAGCGACCCCGAGCAGGCGTACAGCCGCACCTTGCCGCTCTCTCTCGCGGCCTCGATGAGCTGACGGAGGGTCGGAAAGCCGCGCTCGACGAACTCCTCCTCCAAGTCCTCGTGGCCGGGGAAGACGGGCGTGTCGAGGTCGTCGCGGATGAGCCTGTCGAGCGCCCACCAGAAGAAGAAGACATCCGCCTCGCGGCCGGCGGAAGCGGCCGAGACGGCTATCGATAGTCCTTGCTGGACACGGTCATAGTCGCCGCTGTGGAGGAAGACCGCGACGCGGTCCATCGCCGACCTCGCTTTCCGGACAGGCCGCGCACGATAACACGCGTTCTCTGCGTCAAGCCTCACTGTGTGAGCCACCTCACAGTCAGTGTGTGCGGCGATAGGTCACTATCCGCGCTGCCTCGCGGTGTTGCGGCGACGAGGGGGACGCCGCAGCCCCGAGGCGTTCTTGTTCCTGGCCCGGGCCTCAGCGGTCGCGAACCCGCTCTCGTCGCAGTCGCCCCGAGCCCGCGCGGCGGCTCGCGCTGACGCCGCTGATCCGCGGGACTGGTCGCCTTGACGGTCCAGGGGGGGGGTGCTACGAGAGGCGTTCCCCAAAACCCCGAGAGTGGAACGGCTAACTCGGCGTATCTTGAGACAAATTCCCATGCTCGACCAGACGACCCGGCGCAAGGACTCTCACCTGGACCTGTGCGCAAAGGGAGAGGTCGAGCCCGCCGGCAGCGACGCGCTGTTTGACGACGTCCACCTGATCCACGAGAGCCTGCCGGAGCTGTGCGAGGCCGACCTCGACCTGTCGTGCAGCTTCCTCGGCAAGCGGCTGCGCCTGCCGCTTCTTATCACCGCGATGACCGGCGGCACCGAGCGCGGGCGAGAGCTGAACCTCGGCCTCGCGCGCCTTGCCGACGAGTTGGGGATCGGCTTCGGAGTTGGCAGTCAGCGCGCCATGCTCGAGCGCCCGGAGACGGCGAGCAGCTACCAAGTCCGCAGCGTCGCGCCCCGCGTCGCGCTGGTCGGCAACCTCGGGCTCTGGCAGGCGCGCGAGTTGGGGACCGAGGCGGTCGGCCGCCTGATGGACGCCATCGAGGCCGACGGCCTCGCCGTCCACCTCAACGTCGCGCAGGAGCTCGTCCAGCCGGAGGGCGATCGAGACTTTCGTGGCGGCCTCGAGACCATCGCCCGGCTCGCCGCCGCCCTCGGCGATCGGCTGGTCATCAAGGAGACCGGCTGCGGCCTCTCGCCGAGCGTGGCCCAGCGGCTCGTCGACGCGGGGGTTCGCAACCTCGACGTCTCGGGCGTGGGGGGAACGAGCTGGCTCCAGGTCGAGGCGCTGCGGAGCACGGGCATCGAGCGCGCGCGGGGCGAGCTGTTCGCGGGCTGGGGCATCCCGACGGCGCTGAGCGTCAGCTCGGTCGCCAAGCGCGTCGGTGAGCGGGCGACGATCATCGCCTCGGGCGGAATCCGGGATGGCCTGAGGGCGGCCAAGGCGCTCGCGCTGGGCGCGAGCCTCGTCGGGGTCGCGCTGCCGGTGCTCCGGGCCTGGGAGTCGGGAGGCGAGGCTGCGGCGCGCGCCTGGCTCGAGGAGCTCGCGCGCGGCCTGAGGCTGGCGATGGCGTTGACCGGGGCGCGCACCGTCGCCGAGTTGCGCCGCCGGCCCCTGGTGACGAGCGAGCGCTTCCGAAGCTGGACCTCGGCTTTGGCCGCAGCCTCCGCCCCGGGCGTCACCCGATGAGGAGCGGAGGAGCGATGTCCGAGGCGCCTTGCTCGTCGCGTTTGCCGGGCTTCTACAAGCTGAGCGTGGAGGAGCGAGTCGCGGAGATCTCCAGGCTGTGCGGCCTCACCGCGCAGGAGAGCGAGTCGCTGCTCTCCGGGGCCGGGTTGAAGGTGGAGCTCGCCGACCGCCTGGTCGAGAACTGCATCGGCGTCCTCGGCCTGCCGATGGGACTCGGCCTCAACTTCCAGATCAACGGGCGCGACTACCTCGTTCCGATGGTGGTCGAGGAGCCGTCGGTCATCGCCGCGGTCTCCTTCGCGGCCAAGCTCGTGCGCGAGTGCGGCGGCTTCAGCGCCTCGGCCGACGAGTCGCTGATGGTGGCGCAGGTGCAGGTGGCCGGCGTCCCGGAGCTCGAGCGGGCGAAGGCGCAGGTGCTCGCGCACCGCGAGGAGATTTTGGCGCTCGCCGACTCCTTCCACCCCGCGATGGCCAAGCGCGGCGGCGGCGCGCGCGAGGTCGAGGTGCGCATCCTCGAGGCGCCCGAAGGCCCGCGGGGCGAGCCGCTCTTCGTCGTCCACGTCCTCGTCGACGCGCAGGACGCGATGGGCGCCAACCTCGTCAACACCGTCGCCGAGGGCGTCGCCCCGCTGATCGAGAAGCTGACCGGCGGCAAGGTGTTCCTGCGCATCCTCTCGAACCTCGCCGACCGGCGCCTGGCGCGCGCCGAGTGCTGCATCCGGCCGGCGAAGCTGGCGCAACCCGAGCTGCCGGGAGAGCAGGTCGCCGAGGGCATCGTCCAGGCCTGGCGCTTCGCTGCGGCCGATCCGTATCGGGCGGCCACGCACAACAAAGGCGTCATGAACGGCATCGACGCGGTCGCGCTCGCCACGGGCAACGACTGGCGGGCGATCGAGGCCGGCGCGCACGCCTTCGCCTGTCGCGGCGGGCGCTACGGCGCGCTGACGACCTGGCAGATGGAGGGGGGCGAGCTCCTCGGTCGCATCGAGCTGCCGCTCGCCGTGGCCACCGTCGGCGGCCCGACCAAGGTGCATCCGCACGTCAGGCTGGCCTTCAAGCTCCTCGGGGTGAGCCGGGCCCGGGAGCTCGCGCAGGTGATGGCCGCCGTCGGGCTCGCGCAGAACCTGGCGGCCGTCCGTGCGCTCGGAACGGTGGGAATCCAGCGTGGGCACATGGCGCTGCATGCGCGGTGTGTCGCGGTCGAGGCTGGCGCTCGGGGCGAGCAGGTCGACAGGGTCGTCGAGATGCTGGTGAAGTCCGGCGAGGTGAAGGTAGAGAAGGCCCGTCAGGTGTTGGAGGAGTTGCGGAAGACGGAGGCAGCGACGCGCGAGCGGTTGGGATGATGATGCGATCTGAGGGTGCGACCGGAGGAGGTCCCGCCGAGGCCACCTGCGGCATGGACGGGCGAGAGTTGGGAGCGCCGCCGTCGCGGCGGCGGCGTTGGGCGTCGGGCTCGGGGCTTGGCACGCGCACGGCGCACAGCGATAGAGGCCAGCGACCCGAGCCCCGGTCAGCCCGAGCGAAGTCGAGGGCCCTTCGACTCGCGCTCCCGCCGCGCTCGGGTCGGGAGCTACGCTCAGGGTGACCGGTGCGGGCTTCGCTGGCCGAGAGATCCGGGAGCGAGCCGTCGCAGGCATCCGCGGTGAGGGGAAGAACGAGAGGAGTCTGAAGTGGCGCTCGCAAAAGCATTTGCCCCTGGGAAGGTGATCCTCCTCGGAGAACACGCCGTCGTGTACGGCCATCCGGCGCTCGCCGGACCGCTCGAGCAGGGTGTGACGGTGACGCTCGAGCCGCGCGAGGCAGGCGGCGTGAGCATCAAGGGCCATGAAGGGCTCTCGGCCATTGTTCACGCGGTGCGCAAGTGCGCTCATGCCTTCCACCTCACCAACATCGAGGTCGAGATCACCGGGGACCTGCCGCAGTCGGTCGGCCTCGGCAGCAGTGCAGCCGTCTCGGTCGCGCTCGTGCGGGCTTTCGCTTCAGCGGCGCAGATCAACATGCGGCCCCAAGGCCTGCTCGACCGCGCGATGGAGCTTGAGCTCGAGTTCCACGGCGCGGCCTCGGGCATCGATCACAACGTCGCCTTCGACCGCAAGCTCATCCGCTTCATCAAAGCCAAGCGCGGCCAGCCGGTCATCCTGCCGAAGAACGTCGAGGCGGTGGTCTGGGTCGTCGAGCCCCGCGGCTCGACCCGCGAGCGCGTCATGGCGCTGGGCAGCCTCAAGGAGTCGAATCCGGAGCGCTGCGAGCGCATCTTCGCCTCCATCGGCGAGCTGTCGGACCGTGCCGTCGAGGCCTTGGAAGAGGGCGACCTGCGCGCCGTAGGACAGGCGATGGACACCAACCATCGACTGCTCCAGGAGCTTGGCCTCTCGACGCAGGGGCTCGACCGCGCGTGTGCGCGGCTACGCTCGATGGGCGCGTACGGAGCCAAGCTCACCGGGGCCGGCGGAGGCGGGGCGATCGTCGCCCTGTTCGAAGACGCCGACCCCATCGTCGCGACTCTCGGTGCCGAGGGCCACCGCGCCTTCGTCGCCCGCTGGGAGGCCACCCCGTGAAAGCGACCGCGATCGCCCATCCGAACATCGCCCTCATCAAGTACTGGGGAAAGCGCGACCTCGAGCGCATCCTGCCGCACAACGGCAGCCTGTCGATGACCCTGAGCGGCTTGTCGGCGACTACCACCGTCGAGTTCAGCGAGCGCGACGACGACGCGGCGCAGATAGACGGGCGCAGGCTCGACGGCGCGGAGCTGGGGCGCATCACCCGGGTGCTCGATCTCGTCCGAGCGCGCGCCGGCCTGAAGCTCAAGGCGCGGGTCGTCTCCAAGACCGACTTCCCGAAGGCCGCGGGGCTCGCCTCGAGCGCGGCGGGTGGCGCCGCGGTGGCCGCGGCGGCCGCGTGGGCCGCGGGCCTGGAGCTCGAGCCCAAGGACCTCTCCATCCTCGCGCGGTACGGATCGGGTTCGGCCTGCCGCTCGGTCGAAGGCGGCTTCTGCGAGTGGCTCAAGGGCGAAGCGGCCGACGGCTCGGACTCCTACGCGGTGCAGATAGCCAACGAGGAGTACTGGCCCGAGCTGCGGATGGTCGTCGTCATCTGCGCCGACGAGGTGAAGGAGATCTCCTCGCGCGACGCGATGCAGCGCAGCGTCGAGACCTCGCCGTACTACCAAGCCTGGGTGAAGTGCGCGACCGAGAACCTCGAGTCCGCGCGCAAGGCGCTGCTCGACAAGAACCTTGCCGAGCTCGGCGCCATCAGCGAGTCGAACGCGTGGCGGATGCACGCCTCGGCGATGGCGGCCAACCCGCCGATCATCTTCGCGCGGTCGATCACCTTCGCGGTCATCGAGGCGGTCGCGGCGCTGCGAGCCGGGGGCGTGCCTGCCTACTTCACGCTCGACGCAGGGCCCAACCCCGTCGTGCTCTGCCAGGCGAGCGGAGCGCCGCGGGTCGAGATGCGGCTCAGCTCGCTGCCCGGCGTGCAGCGAGTCGTCGTCGCCTCGCCCGGGGACGGCGTCAAGAAGCTCGATAGGCACCTGTTCTAGGAAACGGATGGAGGAGGAAGCTCCAGCTTCGTCACCCTTCGCGCCGATGCGGCAAGTGCGCCGGTGCTCAGGGGATCGCTGGGGTAGACAGCCATCGCGGCCGACCCCATGACCGAGAGCAGCTCCATCCGCGTTCGCGTCCCTGGCAAGGCGATCCTCGCCGGCGAATACGCCGTCCTCGCCGGAATCCCGGCCATCGTCTTGGCCGTGAGGCGCTATCTCGAATGCGCCGCGACGCCTTCCGCCTATCTGGAGGTCGAAGGCATCGGCTTTCGTTGGCGTGAAGGCCAGCCCGAGACGAAGGCGCTTCGCTTCGCGCGGATTGCAGCGCAGACAGCGCGCCGCTACCTCGAGGGCAAAGGCGAGCATCCCGATCCGCTGCGGCTCGTCCTTTCCGACAACCTTCGAGCCCCGACAGGACAGAAGCTCGGTCTAGGCGGGAGCGCGTGTGCCAGCGTCGCCGTTACGGCTGCGGTCGTGGCCTCTGCGCGCGCGCAACTCGACCGGCAGCTCGTTTTCAAGCTCGCGGCCATCGCCCACGGTGCGGCGCAGGGACGGCCCGGCAGCGCAATCGACGTCGCCGCTGCGACCTATGGTGGCACCCTCTGGACGCGTCGATTCGAGGTTCACCCCTTTCTGCCGCTGCTCGAGGGGCCTCCGCGCGCTCTTGCGGATCTCGTCGATCGCGTGCCCGCGCCCGAAATCGAGAAGCTCCCCGAGCCACCGGGGCTGACCCTCGTATTCTCGGGACAGTCGGCATCGACGCCGCGACTGCTCGGAGTGATCGAGCGTTACCGCGAGAAGGATCCGAAGGGCTTTGGTGCGTTCATGGCGCGCTCCGCCGAGGCGAGCGACCGGCTGCGGCGGACGCTGCTCGCCGGCGAGATCGACGAAGCGATGACGGCCCTCGCGGATGCCGGCGCGCTTCTCGAGCGGCTTGGCGAGGACGCCGCGGCGCCCATCGTGACCGAGATGCATCGGCAGATCGCCGCTCGGGTGCGCGGGCATGGCGTAGCAGCCAAGGTCAGCGGAGCCGGAGGCGGGGACTGCTCGATCGCGATCGGACCGGAGGAGTCGATGGCGCGGCTGCGCCGGGAGCTGGAGGGCGCGGGGATGGTTGTACTTGCGCCTGGGGTCGACGCGGACGGGGTTCAGGTCGAGCGGTAAGCGTCGCGGAGGCGGGGACCTGGATGTCGTCCATGCGCGGGCGCGCGAGCAACCGTGCCCGACGCGGAACTTCGCTGCGCGGCCCGGGGATCGTTTTGCTTTCCTACTGGTGGGCGCTCGACCGTCCGCTGCCTCGTCGGCCTAAGGCTCCGCATCGTCCGGCCTTGGACAGCCTGGGCAATGGTCGGTGCGAAGCTTCGGCTGACCGGCTACCGCTCGAAGCGACCCTTCGACACCTCCCTTGCTTCGAGCTGCTTGCGCACGTACTCGCCGATTCGCGGTATCGGCTCGGCGAACTCGACCCCAAGGTCGCGCACCTCGCCGATCCGCCGCCACCAGCGCACGCGGCCGGTCGGCTCGAAGCGTTGAAAGCGCCCGAGTCGCAGCGTGAAGCGGACCGTCGCGTTCGCGGGGACGGGCGCCGAGCATCGAAGCTGCGCGCCGCCGGCCGAAACCCACAGAAGCAGAGCTTCGAGGTCTTGCTCGGCACCCGTGCGAGCGCGCCAGCGGCCGCTCACCTTTACGCTGACCGCCAGGCGAGGCCAGCGGCGGCGATTGCGAGGATCGTTCGGGTCGCTCGCCATGTCAGTGAGCTCTCTCGAGGTGGTCGGCGCCCGCATTGAGCAGGGCTGCGATGCCGCGCCTGGCGATGGTGACGACCTTGCGGCGCGAGGCGGAGGGCGAGTCCGTATAGAGGCGCGAGACCTTGTGATCGAGCTCGCTCGCGCCCCACACCAGAACAAGCTGTGCCCACTCCAGATCGGCCTTGGCCTTGTCTTGAGTTCGGCGCTCGGTGCCATCGATGAGCCGAAGCTGCCAGCCGTCAGGCTTCAGGTGCTCGAGCTCATCGCGCACGCTCGGTGAGCCGCCAACGACCACAACGCGTGAGATGCCTCGATGGTCGCAGGCGGCCGCGAGCCGGCGCATCGCCTTGCGGTTGTCGGAGCCGCCGCAGTACTCGCAGGCGCGCGGCTCGATCACCGCGAGCAGCTCGCTCCCCGGCTTCTGGCGCCGAAGCGCGCTGCGGCAGACCTCGTCGGCGCAGGCGCGGGCGAAGGTCGCGTCGAGCAGCGCGCGGACCTTGGGGAGTTTCTCCTCGCTGATGCGGGTCTTGCGCGCGTGCGTCAGGCCCGCCTTCTCAAGGGCGCTGCGCGCCGCCCGCTGAGCGGACTGTTCACCGAAGCCAAGCTCGCCGAGGACCTGGGTGATCTCCGGATCAGGAGCGCGCCTTGCCATCCTTCCCCCCGGTGAACGGCAACTGCGCCTGAATTGGAAGAAGCCCGAGCGCCGCGCGCACCGGCGCGTAGCTTCGCCGGTGAATCGGGCAGACGCCCAGACGCTCGAGAGCCTCGAAGTGCTCGGCGGTCGGATACCCCTTGTGCTGGGCAAAGCCGTAGCCGGGATAGACCGAGTCAAATTCGGTGAGCTTCCGATCGCGGGCAGTCTTGGCGAGGATGCTCGCGGCCGCGATGGTCAACGAGAGCGCGTCGCCGTGGACGATGCCACGCTGCGGGATGTCGACCTCGGGCACCTTGCGCGCGTCGACGAGCAGGAAGTCGGGCTTGACCGACAGGCCGACGACCGCCCGGTGCATGGCGAGCAGGGATGCGTGGTAAGGGTTGAGCGCATCAATCTCGGCGGGCTCGGCGGAGCCCAAACTCCAAGCGATGGCCGCTTCCTTGATCTGCTTTTCGAGCGCCTCGCGCTGGGCCGCGTCGAGCTTCTTTGAGTCGTCGATCCCGCGGGGCCGGAAGTCGTGCGGGAGGATGCACGCTGCGGCGACGACCGGACCGGCGAGAGGCGCGACACCCGCTTCGTCGACGCCGGCGATCGCCTGGTAGCCGGTGGACCAGAGCTCGCGCTCGTGCTCGAGGAGATGTCGCAGGCGTTGACCTTCTGCCCGGTTCTCGCGCTGACGGGTGGCGAGGCGCTTGGCCAGGTCCTGAGCGCCGCGGCGCGGATCGGCCTGCAAGGATTCGAGCAGACCCGAGGGCAGGGCGGCGCCCTCGTCGAGGTAGCGCTTTCGCAGGTCGGCGAGCGGCAGGCTGGCGGCGTCCTTTCCCATAGGCGCAGACGATAGCCGAGCGGTCCGTATCGAGGAAGCGCGGCGGGCCACGAGAGCTCACCCGTCCGGCGTGGAGTCCGATCCACGCGCCGCCGGAGAAAGGAAACTGTCGCCTGCCACATGAGGTTCTTTTCGACCGTCGAAAAGAACGGAATGCCAGACTGCACCCGAGTTGGACACTTGGCGAGGGCGACTAGAAACACGACCCGTGTGATCTCGTCGGGATGGCCATCGCGGGCGCATTTCTAGCCGCAAAAGCCTGGGTACACGAACTGGCCGCCAATGGATTGACGCATCGTAGCTGGGACACGCAGACTGCCTAGGCATGTGCCTGCGCGAGACGAACGACGACACGCTTACGCCG
>DHSB01000187.1 GCA_002408385.1 Myxococcales bacterium UBA5297
AACGTGCTGTTCGAGGGCGGGGCCGGCGAGGTGGTGCGGCGAAAGCTGCTGCACGAGTGCGAGGTCCACACGTTGCTGCGCTTGCCGACGGGCATCTTCTACGCCCAGGGCGTGAAGGCGAACGTGCTCTTCTTCGACAAGAAGCCCGGGCGCGAGAAACCGTGGACCGACAAGCTGTGGATCTACGACCTGCGGACGAACAAGGACTTCACGCTCAAGACCAACCCGCTCAAGCGCGAAGACCTCGACGAGTTCGTCGCCTGCTACCAGCCCGAGAACCGGCACGCGCGCAAGGCGACCTGGTCGGAGAAGAACCCCGAGGGCCGATGGCGGGCGTTCGGCTACGACGAGCTGCTCCAGCGCGACAAGGTGAGCCTCGACCTCTTCTGGCTACGCGACGAGAGCCTGGAGGACTCGGCGAATCTGCCGCCGCCGGAGGTGATCGCGGCGGAGATCGTGGAGGACCTGCGGACCGCGCTCGAGCAGTTCGAGGCGATTGAGGCCGACTTGGCGGGGAGGGGCTGATGGGGCCGTTTCCCGAATACGAAACAGCGGTAATGGCCTTCACGAGGGAGGCGATGATGGCAATGATGGAGGCGGGCGACGAGCTGTGGCGCACAATTCCCAAGGTTACGGTTCCTGATTTGCCCGACCTGCCTTCGGCCCCAGAAACCTCGTTCGCATACCAAGCTAGATTCAAGCCTATCGAAACAGTCTCTGTACTTGCTGTAGACGACTTGATCCATGCGAAGCTCGACGAGTGGAGCGTGATGATCTGGGAAATGGCTAGCCAATCGTTGAATCAGGTCATGCCTCAGGTATTCGAAAGTCTTGAGGGAGCGTGTCGGCAAGGGGGCCAAGTTGTTGACGCTAGCGGCGGCCCGCTAACCGTCGACCGGTTGCTCGACGCTTTGGAGCGGATAGATATCGATTTCGACCAGAATGGCGAACCAGAGCTGCCCTACTTAGTGACACACCCCGACTGCGTTCGAGCACTCCAGGAAATGAAGGTGACGCCGGCCCACGAGGCGCGTCGCCGTGCGATTCTTGAGAAGAAGCGAAAGGAATTCGATGCTCGTCGCCGCGTTCGAAAGCTGGATCGATTCGATAACTGAGCGGGGCTTCGACGAAGCCTTTCTCTCTCTGCTCAGGGCAAATGGCTATTACGACGTTCACTTCACGCATGGCGCCTATGAGAATGGGCGCGACGTAATAGCCAAGCTGACGGAGAACGGGCGCACGATTCAGTGCGCCTTTCAAAATAAGGCTGGCGACGTCTCGGGTGCCGGCTGGGACCGCATATTTAGCCAACTCTACCAGTTGGTCAGAATGCCGCCTGGCCACCCAGCGTTCGACCCGGCACTGCCTCGAAGATGTCTCCTCGTTACGACGGGGCGATTGGTAGGCAAAGCGCCGGCTTGCGCCGCGTCCTTTCGTCGCGACATGGCGTCCCAGGGTGTGGAATTCGACGTGATGGACCGTGAAAGGCTGATTGAGCACCTTGAGGGGACAGCGGCCCACGAGACGCTGGGCGGAGGCTCAAGGGCACTGGTGGAGACAATCGGCGCCATTGTCGGCGGAAAGGTCTTCGGCGCTCAACTAGAGCGGCTTTTCGTCCGATTGGTCCCGTCCAGCCCCGGAACCGATGCAGCGGCATGGCGAGCTCTCCTCGACAATTCCATCTGTGTTCGCGCCTTTTCCCAGCGCAATCTGCCGTTCCATGCGCTTACGGTGCTTCTCAATGGCATTCGCGTTGGGGCGTGCCTCGGATACGCCTCGGCAGAGCTCGGGCAAGCGGTCCTCCGAGAAGCGATGAAGTCATATTCGATTGTTGGCCGTTGTCTCTTGAAGGATTTTCTCGAGGCGCCGGACGACCCGAAACGTTGGTTAGAACTGGTTGGAGGAGGCGGCGCATCGTTTGTTACCTACCCGAGCGCGTGCCTCCGGGTTCTCGAGCTCCTCGGTCTGTCCGTTCTGTCCTTCCAGGAGGAAGGTCGTCAAAAGGATGCTGCCGAGTGTGCACAATTGCTACGCGCTGTTGTTGAGGGGCAACCGGGATGCGCCCATCCGATCTCCGACCGGTATGCCGGTTCGCTGTCCTGCGGACTCGTCGCACTTGCGGCGTCCGGTTTCGAGGAGACGTTTAGGGCCTTGCTCGTTGATTCAACCAATTGGCTGTGCACTCGCTACGAGTCGAGCGACGCTGGTTTGGCAAGCCCGTACGCTACGGTGGAGGAGGAAGTACGCACTTTGCTCGGGGCTCCATTCGAGGGGATCGAGCTTCCGCAACGAAGGGCATCGCTGCTTGCGATCGTCCTGGCGGATGCGGCGCACACGTTCGCGCCGGACATCTACGCCGATGTGGTCAACGACTTTGAGGCGGTAGGTATTATCGCTCAGGGCCTTCATGCAGAGGACAATGCCAGTGCCTGCCAAGTCGGAGGAACGCACACGCGTCCGCTGCTGAGAATCGCCTATCCAGCGACGGCGGATGAACCACTTCCGCATCATGCACTTCAGCGGACGCCCAGGACTCCTGAGCGGCTTGTTGGCCCATCAGCGTGCTTGGCGCTTGCGGCCCTAATTGGCGACCGCCTGTTTTCGGATTGCTACCCGCGAGTATCGAAGGGAGGCAGGTGCGCATTCGCTGCGGTTCAGTAGGAACGTAAAGGTGAATCGCTCGACTTCTGGCTACGCGACGGGAGCCTGGAGGACTCGGCGAATCTGCCGTATCCGGAGATGTTTGCAGAGATCGTCGAGGACCTGCGGACCGCGCTCGAGCAATTCGAGGCGATTGAGCCCGACTTGGCGGGAAGGGGGTCAGGACGGGGCGGGGCGCATGCGAGCGGCTCGCGGTCGGCTTGAGCGAACTAGCCAAGCGATCGAGCCGATCGCGGACAGAGAAGTGACGGTGGAGCGAGCGCGCCCCACCGCTCATCCCTTTATCCCCGCGTCTCCCGCCCGAGCGCAGGAAGCCGCTCGGCAGCGCCCGCCCAGAGCTCCTCGATGATGCCGTCGAGCCAGGCCGTGCCCGCGGCGACCTCGTCGTCCGACAAGGCCTTGATCGCCGCGATGTACGTCGTCCCGCCGGCTGCCGCTTTCTCGAGAGCCTCGAAGAGCTGCTCGGGCGCGGGCGTGCGCAGCGGCGCCTTGACCAGCTCGCTGCAGACCTCGGCGATGCGCTCGCGCAGGCGGAGGCGGTCCTCGTCGTCGGGGCTCACCTTCGCGGCCATCGCCTCCAGCCGCTTGCGCCGCTCCTTCTTCGCCGCTTCGAGCGCTTCGAGCGCCCCTTCGAGGACGAGCGGGCCCAAGTCCTGGGCGGCGAAGAACGGCGCGCGGGCGTGCGCGTACCACTCGCCCAGCGCCCGGAGTCCGGCGAGGTAGGCGATGTTCTTGGCGACGATGCGATACGCGGCGCGGTAGGTGCTGGGGACGAACGGCGTCCGGCGGGCGGGCAGGGCGCCGGTCATCACGAGCTGGCCCTCGGGGACGTCGTCGCGAAGCACGCTTCCGGCCGCCACCACGCTGCCGAAGCCGACGGTCACCGGCCCCACCGTGCCGCCCTGGCCGCCGAGGAAGATGGGCCGCTCGCGCAGCATCACCCCGCGGGCGACGTCGCCAAAGACCGACGGCGTCGTCTTGTCGCCGCTGGGGGTGAAGTTGAAGTGGATGTACGAGGAGCCGACCTCGCTGTGGTCCGAGCGGCTGGTGCCGCCGGCCATCAGGCAGTCGCAGAAGTTGATGAGGCTGCCGAGGGTGACGAAGGGAAAGAGGATGGTCTGCTTGAGGCCGACGCAGTGCGCGCCGCCCGCCTCCTCTTCGAGGATCGACCCTTCGCGCACGTGGTGCCCGAGGCTCAGGTTGGCCCCGTCGAGGAAGACCGACTTCGCGGCATAGCCGCCCTTGAGCTCGACGTTGGGGCCGAGCCGGCAGTCGTCGATGGTCTGCGGCCCCTCCGCGCCGAGCTTCACGCCGGCGGAGATGACGGTCTTTGCGCCGTAGATCCGGCACCCGGGATAGAGCTTCGCGCCGTCGCCGGAGATGCGCGCGGGGTCGACCTCGGGCCCGATGTCCAGGGTGAGCGGGTTGGGGATGTCGACTCCCTTGGCGAGCAAGGCTTCGATCGTCTTCAGGGCGCGTGGCTGAGTGCTCATCGGCTGGCTCTCCTTCTCGATGTCTTTCGGGCGGCGGCTCCTCGCCGCGATCGCGGCGGAGATTCGCGGGCCTCGACGCTGGCGGCAAGGCTTTCGCTTGCAGGCCAGCCCTTCAATCGTGGCGATGAGCGGTGTCGGCGGGCAGAGCGTCAGCCGAGCGCTCGGGGGTCGCGTGCCTCGAGTTCGGTTGGCGGTGGAGCGTCGTTGCTCGTCTGCTCGACGTTTATCGGCCTGCGGCGCCGGGCGATTGCGTTGCGTCCCTACCGGCCGCGCCCGCCACCCCGGCCGTGCCGACCAGGCCGTACATGGTCGAATCGGTTCGGGTGGAGCACACGCGCACGCTGCTTGGCCGGCAAGAGGCCGACTGTGGCAACGCCTGGGCTCTCCCTGTCTCTGTCGGACCAATCAGTGAGCACGCGGCTCGAGAAGCCGCAGAGTTGAGAAGTAGCTCCGGTGGAAACCGCGGTCGCGGGTGAGGAGCCGATCAGCACGAAGGAGGGCATGGGCACCAATCCGGAAGTCGGCGACCACTCGCGTCCTCTTCCCGCCGCGGCGCCGGTACTCGCGGAAGACATCGGCGGCAACGAGGGCGATCTCGGGGTCGAGCGGTTCAAATTCGATGTGCAGGTGCCCGAGCGCCGCACGTGCTCTGTTCGAGTCATCGAATGCGGCTGCAACCTCACACACGACGGGAACGCACGCGACTACTCGCCCGTCCGCCAGGCTTTGTCTGAGCAAGGCCTTTGAGGCCGAAGCGCCTGTCGCCGCCCAGGACGTCGATAAGAACGCTCGTGTCAATCGCGGTGATCACTTCTGGTCTCTGCCGCGTCGACCGGGCCCCTTACCTCCTCGAGATACTCATCGGTCGAGCGGCCAAGCTGGAGGATTCCATAGACCTCTTCCACCGGGTCCTTGGCCGCTGGAGTGGCGACAAGTCGTCCGTTCTCTTCGAAGAACTCGAGTACCGCGCCAGGCCGGATACCGAGCTTCTCGCGCAGCTCCTTGGGGATGGTCACCTGCCCCTGCTTTGAGACCAAGGACTTCATGAATCAAGGGTAGGGATGTCTCCGGGAGGTGGTCAAACAGGCGTCCAATTGGAAGCCGACGTTGGTGCGGTTGCAGTCCTTCCTGGGCTTCGAGCGACGGGGCGCAGAACACACGGATTCCAGCCGGCTCGATTGCCGTGCGCCGACTCGAAGCCCCCGAGGGCATGGGGCTTCCACGTGGAGCGGCGCGGCGCTCTGGGGAAAGGACGATCAGCGGGAGGAGACAAGAGTTGGGGCCGCCGCCGTCTCGGCGGCCTGCGTGGCGATGCGAGCGTGCTGTCTGTCTCTTCGATCCGCGCTCGCCCGACTTCGCACAGGCAGCCCGCTCGCGCTGTTCTGCTATAGAGCCACCTCGATGCCAGGAGACCAACGCGACCGAATCGTCGTCCGCGGGGCGACCGAGCACAACCTCAAGGGCATTGATGTCGAGCTGCCGCGCAACGCGCTGACTGTCGTCACCGGCGTCTCTGGATCAGGCAAGTCCTCGCTCGTCTTCGACACCCTCTGCCGCGAGGGGCAGCGCCGCTACTTCGAGGCCTTCTCGACCTACGCCCGGCAGTTCCTCGCCAAGCTCTCGCGCCCCGCGGTCGCGCACATCGATGGCCTCTCGCCCGCGCTCTCCATCGACCAGCGCGCCGTCGTCCGCAGCCCGCGCTCGACAGTCGGCACGCTCACCGAGCTCTACGACTACCTGCGTCTTCTCTTCGCCCGGCTCGGCCAGGGGCCCGAAGGCTTGAAGCTCGAGCGCAGGCTCTTCTCCTTCAACACGCCGCACGGCGCCTGCCCGGCCTGCAACGGACTCGGCGTCCAGGACCGCATCGACTCGGAGCTGCTCGTCGCCGATCCCTCGCGGACGCTGCGTGAGGGCGCGCTCGTCCCCACGACGCCGAGCGGCTACATCGTCTACTCGCAGATCACGATGGAGGCGCTCGATACGGTCTGCCGGGCGCACGGCTTCCACGTCGATATCCCGTGGCGCGACCTGACGCCCGACCAGCGCGAGGTGGTCCTGCGCGGCAGCGAGCGGGTGAAGATCCCCTACGGCAAGCACACGCTGGAGTCGCGGCTGCGCTGGAAGGGCATTACCCCGCGGCCGCGAGAAGAGGGCTTCTACAAGGGCCTGCTCACGGTGATGGAGCAGACCCTCAAGCGCGACCGCAACAAGAACATCCTGCGCTTCGTGCGCTCGATGCCCTGCGGCGAGTGCGGCGGCGCGCGCCTTCGCCCCGAGGCGCTCGCGGTGCGCTTCCACGATCGGAACATCGCCGAGCTCGCGTCGCTGACGCTCGACGCGCTGGGTGCCTGGCTCGAGGAGCAGCGCTTCGAAACGCGCGAGGCGCCCGTCGCCGAGCCGGTTCGGGAAGAGCTGCTGCGGCGTATCGGCGTGCTGCGTCGGCTCGGGCTCGGCTACCTGACGCTCGATCGCGAGTCGACGACGCTCTCCGGCGGCGAGGCGCAGCGCATCCGCCTCGCGAACCAGGCCGGCTGCGGGCTGCGCGGCATCCTCTACGTCGTCGACGAGCCGTCGATGGGCCTGCACCCGCGCGACAACCGCAGGCTGCTCGAGGTGCTGCGGCTGCTGCGCGACAACGGCAACACCGTCGTCGCCGTCGAGCACGACGAGGAGACGATTCGCAGCGCCGACTGGCTCGTCGACATCGGCCCCGGCGCGGGCGTCCACGGCGGCGAGCTGCTCTTCAGCGGCCCGGGCGAAGAGCTGCTCCACTCGGATGACGAGCGCCTCGACCGCAGCCGCACCCGCGCGTTCCTCACCGGCCGCGAAGCGAACGAGCCGCCGAAGGCGCGCCGTGCCGGCAACGGGCACTTCCTCCGCATTCCGAATGCTTGCGCGCGCAACCTGAAGGGCATCAGCCCCGAATTCAGGCTGGGAGCGTTCAACGTCCTCACCGGCGTCTCCGGCGCGGGCAAGTCGACGCTGCTCGAGGAGACCCTCGCGCGTTGGGACGGCGGCGAGCTGCCCGGCCGCGAGCGGCTCGACAAGGTGATTGTCGTCGACCAGTCGCCCATCGGGCGCACGCCGCGCAGCAACCCGGCGACCTACACCGGCCTCTTCGATCAGATCCGCGACCTCTTCGCCTCGCTGCCCGAAGCGAAGGCGCGCGGCTTCGACAAGGGCCGCTTCTCCTTCAACGTCAGCGGCGGGCGCTGCGAGGCCTGCGGCGGTGCGGGAAGCCAGCAGGTCGGGATGCACTTCCTCGGCGCCTTCGACGTGCGCTGTGAGGTGTGCGGCGGCAAGCGCTTCAACGACGAGACGCTCGAGATCCGCTACCGGGGCCGCAGCATCTACGACGTCCTCGAGCTGCCCATCGAGCAGGCCGCGGAGCTCTTCGGCGACCAGCCGAAGATCCACCGCATCGTCGAGTCGATGCGCGAGCTCGGCCTCGGCTACCTGACGCTGGGTCAACCCTCGACGACGCTCTCGGGCGGCGAGGCGCAGCGGGTGAAGCTCGCCTCGGAGCTGTGCCGGCCGTCGACAGGCGCGACGCTCTATCTGCTCGACGAGCCGACCACCGGCCTGCACATGGCCGACGTCCAGATCTTGCTCGCCTCGCTGCAGAGGCTGGTCGAGCTGGGCAATACCGTGGTCGCCATCGAGCACGATCGCGACTTCGTGCGCGCGGCCGATTGGATCGTCGACCTCGGCCCCGAGAGCGGGGAGGGCGGCGGACACATCGTCGTCGCCGGGACGCCGGAGGAGGTGGCCGCGTGCGCCGAGTCGCACACCGGTGCGGGGCTGCGCGAGGCCGGACGGCTTGTATCCGAAGGCCTTCCCCCCGCTCACCTCGAGCGTAGCCTCCCGAGGAACGAGGGAGGCGAAGTCGAGAGGCCCCTCGACTCCGGCCTCGCGAGCTCGGCCTACGCTCGGGGTGAACGGGGGCGGGCTTCTGTCTCCGAAGAACCGATCCGCCTCAAAGGCGTCTGGACGCACAACCTCAAGGGCATCGACGTCGAGATCCCGGCGAACAAGCTCACGGTGATCACCGGCGTCTCCGGCAGCGGCAAGTCCTCGCTGGCCTTCGACACGCTCTTCGCCGAGGGCCAGAACCGCTTCACCGACAGCTTCTCGACCTACGCGCGCCGCTTCGTCCAGAAGCTCGGCAAGCCCGACCTCGAGGAGGCCTCCGGGCTCACGCCGGCGCTCGCGATTCGGCAGAAGGTCGGCGCACGCAACCCGCGTTCGACCGTCGGCACGATGACCGAGATCCTCGATCACCTGCGCCTCGTCTATTCGCGCGCCGGCAAGCCGTTCTGTCCGGACTGCGGCGAGCCGATCGGCGACGCGGCGTGTTCGTGCGGCTTCGTCCCAACGCGACCGCTCACCGCTTCGCTCTTCTCCTTCAACGACGAGCGCGGCGCGTGTCCCGAGTGCAAAGGGCTCGGCCAGGTCTCCCGCTGCGATCCCGAGAAGCTCGTCGGCGATCCCTCGCACGCGCTCTGGGACGGCGCCATCGCCGGCTCGAAGCCGGGCGCCTACTACGGCGATCCGTTCGGCCAGCACATGGCCATCCTGCGCGCGGTCGGCGAGGCGCACGGAGTCGACTTCGACCGGCCCTTGGCCGAGCTCGACGAGCGCGCCCGCGAGCTCGCGCTGCGCGGCACCGGCGAGCGCGTCTACGACGTCGTTTGGCGCTTCAAGAACAAGACCCGCGAAGGCGAGCACCGCTTCCAGGCGAAGTGGCTCGGACTGCTCGGCTACGTCGAGGAGGAGTACGAGCGCAAACACGCCGACTGGCGCGCCGAGGCGCTCGACCCGGTGATGCACGAGGTCGCCTGCCCGGCCTGCGCCGGCGCGCGGCTCGCGCCCGAGCTTCGCGCGGTGCGCTTCGCCGACCTGCGCCTCGCGGAGCTATGCCGGCTCGACGTGCGCGCGGCCATCGCCTTCTTCGACGGCATGGAGGGGCGCCTCGACGAGCGGACCGCGAAGCTCACCGCCGAGGCGCGCCGCGAGATCGTCCGCCGGTTGCGGCTATTGGATGACGCGGGTCTCGGCTACCTCTCGCTCGACAGGCCGGCCTCGACGCTCTCCGGCGGCGAGGCGCAGCGGGTGCGACTCGCCTCGAACCTCGGGTCGGGGCTGACCGGCATCACCTACGTCCTCGACGAACCGACGGTCGGCCTGCATGCGCGCGACACCGAGCGGCTCCTTGGCCTGCTCAAAGGGCTGCGCGAGCTCGGCAACACCGTCGTCGCCGTCGAGCACGACCGCGACGTCATCCGCGCCGCCGACCACGTGCTCGATCTCGGTCCGGGCGCGGGCGAGGCGGGCGGGCAGCTCGTGGCGCAGGGCTCGCCCTCAGAGTTGACGGCCGATCCCGCGTCGGTGACGGGCAGGTGGCTCGCCGCCTCCACGGCGCTCGACCGCGAGCCGCGAGAGCTCGGCGAGCCGATCCGCATCCGCAGCGCGCGCGCCCACAACCTCGCGGCCATCGACCTCGAGATCCCGACCGGCGGCCTCGTTGCCGTCACCGGCGTCTCGGGCAGCGGCAAGACGACGCTCGTCTTCGACGTCCTCGCCGCCTCGCTTCGGGCAGGCAGGCCGGTCGGCTGCGCCGAGCTCTCCGGAGCATCGCCGGCGAGCCTCGTCGTCGTCGATCAGGAGCCCATCGGCGCCTCGAGCGCGAGCACGCCGGCGACCTTCCTCGGCCTCTTCGATCCCATCCGCGCCCTCTTCGCCAAGACGCCGCGGGCGCGCGAGCGCGCCTGGTCGAAGAGCTTCTTCTCGCTGCAGGGGAAGGGCGGGCGCTGCGAGGCCTGCGAGGGCAGCGGGCGCATTCGCTTCAGCATGGACTTCCTGCCCGACGTCGAGGTGCCGTGCGAGGAGTGCGGCGGGCGCCGCTATCGCGCCGAAGTGCTCGAGTGCCGGTGGGGCGAGAAGAGCATCGCCGACGTGCTCGAGCTGACGGTGAAGGACGCCCTCGCGCTCTTCGAGGGCGAGAAGGCGATCCGCAAGCCGCTCGAGGTGCTCGCCGAGGTCGGCCTGGACTACGTGCGGCTCGGCCAGCCGACGAGCACGCTCTCGGGCGGCGAGGCGCAGCGGCTCAAGCTCGCCGCCGAGCTCGCGAAGAGCGGATGCGGCGCGAACCTCTACCTCTTCGACGAACCGACGACCGGGCTGCATCCGGAGGACGCCTCGCGGCTGCTCGCGCTGTTCGACAGGCTCGTAGACGCCGGGCACACGCTCGTCGTCGTCGAGCACGACTTGGAGGTCGTGCGCCGCGCCGACTGGGTCCTCGACCTGGGGCCGGAGGGCGGCGACGGCGGCGGGCGGATCGTGGCGTCGGGGACGCCGGAGGCCATCGCGCGGGTGCCCGGTTCGTTCACCGGGCAGGCGTTGCTGCGCGCTGCCGCTCGACGATAGGTCGTTCGGAGTGGGCTCGCCGCGGATGCCGAGCTAATCCTCGCCGGCCAGCCAGCCGAGCGCCTCGCGCCACGGCCGGCCGTCGACGAGCAGCTCCTTGATCACCATCCCGCCGCGCTTCGAGAACGAGAGGACGAGCTCGCCGCGGCCCGCCATGACCGCGGCCTCGAGCTGCCGCGGGGCGTCTTCGGGGATGTAGTAGCGCTGCAGGTTCTCGATCTCCCCGACTCGTAGCCACGCGTCGCAGCTCTCTGCCGCGTAGCACTCGACGCGGGTGACGTGCTGCTCGTCCCCGAGCCGGTTCATGCAGAGGCAACAATCCACGCACTCGGAGTCGGCCGGCTGCTCTGCCCAATCGATCCGGTAGGTGAGGTAGTGCCCGCGCAGCAGGTCGCGAGGGTCGTGGCCGTTGATCTTGAAGCGCCATTCGCTCCCGCGCAGCGCCAGCTCTCCGCGCACGATGAGGCCGACCGTTCCGACGACCGGCAACAGCAAGGCGGCGAGCGCGGCGAGGCGTCGCTTCGTCCAGACCGCGCTCATTGGCCCACCTCTTCGGTGCGCTCGGCGTCGCTCTTGAACCCGCGCGCGAGCCGTCTCCAGAGCCAGGCGAGGCCGATGGTCAACAGGCCCCCGCCGATCATCGCGAGGCCGGTCTCCAGCAGCGAGCCGAAGAGCTCGACGTAGGCGATGACGACCCGCAGGGCGATGACCGCGGTCGCCGCGTTGAGCAGCCCTATCCTGCCGACCTGCTGGCAGGCGGCGGCGAAGGCTATCCAGACCGCGATGAAGGTGAGCGGGGCGAGGAAGTCGATGTCGGGGTGCGGCAGCAGCGCCACCGCCGAGGCGCCTATCGAGACGAGGATCGCCGCGCGGACCGCGCGGACCGCCGAGCGCGTGGGCTCCGAGAGGAAGGTCGGCGCACGCCAGGCGAGCAGCCCGGCCATCAGCAGCGGCACGGGAATCGACCAGAGGAGGTCGCCGTCGGGGTCGGCGTACCAGAGTTGCTGGGCGATGCTCGTGAGCAGCACCAGGCCGGCCCAGCCGACGATCTCGAAGGTCTTGGCGAAGTCGGGCCGTCGCGCGCGAAGCCATCCGGCGTTGCCGGCGAACAGGAGCGCCGCCACCTGGACGCTGTAGGCGCCAATCGCGAGCGCGAACATCGCCGGTTCGTCGAGGGACGAGGAGATCGCCTCGAGCGAGGTTCCCAGCGCTGCGTTCAGGCCGACGAGCCAGAGCGCGGCGACCAGCCAACTGCAGCCGAAGGCCGCGACCGGGCTCGCCAGGACCATCCACAGCACGAGCGCCGCGTAGACGTCGCCGCCGAGTTGGTAGACCTGACTCACCAGCGCGATGGAGGCGAGCGTCAGCCCGAAGTAGAGGATGACGAGGATCTCCCTCGCCCAGCGCCCTCGCGCGCGAAAGACGCCCAGCGCGAGCCCGGTGAGCAGGACGAGATCGAGCCCGAGCTTGACGCCCCGTCCCAGCGCGTTCCAGTTCGCGGCGACCACCGAGATGATCCCGACGGCCACGGTGAGCGCACCGAGCCCG
>DHSB01000033.1:0-7141 GCA_002408385.1 Myxococcales bacterium UBA5297
GAACGACTGTCAAACTCGGGCTCCGCGAAGTCCCACATTAGAACCCTGCCCACCCTGCGGACCGTTTCGCCCACCCGGCAGACGGCTCCGCCTACCTTACGGGCCTGATCGGCTTGGCCTGCGAACTGCTGCGCCTGGCCTGCAATTCAAGCCGCCTACTCCGAGGAGCCTCGCGCCCGTCCTGCGCAGTGTCGCGCCCTACTTGGCGCGCCTCGAGCGAACGAATCGTCGCGACAGCCCTTGTGGACTTGGCTGCGCCCGTCGCGTCGTCAGGGGCCGCGGTCCCCTGTCGAGGGCGCGCGGCGCCGCTACTTCACCACCAGCAGATGCACGTGCCGCTTGCCGTCCTCGGTCCAGACCAGCAGCGTCGTCCGGCCGGGCTTGGTGCCTTCGAGGCCGACCTCATGCGTGGAGATGACCCCGACGTTGACGATCTCCGGGTTGCCGATCGAGACCCGGGAGATCTTCAGGTCGAACATCAGCGTCTCGAAGCCGTTGAGCGCCACGTTGATGACCGGCTGCTCCTTCACCTCCTGCTCATCATCGGGCGGCGTGGGCGCCGCCAAGGCGACTCCGCCGAGGATGAGCGAAAGGACCAGCGTCGGCCAGAAGCGCGCGGCGCGATGGGACTGGGTGCTGGCGAGCATCTCGATTCTCCTTTCGAGGGAGCGGGAATCCAGCGCCACCTCTCCGGCCTCCCTCGGTCCGAAGCGATGGAGCTCCACGACATCGACCAGCAGGTGGGCGTAGGCGCGCGGCGCGACCGCACCGACACGCACGTCGACCGCCATCTCCCGCGCCAGGCCTATCTCCTCGGACAGGCGCCGGGCGCTCGGGTGGAAGGTGAACGGCACCTCGAGTAGCGACAGCCCCAGGGCGAACAGGTGGTCGAGCCGCGCCAGGTGCGTCAGCTCGTGCCGCAGGACAAGCTCGAGCGCGTCCTCGTCGATCGACCCGAGCAGCGCCTCGGGCAGCACCACGGTCGCCGGCAGCCCGCGCACGAACGGCAGCGACGCGCGTGCGCTCACGACCAGCCGCGGCGGCGCGATCCCCAGCTCGCGAGCGAGCCTCTCGGCTATCGCGTCCGCGGCCGCAGGCACCGGCGCCTCGGCCCGCGCGAGCCGTGCCGCGCGCATCGCCGACAGCCCGAGCCGGGCAAGCCCGATGAGAGCGACGAGCGTCCACGCGGCGCCCAACCAGGCGAGCGGCGGGGTCGCGGCCTCGACGGCGACGCGCACCGTCTCCTCGGTCACCGGAATGAGCGAGTCGGCCGTGGCCCCCACCGGTGCCGGCCGATCGCTTCCGAGAAGCGCGCGCGCGAGCGGCACGACAAAGAGGGTCGCGCCCAGCGCGTAGGCGAGCACCAGCGCCCGGAAACGACTTGCCGGCCGGTCGTCCTCACGGCCTCGGGCCGCCCCATGCAGCAGCGGCAAGCCCAGCCAGGCCAACGCGGCGCACGCACCGAGCAGCGCGAGGGTGTTCATCGCTTCCTCCGGGGAGCGTTCTCGAGCCGCTCGTCTATCTTCTCGCGCAGGGTCTCGAGGTCTTCGCGCGAGAGCGACTCGTCCTCAATGAGGCGCGCGACCAGGGATTCGGCCTGGCCGCCGAAGAGTCTGTCGACGAGGTCGCGCACGTGGCGACGGCGCGCCTTGGCCGAATCGACCTTCGGGCGAAACAGGTGGGCGCGCCCGCCGGCCGGATTGGCGATGTGGTCGACGTAGCCCTTCTGTTCGAGGATGCGCACCAGAGTCAGCACCGTGGTGTAGGCGACCTGCTTGCCCATCTGCTCGAGGAGCTGCTGCACGGTGCCCTCGCCGAGCGTCCAGAGCGCTTGCAGCACTTCGGACTCGGCGCGGGTGAGGACGGGGAGCTCTGCCTTCTTGGCGTTCATTACGAAAGTCATAGTAGATGAGGCAGCGCTCGCACGTCAACTAGGGTCTTAGTAGCTCAGTTGCCAGTTGTGACTACTGAGTTGACAGCCGGGCTTCGACCGGATCCCAAGGACTAGGCAGAGCCGAAGCCGGTCGGTTGGGGCGCACGGCAAGGCGCCCTCCCTGGGACCAACTCGGCCGACTCGACGGCGGATTCAGGCGCGGCCGACACGAAGGTCGGCTCTCCGGCGAGACCGCTCGACCTCACACGTCGGCGGGATCGACGCCGACCAGTCCCAGTCCCCAGGCGAGGTCCGTGGGCACCGGGGCGAGGATGCGCAACGGCTCGCCGGTCTCCGGGTGCGGCAACTGCAACTCGCGCGCGTGGAGCAGCACCCGCTCGACCCGCGACGGGCCCGCGTCGGTCTCGATCTGCTTCGGCCCGCCGTAGAGCGCGTCGCCGACGAGCGGCGCGCCGAGCGAGGTGAGGTGGACGCGGATCTGATGCGTGCGCCCGGTCTCGGGAAAGGCCGCGAGCGCGCACAGCCGGCCCTTTCGACCGAGCACCTTGTAGCGGGTCGCCGCGGGCATCTTGCCGCCGGCGACGGCGAGGTAGCGCCCCTTGCGCTGGGGATCGGGCGAGAGCGGCGTCTCGACCCGCCCCTCGTCGATCAGCTCGCCGAAGGCGATGGCCAGATAGCGCTTGTGCGCGGTGCCCTCGCGAAAGGCCCCGGCGAGCGCGCGCGTCGCCATCCGCGTCTTGCCGAAGACGGTCACCCCGCTCGTCTCGAGGTCGAGACGGTGCACGAGGCCGGCCTCGCCGCCCAAGTGCGCGCTCACCAAGGCGAGCAGGTTGCCCTCGTCGCTGCCGAGCGTCGCCTGCGCGGCTACAAAGGGCGGCTTGTCGGCCGCGACGAGCGAGGCGTCCTCGTAGAGGATGCGCCCAGCCGACAGCTCGGCCGCAGGCCTCGCGGCGCGGCCCGCCTCCTCGAGCACGACGAGCACGTCCTGGCCCGCGCGAACCAGGCGCGAGGCGACCTTGACGCGCTTGCCCTCTATCCAGACGCCGCCGCGCTCGAGCACCCGGCGCGCTTCGCCACGGCTGACGCCTCCGGCGCGGGAGATGAAGCGGTCGAGCCGCTCCCCCTCGTCACTCGGCGCCGGCCGAAGCGCGAGCTTCTTCACCTACGCCGCAGCGCTCTTGGAGGTCGAGCTCGCAGGGGTCGAGCTGCTGGTCGAGCTCGAGCTGCTCGTCGAGACCGAGCTGCCCGTCGAGCTCGAGCTGCCCGTCGACTTGCTGGAGGACTTGCTCGACGAGCTGGAAGAGCTCGAGCTGTAGAGGTCCTTGTACCAACCGCCGCCCTTGAGCGCGAAAGAGGTCTCGCTGATGAGACGGCGCACCGGCTGCCCACAGGTCTTGCAAACGGTCAGAGCGTCCTCGGTGATCCGCTGCATCACCTCGTAGCGGCCGCACTTGTTGCACTCGTATTCGTAGATTGGCATGGCTGCTTGACCTTCAGAACAACTGTCGATCGCACCTCAACAACGCGTCGCCGAGACCTTAACCACCGGTCACGGGCTGTCAATATAATCGGGCCATGGACTTGTCCACCCTTCGACACCTCGGTGAGGGCCTTCTCTCGCAGCTCGCCCGCGCCGAATACCGGCAGCGCGCCGGCCTTCATGGCGCAGTCAACCTCGCCTCTATCTACTCGGGATTCCAGGCACTTTCTTCCAATGATGCTTGGGCACTCGCCCGGGGAGGCATCGACCGGGCAACCGACCAGGCTTCGCGAGGGCAAGCGAGTCGATTCGCACGGCTGGTCGCGCTCGCCCACGAGGGGAGCGTCGACGCCGAGCCTCGGCAGGAGCGCCTGGAGGCCGAGGCCAAGGCTGCGGTCTGCTTCGAGGGCGAACCGATCGCCTTTCGCGCGCTCGGCGAACAGGTCGCCGGCGAGCGCGATCGCCACCGGCGCGCCGAGCTCGCCCGGGCCCGCGACTCGGTCGTGGCCTCGTTCGATCGCGCGGAGCCCCGGCGCATCGAACAGCGGATGGAGCTCGCGGACAAGCTGGGCTTCACCTCGTACCCGGCGATGGCCGCCACGCTCGGCGGCTTCGATCTCGGCGCGCTCGCCGCCGAGGCCCGCGCCACGCTCCTCGCCACCGAGGACGCCTACCGCGACCTGATGGCCTACGGGCTCAAGCGCGCCGTCGGGCGCATCGGCCTTGAGCCGCACGGCGAGGCGGCCGAGCACGATCTGGAGCGCTTCGGCCACCTCGCCCCCTATGCCGAGCTCTTCGCGCCCCGCGGGCTGCTGACCGTCTCGCGGCGCTTTCTCGAGTGGATCGGGCTGCCGCTCGAGGCCTCGGGCACGGTGCGGCTCGACCTCGAGCCTCGGCCGACCAAGGCCCCGGGCTGCTTCGTGGCCTGCTTCTCGGTCCCCGACCGGATGGCCCTGACGCTTCGCCCCGCGGGCGGCGCCGGCGACTACTCGGAGTTGCTCCACGGCCTGGGCGTCGCCGCCTTCTTCGGCTCGGTCCATCCCGAGGCGCTGTTCGAGAACCGCTGGCTCGCCGACCCTGCGCTGCCCAAAGCCTTCGGGCTCGTCTTCGAAAACCTGCTCCTCGACGAAGGCTTCCTGATCAAGGCGCTTGGCGCCGGCGCGCACGAGGCGGGCGAGGCGGCGCGCTTCCTCGCCATCGAACGGTTGCTCAGCCTGCGCCTGCTGTGCGCACAGCTCGCCTTCGAGCTCGACCTATATGAGGAAGGACCGCGCGCCGAGTTGAAGGGCTACTATCGAGAGACGCTGGGCAAGGCGGCTCTGTGCGACTGGCCGCTCGAGTGGTGGCTGTGGCGGGTCGAGCCGGGCTTCCCCGTCGCCGCGCGCCTGCGCGGCTGGAGCCTGGAGGCGCCGGTACACCAGGCGCTGCTCGATCGGGCCAACGAAGACTACTGGCGCAACCCGCGGATGGGAGCGCTGCTCGCCGCGTGGTCCGAGCGCGGCGGAGAGCTCGACGCCACGGCGCTCGCCGAAGAGCTGGGCGCAAGGCTGTCGCTCGCCTCGGCGGCCCAGCGGCTCGTGGCGGTGGCCGCGCGCTAGGCGCGTGCGCCAAAAGCTCGGCCGAGGCCCTGAAGATGTGTCGAAGAATCCTTCGAGCGATAACCGGTCAGCCCGAGCCCCTCGGCAGGCTCGGGGCAGGCCGCCTCGACTTCGCTCGAGGTGACCGGATGTCGCCGAGGTTCGGGCCCTTTCGCGACAGGCCTTGAGCGCTCCGGCGGCCATCGGGCAGGCTTTGCACCGAGTCATGCTCACCCGCCGTGACGAGCCAAGAGAAATTCGCTGCGCAACCAACGTAGGCGAGCGTACGACAATGCCCTGAGCATCCGAGGAGGCAATCATGCACTTGCGTTCCCTGTTCGTAGCGGCGGTGCTGCTCGCGTCCGCCCAGGCAGTCGCGGTTCCCTGTCCGGACGAGCTGCCCGTGCTGTTCGTCGTCCAGGACAAGTCCAACTCGATGTGGGCGGTGCCGTCGGCCTCCTGCAGCACCTGCCCGCGCAAGTGGGAATCGTCGAAGGTGGCGGTCAGCAGCCTGGCCACCTCGTTCTCCAACCGCTTCCGCTTCGGGCTGCAGATGTACCCGCGCGACGCGACGAGCTTCAATTGCAACACCGGCACGGTGCGCAGCCCGGTGCCCGCCGACGCGGCCGCCATCGAGACCGCCTACGAGACCTACTACCCGGGCGGCGGCACTCCGACCGCGGCGAGCCTGCTGGCCGCGCGCACCTACCTCGACGGCCTCAACCTGAGCAATGACGAGCCCGCCTACGTGCTGCTCATCACCGACGGGCTGCCCAACTGCAGCGCCTCGCTCAACCCGCAGACCTGCGGCGAGATGACCACCGGGTGCGCGAGCAGCGGCACTTGCGAGTCGAAGGACTGCCTCGACGACCAGGCGAGCGCGGCGGCGGCCGCGGCCCTCTGGGCGGCCGGCTACAAGGTCTACGTCGTCGGCTTCGGCTCCGAGGTCTCGGCCGACAACGACAAGCGCGTCCTCGACGCCATCGCCCAGGCCGGCGGCAGCGGCCAGGCGCTGGTCGCCACCGATCAGAACGCCCTCATCGCCGCCCTCGAGCAGGTCGCCTTCGACGCCTCGACCTGCTGCGAGGACGTCTGCGCCTCGGGCAGCTCGCAGTGCGTCGGCGCCAACTCGGTCAAGCGCTGCCAGCTCGACCCGTCCATCGGTTGCACCACCTGGACCGTGAGCACCTGCCCGAACCAGAGCGCCTGCGTCAACGGCGCTTGCCAGACCTGCAGCAACGCCTGCACCGCGGGCGCGACCCGCTGCAACGGCGACACCGCCGAGCGCTGCAGCGTGGGCGCCAACGGCTGCACCTCCTGGGTCGAGGCCGACGAGTGCGGTTGGGGCGAGGTCTGCATGAACGGCGCCTGCGTCTCCTGCGAGAGCTGCACCACGGGCAGCAGCCACTGCGTCGGCACCTCGGTCGAGCGCTGCATTCGCGACCTGTGGACCGGCTGCACCGACTGGGAGCGCTCGGCCTGCCTGAACGGCGCGGTCTGCACCAACGGCACCTGCGAGAGCTGCGCGACCGCGTGCACCGCGGGCGCCAAGCGCTGCGTGGGCGACGTCCCCGAGACCTGCGTGGCCGACGCCCAGGGCTGCACCTCGTGGCAGGCCGGCGCCCGCTGCACCGACTTCTGCAGCGGCGGCGCTTGCGGGAGCTGCGGCACCGACTGCGCCATCAACGAGGTGCGCTGCAACGGCTCGACCGTCGAGCGCTGCGCGGTCGACGGTAACAACTGCCCGGTCTGGGAGTTCAGCGATCGCTGCGAGACGGGCGAGCTGTGCGTGGACGGCCGCTGCGAGCCCTGCCCGGTGCAGTGCGCGGCCGGCGAGCGGCGCTGCGCCGGCACGACCGTCGAGACGTGCCTGGCGCAGGCCGACGGCTGCAACGCCTGGGCTGCGAGCGCCTGCGCGCCCGGCCAGATCTGCCTCGAGGGCGCCTGCACTCAGCCCTGCAGCGACGCCTGCACCGAAGGCGAGCTGCAGTGCGACCTGCAGGGCGTCCCGCAAACCTGCGAGCGCGCCCCCAACGGCTGCACGGTCTGGATGTCCGCGGCCGAGTGCGCCGAGCAGGCCGTCTGCTACCAGGGCCTGTGCCGCCAGCCGTGCTCGGGCGGCGAGATCGAGACCTGCCCGAAGGGCTTCATCTGCACCGGCCTGCCGGAGGGCCGGCTCTGCCTGCCGCG
>DHSB01000033.1:7261-11075 GCA_002408385.1 Myxococcales bacterium UBA5297
GGCCCCGGCCGGCCGGAGGGCGGGCTCTGCCGGCCGCGCGAGGACGAGCCGGTCGAGCCGCCCGAGGAGCCCATCGACGACCCGATCGACGATCCGGGCGCCGGAGAGGTCGACCCCATCGACGGCGAGCCGGCGACCGCCTCGGTGGGCGGCGGCTGCGGCTGCGGGGCCGCGGGCGGCAGCGCGCTCGCGCTGCTGGTCGCTCCGTTCGCGCTCGCGGCCTTGCGCCGCCGCCGTTAGGCTGCGACCGGCGGCCCGCCGCTCGATCTGCCCCCGGGAAACGGGGTAAGTTCCCGGGGGCAAGCATCCCGAGGGTCAGCATGAACATCGAGGCGAGCTGTCTTCCCCACCCCGAGCGCGAAGGCTCCTACTTGCTCTTCCTGGAGCTGAGCGCCTCCGACGACGTCGCCCCCGCGCGCAAGCCCGTCCACCTCGCCCTGGCCATCGACGCCTCTAGCTCGATGGGCGGCCCGCGGCTCGCGCGCGCGGTCGCGGCCGCCCGCGCGGTCGTCGATCGGCTCGACTCGGAAGACACCTTCTGTCTGCTCGCCTTCGACCGCTCGGTGCGCGTGCTCTTCGGCCCCGCGAAGGCCAACGACGAAGGCCGCGCGGCCGTCTTCAAGGCGCTCTCGGAGCTCAAGCCCGGCGTCGGCACCGCCCTGCACGCGGCGCTCGATCAGGCGCACCAATTGATGCGCCGGGTCTTCGTGCGCGGCACCCGGCCGCACGTCATCGTCCTGACCGACGGCTATCCGTCGGTGGGGACGATGGACCCGCCGGAGTTCCTCAAGCTGACCCGCGCGGCGGCCTCCGAGGGCATCGTCACCTCGGCGATGGGCATCGGCCTCGACTACGACGAGGAGGCCGTCGGCGCCATCGCCACCGGCGGCGGCGGGCGCTATTCGTTCGTCGACAAGGCCTCGGACATCCCCGGCGCGCTCGCCCAGCACCTTTCCGACCTCTTCGCGATCGCCGTGGAGAACGTGACCGTGCGCGTCTCGCCAGCCAGCGCGGTGCGCGAGGCGCGGCTGCTGCACCGCTACCCGACCAAGGTGAGTCCCGAGGGCTTTGTCGTCGAGACCGGGCCCATCGGTCGCGGCAACCCGCGCCGGCTGCTGTTCGAGTTGAAGACGAGCGCGCGGCCCGAGCCGGTCGCGGCCACCATCGCCCTGACCGTCCACGGCTCGGCCCAAGACCCCAACCGCATCCTGTCGGTGCCGGTCGATCCGGAGGCGCCCTCGGCGCGTGAGGCCGCGCGCGAGCTGTGGCGCCTCAAGCTGTCGGACCACGAAACGGCGTTCTGGGACGCGGTCCACGACAACGACAAGCCCGCGGCCGCCCAGGAGCTGAGCGCGGCCGAGATCGCGCTCGAGAAGCTGGTCGCCTGCGGCGCGGCGCCCGCCGAGCTTGAGCCGGATCGCCTGCGGCTGCGCGACGGTCAGGCCGTGCTCGAAGGCCGCCTGTCGCAGGAGGCCCGAGAGGCGGCGCGAAAGCGCTCGCACCACACCGCCATCTCGCGCATCACCAGCCTGACGGGCAAGAGGGACGGGTAGCGGTGCACTGCCCGCTGAAGCGGTGTCGAAGAACCCTTTCGGACGAAACCCGCTCAGCCCGAGCGTAGGCCGAGCTTGCGAGGCCGAAGTCGAAGGGCCCTTCGGCTCCGCTCCGGCCGCTGGCGCGGGGGACGACCCTGAGGTGAGGGAGATTTCGCGGCAGCTCTTGAGCGCTTGCCGCCCCGCTCCGACCGAACCTTGAATCGGCACCGAGCTTCGACAGGCCCCGGAGGTCGAATGAAGAAGACCATCGTCGCGTTGGCGCTGTGCCTCCCGCTGCTCGCGAGGGCGGGTGACGTGCTGTCCGAACACCGCATCGAGCCAAGCCAGGTCGAGGAGAGCCTCTTCAGCTTCGTCGTCTACGGCTCCACCTGGCTCCCGAGCGTTCCCGATTCGCTCAAGGCGCTGCCCGCCTCCAGGCGCGCCGAGGCGGTGCGCGCGCTCGGCGCGGTCGCCAAGGCCTACGTCGGCTCCGAGGCCTTCCAGACGCGCTACGCAGAGTCCCGCGGGGATGCGCAGCTACAGAGGCCCGAGCCGCCCAAGTCCGGCAAGGTCCTTGCGGCCGAGCTGAAGGCCGAGCTCGAGCAGAACCTCGCCGAGGCCGAAGCCCAGCTCAAGCTCCTGCCCCCCGAGCAGCAGGCCGCGATGCGCGAGGCGCTCGCCGGGGTGAAGAACGCGGTGCCGGCCGACCCGGTGCTCCTCGGTCAGGCCGACCAGGCGCGCTATCAGGACGATCTGCGCAGGTACGAAGAGGCGCGCGCGAAGCTGCCGCCGAAAGACCCGCGCAAGGCAGTGAAAGCGGCGCTCGAGCGCTTCCTCGAGCTGAGCGCAGGGGTCGACTTCAAGGCCAAGCTCGTCGGCGCGCAGGGAAGCCCCCGGCGCTTCGCGCGCGAGGACTACGAGGCGAAGCCCGCCGAGTGGAAGATGTGCTTCCGCGCCGGCAAGGAGGCGACGGAGGCAGCCCGCGCCTTCGCCCGCGAGTGGATCAAGTCGCTCGAGTAGGCTGCGACGAGCGGCCCCCTCACCCGAGCGCCCGGCGCCGCTTTGCGCCGCTCCCCGAAGACTCGAGTCCTTCACCTCCGGCTCTGAACCGAAGAGGCGCCAGAGGATCCCACGAGCGATGACGAGCGTAGGCCGAGGTTGCGAGGCCGAAGGCGCGGGCCGACTCCGCCTCCCTCGTTCCTCGGGAGGCGCACCCGAAGATGAGCGGGTGCCGGGCCGAGGTCAGCGAGCTCTCGCGACCCCTGTCGAGGCGACCGGCAGCCTTCGCCTGCCCGTCACACGTGCGGCCGACGCGGCGAGATGCTCGGCGGCACCCATGGCTGCTCCGGCGGCGTCGGCAGCTCCTCGAGCATGTCGGCGAAGCCGTCGGCGAAGTGCTGCACCACCATCCAGTCGGTGAAGACGTAGTCGCGGCTCGTATCCCTGGCGCCGAGCGACCGGGTGGCGAGCCGCATCAGCAGCTTGAGCAGCGGGTTGTAGGACGTGTAGCTGACCGCGCCCCCGAAGAAGCCGACGCTCGGCGGCCGCCAGGTCGTGTCGATGACGAACCGCTCGACGTCCCTGCGCGCCGTCTTCAGCTCCTTGGGCTGCCTCGAGATGCCCGCCAGGCTCACCGAGAAGAACGCCGCTGGCATCCTCTCGAGCTGAGCCTTGTTGGCCGCGACGAAGCGCCGCAACGAGCGCTGGAATTTGCCCGCGTAGACCGAGCCGCCGACCAGCACCGCGCCGTAGCGCTCGAGTGAGAAGTCGCGCTCCAACCTGCCGACCTGCCGCAAGTCGACCGGGTAGCCGCGCAGGCGAAGCTGGCCTGCCAGCCGCTCGGCGACCTTGCCGGTGTGCCCGTGCGATGTCGCGTAGAGAATCAGAATCCGCCTCTGAGCCATGGCTCGCTCCCTCCGGCGCCGCCTGCCTGCGCCCTTGGGCGGGCGGAGACGCTCCCCGAGCGACGCCGATCAAATGTGGGGTCGCGGCTGTCTCGGAATAGAGCGCCGAGCGGCAGGTCGGCCGCGCTGCAAACGGAAAGAGGCGAGCTTGACCACTCGCCCCCGCGGCGTCCGGAGGCGGGCCGACCGGGCGCTGCGATATCCTCCGCCCCCTCTCGATTCGAGAGGTCTCAACGATGGAACGTGCGCGTCGCGGACCTGCCCGGCGCCTACGCTCCACCCGACCGCCAGCACGAAGGCTGGCGCTCCGGGCTTTCGTATCGCCCGCGCATCTGGCCAATTCCTCGACGGCCGCACCGCTGTGCGCCCCTACCG
>DHSB01000033.1:11109-15968 GCA_002408385.1 Myxococcales bacterium UBA5297
GGCCCGCCAGCACGAAGGCTGGCGCTCCGGGCTTTCGTATCGCCCGCGCATCTGGCCAATTCCTCGACGGCCGCACCGCTGTGCGCCCCTACCGGCTCTCGACCCTCGCTCCCAGCCTGTCGAAGAGGTCGACGACCGCCTTTGCGCGCACCGGCAGATCGAAGGCCGACGCCCTCTCGCGCGCGTGGGCCGCGACCCGGGCGCGCCGGCCTTCGTCGCACAGCGACCCGAGCGCCTCGCACAGAGCCCGCTCCTCGAGCCGGACGGTCAGGCCGTCGACGCCGTCGCGCACGATCTCGCTCATCGCGCCCTGGTCGCCGACGATCGCCGGCTTGCCACAGGCCAGCGCCTCGAGCACCGCGCGGCAGGTGCCGTCGTTGCCTTCGGCGAGCCAGACCTTCACGTCGAGCGCCCGGTAGGCCTCGACGAGCGCCTCTCCGGTCCGATAGCCGGCGAAGAGCACGCGCCCGGCGAGCCCGAGGTCGCCGACCAACTCGCGGATGGCCGGCTCGTGCTCGCCCCGGCCGATGAGCGCCAGCTTCGCGCGAGGCTGCTCGCGCGCGGCCTGCGCGAACGCGCGGACGAGCAGCTCGTGGCGCCGCTCGGCCTTGATGCGCGAGACGATGCCGAAGAGCACCTCGCCCTCGCCCACCCCGAGCTCGCGGCGAAGCGCCGCGCCGTCGCCCGGGGTGAAGCGCCGCAGGTCGACGCGGCCGGGCAGCACGGCGATCCGCTCCGCGGGGACGCGGTGAGCGATGCTCAGGCGCTCGGCGTACCCCCGGCACGAGACGACGACCGCGTCGCAGGCCCGGAAGCCGACCCCGCGGGCGCGGCCCGGGCGCAGCGAGGGCGCGATCTCGGCCGTGCGCACCAGCAGCGGCGGCCGCGCCATCCCCTTCATCGCCAGCAGGGTGAGGGTGTGGTCGTGCGAGAAGCGGCAGTGGACCACGTCCGCGCCGCGCATCCGGCGGCGCAGGCGCACGAGGTCGCGCAGCAAGTCGGGCGGAGACGACTTGCGGCAGAGCGCGAGCTCGTCCATCACCTCGAACCCGGCGCGCCGGATGGCCTCGACGTAGTTGCCCGGCCGCTTCGTGTCGCAGCCGAAGAGCACCTCGTGGCCCGCGTCGCGCAACGCCTCGGCGTCGCTCAGGCACAGCTCGGCCGGCCCGGTCACGCTCGAGGTCGAGAGCAGCGAGAGGATCCTCATGCCGCGCCCGCGCTCCCGGTCCGGCCGCCCGGCGCCTCGTCGTCGGGCCGCTTCCGCGCGGCGCGGTCGAGATCGTCGAGCTTGGCGTACTTGGCGAAGTCGTAGAGCGAGAAGAGCCACGCGTGCACCAGGCCCGCGTAACCGTCGAGGAAGCCGAGCCGAAACACGTAGCGACGAAAGAAGCCCCACGGCCCGCGCAGCAGATCGAGCGGCCCGAAGCGCCGCCCGGCCCGGTAGCGCTGGAGCGCGGCCTGGCTCGAGTAGCGGTTGATCTTCTCGAGGCACTCGTCGAGCGAGGCGTAGGTGTGGTGGAGGATAGGCGCGTCGAGGCGCGCGACCTTTCCGTCGATGACGGCGCCCTCGTGGACCTCGCAGTCCGGATAGCTCGCCTTCGCCCTCCGGAACAGGCGCAGGTGCCGCTCGCCGCCGAAGGCGCCGAAGCGCACGCGTCGCCCGAGAATCCAGGTACGGAAGGCGACCTGGTAGCCGTCGAGCTCGTCCTGCGCGAGCGCTGCGGGCAGCGCCTCGCGCAGCTCGGGTGAGACGCGCTCGTCGGCGTCGAGGTTGAGCACCCAGTCGCCGCTCGCCCGCTCCATCGCGAAGCGCTTCTGCGCGGCGTACCCGGGCCAGGGGTTCTCGAAGACCGTCGCGCCGGCGGCCCGCGCGAGCTCGCGGGTGCGGTCGCTGCTCTGCGCGTCGACGACGATCACCTCGTCGGCGAACGCGACCGAGGCCAGGCACGCGGGCAGGTCTCGCTCCTCGTCCTTGGTGATGATCGTGACCGAGAGCCGCGCCACCTTGGGCTAGCCTCCGTTGAGCCGGCGGATCATGTCGGTCGAGGAGTGGTCCTTCGGATCGCCGGCGACGGCGACCCGGCCGCCGTAGGCGAGCACCTCGTCGCGCTCGGGGATAGAGGCCTCGGTGTAGTCGGTGCCCTTGACGTGCACGTCGGGCTTGAGCGCCCGCAGCACCGCGCGCACGTCGGCGTCGTCGAACAGCAGCACGTGGTCGGTGCAGGCGAGCGCGGCGACGAGCTCGGCGCGCTCGGCCTCGGGGACTACCGGGCGGCCCGGGCCTTTGTAGGCGCGGGTCGAGGCGTCGGAGTTGACCGCGACGACGAGCACGTCGGCGAGCCCCTTGGCGGCCTGCAGGTAGCGCACGTGGCCGACGTGCAGCAGGTCGAAGACGCCGTTGGCCATCGCCACGGTGCGCCCCTGCGCGCGGGCGGCCCTGACCTTGTCGACGACGGCGGCGAGGGGCTCGATCTTGGAGAGGCTCATTCCTGGGGATCCTCAAGCTCGCCGCGCAGCTCGGCGAGGCCGACGGTGACGGTGCCCATCTTCTGCACCTTGAGCGCGCCGGCGACGTTGGCGAGCCGGGCCGCGTCCTCGAAGCTGGCGCCGGCGGCCAGCGCGAGCGTCAGGGTCGCGCCCACGGTGTCGCCCGCGCCGGTGACGTCGACCGCCGGGCGGCTGCCGTGCGGCGGGATGACGGTGATCGCCGCGCCCTCGGCGAGCACCATGCCGTTGCGGCCGCGGGTCATCACCATCGCCTTCGAGGGAACGCGCTTGCGGGTGCGGCGAATCGTCCGCATCAGCTCGGCGTCGTTCTCCGGGCGAATCCCGGCGAGCGCCTCGAACTCCGGCTCGTTGGGCTTGAGCAGCGTCGCGCCGGCGAAGGCGCGCAGGTTGTAGCGCGAGTCCACGCAGACCGGCGCCTTGGAGCGGGCCGCTTTGAGCGAGGCGGCGATGACCTTCTCGCCGAGTACCCCGCCGCCGTAGTCGGAGACGAGGACGGCGTCGGCCTCACCCGCCAGCTCCTCGAGCAGCGCGGCGAGCTGCGCCTGGACCTCGTCGCAGAGCGGCCCCTGGGCGCCACGGTCGAGCCGCAGCATCTGCTGGCGCCGGGTGTTGAGGCCGCCGGCGAGGATGCGGGTCTTCGTCTCGGTGACCAGGCCGGGCGCCTTGGGCGAGACGAGCCGGATGCCGCGCTTGCGGCAGTGGGCCCGGACCTGCCCGCCCATCTCGTCGCGGCCGATGACCCCCAGCGCGGTCACGCTCGCGCCCAGGTCGCGCAGGTTGGCCGCCGCGTTGCCCGCGCCGCCGAGCCGCACCTCCGACTTCTCGTAGCGCACGATGAGCACCGGCGCTTCCCGCGAGATGCGGTCGGTCTCGCCGTAGATGTAGTGGTCGGCGACGATGTCGCCGACGACCAGGACCCTGCGACCGGCGAAGGATTCGAGGAGGGGCAGGAGCGAGGCGGGAGGCTCGAGCTGAGGGAGGGCGCGCACGGGCAGCGATTATCGGGAGATGAACATTGGAGTCAATCGAGGCTTCGCCAGCCGAGCCGCGGGCCGTGGAGCGGTCGAGCCGCAGCCCACAAGACGTGTCTCGAATTCTCCTTTTTGCCTAGGTCCATCCCCGCTCACCTTGAGCGTAGCCCTCGACGCGCCAGCGACGGGGGCGGAGTCGAAGGGCCTTCGACTCGAGCCTGCCCCGAGCCTGCCGAAAGGCTCGGGCTGACCGGTTTTCGCTCGAAGGATTCTTCGACGGATCTTCACCACTCTTCGGACGGGCCGCGTCCACGTCCCGCGACCTGCGGCGCGCTCGCAGCCAATGACGGCGGAACGTCGCCGCCCGCGCGGACGCGATGAAGGGAGCGCGGGAGGCTCACCCGAGAAAGCGGTCAATGGCCGCGACGAGCTCCTCGTCGCGCTTGAGCTTCGGGTTCTCGCTGAGCATCAGGGAGTACTCGGTGAGCATCGCCGTGACCATTCGCTGAGCCAGCGTCGCGTCCCCTATCGCGAGCTCGCCGCGGGCGCGGCCCTTCTCGAGCAGGTCCTCGAGCAGCGTGCCCCAAGCCTCGGTACAAGCGCTCGCCGCCACGACGTGCTCGCCGCGCAGATCGTCGCCGGCTCCGACGAGGCGCCCGCGGGCCTGGGCGAGGATCATCCGCGCCAGCTTCAACACCTTCTCGCGACACGAGCCCTCACCGGCGACCGAGGCGGCCAGCTCCGCCCGGCTCTTCTCGCCGATGCGCGCGAAGACGTAGGCGTACATGTCCTGCTTGGTGTCGAAGTGCTGGTAGAGCGTCTTCTTCGAGATGCCGAGCTTCGCGGCGATCTCGTCTACCGTCATCCTCTGGAAGCCGTGCTTGGCGATGTGCGCTTCGACGACGTCGGCGATCTCGTCTTTGGTTACCGCCATCGCAATCTCCTGCGGGAGCTGCCGGAACCCCTCCAGTCCAACGCGGCGGCTCGGTATGTCAAGCGCGGGGCGTCCCGTCTCTCCTCGAGAACCGGCGTACGAATGCCCCCAGTGCTGCCTGAGGATTCGCCCCCTCGGGCGGGACGCCCCCGCGGACCGGCAACTGCGACCGCGTACAAAAATGGCTAATAAGTCTGCGACCTTGCCCAGGCACCCGGCAAGCGCAGCAGCGACGTCGGCGACCACGCAAGGACAGGTTCTCTCGCTCGCAACGACGGTTCCCTCGCTCGACGGGACAGTTCCCTCGCTCGCAACGACGGATCCCTCGCCCGACGGGACGGTTACCTCGCTCGCAACGACGGTTCCCTCGCTCGACGGGACGGTTACCTCGCTCGCAACGACAGTTCCCTCGCTCGCAAGGACGGTTCCCTCGTCCGCAAGGACAG
>DHSB01000033.1:16210-21055 GCA_002408385.1 Myxococcales bacterium UBA5297
CAGTTTCCTCGTCCGCAAGGACACCTGCCTCGTCCGTAAGAGCTCTGGCGTCGTTCGCAAAGGCACCTGCCTCCTCCGCAAGAGCAATGGCGTCGTCCGCACCGGGTGGGGCGCGAAGAGGCTCGCTGCAGGGGTCCACGCCAGATGCGCGATGCGCAATGGACCTGCTACGTTATTCGGCGAACGAACCGTCGGAGGAACGATGTCCCGCTCGAGAATCTGGTCCGCCATCTTCGTCATCGGCCTCCTCGCCGCCTGCGCGGGCAACGACGACACTCTGGATCACGATGCCGGCCTCTCCGACGCGGGCATCGTCATCGACTCGGGCACGCCGGCCGACTCCGGCGAGCCGGCCCCCGACGGAGGCGAAGTTGCCGACGCGGGCGAAGACTCCGACGCGGGCGAAGACTCCGACGCGGGAGTCGAAGTGCCTCTGCCCGGCTTCGGCGCCATCTCGGGCGCCTGCGGTGTGCTCGACGACGAGCTCACCTCGCCCGAACCGTTCGTCTTCCACAACAACATCGACTTCGCGGACGATCCCTACGACGTCGCGGACTTCACGCTCCTCACCGAGGGCGGCCAGGAGGTCTTCAACGACGGCAACGCCGGCGGCAGCTCCCTCCTCTCCGAGGTCTTCGCCTACGAGATGTTGGAGCGCTGCGAGCTCGCGAGCCTCTTCGCGACCGAGCTCGAGGTGAACTATCTCGACCCCGAGAGCAAGATCACCGACCTGGTGGTGGAGATTGACGGGATGAAGGTCGGCGTCAGCGTCACTCGCGCGGTCGGCTGGCCCCGCGACGCGCCCTACCCGCTCGCCACGGCGCAGTCGCTGCTCGAAAAGAAGCTCGCCGGCATCCTCGACAGCTCGGCGAACGTCGCCCCGGAGCACAAGTGGGTGAAGCAGATCCTCCACGTGCTCGCCTACAGCGCCGACCACGCCGCCGTGATGGAGCAGGCCTGGAGCGACACCTCGGACACGCTCAAGGCCGACACCATCCTGATCATCACGGTCACCGACGGCGACGACGAGTTCGTGTACAGCAACAACTGACAAGGGCGTACTCGGGGCGGCCGGCGAGATCCCTGCGCTCCCCTTCGCCGGTTCGCGAAGTCGAGGGTGACCGACGCCGGCTCTCTCGCGCCTTGCGGCGCGCCTCTTCCACTCCGGGGACTAGGCCGCGGTGGCGACCTCTGACTCTTCGGGCGGCCGCGTCTTCCAGCGCCGGTGCAGCCAGAACCACTGCTCGGGATGCTCGCGGATGCGCGCCTCGAGCCGCTCGTTGAGCATCGCGGTGAACGCGAGGATGTCCTGCTGGCGGTCGTCGCTGCGCCTCTCGAAGTGGAACGGGCCGTCGATGACGACCCGATAGGTGCCGTCGTCCTTCCGCGGCATCAGCGCGAGGAAGACCGGCGCCCCGGTCTTCTCGGCGACCACCGCGGGGGCGGGCGTCGTCGCGGCGATGCGGCCGAAGAACGGGACGAACACCGCGCGCTTGAGCAGCATGTTCTGGTCGATCAGCAGCGCGAGCGCCTCGCCCGACTCGACCGACTGGAAGAGGTTGTCCCAGCCCTTGTGGATCTCGCGGATTCCGGCCAGCGCGCGCGTGCGCACCCAGCGCGCGTTGGCGGCGCCCTTGAGCACGCGCGTGAGGATCGCCAGCGGCGCGCCCTGGCGCGCGGCGTAGACCCCGAAGAGCTCGAAGTTGCCGAAGTGCGCGGTGGCGGCGATGAAGCCCTTCTTCTCACGCAGGTACGGCTCGATCTTCGCCCAGTCGCCGGGATCGACGAGCGCTCTCAGCTCCTCGTCCTTCAGCCCCGGGCTGCGCAGGAAGTCCGCCGCGCAGGTGCCGAGGTGCAGGTAGTTGCGCCGGGCGAGCCGGAGCCGCTCGGCCTCGGAGAGCTCGGGGAAGGCTGTCGTCAGGCTCTGGCGGGCGACCGCGCGGCGCACGCCCAGGATCCAGGCCAGCCAAGCGAGCGAGCGCATCAGCGCCTCGGCCAGGCGTTTCGGAAGTCGGTGCAGGACGTAGAGGAGAAGGCCCATTCTTCAGAGTGCCTCGGCGAGCCGGTCCTCGCCGGCGAGGATCGCGAGCTCGACTCGAACGACGAGGAAGGGAAGCTCGGCCGCCTGCGGCGGCGAGAAGCGCGCGGCGTCCTTCTCGGTCATCACGATGGCCTCCGCGCCGGTCCTCTTCGCGGCTGCGGCCGCCTCCGCCAGCTCGCGCTCGTCGAGAAAGGCGTGATCCGGAAGCAGCGCCGCCCCCGCGATCTCGGCGCCGAGCGACTCGACGGTCTGGACAAACGACTCGGGCCGCGCGATGGCCGCGAGCAGGTGTACTCGCCGGCCGCGAAGAGCCTCGCTGCCGAGCGAGACCGAGGCGCCGCTCGCCTCGAGCCGCCGCACGTCAGCGACCCGATAAGCCGAGCGCACGGGCTCCGCGCCGGTGAGCCGGCGCACCTCCTCGGCGAGCCGCTCGATCGACTCGGGCGACGCCTGATCGACCTTGCTCAACCAGACCAGCCCCGAGTGCGCGAGCGCCCCCTTCGGCTCGCGCAGCGGCCCGCGCGGCATCAGGTGCCCGTTGCCGAAGGGGTTGGAGCCGTCGACCACGACGAGGTCGAGATCGCGCGCGAGCCGCAGGTGCTGGAAGCCGTCGTCGAGCACCAGCGTCCGGGCGCCAAACCGCTCGACAGCGGTCCGGGCGAGCTTGGCGCGGTCCGGCCCGACCAGCACCGGCGACCCGGGGCAGGAGCGCGCGATGAGGACCGGCTCGTCCCCGCCGGTGCGCGCGTCGACCAGGACGCGCTCGCCGTCGCTGACGACCACCTCGCCTTCGCTCTCCCGGCCGTAGCCGCGCGAGAGGATGGCGACGCGCTCGCCGCGGGCCGCGAGCCGGCGCGCGACCTCGATGGTCACCGGCGTCTTGCCCGCGCCGCCGACGGTGAGGTTGCCGACCGAGATCACCCGCGCGTCCACCGCGAGGGCCTTGCGCCGCCACGCGGCGCGCCGCCGCGCGACCACCAGGCCGAAGACGAGCGAAAGCAGCCACAGCGGCGACAGGAGCAGCCTGGCGAGCAAGCTCTCTTCCTGGCGAAACCACAGTGCTCGAGCAATCAAGGACATCGTCCGGTCCGGTCGGCGCCCGCGGCGGGGCGTCCAAAGCGCGGACCTTGATACCGCCTCGCGCCGGAGAGTGCCAAGCAGCGAACAGCCGGGCGCGCGGGTCGAGGAGAGCCGCGCGGGCTCGAGGGGAGCGGTTCCCTCGAAGGCTTCTTCGACACTTTTTCAGGGTGACCGGGAGAGCCGGGTTGCATCACCCGACGCATCACCGTCACCAGACGCGAATGACCACCCGTCCCTCGGACGGTCTGGGCGCGATGGGGCAACCGGGCGCGCGGGTCACCCCGGCTTCTGCAGCTTCTCGATGAGGCGCTCCTCGGCCTTCGTGAGGCGTCGCCCCACGGTGCTCTCGAGCTCTTCGCGCGTCAGGGCGCCGACCCCGTCGCGGTGGATCGCCAGCAGCACGTTCGCGCGCTGGGCCGATTGCAGCGAGTCGTGGCAGTCGCGAAAGAGCACGAGCCGCGCCTCGTCGCCGAGCTCGGCGACCCGCCCGAGGTGGCGGCGCAGCAGCTCGAGCGGCGGCGTCTTCTGTGGGAGCCGCTCGGTCGCTATCTGCTCGGGCAGCGAGAGGTGGTCGATGCCCTCGGAGTTGGCGGTCACGAGCATCGGGCCGTCGGGCAGCTCGCTGCAGAGCTCGACGATTCGGAGCCGGCGCGGAACGACTCCGACGAGCTGCATCAGCCGCGCGAAGCCCGTCGGCCGCACCTGCGTCGCCGAGGCGCGCACGCGGCCGTCGGCGGCGACGAAGCCGCGCGAGACGCTCTCGAGGTTGGGGAAGGCGCGAGCCACGGTCAGGTCGACGACGTCGCCGACGTGCGTGAAGCCCTCGGTCGCAAGCTCGCGGCCGACCGCCTCGTACCAGCCGCGGTCGAGCCGAGCGAACTCCTCGAGCTTCACGTCGCGATACTCGTGCGCGCCCACGAAGACCCTATCCATCTGCTTCTTCAAGCTGTCGGCTTGCCTTGCGATCTGCTCCTCGCGCTCCTCGCGGAAACCGCGGCGCAGCCCCGGGAACAGCGCGAAGAGCAGGAGCATCAGGATCGCCGCGAACAACAGCCAACCGACCATGAACACCTCAGAGGCGAACGGCGCGCACAGGGTCGTTCCTGCGCGACGAGAGCCGCTCGCCGCCGGCGCCGCCCTCAACGGGCTCTACTCTACTCTCGAGTCGATCGCTGCAGCGCCTCGGACCGACCATGGGCAAGCAGCCCGGCGAGCCAAACGGCGAAACCGCCTCATGCCGCGACCGTTCGGGAGCCTTCCGCTTGGCCTGCACCCCGGACTGCGAGAGAATGCCCATTGCTGCACGCTGGGCGCCAGCAATCAGAACCGCCCAGCTCGCGAAGGACCAAGAGGACACCAGGAACAGTCACGACCCCGGGCCACTGAGGGCGCCTTCGCGAGCGGCAGAAAGCCTCGCAAGTGGACGTTCCGGCGGCTCGGCGGCTTCGCGACCGCAGGCGCGGATCGCTCCATTCCCTGCGACCTCGCAGCCTCGGAAGGAAAGCGGCAAACGATGAGCGAGAACAAGACGGGCAAGACTCCGCACAACGTCGTCGCCAAGGTCGAGGGGGCGCACAAATCAGCGGCCGTCGCGCAACCGGCGCCTCGCGCCAACGAGGGGGACGAGGAGACGCTTCACATCGACGCCGCGGCCGTCACCCGCGTCGTCGAAGCGCCCACCCAGCATGTCGCGGCCCCTCTGAAAGCGGCCACCGCGGCCCCGC
>DHSB01000033.1:21359-24852 GCA_002408385.1 Myxococcales bacterium UBA5297
GCCCCGCGGCCCGAGGCGCCCACGAGCATCGGCGACGCCGAGACGCAGTACCTGCCGGGCCGCGCCGAGAACCTGAAGGACTCCGCCTCGGCGCCTGCCGAGCCACCGACGGCCATCGGCGACGCGGCGACCGAATACTTGCCCAATCGTGCCACCAAGCTGAAGGCCGTGGTGCCCCCTGCCACGGCGATCGGCGCGTCAGCGACCGTCATCACCCCGCCGACCAGGGAGGGCGAGCGCCACACGGTCTCCGGTCTGGCCGCGGCCGCAGCCCGGGCCGCCGCCCCCGCCGCCAAGGCCGTGGCGCCCGCACCTCAGACCGCCACTGCGGCACCGCGCGCCGCGCGCCCGCAGGCCGCCGCGCTGAAGGCAGAAGCCGCGCCCGTCCCCTCGCGCAAGCCCAACACCTTGATGCCCACCGAGGGCGAGAGGCCGACCGGAGAGCGCCCCACGGGCGAGAAGTCGTCCCCCGGCACCACGGGCGGCAAGTCGGCCAAGGAGGCCGTCGGCGCGCTCAAGCCCGGCGACCGCATCGCGCACTACGAGCTGATCCGCCTGCTCGGCAAGGGCGGCATGGGCAGCGTCTTTCTCGCCCGCGACACCAAGCTCGGCCGCCGCGTCGCCATCAAGTTCCTGCACACCGACAACCAGGAGCTCGCCAAGCGCTTCGTGCTCGAGGCCCGCACCACCGCGCGCTGCGGCCACGAGAACATCGTCATCATCTACGAGGCCGACGAACACGACGGCATGCCGTTCATGGTCCTCGAGTTCCTCCAGGGCCACCCGCTCACCAAGCTCATCTCCGACGGCAAGCCGCTGCCCGCGGCGCGCGCGGTCGAGCTGATGGTGCCGGTGGTGCGCGCCCTGGCCCGCGCCCACGAGGAGGGCATCGTCCACCGCGACCTGAAGCCGGACAACATCTTCGTGACCGAGTCGGGCACCATCAAGGTGCTCGACTTCGGCATCGCCAAGGTGCTCGCCGGCGACGACAAGACCTCCGACGGCGAGGGCGGGGCGGGCGACGAGGCGGGCGAGAGCGGCGCGGAGCTGACGCGCCACGGCGCCATCATGGGCACCCTCGCGTACATGTCGCCCGAGCAGTGGCGCGCCCAGGGCATCGACCACACCACCGACATCTGGGCGACCGGCATCATGCTCTACCGCATGCTCGCCGGGCAGCACCCGCTCAAAGGCCTGACGGGCATGGCGCTGTCGGTCACCGGCGACCTGCGCGAGCCGATGCCGCCGCTGCGCAAGGTGGCGCCGGGGGTTCCGCAAGAGCTCGCCGACGTCGTCGACAAGTGCCTCAAGAAGAACAAGGCCGAGCGCTGGGGCGACGCGCTCTCGCTGCTGCGCGCCCTCGAGCCGTTCCTGCCGGGCCGCTACAGCCGCGAGATCAAGATCGACGAGAGCCCCTACGCGGGCCTCGCCTCCTTCCAGGAAGCGGACGCCGATCGCTTCTTCGGCCGCACCCATGAGATCGCCGCGGTGGTCAACCGCGTGCGCGACGTGCCCCTGATGGCGATCGTCGGCCCGTCGGGCAGCGGCAAGAGCTCCTTCGTGCGCGCCGGTGTCGTCCCCGCCCTCAAGCGCTCGGGCGAGGCCTGGGAGTCGATGGTCTTTCGCCCCGGCCGCAACCCGCTCAACGCGCTCGCCAGCGTGGTCGCCCCGCTGGTGAGCAGCTCGATCTCGGTGGAGGCCGACCTCGAGGAGCAGCGCAAGCTCGTGCAGCGCCTACGCGACGAGCCCGGCTACGTCGGCGCGGTGCTGCGCGCCCGGGCCCGGCGCGAGAAGCGCAGCATCCTGCTCTTCATCGACCAGTTCGAGGAGCTCTACACCCAGGTCGCCGACCTCGAGGAGCGGCTCGCCTTCACCGCCTGCCTCGCCGGCATCGCCGACGACGCCACCTCGCCGACCCGCGTCGTGCTCTCGATCCGCTCGGACTTCCTCGACCGCGTGCCCGAGGACCAGCACTTCATGGCCGAGATGAGCCATGGGCTGTTCTTCCTCACCTCGCCGGCCCGCGACGGCCTGCGCGACGCGATCGTGCAGCCGGCCGAGATGGCCGGGTACCGCTTCGAGACCGAGCAGGTGGTCGACGACATGCTCTCGCACCTGCAGGCGACGCAGGGCGCGCTGCCGCTGCTGCAGTTCTGCGCGACCAAGCTGTGGGAGAGCCGCGACGCGGCCCGCAAGCTGCTCACCGTCGCCAGCTACGAGTCGATCGGCGGCATCGCCGGCGCGCTGGCCAGCCACGCGGACAACGTCCTCAACGAGCTCGCTCCCCAGACCCGCACCCTCGCCCGCGCCCTCTTCCTGCGCCTGGTCACCCCCGAGCGCACCCGCGCCATCGTCTCGGCCGAGGAGCTGCGCGAGCTGTCGCGCGATGGGGCCGAGGTCCAGCGCCTGCTCGATCAGCTCGTGCAGGCGCGCCTGCTCACCGTGCAGACCGGCGGCGGGGGCGCCACCGTGGAGATCGTCCACGAGTCGCTCATCCATAGCTGGCCGACGCTGCGCCGCTGGCTCGACGAGAGCGGCGAGGACGCGGCCTTCCTCGAGCAGCTTCGCAACGCGGCCAAGCAGTGGCAGGGCAAGGGCCACGACAGCGGCCTGCTGTGGCGCGGCGAGATGGTCGAGGAGGCCCGGCGCTTCCAGCGCCGCTACCGCGGCGAGCTGCCCGCGCTGCAGCAGCGGTTCCTCGAGGCGGTCTTCAACCAGGAGCTGCGCGCCGCCCGGCGCAAGCGCGCCTTTACCGTCGGCGGGATCGTCTTCCTCAGCCTGCTGGTCGCCGCCTCCTTCGTCGCGCTGGTGGTCATCCAGAACGCCCGCCAGGACGCGCTCGTGCAGGCCGACCTCGCCAAGACGGCCGAGGCGACCGCCCGCTCGGCCGAGGCCGAGGCCAAGCAACGGCTCGAGGAGGTGCAGCGCAAAGAGCGCGAGCGCGCCGAGGCGGCCCGCCTGGCCGAAGAGGCCAGCGCCCGCGCCCAGGCGGCCGCCGACGAGCTCAAGGACAAGAACACCGAGCTGTTCGACGCGCTCCGCAAGGCCGAGCAGGCCCGCCAGCGCGCCAAGGACGCCCAGTCGGGCGCCGAGAGGAACGCGCGCGCCGCGCAGGTCGCCCGCCGGGAGGCAATCACCGCGGCCCGGGAGCTCGAAGAGCTGCTGCAAAGAGAGCAGGAGCGCGCCCGCAGGCTGCAAGAGCAGCTCGGCAGCCCGGTCATCGACACGCTCAAGTAAGGACTCGTTTCGTCGGAGGACGCTGTGCCCATGAAGAGGACGACCGCATCCGTCCTGGCCGCCGCCGCGGCCTTGCTCCTGACCGCGCCGGCGAGCGCCGCGCAGAAATCCGCCTCGCGCAAGGCCCCGGCCCCCGCCGCCGACAGCGCGCCCGGCCCCGGGTTTGTCTCGTTCATCGCTGGCATTCTGCTATTGCTGCTGTCTGCTGTGCTGATTATCGGCGCCGTCAGAAAAAGCGTGCCCGCCCAGAAGAAGC
>DHSB01000033.1:24999-25401 GCA_002408385.1 Myxococcales bacterium UBA5297
GGTATTCGACCGTCAGGGCCTTAAACTGCTCGGTATTGTTGCAGGCAGCGCCCTTGTCGCCAGTATTCTGAGCCAATGGACGGGTTTTGTCGTTGCCATGGGGCTCATGGGTGCCTTTTTGACAACCATGCTGGCCGAAAAGAAGAACGTTAAGGTCACCGCGATGGTCGCCGTCATTTTACCCGCCGTTTTATACCTGATTTTCAAGGTGGGCCTTGACGTGATGCTGCCGGTCGGCCTCCTTGGTGTCTAGCGGGAGGAACAACTATGAAAACTTTACAAAGCCTGTTGTTAGGCTTTCAGGTAGCGCTGCTGCCGCTGAATATACTTTACTGTCTCATCGGCGTGGTTAGCGGAACGCTGATCGGCGCCTTGCCGGGCCTGGGCCCGTCGGCGGGTCTG
>DHSB01000033.1:25552-25796 GCA_002408385.1 Myxococcales bacterium UBA5297
GCCCATCACCTTTGGCATGGATCCCGTCGCCGGTATTATCATGCTTGCCGGCATTTATTACGGCGCGATGTACGGCGGCTCGATCACCTCGATCCTGATCAATTCGCCGTGTGATTCAGCCGCCGTCATGACCGCCCTCGACGGCTATCCCCTCAACCTCAAGGGCCGGGCCGGACCCGCGATGGGTATGGCGGCTTTTGCGTCGTTTATCGGCGGCACCGTTTCGGTCATTATTTTTACCTTT
>DHSB01000179.1:0-3984 GCA_002408385.1 Myxococcales bacterium UBA5297
TAGGGGACGAAGGCGAAGTAGCGGCCCTTGCCATCGGTGGCGCCCCGCCGCCTCCCGAGGCGCAGCAGCCCGTCGAATTCGAGGTCGTCCAGAAGCAGCCGCCACCACCGCCGCCCGCTCCCGAGCCCGCTCCCGAGGAGAAGAAGCCCGAACCACCGAAGGTGGTGAAAACCAAGCCCAAGCCGCCGCCCAAGCCGCTCGAGCAGCCCGCGCCCCCGCCCCCCAAGGACGCGCCGCCGCCGCCCCCGGAGCTCACCGAAGAGCTGCCCCCTCCGCCCAACGACGCTGCGCCGGCCGACACCGCGCCCCAAGCGCCGATCATGATCGGCATCTCCATGTCCTCGACGACCACGGCCGGCTCGTTTGCCGCGCCGGTCGGCAACACCCTGTACGGAAGCGCCCCGACAGTCGCGCCCAAAGCCGAGGACGTGAAGCCCTACGCGTCGCCCACCGGCCGCTACGTGCCGCGCTACAAGGTCACCAAGCTGCCGGAGCTCTCGCGCGAGGTGAAGGCGAAGTACCCGGAGGAGGCGCGCAAGCTGGGCATCGAGGGCCAGGTGATCCTCGAATTGACCATCGACGCGACCGGGAAGGTGACCCAGGCCCGGCTGGTCAAGCGCGCCGGCCACGGCTTCGACGAAGCCGCGCTCGAGGCGGTGCGCCGCTTCGCCTTCAAGCCGGGCACCGAAGGTGGCGAGCCCATCGTCACCGAGATCACCTACACGTACACCTTCCAGCTCGACTGATGGGGTGTCGGCAAGTCGCTCGAAGCAGCGCGCGCTCGCACGGGGTCCGTCGCGATACGCCCGGACCAAAGAAGCCCCGGCGATGCATGCGCGCCGTCGTCCGGCCCCGCCCCGAGGTGATCGCGAGCCCTCGCCTGGAGTAGGAATATCGGGCATGCCTACCCTGCTCATCGCCCTGCTCGCGGCCGCCACCTCCGCCGCTCCGTCCCAGAAGGTCAAGGTCGCCATCGTCCCGCTCACCGCCGGCGAAGGGGTGAGCGAGAAGATCGCCGCCTCGATCACCGAGGTGGCCACCTCCGAGGTGCGCCGCATCCCCAGCATCCAGCTCATCACGCAGCAGGAGGTGGGCACGCTGCTCGGCTTCGATCGCCAGCGCGCCCTGCTGGGATGTCAGGAGGACACGTGCATCGCCGAGGTCGGGGGCGCGCTCGGGGTCGAGCACCTCCTCTTCGGCACCCTCTCCAAGCTCGGCGAGAGTTGGCTCGTCACCTTCAAGCTGATGGAGGTGAAGCGGGCCAAGATGCTCGCCCAGGCCAATCGGCGAATCCGCAACGGCACGGTCGACGACGTGCTCGACGCGATGGCGCCGATGATCAAGGAGCTCTTCGGCAACCCCGAGCTCGCGCCGCCGGCGCCACGACCGGCGCGCACCGACGGCAAGCCCGCGCTGCCGTCCGAGAGCGGGCCGGTCGCGCCGGCCTGGGCCGAGGAGCCCTACGACTTCGCCGGCAAGCGCCCCGAGCTGCAGGTCGCCACCGATGGCAAGGGCCGCTACTTCGCCTTCGTCCCCTACTCGAGCGAGGGTCAGGCCCTGTTCGTCGGCGACGGCAAGCGCTTGTTCGAGCAGCGAATAGTCGGCGCGAGCGCGCAGGGGGGCTCCTTCGACTACTCGTTCTGGGAGCCGCGCGCGCCGGCGCGCTGGCAGGCCGGGTTTGGCGTCAAGGACGGCACCCCGCAACTGCAGTGCGGCAAGACGGCCGCGCCGTTGAAGCTGCTCGGCAAGAGCGAGGCGAAGAAGCTGCTCGACAAGGCGCAGCTCTACAAGCCGCGCTGGCGCCGCCACGCGCACGCGCTGGCCCGCGACGACGAGGGCAACTACTACTTCGTCGATCGGGCGCGCGAGCCCGAGGGCAACAAGGACTTCCGCCTCTTCATCGGGACCAAGGGCAAGATGCGCGCGATCAAGGTCGAGGACGCCATCGTCGATGAGGCCGGGGAGATCTTCTTCACCTCGCTCGGGCGCCTGAAGATGAAGCGCGGAGCCCAGACCGAGGCCGAATTCGTCGTCGGGGCCCTGCGCACCTCGCTGGTGTGGCTCGCGGTCGACCGCAACGCGGCCTTCGCCTACGGCGAGCTCGGCGCATACGCCGGCGAGGTGCTCGGCACCGCTTGCGACGGCATCTTCTGAGGCGAGCCGGGCCTCGCGCCCGCGCATCCAGGGTCTGCTGAATCCAGAGCGTCGAGGCGGCTCGGCCGGCGGGCTCCCCCGCGACGACGTCGCCCGAGGCCGCCGCGCAGGTCGGCTTCGTTCGCCCCGGACCCTCCGCAGCGGCGCGCGCACCAACGGCGAGACCGACCCCTCGAAGCCCGAGCGCTTCTGCCGTGGCCGCGCTCGGCCGAATCGCACGCCAGCGAACTTCTGCGACCGCCGCAGCCTCGCGGGGCTCGCCTCGCGCGCCGCGCCCCCGCTACGAACGCTGCTCATGAGCGACGGGAGCAACGAGCTTCGGCGAGGCGGCGCGCCGCACCCTGCGCGAACGCGCTTGGCCACAGGGGCCTTCTGCGCCGCGAGCGCCCACTTCGCGCTGTTGGCCGCCTCCGGCCACCTGCGCTGGGAGCACTACGTTCTCGACGGGGTCCTCGCGGCCTTCGCCCTTGGCGGCCGTCGCACCGCGGCGCTGCTGCGCGCCGGACTGCCGCTCTGGCTCGCGCTCTTCCTCTACCTCGACCTGCAACAGCTCGCGTTCGCCTCCCTGCGCGGCGAGATCCACACCGGGGACCTCTTCCTGCTCGACGCCGCGCTCTTTCCGGCCCCCGGGGAGGAGCCGATGCCCTGGGCCGCCTGGTTCGCCACGCGGGCCAATCCGATAGCCGACCTCTTCGCCGGCATCGCGTACATGGGTTTCGTCGCGCCGTTCTTCGGCACGCTGCTGGTCTACCTCTTCGTCGAGCCCGACCGCGCCGAGGCGATGGGCTGGTGCTTTTTCGCGGCCAACGTCATCGCGGTGTCGGCCTACACGCTCTATCCGGCCGCGCCGCCGTGGTACGTGCTCGCGCACGGGCTCGGCCCGGCCGATCCGGCGGCGCTGCCCCACTCGGCGGGCGCGGGGCGTTTCGACGAGATGTTCGGGGTCGGCGTCTTCGCCGGCATCTATTCGATGAACCCCAACGTCTTCGGCGCGATGCCTTCCCTCCACGCGGCCTACCCGCTCATCGCCGTCTGGCACCTGTGGCACCGGGGTATCTTCCTGCGCGTCTTCAGCATCGGCTTCGCCGCCCTGGTCGCCTTCTCGGCGGTCTACCTGTCGCACCACTACGTCCTCGACGTGATCGCCGGGATGGCGACCGCGCCCGCCGCCTGCGCGGCGGGCGGGGCGATCGCCGCCCGGCTGACGCGCGCTCGTCGAAAGCAGACGCCGGGCCGCCGCACCTCCCCGGCGGTCTAAACGGCGGTTGTCTGCCGCACCGACGCGCGAGCGGCCGGACGCGACTCGCCCGATTGCGCGGAGAAGCCGGCTCGCCGCCCCTCCGCCCGCGCCTCTCCTGCGGAGCTCGGGACCTCCCGCCGCGTCTGCGAGACGGCACATCGCCCCTCCGGCCGCCGCTGCTGCCTTGACCCTCCGGGCGGGCCGCGCGCTGACTGGCGCTCGCATTCTCCCGGGGGTCGTCTCGATGAAGGTTCCGAGTGAGCTGTACCGGCCATCGCTCGCGCTGCTGACGGACCTGTATCAACTGACGATGGCCTACGCGTATTGGAAGTCCGGCGTCGCCGAGCGCGAGGCCGTCTTCTACCTGCACTTTCGCGAGAACCCGTTCCAGGGTGGCTTTGCGGTCGCCTGCGGGCTGGGACCGGCGGTCGACTACGTGGAGACGCTGCGCTTCGACGACGACGACCTCGCCTACCTCGCCTCGCTCAACGGCGCCGACGGCAAGCCGCTCTTCAGGCCGGCGTTCCTCGATCACCTGCGCGGCCTGCGGCTCGCCCGCGACCCCGACGCGGGGCCCGAGGGGACGGGCG
>DHSB01000179.1:4079-4377 GCA_002408385.1 Myxococcales bacterium UBA5297
GCGGCCTGCGGCTCGCCTGCGACCTCGACGCGGTGCCCGAGGGCACGGTCGTCTTCCCGCAGGAGCCGTTGGTGCGCGTCAAAGGCCCCATCCTCCACTGCCAGCTCCTCGAGACGCCGCTGCTGACGCTGATCAACTTCCAGACCCTGGTCGCGACCAAGGCGGCGCGCGTCAAGCTCGCCGCCAAGGACCAGCCGGTAGTCGAGTTCGGCCTGCGGCGCGCGCAGGGCGTCGACGGAGGCCTCTCCTCGTGCCGCGCCGCCTTCGTCGGCGGCGTCGACGCGACCTCCAACCTGCT
>DHSB01000179.1:4512-5031 GCA_002408385.1 Myxococcales bacterium UBA5297
GTCGACGCGACCTCCAACCTGCTCGCCGGCAGGATCTTCGGCATCCCGGTGCGCGGCACGCACGCGCACAGCTTCGTGCTGGCCTTCGAGCACGAGCAGCAAGCCTTCCAGGCTTACGCCGAGGCGATGCCCAACAACTGCATCTTGCTCGTCGACACCTTTGACAGCCTCGAGGGCACGCGCCGCGCGGCACAGACCGGGCGCTGGCTGCGCGAGCATGGCCACGAGCTCTTGGGCATCCGGCTCGACTCCGGCGACCTCGCGTACCTGAGCATCCGCGCCCGCGCCATCCTCGACGAGGAGGGCTTCCCCAACGCCAAGATCGTCGCCAGCGGGGACCTCGACGAGCAGATCATCGAGAGCCTCCAGGAGCAGGGCGCGCGCATCGACCTCTGGGGCGTGGGCACGCGGCTAGCCACGGCCTTCGACCAGCCGGCGCTCGGCGGCATCTACAAGCTGTCGGCGGTGCGCGAGCCCGGTGGGCGCTGGGAGCATCGGCTCAAGCTCTCCGAGCAGCTC